>DLKL01000021.1 GCA_002476495.1 Lachnospiraceae bacterium UBA7589
GTTGTATATACAACATTTTTATTATTCGTATGATGGGGTTTTTCCGGCTGTCTGCCTTTTATGATATATGTTTTAGCGTATAAAAAAGGATGCTGCACCAAAAGGCAGTATCCTTTTTTATATATTATTCCGCACTTACGCTCAATATACAGTTGTACATCTATTTTATTACCTTAATCCATCCTTCAGGTGCTTCAATTCTTCCCATCTGAATGCCTGTAAGAGTGTCATAAAGCTTCTTTGTAACAGGACCCATCTCTTCCATTCCACTAGGGAAACAGATTTCCTTGCCGTGATCATCGATTTTTCCTACAGGAGAAATAACCGCAGCTGTTCCACACAGACCACATTCTGCAAAATCCTTTAATTCATCAAAAAATACCTCTCTATGTTCAACCTTCATGCCAAGATATTTCTCTGCAACAACCATCAATGACCTTCTTGTTATAGATGGCAATATACTGTCCGACTTTGGAGTTACAAGCTTTCCATCCTTTGTAATGAAAATGAAATTTGCACCTCCGGTCTCTTCTACCTTTGTACGGGTTGCAGGATCAAGGTAAAGGTTTTCAGAAAAGCCCTTATTGTGTGCATCAACAATTGCATGAAGACTCATTGCATAGTTAAGTCCTGCTTTAATGTGTCCTGAGCCATGTGGTGCAGCTCTGTCAAAATCCGATACCCTTATAACTATAGGCTTTGCACCACCCTTGAAATATGGTCCTACAGGTGTAACAAAAATACGGAACTGATATTCTCCTGCCGGCTTAACACCAATAACAGGATCACTTCCAAACATATAAGGTCTTATGTATAAGGTAGCACCGGAACCATATGGTGGTACATAATCAATATTAGCCTCTACTGTTTTTACAACAGCATCTACAAATCTATCCTCAGGAAATGTAGGCATCTCCAATCTTTTACATGAATCTGTCATTCTCTGGGCATTAAGGTCCGGTCTGAAGCATACTACATGTCCATCCTCTGTTGTATATGCCTTGAGCCCCTCAAAGCAGGTCTGAGCGTACTGAAGGACACCGGCACACTCACTGATTGTAACCATGGAATCCGAGGTAAGGCACCCATCATCCCATGCTCCGTCCTTATAATTAGCTACAAATCTTTTTTCTGTTTCAATATAGCCAAACCCCAGATTTGACCAATCAATATTTTTACTCATATTTCATACTTCCTTTCCCAGTAAATATAAATACATTAATATTTTACCACCACATAACAATTATGCAACAAAAAAATCACATTTTATCCTAACAGCATAAAAAAGCTATACAAAATGTCAGATTTTATCCGGTGATAAAATATATAGAAGCAAATATCCAGATTAATATCTGGGCAGAAGCAAAAAAGGGAACAAGCATTTGAAACTTCATATGTTTTGTCTTATGCCTGAAAACCTGCATTCCAAGAAAGGCTCCTTCTCCGCCTCCCAAAAAGGCAAGCATTATAAGCCGTCTTTCCGAAATTCTTGCTTTATGCCTTGCCGAACACCTCTTATCCCAGCCATAAACAGCAAAAACCAGCATATTATACAATATGTACAAAACTGCCAAAACAACAAAAATCCTGTTTTTCATGACTGCTATCTTATCGCTATAGCCTCTATCTCGATAAGAACATCCTTCGGAAGTCTGGCTACCTCTACACAGGAGCGCGCAGGATAATTGTCCGTAAAGAATTCACCATATACCTGGTTAACAAGAGAGAAATCATCCATATTCTTTATAAATACTGTAGTTTTAATAACCTTGGATGCATCAGAGCCTGATTCTTTTAACAGTGTTATAAGATTCTTTATCGCCTGTCTTGCCTGTGCCTTAATATCTCCTGTTTCCAGCTGTCCTGTCTCAGGGATAATAGGAATCATTCCTGACGTAAATATCATATTTCCTGTGACAACAGCCTGGGAATAAGGTCCTATAGCCGCCGGTGCCTTTGGTGTGCT
This sequence comes from Lachnospiraceae bacterium UBA7589, assembly GCA_002476495.1. Taxonomy (GTDB): domain Bacteria; phylum Bacillota; class Clostridia; order Lachnospirales; family Lachnospiraceae; genus Coprococcus_C. The sequence goes on from DLKL01000021.1 coordinate 1,967, forward strand.
AATAATTGTTTTCATAAAATAGTCCTCCTTTTATAGTATATAACATCATCTAATCTCCAAATATACTTATCTCACCCGTTTTTTTGTCTATGGTTATTCTGCCATCCTTATAAAGCTTTCCAACAGCACGCTTAAATGCATTTTTGCTTAATCCGAATTCTTTTTGTATAATATCTTTATCTGTTTTATCGCTAAAGCTTATAATTCCCCTATAGCTTTTAATTATATCATATACCATTTCACTGTCTTCATTAATCTGAACATGTATAGGCTCTCTGAGGGCAAGATCAGCCCTTCCATCTTCACGGATATTCACTATTCGCCCTTTTACCGTTTCTCCAATGTGCACCTTATTAAATAACTCACTTTCATGAATTAATCCTGAATATTTGTCATCTATGGCCACTAATGCTCCAAAGCCTTTTTTATATTCATATACCGTTCCGGTAAAATGCTGACCCTTTGTATATCCTTCAAGAGGCAGCAGGTAATCATACAGCTTCATCGATACACATAATCTCTGAGTTTTATCCAGGTACATTCTTACCAGATATTCCGCTCCCTCCTTAACTTTGGTGGTCTGCTCTTTAAAGGGAAGAAAAATATCACGTTCAAGTCCCCAGTCCATAAAGGCTCCTATCGGAAGAACACTCTTAACCCTAAGCTTTTTTATTTCTCCGATTGTAATATAAGGTTTATTCACGGTGGCTATAAGCCTGTCCTCTGAGTCTTTGTATATAAACACATCAAGCACGGAACCGGCCTTAACTCCATCAGGTATCTGTTTTCTCGGAAGAAGTACCGTATCCGCTGTTGCAGCATTTTCTTCTCCAAGATATATACCAAAATCCTTAGAGCGTATAACCTTAAGCTTATTCCATTTTCCAATCTCTATCATATACGTTTCCCCCTTATCCTTCCCATCACTTTGTACTTTTGCTAAGCTTTCCCACGAAAAAATAAAAGTATATATATAAATATATATACTCGTATTTTTTTCAGCCTTTATATTGATTTTTAGCAGTTTTTCCCAATTTCATTACCTTGGTCTTTATATACAGGGTTTCCTCTTCAGATGCCTTTGTATAACCACATTCCTTTAATCTACTCTCCGAGTTGTTCAGTGAAAATACGGACATGCCCTTTTCGTTCATTTTTTCCTTGTAACCGTTATAAACATCTACAATGGCAAACACATCCTTGCTTCGCCTGTCAGGATTAGGCACAACATTCCTTATACACCAATCATCTATCACCTGTCCGGCTACGGGTGCAGGAGCAGCGTCGCTTGGCACTTTTTTTACATATATGCTGTCTGTATTACATATTGCCCATGGGACAACATAAATTATGTTACTCATTTTATTTCCTCCATAAATGTATATAACATGTGAAATTCTATAGCATTTCTGCCAGTTTGTCAAATAAAAATATTATGTCTTAAAAAATATGATAATATGTGCATAAAAGGCAAAAAAAAAGCAATCCCACCGAGACTGCTAAAGCTGGGCTACAAGGATTCGAACCTTGAAATGCTGGAGTCAGAGTCCAGTGCCTTACCATTTGGCGATAGCCCATCACAAGGACATATTATACATTAGGATAGTCAAAAAATCAAGTACTTTTTTATGTCCTTAAATGCGGCAGAGAAGATTCGAACTCCCGACACCTTGGTCCGTAGCCAAGTGCTCTATCCAGCTGAGCTACTACCGCATATCACAAATTCCTTTGCAACAGTGGTTATTGTACAATATATATTTTTCTTTGTCAAGATAAATCATGCATTATTGTTACATACTTTCCAACACAGACTGACAATACATAATCCCCGGCTTCCTTTGTAAAAAACTTTACCTTTTCTCCCTCTACTGTTTTTTCATAAGGATTTACCGTAAAGGAATTCAACGGAACAGAAATCCCCGTTCCTTTATATTTTAAATAAGCCTCCTTCATGGTCCATATTGTTGTAAAACGTCTGTTAATTCCAAAGCCTTCCGATTTCCCAATGACTGATTTGTTTGAGATACCGTTAACATATTCATCCTCAGATTTTGTAAAGCATCTTTTTGAAATCTTTAAGTTAAATTGATCTGTCCTTTCTACATCGATTCCGCAGACTGTATTTCCATATACAATAGCCAGCATATCTCCCGAATGTGACAGATTAAAATGAAATTCGTCCTCACAGGCAAAGACCGGTTTCCCATTTTCATTGTAAAATATTCTTATATCCTCAGGAAGAACATGAAATTTTGAAGTTATTATTTTCTGAATCTCAATTCCGGCTGCAAGTGACATAACAGCAGCCTTTTTATTCCTAAGCTTCATAACTTTTTCTCTTCTGGCGGGATACACCTTAAGCAAAAGCTGATTCCAATTTTGTTCAAAAAAATCAATATCCACCTTTTTCAATACTATGTTTACCTTTTCCAAATCGACCTCCACATATGAATCTTAAGATTAAATTGTGAAAAGGGGTGCAAAGGTGCACCCCTTTTCATAAGCATATTTCCAATCAGGCTTTATTTGTCTTCAAGCTCTGCCAGAACATTGAACAAAATACTGATTTCCTTTTCCTTCGCTCCATCAAAATACTTTTTGAATCTTGAAGAGGATTCAATATCTCCTGTAATTGAAATCTTAAGAAGAAGATTTCTGGCTGCCAGCATGTTATCAACCACAGTCTTATACTCATCAAGTGTATCCTGATTATATACAAGATATCCGTGATTCATGAGATATTTTAATCGGTCAAGCATAAGTGCCTTATGGTCATAAAGTACATGTAATGCCCTTATGTCAAAATCCGGTTCTTCCTTGTGTAGCTGTTTTTCAACCTGGGCAAGAACCCTGTCATACACCTTTATACCAAAGGTTGTATCATTAAATCTGTTTCTCATCATTCTGAAATGATTCTTAGAATCAACCGAATTGAGATATTCTCTAAGGTTTACCTTTATAAGCTCCAGATCAAGCTCATATGTTGCTGTATCTGTATTTTTAATAATAACATACAGACCTCTGCCACCCTTATAATCATCCTTAAAGATATGATCATCCTGTTCTGTAATAACCTCATAGCCTCTTTCTACATCAGCAAAGGAAACTGTGTTATGTGAATATTTGTCTGTAAATGTAAAATCTCCGACATAAAACTCTTCCTTATCCTTGTTATATCCATAAATGAACAATTCATGAGGGAATTTGTAATCTACCTCTGCATTGCATAAAATCTTGGCCTCATCAAATACACCATATACATATCCGCCCAAATCTATTGTCTTGATTATAAAATCGATAATATTGCCACAATAGCTCTTAATCTGTGCCTCAGTCATAAGAGAGAACATAAGGTAAGGACACTGCTTCAAAGAGCTGCTTCCCGGCATCATATCTGTAAGAAGAATAGTATCTCCGGTCCATCTCTCCTCAATATCGTAGCAACGCAGTTGGATATAATTGCTATATATCCACTTTTTTGCATTTTCATCATCAGAAAGAATTGAAAATAATGTAGCATGCCACTGCCATGATGTAATAAGTGGTTTTGCCAAAGGTAATTTTTTCTTATCTGCCATTATATTTTCCTCCAATACATTATAATTTTTCTGCTATTGTTGCCGCAAGATCAGCGAAAGTATCATATGCTGACAGAGCCAGCTCATAATCAGAAAATGATACGTCAAATTTCTCTTCGGCAGCTACTATGATCTTAATTATTGAAACTGAATTAATGCCATACTCATTAACCATGGATACGTTCATATTAACATTCTCAATTTCCGGCATAACATCAAGTATAACTTCTTCAAGCTTTTTTGTAATTTGTTCCTTGTCCATTATATGTACCCCCTAAATTTATTTCAATCAAGTACTATTTTACTATCTTACAGTAAGAAAATCAAGATTATTCATACATTATGCACAAATTATCCCAATAAATAATCATATACAAAAATATCTAAAATATAAGCTAAGGGCTGCTACCTAAACCATAACCGGTTAAGGTGCAGCCCTTGGCAATTTAGAATTTAACAGTATTTATATTTTTAAGTAAAATCTATTTGATTTTTCCTGAAAGCTTTCCTGTTACCATAAGCCCGGTGCCAAGAAGCATCATTAAAGCAAAAAGCATCCATATTTCGTCTCCTGTATTTGGAGCTTTGTCATTTTTGTTGTCCTTGTTTTCTGTATTTGGCTTTGTATCTTCTTTGATATCATTCTCGTTTTCCTTAAGCTTAGGAATAATTACAGATGCCTTATCAGTAATTTCTGTCTTTCCGTCAGCATCCATAAACCACTTTCCACAATCACATATCCAGTAAGCCTTATTTCCCTCGGCTTGGGCTGTGGCACTTTTTGCAGGGACAGCCGTAAGCTTATGGGCTTTGCCGTTTATATTGCATATGTTTTTACCTGTTTTTGCTATAGTATATATACTAAAATGATTTGTTTCAAAGCTGGCAATACCATTATTAACCTCTATCGGATGTTCTTCTATATTGCCCTCATCATCTATATAGTATGCTGAAAGCTCCATATCCTTAAACTCATCCCCAAGAGGCACATACACATCAAATGTGCTGTTATCAAGTTTTGATACATATTCATCGTTTGAACCCGAATAAAGTTTTATGTCAAGACTAATAATTTTGTCTGTTCCAAGGGTATCCTTTATGTAATTGCATTTTTCATTATCCGTAACATAATTTGAGCGTATGCTTGCATCAAGAGGAACCTTTGAAGATTGTGTCTCAACAGATACGTCAGTTGTAATATCCACTGTCTTGCACTCCGGAGTAACCATTTTACTGCTGTCAGGTATAATAAAGAATTTGTAAGTATTATTGTCAATCTCGAAATTGAAATAATATTGTGGTTTAGTCTGAAGCTCAAGATTACCGATAATCATGTTCTGCAAATCCTCACTACCTATTGATTCAAATAAACCTCCTTTAGTGATATTGACTATGCCGGAATCCCCAAGGTAGCTGTCTATCCTTTCCTTTGCAGCAGCTATAAGAGAATCCTCGTCCAAAGCCACCTGGTCAGGTACATAAATAATCTGCTTTGCAACAGCCAAAAACCATGGAAATGCACAGCATACAGTTCCGTCAGCACTTATTGTTGCATTGCCGGCACTCATTTTTGTGAAATCATCTGTTGCTCCTGCCATGGAATTATGAACCCGAAGCTGAATATTGGTATTTTCAAATATGCTTTTTAATTCTCCTGAATAATTAGCCATGTTAGCCATGCACACAAGATCATTTGAATCAAAGCCTGTAGTAAAAAGATTAATTACCTCCAAATCGTTAATACATACTGACTTTCCGCCATAATTAAAATTATCCGGAATGCGTGCCGCATACTTTTCCACACGGGAGAGTACAGAAGAGCTTATATTTCCTTTAAATTCAACCTCAATAATATGCTTTTCAGGGGTCATATAATCTTTTTCAGAATAATCTGTATAAACCACCAGAAACTTATTATTATCCAAATCCAGACAATATGCATAAAACGAAAGTTCATCCACAGACTCATTGTATTTTTCAAGTTCCACATTTACCATTGTTGCTGCTTCTTCCTCTGCCTCTGCAGCTTCTTCCTGATTTGCTGCATCATATACAGGCTTTATGGCATTTACAACTATCTTACCATCGGTAAGTATTTTTTTGAAATTTCCGGATATAGGACGGAGTACCTCATAGTTTTCATTCTCGATTATATATTCGGTTCCCGAAGCCATATATTTTTCCGGATTATCCTGAAATATTCCCGAATATATCACAAGTGTTCCGTCATTTACGTCAAATTGCTTATCTGTGTAATTCTTGTAATAATAACTACCTGAATATACATTAATACTGCCTGCCTTTCCATCCGGCTGCTTCCCACTTTCTATCTTGAGAGTGCCATTGCATGTAATATTTCCCCTTATATTAAGGGTGGCTCCATTTTCCACCACGAAGGCATTTCTTCCCTCCACGGCAGAACCCATAGGCATTTGAATATAACCATTTGTGTACAAATCATTAATTATATTAACCGTTACATTCTCACTGATTCTTATAGTACTGGCACTATCAATCATAAAAATATAGTTACCGTTTAAATCAATGGTAATGCTTTTATCAATTACAAGCTCCTCACCGGATCCAATCTCATACCTGTATGGTGACGAGCCCCGGGTATCGGGAAGAGTAATTATGTCCCCGTCTTCAGCATTGGCAATAGCCGCCTTAAGCTCATCAATGTTTACTATTTTACCGGTTTGCGGTGGTTCTGTTGCCTTAGGACATAATGGGCACATGGCAAAAACTGTAACTAATGCCAAAAGACAGCTTAACATTTTCCTGATTCCTGATTTCATACATTTCCCCCTTAACATAAACTTATTTTTTAAACACATAGGTCTAATTACCAATATTTTACACTATATGAGATAATTACGCAATATTTTTCTGTCATAGTCCGTCACTGTATGCATATTCCGTATATAGCGCTTTAATTTTTTCGGCATTTGTTTTATTATATTGAATTTTATTTATGTGTTTTTCTTTTATCAGCAATTTTTTCTTGACTTATTATATATTATATACTATTATAACAATAGAGATATTTGAGTATATCTTCATATCTTTTTGCATCAACCCTGTTTTTTCCAGATTACAATTTTAATACAGATACGGATTGTCTTATTCATATTGCCATCAAGGCATAATCTTGCTTTATTGCATATGTAAGAACTGTTTACAGATTCAGTTACATATTCTTTTATTATATCTGATATTCTATCATCTTCTATCCTTTTCTGTACATTTTTGATGCTGAAGCAAAAAAGAGGGTGCTATGCATTAAAAATGCATAGCACCCTCTTTTTGCTATATCAAGAACAAATTAGTACTTAGCTGTGTTAAGTTTAACGCCAGGACCCATAGTTGAAGCGATTACTACGCTCTTAAGATACTGTCCCTTAGCAGCTGAAGGCTTTGCCTTGATAACTGCATCTATTAAAGTCTGGAAGTTGTCTGTTAACTGCTCCTCTGTAAAAGAAGCTTTTCCAATTGGCACATGGATAATATTTGACTTATCAAGTCTGTATTCAATCTTACCAGCCTTAATATCATTAACTGCTTTTGTAACGTCCATTGTTACTGTACCGGCCTTAGGGTTTGGCATTAAGCCTTTAGGTCCAAGTACACGTCCTAAACGACCGACAACACCCATCATATCGGGGGTCGCAATGCAGCGTTCGAAATTGATGGTGCCTTTCATGACTTCTTCCATCAAATCTTCGGCGCCGACGACATCGGCTCCTGCTTTTTTCGCTTCTTCGGCTTTGGCGCCGCGGGCGAAAACGGCAACGCGGACGGTTTTACCCGTACCGTTGGGCATTCCGACAACGCCGCGAATCATCTGATCCGCCTGACGCGGGTCGACATTCAAGCCCATCACGATTTCGACGGTTTCGTCGAATTTGGCTTTGGGAGCGGCTTTCAGCAGAGCAATGGCTTCGTCCAGCTCGTAAGCTTTCGCGGGATCGACGGCTTTGTAAGCAGCCGTTAAA
>DLKL01000049.1:0-22079 GCA_002476495.1 Lachnospiraceae bacterium UBA7589
CAAATTTACTATACCACTACACAGTAACCAAGTCCCATAAACCAGCTGTCTGCCTTTTTATTCCGCTTTACCCAGTTGAATCCACAGGTCTTATAGGTAAATCCCCATCTTCTCATGGTTTCCAGTCCTTCCCTAAGAAGAGGAAAAGTAGCCCACAAAAACAGTACACAGTCCTCTGCTGCCAGTGTTTCCACCGGAAGCGCCATAATATCTTCCATGCTCATACAAGAATAATGGCAGTCCGCTGATTTTTGCAGGCTGCCTTTCTTTGAATAAGTCTTGAATTGCCAGGGCGGGTCAGCATAGATAATCTGATACTTTCCCATCTACTTCACCTTCTCACCAAACATATCCTTAAAGAGCTTTAATTCGTCCTTGTCCAGAGCCACCTCAAACTCATAGCAGGTGCCATTTCGGTAAGTCCTGTGTTCCTCTGTCTTAATCTTTCGGGCAAGTCTCAGTAATACATAGCACTCCCTTGACAGTCTCACACTTTTCTTGAATGTGATATTCCCGTTTTCCACTTCCTTCTGCTGCTTGGCAATACGATGCAGAATCACCTTGTTCACATCCTCCACTTCCTCAAGGGATATAAAAACGGATGCCTTTACAGCACCCGTTCTGTCCCATTCCTTATGGAGCTCTTTCATCAGAAACTCCATATTGTCTATAATCTCTTTATTCTGTTTTCCCATAGGGTCATCCTCCTTATCTTGTCTTTTCCTGCTGCATAGGCTGAAAGTCCACACCCTTCATATCCTCCGCATCCAGAATAATCTTCTGGTCATAATAAAGCTCCATTGCCTTATCAATGGCTTCTCCAAGAGTTTCTGCCTGAATGGTTTCCACTCTTGCCAGTTCCTCTTTTATTTCTATCTGAAAATCCTGCATCCTATCGCCCCCTGTGCTTCTCCTTAGTTGTCGAGCCAAAGAATCCCTTGTCATAATCTCCGTCATTGCGTTTACTAAGGAAAGTGTCTCTCTTACCAGTTCCAAACTCCTCATACATGGCATTGGTTGCTGCTTCTCTGACAGACTCTGAAATCGTCTCATTCTTTGCAAGACTATAATAGGTTTCAAACCTTTCGGTTAGGGAAATCCGGTACGCATCTATCGTGTCAATCTCCCTCTCCACACCATGTTCCCTGCGTAGTAATGCAAAGTTAATGGTTGAAGGGGTATTTCCAAGATACAACCCATGTCCCCATTCAATACCTGTCTCACACAAATCAGAATTTCGGTCTTCTCCCTGGGGATATCTGCAAAAATACTCCACCCCAATACCAACCACAAACTGCCCGGAGTTGACATCCATAAACAGCATGTTTCTGCCGGAATACTTCTCCATCAGGCGGTAATCGGAGCCATTGAAATTGTGGTAAATCTCTCCCTGCATTAGATCTGACTCCAGCTTTTCATAATGCGGCCATTTGGCAATAGCCATGCTTCTGTCTGTGGAAATACCCAGTCTGTACAAAACATCCAGACATTCCTTATCGCAAAAATCTTCCTCAAACACATTCGTCATGCCATCGTTTAACTTCCCTGCAACAAACATTCTCAGTTCATTAAGGCTTCCACAGAACCTCGCATACATGGTTTTATTCGGTGAAAAGTATATCTCACAAAATGAGTTATCCTTTTCACTTGCATGATTCAGTTCCGATATAACCTCGGCAACCTCAAAGAAGTTATCACAGGCATTCGTTACATACTGCTTCACAAAGCTCTCAAAAGAACAGAGAAAGTTCTTCTCTATCCCTTTTTGATTATTGATCACCATAACCATATCTTCTATCTTCATAAGCTACCTCCATCATAACAGGCAGAGCCATAAGCCCTGCCTAATCCTAATTTGGTCTACCAATCATTACAATCGCTCCTGTGTTAGGTGGTACATCCCGGTAAACCACTCCATACGCTGTACCTCTCGCATCTACCATCTTTCCATTTCTCACATAAATTCCGACATGAGAAATATCAAGATATCCGTCTGTCTCTTCATAACTGAAGAAAATCAAATCTCCCGGTTGCATATCTTCATACACAGTAGTCTTTCCTGCATTAGCAAGTCCCTGTGCTTCATATCCTGCTGTGGTTGCTCCCCCATAGCTGATATCAACACCTGCATCAAGCCATGCATAGTAAACAAGGGAACTACAGTCAAAGTGCGTACCACTATGTCTCAAATCCTGACTGTATGGATAACCAACTCTGTGTAATGCAAAGTCACACGCATCCTTGGCTGCCCCGTCCGGTATATCATCAAGAACCGCCTGTATCTCTGCCTCAGTGAGAGAACATACTCCCGGGTCACCTCCACCGCCTCCCGGACTATATCCAAGAATGGCAAGGTTTTCAGGCGACATAAAATCCACAAGCAAATCCATCTGCTCCTGCGTAAAACCATATTCATTTGCCATGGTATAACAGGACTTCAATGTTACGTTTACATACAGATAGGTCGTAGTAGTCGTTGTGGTTGTACCATCTTCATTTTCCACGGTCTCTGTTTCAGAACCGGAAGAAGTCGTATAAGTACACATATCATCTACCACAGATTTTAGCCATCCCCTTGAAGTGTCATTCATAATGGTTGCTGTATCTCCCACACCATACTTGACCATATATATTGCAAGTATGTCATAGTAGTTACTTGGATTACCTTCTCCCTCATATCCAACATATACAATCTTTCCGTCATCATATCCGGTATGGTTACTCTTAAGCTCATTCACTTCCCGGTTAAAGTCGGCGACATACGCACTTGCTACGGTTGTAACAGTATCTCCATCTTCAAGAGGCGGCAAGAATATGGCAAACGGTGAATTGTAGATAGTTCCCACGATTGCCACTACCGGAATCGCTACTACCGACACTAAAAGCACCAGTCCTAACAGAATCGGCAAAACAAGTTTAGCCACATACTTGGCAACGAACATACCCTTCTGCACAAAAATATCCTTAACCAGCTTCGCTATGCTATCCGTCTGCTCGTCCTGTGCTTTCATCTTATCCAAAAAGAACTTAATCTTTCTGGAACGGACATTGTTAGTCATGTCCTGCTTATCCATCTTGTAGGCTACTGCTTCCCCGACAACTTCCCCGGCTGCAATACCAATCACAGTTCCGACTCCCGGGGAAACCGCCGTACCAGCCGCTGTTGTGGCAACTGTCGTTGCAGTTTTGGCAACAACCTTGGAGGTTTCTTTCGCAACCTTTTTTGCCGATTCTTTTGCTACCTTTTTACTGCTTTCCTTTGCCACTTTTTTGGCTGTACCCTTTACACCCTTCTTGGCAATCTTCTTTCCTGCTTCCACCTTTTTAATCTTTCGTTTCTGCTGATTGATTACCTGCCGCTTAAATAACTCTGCACCTCTTGACGCAGTACCCGTAACAGGCTTTGAGGCTTCATACATAATCATTGCTGACTGTTGTATTTCCTGACCACCTTCTATCTGGTCTGTCATAACCTTACCGCCTACCATTCCGGCATTACGAAGGGAAGAGTCCTTCACTTTGATAGACTGCCCGGCTTGCTTCATCTGTTTTCGATACTTGGAAAACATTCCTTCCTTTTGCACCTGATGAACCGTGCTCTTTCGATACTTGCCATTATCAGCTTTCTTTTTGGTCGGATCTCTGTCTACGGTATAGACATTACTTCCCTTGATAGCTGCCTGCTTTGGTTCATGGGTATGAATCTTGGCTTTCTGTTTGGTATGGATTACCATTGGTTTGTCATCGACCTTTTTAATTTTCAATTTTCTCACCTCCCTCCACTTGGAAAATAAAATAAGCCGCTAGAGAGCAAAAATTACTCCTTAACGGCTATGTAAAATCATTCAATATTCAATTATTTAAAGAAACATGAAACTGAAATTTGTTAGTGCGATTGAATATCCATTTAATACTCAATCCCTCTTCTTCTTTACACAAATAATGACCGCCATAACAATCATCGGAATCATACTGATAATACCGATATATGCCGGTCCCAGTATTGCCATATTGGAATAATCAGGTTTTACCAGATATGCAAAAATAGTAAATGCATTGGTAGCACCATGCATAAGAGATGGCAACCAGATGGTCTCTGTCTTTTCATATACATAATCAAATAATATCCCCATCATAATAGTAGCGACACAGAACACAATCGGACCAAGTACCGGTGCGCCAATATATTCTTTACCATACTCATATCCAGCCAAAATCATAATCGGCCAATGCCAAGCCCCCCAAATAGTACCACCTACAATTCGACCCCTAGTAACACCCAGCTTCTTCTTCAAATATGGATACAGCGCACCTCTCCAACCGACCTCTTCGCCTAATGCAACAAACATATTCATAAATGGTGCAACAGTTACCGCCTGAATGCTAGTAATTAACAAATACATTGGCATAGTGATACCTTTTGCTTCAAACTGTTCCAACGCTCCCGCTTCCTCTAAAAGACCTCTTAACGTCATAAATTCAGAGTCAAATGTATCCGGGAAAATCACAAAAAACAAGACCCCTCCAAGGATACTTAATAACGCCGGCATCCAAAGGGCAAAGAATACATAACGAATTTTCCCTTTTAAATGTGGTACCCATCCCATACCTTTTAGTGGGATTCTGGCTATCAGTACTCCAAGAAATGGCATAAACATGGTAATCATCAAGATAACAGCAAACACCATCTGATTTCCATTATTGCTAAAAATACTTGCTATCATTTCTAAAATCCAGGCCAACCCAAATGCGACTGCCATGTATATCACAAATTGTTTCTTACTCAAATTAATTGTTTCCATTATGCATCCACCTCTTTTCTATATACTTCCAAACTCCAGATTCTCCTCCTGCAGGTAGGGCAAGTTAGCTTTCGTGTCTTTGGCGTATGATTTCCAAAGAATGCTTCTAATTTCTTTGGCTGAAATCTGGTATGGCATTCCGGACAGAGATACTCTACCCGCTTGTACCAATAGCCAAACATAATTGCTACACAAATAGGAATCACTGCCATGACCACAAAAAATGGCAACCAGATTCCTTTTAATATACCAATCACAAAAGTAACAATTTCGACAATTTCTAACGGAATTGCTATGATCAGCATTTTTTTGTACATTTTCTTTCGCTTTTCTTTTTCCTCCATAATCGATGATATGTCATGAATTGTTTTTTGCGACCCATCCTTGAAAGAAGCCAAAGAACTTCTTATGCCTTTAATATTTTCTAATTGTTTCGTTTTTTTCTTGACATCCGCCTGAATATTTTTTTCTTGCTCATCAAGCAAAAGTTCGATTACCTTTTTTGACTCTTCGGATTCCAATATTTCAGCAATATCTTTTATAGAGATATCCAAATCTCTTAAAAAGCAAATCGTTTCCAATGTGGCAACATCCTCTTCGGAGAACAGTCTTCGTCCCCCTTCCGTCAAATCTGTTGGCACCAAAATACCTCTTTCATCATAGTATTGAATCGTTCTTACTGAAACGTTGCACTTCTTTGCAAGCTCTCCTGTTGTGTATAATGACATATCCTGCCTCCTTTCAAGGTCCATATTAGTACATAACGTAGCGTGACAAGCAATATATCACGCTACGTTATTTTTTGATTTTTTCAAATAATCAAATTTTTATATCAAACCAGACAGCGAGAGAAATTCAAATTCACCACCAGCAAATTCAAATTCACCGCGTAGTTGATTGATTTATATCAACTGTTCACGGTCTTGTTTATTATATAAAAAACGTCTAACTTCCATGATTTTTTTAGAACCAATACCATCTATTACAACATAATAAATAACAAAATTCTTAACATAAATACGATAGTATTTATATTGCCTTTCTTTTACAGAGCGAAATGGTTCAAATGATTCCGCAATAGGTAATCTTTCCATTATCGCTTTTTCAACTGCATCTAATAAATCATTTGCTGCTTTTTCATTATGCAAAGTTTCTGATATATATATAACTTTTTGTTCTAAATCCTCGTAAAATAAAGGTAAATACCTTAATTCATACTGTGTATCAGCCATTTACCCTCCTTCGAAGATTTGAAAAAACTTCTTCATGTGTATATCTTTTTTCATTCTCTGATGCGTATCTGTCCGCCTCATCCAATGCAGCCTCAACACCATCTGTAAGTCTCGAGTACGCCTCTAAGCTTAATACAACCATTGCACCATATCCATTCTTTGTTAAAAATACCGGTTCTCCTCCTCCAACCGCTTTTTCAATATCAGGAAATTTATTTCTCAAGTCCGAAACTGGTCTTATCTGTATCATAGCAACCTCCTTATCCAAATTCTATCATAATTTTATCTTGCTTAATTAATTATAACCCTTATTTCTCTTTTTATCAATCACTAAGAAATATATTTTCTATGGGACATTTTCGCATTATTTTGATTTACCATAGCATATCTAAGCGTTGTATCTATCTGTTCATGTCCAAGTATCTTCTGTACTTGTTCTATCGGCATTCCCTTTTCAATTGCTCTAGTTGCCATAGTTCTCCTGAATTTATGTGGATGCACCTTTTCTACACCTAACTTCTTACCCATTTCTCGCAAACGTAATTCTACACCACTTTCAGTAAGTCTATTGTGTGGTTTATTCAGAGAAACAAATAATGCACTATTATTATCTGTCCTTGATTCGATATAGTTTATCAAATGAATCTTTGTCTTTGCATCAAAATAAGCTTTACGTTCTTTATCTCCTTTTCCATAAACAACACATTCACGTTCTGAGAAATCTATATCATCAATGTTCAATCTTACCAATTCACCTACCCGAATTCCTGTCGAAAGCAAGAAATCAATCATTGCCCTGTCACGTAAATTATTACAATTATCCCTAAGGATCTCAACTTTCTCATCTGAAATAGTATCTTTTACAATAATCGCTGCCTTCACCTTATGAATTCCTTTCATCGGACTTTTTATTATATAATCTTCTTCCTCCAACCAAGAAAAGAATGTGGAAAGGCTTCTACGAATATTATCAATAGTCACCTTTCCACAATTATTTATTGCTTGATACTCTACAAGATATTTTCGTAACATTTCGGTAGTTATCTTTATCACCGGTATGTTAATTGTCTCCAGCATCTTCTCAATATTACACCTATAATAGCGTATCGTTTTGTCAGAACACCCTTCTAAATGCTTTGCAGTTAAAAACATATCCAGAAATTCCTCATTATCGGTTTGTAAATAGTCAACTGTATTATTCTCTGACAAACGATTTATTAAAACTTCTTGCAATTTCTGCATCTGTGATGCATTTAGTACCTCTGCCATATCATTGATAATGTTATAGATTTCTTTACCCATAAGAGCACACTCCTTTTTGAAGGAGTATAACGCAGAAAAATCAGCACAACAACAGAGCGTATTACTGAAAGTTTCACTTCTCATTATCAAGTTCTAATAACAGTTTTACACCTAATACAGTAGCTGGGACTCTATAATTCGGGGCGAGATTTGAAAGCACAACAACAGCTGTACCTGTTTCGGGATTAAAACCAAGATAGCTATTATAATTTCCTGTACCACCATTATGCCATATGATGTTATTCTTACTATCAATAATCCAAGACATTCCTATCTCATCTATATGAATACCCATGGTTTTATACATTTCGTTTGATGCATTAATGCTTTTCAGGCTATTATGGCAATCTGAAAAATATGAATTATCTTCAAGTTGCATCTGTGCGTATAAAAGCATATCCTCAATATTTGATGTGACAGCTCCCGCTGACAAATATGCATCGCCTTCTTTCCAATCCCAATACTTTCCAAGGTCTCCGCTTTTATCAGAAATCTGTGTTGAGGTTAAACATAATTCATTTTGTGCAAAATTATTTAACAAGCTTGTATATTCCGTTTCATATACCGACTCAAGAACAAGTCCTAATACTGCATAACCATAATTAGAATATACAAAATCATAACTTGCTTTATCCATATTCAAGTTGCCTGCTTTGTCAGAAACCATTTCTTTTGTAACACCATAAAAATCATTTCTACCATTAAAAAAGTTAGAAACCATAGGACTTTCTAAATAATATCCTTTATAGCCTGAAGTATGTGTCAATAGTTCCTCTATTGTTGGATATGTATTTCCTTCCGGTAAAGATAAATAGTTGTCTATTGTACAATCAATATTTATTTTTTCTTCCTGTATCGCCTTACTAATCAAAGCAGCTGTAAATGTTTTTGTAAGAGATCCAATTTCATATGTATGAAGTTCTGCCGGAAGTTCTTTGCCATTTTTACCATATACTTTATAAGAAATCTGCCCATCCTTTACAATTCCAACCGTTATTACCGCATCAGCGTTATCTTTTGTAGTGTATTCAAGAATTTCTTGAAAGGACAATTTTGGAATTTTACTCATTTGGTATCTTCCATATATCATTATTCCACCAAATATTAATGCAATACAAAAAACAACTACTGCAATTATTAAAATCATCTTTTTTGTCCTATCCTCTATTTTTCTCATAATTAACCTCGCCGTAAAATTCAAATTTTCCTTTCCTTAATGATTACTAATATTCCTTAGAAATTGCTGCCACATCATACATTTCCATAAATGCATCCAGGTCCGCTGCATCCCGAATCAACATAATCTCGTCAAAGTGTCCGGTATGAATATCTTTAAATCCAGCCACCTGTTCTCCGGTACAAATGCTACATTTAAGAACTGCTTTCTTATTTGTTTTATCATATTGCGTCTTGTGTGGTTTCTTCTTAAACATAAGGAATACCTCATTTATAATCATCAAGGCCGGACATTCATCCGACCTCTTGATTATACTACAGATATTATAAAATTTCATCTGTTATTCCTGCAACATTGCTTCTTTTTTCTTCTGTTCCGCAATCTTTTCGTGAATATTGGTGTTATACAGTTTGTAAAGGTCTGTATCCTTACTGATCTGGTTATCAAACGGAATTACCACTGAACCACACTTAATCAGTCCCATACCGGATGCAGTATTGGTTACGAACCGAAGCTGTGCCTCTGACACGCCGATTACCTCTGCCATCTTGGAGCTGTCCGTATTCGCCTGCTTAAGGAGTGCCACGAACTCAGAGTTTGCAAGCATAGTTGTTGCAGTGTAGTTCTGTAACAGATCGACGACGTTCTGCGTGATACCTGTACATAAGCCACCCTGCTTACGCACCTTTTTCCAAAGCTGCTGCAAATACTTTGCTGAATACTCGGAATTTAAGAGCACATGGAACTCGTCAATATAGAGCCATGTTGCCTTGCCACGCTTTCCATTCTCCACAATCCTCTGCTGGATGGACTCCATCATTACAAGCATGGTAATCGGACTAAGCTCGGCACCAAGGTCTCTGATACCATACACGGTAAATCTGTTATCCACATCCACATTTGTCTGGTGATTGAAGATATTCAGAGAACCGCTTACGAAAAGTTCAAGGGACAATGCAATATCCTTTGCTTCCTCTTCCGGCTGTTCCAAAAGCAAATCATAAAAGTCACTCATAATCGGAATATACTTCTCCCTGCTTCTGGCAATGTCGATATAAAGCTTTCTCACGCATCTGTCAATAATGGACTTCTGACGGGAATTTAAGCTGTCACCGATACACTGTTCACAAAGACCAAGCATGAACTCACCCTTTTCTCTTACCCAGCCCTTTGTATCGTTCTGGTCAAGATTCCACACATCCATGGCAAGGGGATTCACATAATTGTCCGTATAAGTGGACATGTTTACAACCGTTCCGCCGTAAGTCTCGGCAATGTCAAAATACTCGTTCATCGGGTCAATGACGATAATCTCATCATCCCCGGATAAGAATACGCTTCCCATTTCCATCTTACAGAAGAAGGATTTACCGGAACCGGGAACACCGAATACAAATCCGTTACCATTGATGAGTCTCTTACGGTTTCCCACATTGATGTTCTTACTTATCTGGTTGATACCATAGTAATTACCACCGCTGTCGTTAAGCTCCTGAACATTAAAAGGCATCAATACTGCAAGAGACTGTGTAAGCATGGTTCTCATTGTTTCAACCTGTCTTACTCCAATCGGCAATGCTGTATTTAATGCCTCTCTCTGTTTCAGGAAATGCGTATCAATGGTACAGCTGTTACGCTTTCCAATGGTTTCGATTGTCTCACAGATACTGTCAAGCTCCTTCTTGCTCTCCGCCATAACAATAATTGTCACGCCCACATAGAACAGACACTGGTCGTTCTCCCTGACATCATCCATAATCGCCTCAATCTCCCTTTTCTCGGTTCTCTTTGCATAAGAGATTTCTGTGGAAAAGTCATTGTTCTTATTACGGACTCTCTGCTGCTTGATGATATCCGATTCAATACCCAGATACTTTTTCTGTAAGGTCTTTGTCGTCAGATCCTTCGGTACGGGAACCACATCAATGCTTGTAATGGAGTGAACCGGCAGCGAAGTAATTTCATTGATGAAACGGTCTGAGAGACTGCTCGGATACTTCTTGATAAACAGTGCCTTACAGAACTTGCTCTCATCCTCAAAGTGATCCGGGAAGAACCTAATCATTCCGTTGCACAAATCATTCTTGAAATCTGCTCCTACCTTCTTTGCTTCCTTCAGACTAAAGTTGAAGCTGTTTTCATCTCCAAGATGGTAATAGTCATAAAGCACCTTGATTCTTTCATCACCCGAAAGCGGTACAATCTCTGCACCAAGCTCAATAAATGCCTTATGAATGGTCGCCTCCAAAGTGGCAAACTGTGCCTTTGCCTCTTCAAAGTTCTTACGCTCAATCGTGATGGTTAAGTATCTCTCCTGTTCAATACCCTGTCTTCCCTCACGAATCTTTTCCTCGATAATATCATTATAAATCTTACGGAAATGGTCATATCCGTCATCACAATAGGCAAGCAGCACCTTCTCTCTGAGGTCAATCATATTCTTATTCTTGTTATTCACGGTAATCTTAAAATTACAGTCAAGAGAATTTAAGAACTTGCAGTATCTCTCAAAAATACCGATCTGCTCATCTTCGGTTGCAGTTGTGTAATTGATGTCCTGAAAACGGTAACACTTGCTGTATCTGTTTCTTGCGACCTCAAAAATACCATTTTCCGCAACTGCCATTATCTCAATGGTTTCCTGTATGGATTTTGGAGTTTTATACAAAGGCTCGCTGGCTTTCTTAAGCTCCTTAAATCCGTCTGCAAATAAACCCATATCTTTTCTACCTTCCTTTCTGCTTTACGCTTTCCTTATGGATTCACGCACCACACCGGGAACAACCCCGGCTGGTGCCCGGATTGCTCCCAAAGGAAGTCAATCAAATCTGGTTACTTATCTTGTTGCCTTGTAAATAACAAGTCCTGCCACAGCTGCAACCACAGCCGCAATCATTCCAATCAGAATACCTTTTGTTTTTCTCTTCATAGCCTCAAAATCCTCCTTATTCCTGGTATTGTCGGTTACTTCCGGTTTTGCTCCCTTCCCGGCTTTTTTCTTCTTACCAGTGTTACTTTGTTCTGTCTCGTAAGCCTTAATTGTCTGCTCACTCTCAGTTGACACATAAGTCAAAGCCTTATTATAGAACATAAACTGAAGCTTTTTCCCCATATACTCGTAAAAGTTCATCCCGTTATAGGAATAGAACCCGCCAAGGGCAATCGGTGCTACACAGGGAATTGCAACATAGGCTGCTCCCGTAAGACCGATATATTTATAAAGCAGAAGAACCAGTCCTCCGCCTACTACCACACTTGCCACAGAAAACATAAGCTGTCTGGCAGTAAGTCCAAGTGCCACGGTTTCCTGATAGCGGTCAATATCCTTATTGATTTCAATTACCAATGTTCTCACCTCGCTTTCTCTGTCACTTTTGTTTCCCTGCCTTTTCCAATACCCGCTTCATACACCTGCATCCCATATGGGCACAGTTCCCTCAGTCTGTCCACATTGAACAGATAAGGAGGATATTTGCAAAACCCGCTTCGTTTCATAAGTCCCGTAAACCCGCCCAGCGCATTGTCAGCGATAAACTTCTCAAGCTCCGGCATATTGTTAAGGTCCACATATCCGCAGTAGTCAGGGACTTTACCCATGAGATTTACAGTCAAATCCCCGTAAGGCTCCGGATACTCCCCCTGCTCTACAAGACCTATATACATACACCCATTATTCAGATAAGTATTGATTTCCAGAGAAACCTTTATCTCTTCTCCGTACTGGCTCTGTAAGTTTAATGTCTTTTCCATCTGGCACCCTCCTTATAATCCTAATGCTTTGCTTGTCAGTGACTGTGCACCCTTGACACTGCCCACTGTCATGGCAATCGTAAATGTCATTTCACACAGGTAAATAAGGGTCTTTGCCCAGTCCGCATAGCTGCCCGTAAAGGACGGAAGCCCTGCACTGATAAAGGCATTGCACACGATAATCGCAAGTGCCATGGTGACTGCTTCCAACACAACGGATAAAAAGTATTTACAGTAAGTAACTGCTGTATGACTTACCGTTCTGTTTCCACCCATTGTTGAGAATGCAATCGCACCAAGCGGCACTATGATCAGAATCTTTAAGAACCTGAAATATACCGTGTAGATAACGAAAAAGCCACAAATAATGACAATGATGGACAATAAAGCTGCCAGAATGAGCATTACCAGACTTTCTCCAAATCCCAGATTCTTAATAACATCCGCCTGGGTGCTGTCGATGGTCAGTGTGACTGTTGTTCCGGCGGTCATCAGATTCACCAGATTTCCTATGGATGTGAAGAATGCCTTCATAATCGTGACATTATTTGCCACAAACCATTCCGCCAGTCCTAACCGGATAAGCATACGAAGAATTGCTTCAAATCGCATTTCCTCTTTCACATCCACACTCTCCGAGCAAAAACCTATGACAAAGAACAATACTACCAGGGAAGAGCCAACCGCTACGAAGATCGGCTCTATTCCCTCAATGATTGCCCACGGACCGCCGCCCTTGAAATTCACGGGCGACTGTCCAAGCATTGAAAATACCAGTGATATCTGGTTATTCCAGAAACCAAATACCATTTCAAGCAAAGCAAGGATTTTGTCTCCAAGTTTAAAAATATCCATACTTGTTACATCTCCTTCCTACCGTTTTGGGGTACTCCTCCTGCATCTTAGAAGCCTAAGAATGTCAACACTGTAGAAATACCTGCCATCATAACACCGGCTACGATACCCTTAAGAGCAGAGTTCATGGTAGAAGAATCCTGCTGCTGATATGCCTGAGCAAACTCCATTACGTTCTTCGCAAGGATAATGACACCGACCGCACCGATAACTGCGATAACCAGTGTTTTCAGATTGTCAAGCGGCTGTGTAACTGCCGAAGTACCAGTTCCTGCCGCAAAGCAGGTTGTGGTCATCTGACTCATCATCATTCCCATACCGCATAAAGCTGGTACTAACTTCTTTTTCATTCCTCCAAAAAATCCCTTCATGTTGCTACCTCCATTTGTTTTGTTGTTTGTTGTTACTGTTACCTTTTCTGTCTTCATAATCAAAAATCTCCTTTTTAAGTTTGGGGCAGAAAAAAGCCGCATATCCTTCTGATACACGGCTTATTCCTGCGCTATTAGTTTCTCTATGAAAACGGGATAATCCCCGTAAGTAAAGTAAGGTCGGACTTTCTCCGACATGCTGTTTTAATAACCACCTCCCTCTTTCTAATGCTCCGAAAGATACTGCTCCCGTATCTTAGCCATCTCACCCGGCGATGTCTTCGGATAAAAGAAGGATAGTATCACAGACTTAGGAATTCTGGCATCCATTGCCTTACGAAGCTCCGCTTTCTGCTCCTCGGAATAATTCCAGTGCATCATACGGTTCGTAATGCTGTCCTCCCAGTCCGTATCTTTCTTTTCATCCGGTATCTCATCCACACGCTCCTGCTCCGGCTCTTCGGAATACTCCAGTTCATTATCCTGCGTACTGTTGAGCTTTGCCTTCTCGTTTTCTTCCTCAAGCTCCGAGAAACGCCTGCTCAGTTCCAAATCTCCCAGCATCATAAATTCATCATAGGTCAAAGAATCTATATAGATATTCTCTCCCTTCTTCTGAAGCTTTTCATAATGCTCCACTGCACGCTTTGACAGAATTTCAAAAGGCGGACCAATGAGATTGTTATTCACATCTATCTGATGCACATAGGGTTCTCCCTTTCCATCCGCAGTCTGGTTAAACATCGGATGTGCAAACGGTATATACTTATTATCCAGAATCGGATCGAACCCACGGATAAAAATAATGCATTTCTTGTTATCCAGTTTTCTCACTTCATCCGGTGTAAATATCTCACGACCAAGGACATCATAGTTTCTTGATGAGCTTCCCTGTCTGCCCTTTGTCTCTCCGCTTAACTTCTTGTCAATCGTGCCCTTGCCCAAAAGCTCCGACACATACTTATGGGTACTCTGCTCATTGCCTCCAAGGTAGATGAAGGTATCGCAGTTGCCCGGAATCGTCTCCCAGGTATCCTTAAACAGCGCCTTCAGCTGTGCAAAGTTCTGAATAATGATAATCGAGCTGATTTCCCTGCTTCGCATGGTGGATAGAAGGGAACAGTAGTCATCCGGCAATGCGACATTGGCGAACTCATCAAGCATAAATGTGACATGAATCGGGAGTCTTCCTCCACAGTTAAAGTCCGCCTGATAATACAGCTCCTGAAATATCTGTGTGTATAACATACCAATGATAAAGTTGTAAGACTTATCACTATCCGGTATGACACAGAACAGCGCTGTCTTTGTCTCCCCATCCCCGTTTACACCAATACCGATATCAGCAAGGTTTAGCTCATCCTTGGATAAAAGCCTTAATACCTGCTTATTCTCAAGAAAAGCAAGTCTTGAGTTGGCACTGATAATAATGGAACGGACCGTATCGCCTGCACCACGCATACACTTGTTGTACTGCTTTACCGCCGGGTGATTCGCTCCAAGCGGCGAGTTCTCTTCCAGAAACATCATACGCACATCCAGCCTTGAAGGCTTTCCCTGCTCCGTCACTCCTGCTTCTCCAAGCAGCTTTAAGACCGTTTCAAAGTTTCGTCTGCTCGGCTTTTCTTCCAGCCACACATAATAGAAGATTGCCTGTAAAAACAAGCCCTCCGCTTTCTCCCAGAACGGGTCGGAAGGGGTTGCCCCTTTCGGAGTCGTATTACTGATAAGGTTGGTAATAAGCTTTACCACATCCGTCTCTTCACGGATATAGGAAAACGGATTGTAACAGTCTGACTTATCCATCTCAAGCAGATTGATAACCTTCACATTGTAGCCATTGTTCTTTAACATCTGACCACAGCTTCTTAGGATTTCTCCCTTCGGATCGGTACAGATAAAGGAACAGTTATGGGGCATCTGCATCAGGTTTGGCTTTACCTCATAGAATGTCTTTCCTGCACCGGAACCGCCACAGATAAGAATGTTACCGTTTAACTTAAGCCTCCTGAAATCCAGTGACATCTTCACATTCTGGCTTAAGATACGGTTAAAGTTTTCATCCTTATCCATCAGAATCTTGTTAACCTTCGCCGGTGATTCCAACTTGGCTGTACCAAATTCCCTGCCGGGCATATAATTCCTCTGACTGGTGTAATACATAACAACAGCCATAGCGTAGACAACTACAACTATGGCTATCATTTTCACTGTATTCTCATTGAAATAATTTGCAAACGGAGCTTCACATACAGCACTGAACCTGTCAAGAAATTCCATAAGCTCTATGCCTTCCTCCCAAGCTCCCCCAATCAGATATCCCAGATACCCGGCAAAGACTGCACCAAGTAACAAAAATACCATGGAAGGTTTCTTCTTACTTGTCTGCATAGGCACTACCTCTTCTTAACGGTTGTGGTGGTTTTCTGCTGCCCGGTCTTTGTCCTGGTTGTTTCCTTTGCCTGCGTCTTTTCATACTTCTCACGCACGGAAGCCTCCACCTTGTCATAATGACTGTACAGTTCCTCGCCACGCTTGGTTTCCACAACCCTGTTTTCCTCATCATAAATCTTATAATTCTTACCGCTGTCAATGAAGGTCAACATAGTCTTGCCATGATGAATATCCATGATATTCTCCTTGTTAATCCAGACATACCTTGCATTCTCTCCCCAGGTCCCCGGGATTCTGGTCTTAACCGCATGATCATTCTCCTGTACAATCAATGTCTTACTGATTGTTACATCTGAAAGATTTGTATTCTTGGATGCCGATACTGCCATCATTCTCTCCGCAAGATTCTGATAGCCCTTAATCCGGTTCATAAAAGCATCCTTATCCATGATAACCTTATGCTCTCCGGCTTCATCCTTTGCCCCCAGAACACCTATCGTTTCCAACTGCTTTAACACTGTTTCTGCCTGTGACTGGTTAATACTGAACTTCTCCTGTACTGCGTCCACACTGATACTCTGCTTCTCCATGGCAAACAGCCCTACCTTTTCAATCAGACCGTCCATGGCAGCACTGGCTCTCGCCCCTTCCGCAGTGTGGACTTTCTCGTTTCCCATTTTCTGACTCTTAAGGAAATCCATCAGCCTGCCAAGCTGTTTTTCATCCCCGTTTTTTAAGTAGTCATCAAATGTTGCAATACGACCAAAGCTGAGCTTCTGTATCATCATGTTCACTCGTGGCACTGCTTCCGTATGAAAGATAACTTCACTGAGACCATCCTTCTTATTCACATCCGGCAATACGGAATATAAAATCCCGTACTTCTTTGCCATCTTCTCAACCTTCTTCATATCTTTGGTTTCAAACTGCAGCACCTGAAGGTCGCCGCCCTTCATCAGAAGCTTTCGCATGGATGTCTTACCAAGCGATTTCTCATAGTCAAGCATTCCCTTCAAAAAGTCGATTGCCTTCTGCATGGCACCTAATCCTCCACTGCCCACCTTCATTGCAATCTCAATTCCGTCATAGGCTACACGGATAATCTGTACCGCTTCCTGAATCTCTTCTGCCATATAAGTCCCTCCTTATAACACCGGTTCCCTGAGAGTGCATTTCGGAGCATACTGTTCGGACTGTTCTTCCTCTTTGGTCTCTTCGTCCTCTTCCTCCTGCCTGCTTCTGCTCTCATTGACCTTTTCCTTGATTTCCTCTGCATCTGCCCTTCTGACCTGTTCTTCCGTTACATCCACTCCATAAGCGGTAAGCACTTCCGCAAGACGGTTGATTGCCTTTTCCTCTTCAATCCGGTACATCTCAATGGATACCAGCAGATTCTCAATCTGACTTACCCATACAGGCTTCATGTCAATCATACTCATATACTGTTCCATTACCTTTTCGGATTCCTGCTCATTCTCACAGGCAGCCAGTTCATCAATCAGCTGATTGGTTAAGGTCTTGTCTCCGCTTCGGAATGCAAACTGAACAACAAATTCCTTTTCTTTGTCAGAAAAGCCATGCTTTGTTTTACACAGACTTGTTACTGTCTCATTAATAATCGTTAAACCCATCGCTTCCTCCTAATAGTCCATACTGTTCTCAAGAACCGCAATATCAATGATTTCTTTCATCTTCTCTGCCGAAACATTGTTATTGATAAGTTCTACAAGCTGTGATTCTGTCAGTCCCTTTTCAATGGCACTTCTTATCTGCACAAGCTGTGCCGGAACCAGATCACCACTGGCTAACAGTTTCACAATATCCTGTCGGGACTTTTTCATAAATCCAAGCTTGCCAAGCAGCCCGGTAAACGCACCCGTATTTGCCTTTCTGACAGTTCTTTCAACCTGCACATGCTGAATCACCCTGCCATTTGCATCCACCACTGGCAACTGGTAAAACACAGGAATCTGATAAGATCTTTCTGCAACCGGCTTTTCATCAAATACAGTCTGATTGCCTAAAGGCTCCTTACTTTCCTCCGGTTTCTCCGGGGCTTCCTGCTTGACTGTCGCACCTGCTGCTTTCTCAAGCAGCTTATCTTCCAAGGTATCAATTCGGTTCTGCATCTTCTCCATCTCCTTCTCTTTTTCATCTATCTGCTCACGAAGTCTTGCTATCGTAGCATTCGCTCTGTTTAACTGGTCCTGCTGACCGCTTAACTCTGCTTCCGTATCCTCCAGCTTCTTTACAAGCCCTTTATGAACCTCCTCATCCTTCTTGGAATTCTCAAATACCTTGAGCTTCTTATTCAGTTCATCGTAACGCTCCTCCTGAAACTGGATTTTCTCAACCGCCTCTTCAATCTGCTTTACAAGACCTCTGACATAATCCGGTGACACATCAGCATTTGCCTGAATCTGTTTTACCTTATCAAGCATCGTCTGAAACGATTTACGCATCGCCAGCGGATTTTCTCCTTTGGCAATTACGGTTTCGATATTCTCCATGGAGATACCCTTCTCCATAAATTCAATCGCAACCTGTATCTGATAGCCGCTCATATCATATTTGGTAAGCAGTTCAATAAAGGCTTCATCTGCCCCTTTTCTAAGGCACTGGGACAAAAGCTTCATCTGAGGAAATTTGATCTCCCTCTTTAAGTAGAGCTTCGTCTGTTCCATTGTCAGACCATATTCAATATCCGCTTCCACAAGGTCGATTACCTCCTTGCTGTACTTTGCCGCACTTCGCAGATTATCAATATAGGTCTTATTCTTAATTGAATCTTCTAAACTTCGTTCCATAAATACCTCCAAAAAAATACAGCCTATCTGTTAGGCTGCTTAATATTCGTTCTCTCTTCGGTTTTTTCAGGGATTCTTTCCTTATCTTCGGAAAGGTTCGTATCATCGCTTACCATATCTCTCCAGATTGTCTTCGCCAGATTAAGCTCTTTTGCAGATGCCCGTTCCCTCGCAGTCACATAAGCAATCTGTTCCTTATAGTATGCCCGAAGCTTCTTAATCTCCTCATAGGAATATCCTTCATCCAAAAGCTGCTTTGACAGCTCTGTCCACTGTGCGTGTTCTTCCGAAAAGAAGTTATCCCCATTCTGAAAACTCTTTTCCGCACCTTCTAACGAATCCATCTGCTCTGCAATATCAAACAGACTTTTGCACCTCTGCTTTGCCCGGTACACCCGGCTTTTGTCCGCAGAGGCTTCTTTTCTTTTATCCGTCAGATTCATCATTGCCGATGCAAGCTCCTCTACACTGTGTACATCATGCCGGACGAGAAAAAGATACTGCTGCTGAAGCTTTTCCATCTTCTTTATATCATCCTTATACTTCCATACCTGTGAGTAAGGACGCTTCTTCAGTTTCCCAATCCGGTACAGTTTTGCATAGTAGCGTTTCTGCAATCCGGTCAGTCTTGCTCTCTTATACCTTCTGACATAACACTTTACAATCTCCGGCTTAAACTCCTTATTCGACCGGTAAAAAGATAAATCTTCCTCCGCAATCCTCTGTCGTATTCTCTCCTCGGTATAATCATCTCCCAAGGCTCTGCATCTTCTGTACCTGCCCATTCCCGGCGGCTTCACAGCAAGATGTTTTCCCTGCTTGATTTCATATCCCTTATCCCGAAGCAGTTCCATAAACTCCTCAAAGGAGCCAGCCTGTAATATACAGGCATCCAGATCCCTCGCAATCATCTTACCCCAGACAAATCTGCCATCCCGATAATCATTGTGTTCCCTGTATCGGTCCCGCTCTTCATCCTTTGAACCTATATCAATGGTAGATAGTCCGTACTCTTCACACAAGCGGTTGGTTATGGGCTGAATATCCCGCTCCCAGTCACCCTTCTCATACCGGTACTTTCTGCCATCCACAAAGCTGACACTATTGAATATAATGTGAGCATGAATATGATCCGTATTATCGTGAACACAATAAACTGCTTCATACTGACTGCCCAGATATTCCTTCACAAACCTCTGCGTTATCTCATAGGCGGTATCAGGACTGACCTCACCTTCCTTAAAGGAAATGATAAGATGATAGCCCTGACGCTTATCCACCTTGCCAAACGCTTTCTTGGTATCCATCATCTGTCTGAAGGCTGTATCCGGCTGACAGTTCATTCCGCTAATCAGTCTCCCGTTCTGTGTCTTCTCCGGATTCATTACATAATCCAAAGACTGTTTTAAGTGCTTGCCATGAAAATGGTTGCCACAGTCCTTCATATAAAGAATCTTACTGATTGCCAACGATATCCACCACCTTTGCCACAGCAACATTCAGCTTACGCATATAGGCAATAAGCCTTTCCTTATCATCCGTGGAATAAAGCTCTGCATTGTGGTTGTGTGTAATCTGGTTGATATTGACACCTATCCGGTTTACCTCATTGATTAAATCACGAAGTAGCTGCCGGACCTCCGGATAGTCATTCGGTTTCTGGGAAATCATAAGCCGTAGATACTGCGACTCTGTCATTCCCGCCTGCTTCGCTTTCTCCTCCAAGAGCTTTGCTTCCTCCGGTGTCATTCTAAGTAACTTACTGATACTGTGCTGCCTCCTCTCCATCCAATCACCTTGCCTTTCCACTAATGGCAGGCTGACGGATATCTGATACCAGCTGTTTCACAGAACTGTCTAATCCCTTTTGATTCAGATTCTGAATAAACTGATTAGCTAATTCCTCTGCCAGCTTCTCAATTCCGGCTCTGTACTTTGTCTGGTCGAATAGCTTATCCAGTACGGCTTCCTCCTGTTTCAGACTTTCATACTTGCTCTGCTTATTGGAAAAGTCCACCATATTCTTCGGATTCTGCCTCTCTGCATCCATATCAAGAATCAGCTCATAATTCCATTCACAAACTGTATCAATCAAATCATCCACGGAAAAATCATCATCCCAGACTATCTCTCCGGGCACATCATCCAAATCTCCACGATACAGCCTTCCCTCTGCAAAACCCACCACATAGTCATGCCCTTCCATATAGCCAAGAAGCATCTCTGCCTCTTTATCCGTCATAACTATGGAAATCTCATTGTCCTTAATGAATGCCAGTAACTCTTCCGGCTGTCGAATCTCTGTTATGCTTACATCTCCTGTTCCCATTGCTGTAACCACACCTCCTTATCTGTGTTTTGAGAAACTTTTCAGGAGCCTTTAGAGTCCAGAGCAAAGCCCTGTCCTCTGCCAGATACGCATTTTGGATATCCATCCAAAATACATCTGGTTAGGGGTGCAAAGCCCCCTAAAACCCCCAATAATATATAGGTGCGTCACTTTTTGACTCACCTTTTGGAAAAGTGCGTCACTTTTTGACTCACTTTTTGATAAAGTGCGCAACTTTTTGACTCACCTTTTTTGATTCAATGTTGAGCCTGCTAAACAGGTGTGACACTTTTTGACCCACCTTTTGAAAAAGTGCGTCACTTTTTGACCTACTTTTTGCAAANNGCGTCACTTTTTGACTCACCTCAAGATTTAGCTTCGTCCCAACCAACCACTCATTGTAATCCTTATATCCGGCAGGCGGCGGACAATCCTCCACATCATATCCCAACCCATAATACTTCTCCGTAAGTTGCAGGGCTGCCTTTCTTCCCGGCTCATCACCATCCAGACAAAACTTAATGGAGGTAATCTGAGGATGCTCCTTTAGGAAAGTAGTAAGCGGTGCATCTGCAAGCATCCCAAGAGCCAGCTTGTTGGTCTCATAATCCGAGAAAATATCCACATAACTCATCAGGTCTATCGCCCCTTCAAAGACAACCAGTTCCGAACTATCATCGTTAGGAACATTAAAACCATACTCCTTATCATTGCCTGCCACATCACACTTAAAAGGCTTTCCTTCCTTGTCGAACACACCTCTCATACTTGCAAACTTCGTAACACCGTCTTTGTTATTACCCTTAAATACAATGTTGTGGTAATGCCTGCTCTCATAAATAAGCCCCTGCGAAATAAAGTAGTCGATAACACTTTTACTAATGCCCCGCTCCTGATTCAGATACGAATAAAGAAAACAGTTATCCAGTGCCGGTACTGGCAGCTCAAACTTTTTGGGTTCCGGCTTTTTGCCCGGTTCCACCTGATACTTTAGAGGTGGTTTTCTATCCTTCTCTTCAATTCTCCGGTATCCAGCAAAATCCAGAAGCCACCATACAGC
>DLKL01000049.1:22105-63195 GCA_002476495.1 Lachnospiraceae bacterium UBA7589
CCGCAAAACACCCTTAGAAAATCTATCTGTGACCCGCCATTCTCACCCTTATCGTACTGCCTTGACCACCGAAACCAGTGACTCTTATCATATATCCGGATAGAGTCCATTTCCTTGAGTGTATGATAATGCCCCACTTTCTTTACCGTATAACCAAGATAAGAGGCAACAGCGGTCAAATCCACGCTTTTTGCAATGGCTAATTCTGCTTCCGTAAATCTATCCTCCATCGCTACCTTCCTTTCTCCCGTTCTGCCACAAGACTGTTGGTAAAACTGAAATTCCTGTAATCACTTGTATAGGAGATCTTTGGATTATCCATAAGTCCTTTTTCCTTAAAGCTAAAAAATTCCTTATTATCGCCTCCTACTATCAGATGATCCACCAGCCGGATACCCACCATCTCGCAGACGGAATTCATACGGTCGGTTATCATCGTATCTTCTTTACTCGGAAACAGATTTCCGCTTGGATGCGAATGAATGAGCATAATACTCGCTGCATTTGACAAAATGCTTGCCTTGAGTATTTCCCTCGGATGCACCAATGCTTCATTTAGTGCACCAATACTTGCGAAGGTAACATTAATCGGTTTCAGGTCTGATTGCAGATTGACTACACAGACAACCTCCCTGTCCATTTCACAGAGAAGCTCTCCGATAGTGGCTGCTGCTTCGTAGGGATTCTGTAAAGGAAGCTCCGAATATAACGGAGCCTCCTTCACAAGCTTTACTCTAACCACATCAAGCTTAAAGGCTTCTTCTGCTTCCATCTGAGATTTCTTTTCGATTCCCATTCGCATCATCCTCCTTTAGCTCAATCTGTAAAATAAAGTCCCCTTCCCAGGCATTCATAAGAGCAATCAGTTCCTGCACGGTCATCTCCTGCTCCATAGTCTGCCTCCTATCTGGACTTTCCGTTGTCATAGATAAGCTGCGCCTCTGCAACCATGCCATCCAGTCTCTTATTCGGAGTATCCGTTGCAAGGGTAAGTCTTCTTGCATCCTTATCATAGTGATATACCTGATTGGATAATCTGTCTTCCAAGGCTACCTGTCCCATGTTGATTTCGCTTACCATTTCTGCAAGCTCATAAGGGTCTCCAACATTTGTAGATACTGCGATGCACTCATGCACGGATGAAGGCAGAATATAGAGGTCTGTTTCAAGCTTCATAGCCAGCTTATGGAGATTATCTTCATAAAGCATGGAACCTGCTCCATTAATGCCCCTGTCGTTACTGATTACCCACATCATCTTATCTTCCGGCATCTCACCGATCATCATGTCTGCAACCTCAGCAGGCATACCGTCACTGATAAACATTTCACGAATAACATCGTTCATGGATTTGACGGTCGGCGGGAAAATACGCCTTGTGTTGTCCACAGCGCACTTAAACAGCTGCTCTTCATTCATGCCAAGCTGCTCCGCAAGATTATTGCGAATCGCCGAACTCTGGATTCCGTTTTCATCCACCTTTACCACCCAGCGGTAGATAATGGACAAATCCTGAAACTCTCTGTGCGGCATATCCCTGAGCATATCTTCATTCTGCAATGTGTTAATAACCTGAAAGACAATGTTATCCTTTGCACCTTCAAGATTCACATCCCCTACTTCGGGCATTTCCTTGAATGCCATATCCATTCTTCTGGCAGCACTCTGTAACACCTCCTGAAGATTCTCTGTCTCAAGATAGTGTTCATACATGTGATTAATATACAGTGTGGGAGATACGCTTCTTCCTGCTCCGCTTCCCACTAATGTGATACCATCCAGAACCTTGTTTACTTTATTGACAGGTTCAACACGAAGTCTCATTCCCTGATACTGCTCCGGCATATAATCCATAAACTTCTCTGCCACGACTTCCTTAAAAATCTCATAATTCATCATAAAATATCATCCTCCATAAAAAATATGAGGTGTAAGCATTCGGCCTACACCTCTTTGAAAATACATTATTCAGTTACTTCATCGTCTTCCTTCTTTCTCCAGAAGAAAGCACCTGCTCCTGCTAACATTGCAGCCAAACCAAGTCCGGCAAAAAGCCAAGTATTGAAGTTATCCCCGGTCTGTGGAAGCTTTGGTTCCGTAGGCTTGTTCGTAATATTCAGTGTATAAGTCACAACCTCAGGGGCTGCATCGCCATACTGTAATACCACCTCGTGAATGGTCTCATCAAGGATATACCCTTCTGCAGCCTTAGTCTCGACCACATAATACTTGATATCCTCCACGAACTCGCCATCCTTGAATACACCAATCGGAAGTTCTCCGGATTCCGCATGACCATTCTTGTCAGTCACAAGTTTTTCAATCACATTGCCATCCTTATCACGGATTTCAAACTCTACACCGGCAATACCTTTCTTGGTATATTCGTCAGTCTTTTCAATGATAATCTTTCCATTCACAAGCTCATCCTTCATGGATACCTTCTGAGTTTCCTTTGTCTCAGTCACCTCAAACTCCACATCATTTGCAATTCTATATCCATAAGGGGCAATCTCTTCCCTTAAGATATACTTGCCAACAGGAATTCTGTCGATGACATGAACTGTTCCATCGGACTCCCAGCTGTAAACCACATTTCCATTAGCATCAATAATGGAGAGCTTTGCACCCTTAAGCTCATGCTCTCCGGTAATATCAGTCTTGGAAATTTCAAGCTTGGTAGGATAGTTTTCAAATTCTGCCTCAAATTCAATTACTTCCACATCACCACCCTGATAAGAAGCATCCACATCAAAGCATTCATCGGTCTTCACATATCCTGCAGGAGCTTCCATTTCCTTCACATAATACTGTCCGAGAGGAAGGTCTGAAATAAAGGTTACTGTTCCGTCAGCTCCGGTTACTGCTTTCTCAATGAAAGTATCAGCAGCTACAATCAGTCTGCCATCAGCATCGAAAATATCTTCCTTTGCATATAAGCCGAATACTGCTCCCTCAAGAGCCTTCTTCGTCTCAGCATCCTTCTTGATAACAGTAATCTGTACCTTCTGTCTCTCATTGGTTACATCCATACCTGCATATACCACTTTGGTATTCTGGTCGATATAGGAAAGATCTGCTTCGATTGGTGTACTGTCAAGTACAAATCCCTCGATAGTTGCAGTCTCAACAAGGTAGTACTTGCCAAGCGGTAAATCACTAATCATGGCTATTCCTTTGTCATTTGTAACAATGGTTGCTACAAGCTCATCAGCCTCATAATATACAGTGTCAAGACCATCCGGACTTACAATGTCCTCTCTTGCATAAACCTCAAAGGTAACGCCTGCAAGAGATTTCTTGAAGTAATCGAATACAAAGTCATACCACTTACCTTTTACAAGGTTAATGTCTGTCAGGAACTCTCCATCCTTGTTGATGATGATTGACCCGGTAGGAACTTCATCCTTCATAACAACGCTTTGGATTTCCTCCGTATCCTCTACAGTGAAGGTTACATCCGATGCCTTAAGGTATCCGTAAGGAGCAAATTCCTCACGAAGCACATAAGATTCACTTACTACAAGCTTCTTAATCACATGTGCTTCCCCTGCCTTGGATGTCCAGGTATCAACCACATTTCCGTCCTTATCAAGAACAGTCAGTGTTGCACCGGAAAGCTCTGCACCGCTTGTAATATCTTCCTTTGTAAACTCAAAAGTTGTAGGCATATTGTGGAAGTTTGCTATAATTGTTGCATACTTCACTTCCTGTCCCTGATACTCTGCATCAAATTCGATCACATCATCGCATGATACATATCCTGCAGGTGCCTTTATTTCCTTCGCATAGTAATGACCCAGAGGATAATCCTTTACGAACTGGATATCGCCATTTGCATCAGATACTGCTACCTCAAGTAAAGTATCTTTCTCTACGATTACCTTACCATCCACATTTACAATATCCTCCGCTGCATATAAGCCAAACTCAGCACCGGAAACCGGCAAACCGGTCTCTCCATCCAGTTTTACTACGGATAAATCAACCTTCTGTCTGTCATTTGCGAATGTCAGACTTTCCCTGATAACAGGAGTCTTATCATCCACATATACGAAAGTTACATACTGCTCTTCTTTGTTCAGTACATACCCGTAAGGAGCTTCCACTTCTACTACTCTGTACTTTCCAAGAGGAAGGTCTGAAACTTTTGCTTTTCCGTCCTCCCCGGTTACAACGGTTGAAACCAGATCACCTTCTGCATAATACTTGTTTCGGTTTCCGTTCTCATCTGTCTGCATGTCTGCTGTGTAAATATCCTCAGCTGCATAGATTTCAAACTTAGCACCGGCAAGGGAACCTTCTCTATAAACAAATTCCTTATCTTCGGAATCTGCAAATAAACCGCCCTTATATGCATCCAGTACCTCGCCCTTCTTCTCAATTACAAGCTCACCAACAGCAGGAGCATCTTCATACTCTACAGTAATGATTGCTTCGTAAGTGTCAGGTTCCACTTCGTAGAAAGTATCAGTATCCACTTTTACTTCCACATAGTTTTCATTGAGTACATATCCAAAAGGAGCTGCCACTTCTTCAATACGGTAATTACCAAGAGGTAATACATCCGGCAAAATCAAATCACCATCTGCATCAGTAAAGAATGAAGTATGGACTTTCTTGGACGGGTAAGTGGTAATCATCTCCACATACTTATTGGTGTCCATATTGAAAATCTTAAACTCTGTGTTAGGAATAAGAACCGTCATTTTGGTATCTGCATCCTTCTTAATCACACGAAGCTTTGCTGTAAACTCTCTGTCCACAAACACTCTCCAGACCTGCGGTTCTGTCGGATGATTCTCCGTAACATGAACCTCAAATGGCTTGATTGTCTCCATGTTATGAGGAGTTACTGTCTCAATTACCACATAAGTTCCATAAGGGATAGGAATGGTTACCAGATGTCCCTTTTCATCTGTGAAAGCTTCAGTTTCTCCATTTGCACCAATTACAACAGGAGTTGCACTGTCAAAATCATAACCCCCATCTTCTTTTACGGATAAAGATGACTTAAGGTAAGCTGTAAAGCCTGCCTTTTCAAGCAATGGAGCTTCTGTATCATCTCCATTATCAGATACCTTAATCAACTGGAATGGCTGCTTCATAACCTGCTCTTTGGAAGTTGTGCTTCTTGATACCTCCGCAACAAGATCACCTTCATAATCGCAGACTACATCATGCTCTTCCTCATCTAAAAGATATCCTTCCGGTGGAGTGATTTCCTTTACATAGTAATTTCCAAGATAAAGGTTATTCACTTCCGCATCACCATTGGCATCCGTTGTCATGGTAGCTACCAAATCGTTCGCTTTAAATACGACTCCGGTTGCTCCGTCCGGATGCATGATATCATCACGGGCATACAAACCGTAAACTGCTCCTTCTAAGGTAGCATCTCCCTGTGGTACGGGAAGACCTGTTTCCTTATCCACCTTGAAGATATGAATCTTTGCAGTGGTTCTGTCATTTGCAAACTCATGGCTGAAAGTAGCCTTGGCTGTAGTCTCTGGCAGGTAATTGAAGTTGAAGCTGTATACATCGCTGCTGTTTCTCACATATCCATAAGGAGCCTGTGACTCAGAAATATAGTAGCTGTTTGCAATCGGTAAATCCAAAGTGTATGCTGCCTTACCATTCTCACCTGTAGTGACTGTCTGAAGTGCAGTACCTTTGGTAACGATAACCTGACCTGCATAGTTCTTGATATCATTACCGGCGTATAAAGTGTATTTACCGCCATCTAACGGATTTGCAGTATCAGAGTCCTTCTTTACTACAGAAACCTCTGCCTTCTGTCTTGTATTCTGAATGGTTGCTGATTCATACTGTACTTCCACATTCTGGTCCTTGTACTCAATATTCACTGGCACGGGAGTAGTATTGATGGTATATCCATCAATGCTCTTTGTTTCCGTTACCACATAAGAGCCAAGATGAAGGTCTGTAAGAACAACCAGACCGTCAGAACCTGTTACAAGGTTTTCTGCAATCAAATCTCCCTTACTATAAACCTTTGTACCATCTGCCTTATAGATATCAGCACCGGCAGTTACCTTAAATGTTGCTCCCGGTAATTTCTTTACTTCATAAGTAAAGTTACTTCCATTCCATCCGGTAAGAACCTCACCTTCCTTGTAAATAGTCAGTACTCCAAGCTGTTCCTTATCAGTTGCAGTAAAGGAAGTTGTCTGACCTGCCTTAACAGTAAGTGTGTGTACCTTTCCGCTAATCACATAACCCTTCGGAGCCTGAATCTCCTTCACATAATAAGTGCCTGCCACAAGTGCCTTGGAAGTAGCTGTACCATCACTTCCGGTAGTAATTGTGTCAACCTTATTGGTGCACGCACTGTCAGTATAGATACCATACTTTGCACCGGGAAGCTTCACACCACTCTCCTCGTCCTGCTTGGTAATCTTTCCATAACCGATATTCTCAGTCTTGACCTTGAAATACGCTGACACCGGGTCTGCTGATGGTTTCTCAGAAATAAACTCCTGATAGCCTGACTTTCCGGTAAGCCAGAACACGCAGCTTGATGTTGTTTCCACAACTCCTGCTGTTGAGTTCATGGTTGCCGTGGTAGCTGTAGTATTCACAGATGTTGTGTGAATCGTAACGCTGTTACCACTTTTCTCTACAGAATATCCACTGAGGGAAATGTCGAAATTCGACAACACTCCATTGGAATCATTTAGAGTTGTTTCAAATCTCTTATTACTCTCATTCCACTTCAATTCATAAGTGGTTGCTCCACTCTTGGTTGCGCTTGCAAAACTTGGTCTTGTAGCATAATAAGATGCACTGATATTGTTCTTAAGCGTTGTATAGTAAGCGTAAGAATTGGTCGGATTAGGTGCTGATGCACATAACTTATTAGCTGCCGAATCATCGGAACCTGTTCCAAAAAGATTTGCCACAATCGCCCATACCATTGCCTGTGTTGCAATATACTGGTCACACTGATCATTGCTTGGTGCTGTAGCTGAGTTACATCCATATCCAAAGTACAGACAGTATGCAAGCTGTTTTTCCTGTGCTGCTGATAAACTCGTGCTCGGATTATCATAGCTGTTCATAAGCTGACCACCATCAGCCGCCAGTCCAAAATTCATACAGTAAGCTGCATTGCCATCAATCATAGAGTACAAAATCTTACCATGATTGTAGCCTGCCTTTAACTCACTTACCTCCCCGGTATTCTTTACAGAAGCATTCCAGAAGGCAATATTCGCACTCGGACTTGCTGCAAATGCAGTTGTTCCGTTAGAGAACAATGTGGTGAACATCGTAAGAACAGCAAGAAAACCTGCCATAAATCTTCTAAACTTTTGTTTCACTTTTCATTCCTCCTTAAAAATGGGCACAAAAAAAGCAGGTCACTTTCATGGCCTGCAACTTTTGTTATTGTTTATTTGTTATCTGAGACATCGGAACTCATAGAAGTCAGTTCCATTTCTGGAGTACACACCCGCATATACCACATTGAACACCGGATTACTTTCCAAAAGAAGCATATCCGCTATGTAAGTTGCAATAGCGTCTTCACTTCTTAATGGCTGTCCGGAAGTCGTACTGGCTATATTTAAGTCAGTTTCCACAAACACACTGTAGTAGCTGCTCTCCAAACCATCATAGGGATAATACTCGTTATACTCTTCCTGCGTAATTCTGCCCTCTGCCAAGGCATTTGCAAGGTTATCCTGCGTAGTAATCATACCTCCTGCCTGACACTTTGCAATGGCAAGTGATACCACAGTACCCGGATTGTATCCTGCCGGTGTATATTCCGGCTCCGGGGTTGTCTCTGGTGTCGGTTCAGGTGTTGGAGTTGGCTCCGATGTCTGAACCGGGGACTGTGTTTCCTCCCTTTGCTCTGTGGATGCAGGTGTTTCTTCTCTTTGTTCTGTCTGATTCTCTCTGTTTTCAGAAACAGGCTGATTTTCAGTATCATCCGTTACAGGAGCTTCACTGCTTTCAGCTTCATCCTTATTGCTTTGGAACTCTGTTTCGTTTTCAGAAGAGCTTTCCACCTTACTTTCTTCTGCAATAACCGGCTCCTTGCTTTCCTCTGTCTCTTTTGTTTCTTCATTGCTGATATCTGCTTCCGTCATTTCATTCACCGTGGAATTACAGCCAGCTAATGTCAAAACTGCTACGGATAAAAGAATAATAAATAATCTCTTCATAATATCACCCATCCCTTTCCATAAGAAGGATAGGCTAATGTGTTCCGTGCCTGTCCACTCTTACTGTGTGAACATTTCTATTTACACGGGACACATACCTTGGGTCTGTCCCGTACTCGATGCATACTACTCTCCTTCCATTATACACATATCTTCTTCATTCTGAAGAAATATTGTACCAATCTCCGGTTCTTTCGGTAATTTGCAAATGTCTTCATGTTACCGCCTCCTTCCTATGGTGTTCCTGCTCTCACAAATGCGAGGAACAGTCTGCCGACAAGTCCTAACAGCAAGAGGAAGACCTTTGCCACATTTAGAACCAACTGCAACGCATTTAATATCAGCCATGCGATTGCTTTCAATATAGCTACTAATACATTGCCAAATCCGGCTAAAAATCTTCCTGCCATTCCTATTCCTCCATTCCATCCATCAAATAGCTTAATGCATAATCTGAAATCGTATCATCATCCTGCGGTTCTTCTTCCTCTTTCTGAGAATCCATCCGGGTTCGTGAAATATAGGATGCAGTTTCTGCTTCATCCTTTGCGCCTAAGCTGATTCGAATGATTTCATCCTTTGCGGCACTGACTGCTGCATCAATCATCTGCCTCTTAAGATTCTCAAGCTCGGTTCTCGTAACATATTCCTGCTCGTCTCTGGATACTGTCACAAAAGCTTCCTTACCAAAATGGTCGATATAATACTCTGCCGCATCAATCAGAAACTGGCTCTTTGACTTACATACATCCGGACTCAATCCTGCGAGAACTTCATTGACCTTTCGATGTTGAGGATTCTTAATATTAAATCTGCAAGTATGCTTTACAATATGCTCTAATGACATCCTATACACCCCCCTATGCCAGCTTCTTCATCTTTCTGAGAGCCATCATTGCCAACTGTTCATAGCCCTTGGCATTTGCCTTAACATCCAGAATATAAGTAATATTGCTCTGCGAAAGTCCTCCAAACAATTTCATTACTGATGCCCCGCCTCCTACAAATACAATGGGTGTTGTAGATAAGTTGTATCCATACTCTCTGATTGAGTTATACACCTTCTCACAAAAAGCTTCGATTTCTGCTTTCGCAATGTCGTAATACTTTCTGTCTATCTCACACCTGCCAAATCTCATGATGTCCTGAATAAAAGACTCATCCAGTTCACCATTCAACTGTCTTACACACTGCTCGTTGATGGTTCTCATACAGGTTATCAGTCCCTTCGGAATGGTCACACATTTTGATTCGTCCGGGACCTTATCTACAACCGGCATAATATCAATCGTCCATGAGCCGATATCCACTATCAAGGTTTTCTTATTGAAGGTCTGAAACTTATCCGCAACTGCCGCATAGCATTGTGGAAATACTGCAACATTTTCAATTACCACATGATACCTGATATTCTCAAACAGAAACTCAATATCCTTTTCCGCTGTAAGATACTTTACAAAGTCGGACTTCTCGTTGCCAAATCGTGTCAGTGGTAATCCTACCGCCAAGAACACCTTTGCTTCACACAAGCCTCTTCGTCTTAATTCCTTCGCAACCGCTGCCAGAGTCAAAAGATAAAATGTATCGTCCTCTGTCTTTGTGCTTTTTACTTCCTGTCTGTTTCCTCCGACCTTGTAATATCTTCCTTTATACTCAAGAACGCCATCAAATAATGCAGGCTCAGTTGTAATTTCCTTCACGCCGGTAACGAATACCTGTGAAGAGGTTTTAATATTACTCCAGCCGTGGTCAATACCAATTACTTCGATTTTGTTATTCATCGTCTGCTTCCTCCTTTTCAATCTAAATCTGAAATTCATTACTGCCTCTACTTTCCAAGGATTTTCTTCATACAAGGGAAACAATATCCACTGCCATTATTATAAGGACATCTATCGCATTCACTCGCCAGTTTCTTAATCTCAGTTTTTTTCTTTTCCCGATAGCACTTATTATTGATGCACCTGTTATTATTTCCCCAGAAGTATTTGCATTTCATACAATCCTTAAGATCCCTTTCAAGTTTCTCTTCTGCTGACAACTTATGCTTATGCCGTCTGCTGAACTCTTTTTGAACCACTCCCATCCTGACTCTCCTCTCCAAGAAGAAAAGTCTGATAGAATTCCTCAATCCGTTTATCTGCATCACCTGCGGCTTTAGCAAGAGACCATGTCATAAGTAAACCTAATAAAGCAAATGCCATTGAAATAATTCCTATCATGTCTACATCCTCCTTATATTTCCTGCTAAAACAAGTTCAGTCAGGACAGCTTCTTAGAAGCATGTAGGTGTACTCTGGTTCATCCGAACCCCTCTATCGCCCGTACACATGGGAATTGCAGGCAAGCCACTTTCGTGTTCACGACGCTCTTTCAAATAAGAACTATCTCCTCTTCTGCCATTGTGAGGATTAGGGCTGTGCCCCATATGGGTTATTATCCTTCCGCAACATCCTTGTTCCTTTTACCAGATTCATAACCAACTTCTCGTTCTTCACTTCTCAGTCCATCGAACTACTAATGTGAAAGTTGTGTTTGTATATCCTCAAGGTGAATGCCCCGGAATTTTCACTTTACTCTCTCGAGTACCGCATTACTGCGAACCTGCAATTGATATTCAGTTTTTGTCCGTTTGTTTCGGACACACATATCATAAACCAGAAAAAAATATTTGGATATGGACTGGTTTGGTGTATTTTCTCAATATCACACCAAAAACTGGTGTTTTTATTTATTTAGCTTCGTTTTATCTACTATGTACTTAGGCAACGGCACCGGATTCTCTTTGAACTGCTCCAGGTATGCCTCAAATATTTCTGTATTTATCAGTGCAGTATTTCCAACCTTATAAACAGCTCCTGCTTTCTTTGCCATTTCCATAATATGACTTCTGCTTATTCCATACACTGCCTGCCCTTCAGCTGCATTCACAAACTTTTTAAACACTTCTTTTGTGTCTGAATATGATTTATATGAATATCCCATGCCTTAATCCTCCTTCCATAACGGATGCTTCATTTCCACAGGCTTTTCTCTAAATTGCTCCATATACTCATCAAACACATCTAGTCTAATAAGTACTTTACTTCCCTTACTATCACCTATCTTATATACTGCTCCCGCTGCTCTTGCCATCTCAATAAAACGATTGCGTCCAATATTATAAATAAGTGTTCCTTCACCTACCCTCACAAATTTACGTTGAATTAGCTTAGATGATCTTCCTACTTTCGTTAAGTGCTTCATATAGTCCTCCAAAGGTTCAATCTTAATTAATCTTATTTTGGATAATTGGTACACCGCACCTGCTGCCTTTGCGTATGCAACAATAAGCGTTTCATCTATTCCAAAATACTGTGCTGCTTCTTCATATCTTAAAAATCGTTTCATCATATTGGATGCCTCATTTCCACGAGGCGATAATATAACTGCCATATATTCACCTACTTATAAAAATCATCTTCTACAATTCTGAATGTCTCCAAATACTCATCAAGTATTTCGGTATTGACCAAAACCAGCTGACCGACCTTATAACATGCTTTTGCATCTTTAGCCAACTCTTGGAATTTGCTTAAACCCATACTATACATCTTGGCTCCTTCCGCATATCTCACAAACTTCTGCATATTTCTTTTATTAGGTGCTTCTTTACCTGTCATACTCATATCTCCTTTCAAATTTTTTCTCCATAACGCAAAAAGAGGATACTTTCTAAATTTCTTTAGAAAATATCCTCTAAGTAGTGCTTATCTTTTAATTTTGCTTTTCAATAAAATTGTAAATCCTTGTACACTCTTTGTTATGACTATTGCTTTTGATGGTCAAAATAATGGTCAAATGACCATCCCACGCCCTTCAAACCCGCATAAATACTGGATTTTTTAGGTTGTGCTTCGCATCGTCGGGAACAGCAACACGTCCCTTATAGCAGGTGAGTCTGTCATCAGCATACAAAGTCTGTCAATGCCATATCCTATGCCACCTGTAGGTGGCATACCGATTTCCAGTGCATTAAGGAAATCCTCGTCTGTGTGGTTGGCTTCCTCGTCACCGGCATCCGCAAGGACATCCTGAGCCTTAAAACGTTCTCTCTGGTCAATAGGATCGTTAAGCTCCGAATATGCATTACACATCTCCCATCCGTTCATAAACATCTCAAAACGTTCAACATATTCAGGGTTATCAGGTTTTTTCTTAGTGAGAGGTGATATCTCAATCGGATGATCCATAACAAATGTAGGCTGGATAAGATGCTCCTCGACAAACTCCTCAAAAAAGAGATTAAGAATGTCACCCTTCTTGTGACGTTCCTCAAATTCAACATGCTTTTCCTTCGCTATTTTTCTTGCGTCCTCAAGAGTCTTAATTTCATTCCAGTCAACACCTGCATACTTCTTAACAGCATCAACCATGGTGATTCTCTCAAAAGGTTTTCCAAGATCCATCTCAATTCCGTTGTATGTTATAGTAGTGGTTCCAAGAACCTCAGATGCAACGTATCTGTACATATTCTCTGTAAGATCCATCATACCATTATAATCTGTATAAGCCTGATAAAGCTCCATAAGTGTAAACTCAGGATTATGCCTTGTATCAAGCCCCTCATTTCTAAATACACGTCCAATTTCAAAAACTCTCTCAAGTCCGCCAACAATAAGACGTTTCAGATAAAGCTCAAGAGAAATACGCAGCTTAAGATCCTCGCCTAAGGCGTTGAAATGGGTTTCAAACGGTCTTGCTGCTGCTCCACCTGCATTTGATACCAACATTGGTGTTTCAACCTCAAGAAAATTCCGGGCAGCCAGAAATTTTCTTATCGCGGCAATGATTTTTGATCGGTTAATAAATGTCCTCTTGCTGTCCTCATTCATAATGAGATCTACATATCTCTGGCGATAACGTGTATCTGTATCTGTAAGGCCGTGGAATTTTTCAGGTAAAATCTGAAGGCTCTTTGTAAGCAGGGTCATTTCCTGGGCATGAATAGATATCTCTCCTGTCTTTGTCCTGAAAATATATCCCTTTACACCATATATATCTCCTATATCAGATTTTTTGAAGTCTGCATAAACATCCTCACCAACAGCATCTCTTGCAACATAAACCTGAATTTTTCCTGCAAGATCCTGAATATTGCAAAACGATGCCTTACCCATAACTCTCTTAAACATCATGCGCCCGGCTATGGACACATTAATAGGAGAAGCATCCATAATGCTTCTTCTCTCATTGTAATCAGCATTGACAGCATCCTTTGCTTCTTCTTCGGAGAGTCCTTCTGTAGAAGGAGCTACTCTTCCTGCCAATAGCAAAGCCTCATGCTCCTCATATATTTTCCTCACTTCATCTGTGTGGTGAGTCTGATCATATTTTGTAATCTGGAAAGGATCCTTTCCTGCATCCTGTAAGTTTTGCAGCTTTTCACGTCTTACCTTCAGGAGCTGGTTTACATCCTGCTGCTTATTCTGGTTATTCTGATTATTATTCTCAGCCACTTTTATAAATCTCTCTTTCTATATAGGTTATAGCATATGCCTAGTTATTTTTCTTAATCTCAATAATTCTGTATTCGAATACTCCGTCAGGTGCCTCAACACTGACAATGTCTCCTACTCTCTTTTTCATAATTGCCTCTCCGAGAGGAGACTCATTAGAAATCTTGCCCTTTAAAATATCTGCCTCTGTTGAACCGACAATCTTAAAGGTAGATTCCTCTGCCATATCAAGGTCAAGAAGAACAACCTCAGAACCGAAGTTTACTGTCTCTGCATCGAATTCTTCTTCATCCACAACCTCTGCATTCTTAAGGATTTTTTCAATCTCCTCAATTCTCGCCTCAATATCTCTTTGCTCATCCTTGGCTGCATCATATTCCGCGTTCTCAGACAAGTCTCCCTGCTCTCTAGCCTCTTTTATTTTCTGAGCAACTTCCTGACGTTTATTAACCTTCAGATTTTGCAACTCATCCTCTAATTTTCTAAGACCTTCATAGGTCAGCATATTTTTCTTTTCTGCCATTTTACTTGTCCTTCCTAAAAAATAAAATTTGCCTAATTAACCCATAAGCATAGTACGATTAATTATACATTAGTATTTTTTCTGTGTCAAATCTAATTATTCGAAGGTTTTTCCCCTGTCAATGGTCATTTGTCACATCTCCATCCCCGGATATATCTATGTGTCCTCCGGTAATTGAAGGTTCCGGTCTGGCAATGACAAAGAAGAAGTCCTTGGTAACCGCAAAAAATTCTCTTATATCCCTGAAGCCCTGTCCCTTGTAGCTTATATCCTCTGCTGCCACTCCATATGCATCAAGTCCCAGCCTTTCGGCAATATACAAAGCTCTGGTTAAATGATACCGCTGGGTAACAATAACTACCCTTTCGGCTCCAAATACCTCCTTTGCCCTGTACATACTCTCGTAGGTGGAAAATCCTGCATGATCCATAAATATATCTTCTGAATCAACGCCTGCATTAATGGCATATTTTTTCATGACATTCACTTCATCATAATACATACCGCCATGATCTCCACTCATAAGGAGCTTGGGAATATCAGAATTAAAATATAATTCAATTCCCTTTTTTAATCTGTCCTCCAGCATCGGACTCGGTTCTTCGTTATTAATAACGGATGCTCCCAGAACAATTATGCAGTCTACATCCTCAAGCTGTTTTACATCCTTTGCATCTATAATCCTGTCCTTAACCTTACACCTTACATATATGTTTGTACCGACGCATACAAGGAAAGCTGCTCCCCC
Source organism: Lachnospiraceae bacterium UBA7589 (assembly GCA_002476495.1). Lineage (GTDB taxonomy): Bacteria > Bacillota > Clostridia > Lachnospirales > Lachnospiraceae > Coprococcus_C. The sequence continues at coordinate 37,067 of DLKL01000049.1, forward strand.
CAGAATTAAAAGCAGCAGCACAGCCCGTTTTAAAAATTTTAATAGCTTCAATAATTTAAACATTTCACTTCTCTTTTCCATCAAAAAATTCAAGGGACAGCAAGGCTGTATTCCATATGCTGTCCCCTTATATGCATTTATCTCTCGTAAAATTTTGCTGTCAGCTTATACTGTCATCAGCTGCAAGCCATAATTTACTTTGTAGCAGAAACATAATCATATTTAAATATCATTACGGAAAGTGGAGGTACTGTAAGGCACAGTGAATAATCCATCCTGTCACATGGCTGGTTCACAGCCTTTACTTTGCCATTTAATCTTCCCTTTCCACCAAATTCCTCTGCATCAGAGTTAAGTATCTCCTCATAGCAGGTAAGACAAGGTGCACCAATCATATGTGTTGTTCTCTCCACAGGAACAAAGTTACATACGAACATAAGCTGATCCTTTGCAGTTTTTCCTCTTCTTACAAATGCAACAATCCCCTCTTCTGCATTGTCACATTTTATCCACTCAAAGCCCATGGTTTCATTGTCATTATAATACAATGCATCATAGGTTGTATAAATATGGTTGAGCTTCTTCACAAACGCCTGCATTTCCCTGTGCAAAGGCTTATCCAAAAGGAACCAGTCAAGGCTCCTCGCTTCACTCCATTCTCTCAGCTGTGCAAATTCCTGACCCATAAAAAGCAGCTTCTTTCCCGGATGTCCATACATAAATCCATATGCGGTTCTGAGGTTTGCAAACTTGTCTACCTCAAAGCCCGGCATCTTGTTAATCATGGAGCACTTAAGATGCACTACCTCGTCATGGGAAATTACAAGAATATAATTTTCTGAGTATGTGTAGCTTAAGCTGAAGGTAAGTTTGTTATGGTTAAATGCCCTGAAATACGGATCCAGCTTCATATATTCAAGGAAATCATTCATCCATCCCATGTTCCACTTAAACAGGAAGCCTAATCCCTTAAGGGATACGGGAGCAGTAACCCCTGCCCAGGCAGTTGACTCCTCGGCAATAAGATATGCCCCGGGATTTCTCTCCTCCATAACCGCATTAATGTTCTGCAGCAGGGCAATGGCATCATAATTCTCATTGCCTCCGTCCTTATTAGGCAGCCACTGTCCGCTTTGCTTTCCATAATCAAGATAAAGCATTGATGCAACTGCATCAACTCTCAGGGCGTCAATATGAAATTTCTCAACCCAGAACAATGCGTTAGCTGTAAGGAAGTTCGCCACCTCAGTCCTGCCATAATCAAATATATATGTGCCCCAGTCAGGATGCTCCCCTCTTCTAGGATCGGCATGCTCATATAAAGGCATTCCATCGAATCTTCCCAGTCCATGGGCATCTCTTGGAAAATGGGCCGGTACCCAGTCAAGTATAACCCCTATCCCCAGTGAATGCATATAATCTACAAAATACATAAAATCCCCAGGTGTACCATATCTGCTTGTAGGTGCATAATAATTTGTAACCTGATATCCCCAGGAGCCGTCAAACGGATATTCAGCTATGCCCATAAGCTCCACATGGGTATAACCCATATCAAGTATATAGTTGCCCAGCTGTTCAGCCATTTCCCTGTAGTTAAAAAATCCAAAATCAGAATCCTCGATTTTCTTTTTCCATGAGCCGAGATGAACCTCATATATAGACATAGGCATCTTCATTCTTTCAACCCTGGAAACCTTATCCCTGTCCTCTACCCATTTTCCGTCAGACCACTTAAAGCCTGTGAGATCTGTAACGATATTGGCATTATCAGGTCTTACCTGCGCCTGATTTCCGTATGGATCCGCCTTATACAGAATATCCCCGGTTCTTGTAAGTATCTGGAACTTATATACAGCCCCCGGCATAACATCCGGTATAAACAGTTCATATATTCCTGATGCGGAATGAATATGCATAGGGTGAAGCATTCCATCCCACATATTAAAATCTCCCACAACCGACACTCTTCTGGCATTAGGTGCCCACACAGCGAAATATGTTCCCTTAACACCATCCATGGTCATAGGGTGGGCTCCAAGCTTTTCATAAATGTCATAATTTTTTCCCTCAGCAAAAAGATATATATCGTAATCAGTTATAATTTCCTTTGTAAATGCATAGCAATCTGCTGTCAGCACCACAGTATCGTCCTGATATGTTGTCCGGATTTTGTACTTATTTCCTTTAAACTTTTTTGTTTTAAAATATATACCATACAAATCCGGTGCAAGCTCCTCCATCTCGATAGGATTCTTACCTGTAACCGTAGTAACACACACCTGTTTTGCATGAGGTCTGTAAACTGTTATTACCTGCCCGTCTCCATAATCATGTATACCCAGCAAATGTCTTGGTGCATTGAGTGTGCCGTTTACAAGCTCATCATATAATACCCAGTTCACCCAGTTTTCTAATCTTTTATTCATACTCGCCCTCCGTATAATTTTATCACTTAGAATTTGTGTGGTCTACCACAGAAAATAATAATCCCTCTTATAAGCACCATTAAAAGTGCAAGGTTCTGAATAATGGCAATGTAAAACAGCAGCATATTCCTGGCATAATCAGGTGGAAAAATCGAAATCAAAACGTCTCCTTCGGAAAAATAGCTGTAATCCCCTTTAAATATCATATTTTTAAGCTGCATTCCCATACCGCTTCCTGATAAAGCCATAACTAATGTAAATATTCCTGTCATAATTATGCTTCCCAAAGCACCATATGTAAGAGGCATATACAACCTTCTTTTAGCCAGAATGGCAAAGCTCCTCATTCCGGTAATCAGGCTTACAACTGCCATAATCCATGCCCATCTGTAATATGCCTTAAGATGTCTGAGCTTTTCTATATTTGCACCGGAGAGCTCATATCCAGCAAGCTTGTAATCACCACTGAAAAACGATGTAAAGGAATCTGCCAGCTGCTTATAAATTACCCTTGTTTCAAACTCTGATATGTTGTTTGTAACATCGTCTGTCACATCCTGTCCCGTTTTGCTGTCATTTTCACGGCTGTCTATGTATTCGTTGAAAGTTTTATCATACACACTCCTGTTACATACCATAATACACACTGCTACAGACATAATAAATACAGTCACCGATATGCTGGCAATAACCTGATGTAATTTGTAATTATCCATGAATGTAAATTATCCTTTTTTCCTATCATGATTAATTTTCATTGTACCATCTAAAAGCGCTTATGTAAAGAAAGCATTTCCATTACTTTTTCCTTGATATAATAGGCATTTTATTCTATAATTATCGTATCTGCAGCGCAGAATTTACAAATGAATCAAGACTGATATTTTATGTCCTTTACGGACAAATTTTCTTTATATAGAGGTGAAAAATTTGAGCAATAACTATGTCAGCGGCAACGAAGTTGCAACCCTGGTTCTGGAGACAACCGCACCATACAATATACTGGATTTTGACCAGGGGCTGTGCACCATGACCAGCTATTCCCCAAGGGAGCTTTCGAGGAAAATATGTACTCTGGATAACCTTCTTTATGTAGAAGATTTTGCCGAGGTAATTGCGTCCATCAACTACCAGCTTAGCATATCCAATATGGTCAGTATCCAGCACCGGATTGTCACCAAAAGCGGTGCTATACTTACTGTACTCAACAATGGTCAGGCCTTCACTCTCAATGACGGACGTGACGTTTTGCAATGTGTTTTCACCGATATAACCAATCTGGAAAGTGCTGCCAGTGAGACAGCAAAGGCAAAGACAGACCTTGAAATTTTTGCCAATACTGTTCCCAGTGGTGTAAGCAAGCATCTCCTTGATAATAACCTTACCCTTACCTGGGCCAACAACTATTTTTATAAGATGTGCGGCTATACACCTAAGGAATATCGTTCCAAATTCGGAAAGCACACTCTCCCTCTTGTATTAGGCGAGGATCTTTCCATAGTCATTGATGCCCTTGCGGATTTAACCGAGGATACCAATTCCGTAATAGTCAACTTCCGCATCAAATGTGCAGATAACACAACAAAATGGGTCAATGCCATCTTCGCAAGAGCAGGGGAAATGTCTGAGGGCTTCCCTGTAGTCAACCTTGTTATGAGCGATATAACTGATTTGAAAATTGCCGAGATGAAGGCTATGCTTGAGGAGCAAAAATACCTGATTATCTCGGATATATCCGAGGAGCTGCCCTATGAATACGATATAAAAGAGGATGTTGTAACCTTTGCAGAAAAGTTCAATCATATTTTTGAAGGTTCGTCCATTATTTACAATCCGGCGGAAAATATGATATCCTCTGCCCTGGTTTCACAGGATACAAAGAGCGCACTTGAGGAGCTTTTTAAACTGGCCCGTCAGGGTATGGAATATTATTCCACAGAATTTAAGCTCAATACCAAAAACGGTGGATACCAATGGTATTTTTCCACTTTTTCCACAATTTATGACGATAGCAATAACCCTATCAGAGTTGTGGGGCTTCTGAGAAATATCCACTCACAGAAAATAGAACAGCAAAAGCTGCTTTCCAAGGCTGAAACCGACCTGATGACAGGATTACTTAATAAAGCTACCACAGAGAGCAAAATTAAGTCCAGCCTCCGTGAGCTTAACAGCAACAGCTATAATGTGCTTATGCTGGTGGATATAGATGATTTTAAAAATATCAATGATACCTACGGACACCTTAAGGGGGACGAGGTCATTGTGGACATTGCCAATGCCCTCATGGAATATACCGGCGATTATGATCTTGCCGGCAGACTTGGTGGTGACGAATTCTGCGTATATTTTACAAATCTGCTGGATACCAATGTTGCCTGTGAAAAGGCCGGGCTTATTGCAAACAGACTCAGTGAAAAATATCCCGGTGACAGCAACAATTGCAAGGTAACTCTAAGTATTGGTATTGCTTCTACCAATGAGCCGATACCTTATAACGTTCTTCTTGAAAATGCTGATACTGCCTTATATCAGGCAAAGCTCAATGGCAAGAATCAATATTCCTGTTATCAGGAGACCATGGAGCGGGGCGAATATAAAAACAACCGTGATAAAGAAAAGGCAATCGAATCTGCTGAAGAGAAAATAATAAACGAGCTTTTATCTATCCTTTTTGGCAGCATCAATAACTATTCTGCCATTGAAAAAGCCTTGAAAATAATCGGTGATAACTATGATATTGACAAAATCTGTGTGTGGGAATACGGATATAACACCAGCTTTGTTGACTGTACACATCAATGGTGCCGGGAGGGAATTCACAATGACAGAGACATCTGCCAGCATACTCCGGCATCCGTATTTGAGGAGCTTGATTCCATTGGTACCGACGGAATGGTATACTCCTCAGATACCTCCCTTATAAAGCTTAATTATTCCAGTATGAATCCTGAGTCAATGGGTGTGAAAAGGCTTATTCAATCCAGAATAACTCTCAATGGCAAAATTATCGGATATATAAGCTTTTATTCCATGAATCAGTCCGGTACCTGGTCTGCTTCTGTACTATCTACCTTTAAGCTTATATTTAAGCTTATTGCTGAGGCAATATGTTCCAAACAGAATCAGCGCAATATGGCTATGCTCAGGGAAGATACCATAAGAACCTTTAACCTGGTTCAAAATCCTATCGTAGTAGTGGACAGAGACAGCTATGACGTTATGTATTTTAATGAATCTGCCACTGATTACTATCCTAACCTGAGGCTTAATACAAAATGCTACAGCAGTATGTACCAGGAGGGTTCCCCATGTATAGACTGCCCATTGCATAAGATGCAGGACAATACTCCTGTCAAGCTTACCCGTCTGAATAAAGTTACCGACGAAAATCTTGACATATATATGTCTCCGATTAAATGGAGTGCCGGAACCAATTCCTTCCTCATTTCGGCGGGAGTGCATAAACAGACCAAGTCCGAGAGGCTCAGACAGGAAATAGAGCAAAACCTCACCATTGAAAAGAAAATTGCCGAGGCTTCCTACAAGGATATTGTTACCGGCTATGGAAACTTCGAAAAATTCAAGGTGGATGCACAGGAAATTCTTTCCGATAATCCTGATGAGGATTTTGTAATGCTCTACTTTAACATAAAGAACTTTAAATATATAAATGAAACCTATGGCCATTCCATCGGAGACAAAACCTTAAAGACCGTGGCTGACGTTCTTGCAAAATACCTTAATAAGGATGAGGTTTTTGCAAGAGTCATAAGTGATACATACATAATGCTTACTCATTTCAAGAGTCAGGACAGCTTTATGGCTACATTTAATAATATCAAAAGTGAGATTCATGATGCCTGTCGTACCGTTCAGGACAGATTTGTAGTAGACTTTGTTACAGGAATTCTCATTATTGACGAAACCATGCATTCCTACTCTGTCAACCGACTTGTAGACCGGGCTATGATGGCTGCAAAATCTGTTGACTTCAGCATGGGGGTATCCTACGCATTTTATGATGATGAATATCACAAAAAAGTCCTGGATGAAGCCCAGATTGAGAACAGCATGCATGGCGCATTGGAAAACAACGAATTTTGTGCATATGCCCAGCCAAAATATGATATTGCTTCCAACGATCTTATCGGGGCCGAGCTTTTGGTACGATGGATTTCTCCGTCGAAGGGCTTTCTGGAGCCTGCTGCCTTTATCCCTTCCTTTGAGAAGAACGGATTTATTTATCAGATTGACTGTTTTATGCTGGAGCGTGCCTGCATTTCTCTCAGGAAGTATCTGAACAATGATATATATGTATTACCGTTTTCGGTAAACCTTTCCAGAGTTACCCTGGCCCACCCTTCCTTCCTTGCCAAGGTACAGGAAATCGTAGAACGGTATTACATACCTCATCATTACATTGAATTCGAAATAACAGAAAGCATTTTTGCCGAAAACTATGACCAGATGATTGATGTACTAAAGCAGCTTAAGGAGATGGATTTTATAATTAACATGGATGATTTCGGAACAGGATACTCTTCACTTACCCTGCTCAGAGACTTACCTATTGATGTCATAAAGCTTGACCACGATTTCCTTGCCCGTTCCGCAGCTCATGACAAGAATGCCACCTGTATACTTAAGAGTATAATTGATATGGCTCATGCACTTGATATCAGAGTTGTAAGTGAGGGTATTGAAGAGGTTGAGCAGCTGGATATGCTCAAATCCATCAACTGTGAAATAGGCCAGGGCTTCCTTTTTGCCAAGCCTATGCCTATTGAGGACTACGATAAGCTGATAAAAGAGTATTCAAAGAGCAATTCATAGCCGCAAAGCCCATATATAACGGTTCTTTTGCCAAACAATTTTGCAAAATTGCTCTTAAAGGTATTGACATAATATAGGCTTTTTGTTATTCTAAATCTTGCGTGCAAAGGTGTACGGACAGAGTATTTCACTTTAGTCCGGCTTATCTGGTGGTGTGGGTAAGCTGTTCGTGTCTTGATTGAAGTGATGATATATAAACAACTATTGATTATTTTTATGGAGGAGAGTCAGATATGGCTAATATCAAATCTGCAAAGAAAAGAATTCTTGTAATCGAAACTAAGACATTAAGAAATAAGATGATTAAGTCCAAGATTAAGACTTTGGTTAAAAACGTTGAGGCTGCTATAGCTAACAACGATAAGGCAGCTGCCGAAGCAGCTCTTAAGGTTGCTACATCAGAGATTGGCAAGGCTACATCAAAGGGTATCTTCCACAAGAACACAGCTTCAAGAAAGATTTCCCGTTTAACTCTTGCAGTTAACAAGATGGCTTAAATTACCGTTCAATAATTTCTGTGGGAATCATCAAAGAATTCCCATACATAAAAAAGAATCATAAACCTTAAGCAGGATTTTTCCATATCCCCGGGTTTGATGATTCTTTTTTATTATCACTTTATATTACTTATTTTCCCATATTGGATTGATTATCGCATTAGTGTCATTCATTAAGCAAAGTCATTACAAGTAGCTCTACTGCCATATCATCTCGCATTTTCCCTGTCTTGATTGCCATATCTGTTTTCTGACACATATTAACTATTTCCACAAGCCCGTCATAGGAATAGGCTGCACACTGGCTCTTATACTTTTTTGCTACGAAGGGCTGAACCTTAAGCACAGCTGCAATATTCCCACCCTGCTTGTCTTTTTCCAGGGCAAGCTTTGTCTTAAGCAGCATATTGAACTGTCTTGTTATAAGATATAGTATTCTCATTGCCGGCTCCCGTAAATGTACCAGCTCTGAATACAATTCTACTGTTTTCTTTTTATTCTTTTGGGATAGTGCCTCCATCATATCAAATATTTTCCCTTCTATCTGATTAACTGTAAGATATTCTACCATATCGGGAGTTATTACCTTCTTTTCCATCCCATAGCACTTTAGCTTTTCCGCTTCATTATAAAGGGTGTTCATATCACTTCCCACATATTGGAGCAGCTTAAACACTGCGCTGTCCTCAATTGCAAAGCCTTCCCCTGTAAATAATCCCTTAAGCCATATAAGCAATGTCCTTTCGTCAGGTGTATCAAATAATGCCACAGTTCCAAGCTTTGCGATTTCCTTGTAGGCTTTGCACCTTTTATCTATATTTTTTTCGGAAAAAACAAGAACCGTTGTCTCCGGAATTTCCTTGAAAAAAGCCTCCATCTTATCATTACCTTTTTTAAAAAAGTCGCTGTCCTCTACAAGAACAACTCTTCTGTCCGCAAAAAAAGGCATTGTTGAGGCAATGGATATTATCTCGTCCTCTCTTGCACAATCTCCCTTAAATTCACCATAATTCATGGACTCCCTTGCATCAGTCAGGGCATCGATAAGCTTCTCCTTATACTGCTTTACAAGATATTCCTCAGTTCCTCCCAACAGATACAGGTTGGAAAATTGTTCTGATTTTATTTGTGCATTTATAATTGACATACCATTTGCATCTGCCATACATCATTTCCTCATTATTATATTATTATCTGATTAAATACATATTTCTATTATTTTCTACTATAGCACATTTAATCTTTTATTGGCAATCATATGCCATCATTTTTGCTCCTATCTTCCAATTGCTCTAAGCTTAATTGCCATAGGCTTCTGCTGTTATTTTACCTTTTCTGTCAGACTTAACTATTACAGCCCCATTCCTGTCGGTGCAAAAGCTTTGTATACCCATCGTCTCCAGAGCCTCCAGGGTCTCATTGTGGGGATGTCCGTATTTATTGTTTTTTCCACAGGAGATTACCCCTGACTGAGCCTTGTATATATTGTATAATTCCCGGTTAATTGAATATTTTGAGCCATGATGCGGTACCTTTAAAATAAGTATTTTTTCTTCCTTTTCATCGTACACCTTCTCATTTATAGCAGTAGAATCCAGCATATAATCAATGGCCACAGAATCCATATCCCCTGTAAAAAGAATTTCCATATCCGGGGTGGTATAAAGAAGTCCCAGACTTGACTGGTTTTTATCCTCATACTTTTTCCCTGCCACAGGAGCTACGCAGCTTATCCTTCGATTATCAAGCTCAACATAATCTCCCTGATTCATATATATTATATTTACACCCCGTTCCTTAGCAAGATTCAATATTACATTCAGTGATTCATCCTTCTCCTTTTCCTTGTATCCATCCTTATAATTTTCCCCCATAATAATATTATCAACCTCAATTCCACAGTTTTCTTCCTGAAGCACATATATAAGGCCAGTGATATGGTCCTTATCCGTATGAGACACAAACCAGTAATCCACCTTCACCATATTGTAATATTTAAGCATAGGAGCTATGACATATTCCCCCAGATTATTGTTAGAGGAGGAGCCACCATCTATAACCATATTGCATCCCTGTCCTGTTCTTATCAAAATTCCGTCTCCCTGCCCCACATCTGCAAATACAATAATTTCCCTCTGCATGGCTTGATATGTAAAACCAATTGTCACAGTCATAAGTGCCAGAGCACCCATGCAGCACCCAAATATAATTTTATGCCATTTTTTTGCCATAAAGGTTACATGCAGTCTGCAATATATGTAATCTCTTATCCTTCTTTGTATTTTTCTGTTAACCAGTATAATAACAAAAATGATGTACAAATAACAAAGAGCACAAATCCCATATCCCAGATATCCTGTATTGATGTAAGAAAAGGGCATATCCGCAAAAAAACCGCACAATGAAATAATCCCCCGGAGCCCTGCTCCCACCAAGGCAAAAACAATTCTTCCCCATTCACCGATAATTATTGATAATATTACTCCTGCTATGGCAAAAATCACCATAATCTCAAATACCGAGGTGACTATAAGGTTAATTAAGATTGAATATAAGGGAAATCCATAATATTCATTACATATTATAGGCGTGAGAACCAGATTGATCCCACAGGACATAATCAAGGACGTGGCAAGAAAATTAATTACTCTGCAAAAGGGCTTTATCTTTTTTATTGACAATTCTTTTATAAGGTAATCTCCCAGGGCTATTCCTCCAATAGCTCCGAAGCTCAATACCATTCCTCCGTCCAGAATGGCAAATGGATTTTTTATTATCATAACTGCCAATGCCATTGACATAGCTGTCAGCATATCATAATCCCTGGAAAACTGTTCCCCCAGAAAAGCCACAAGAAGCATAATAACAGCCCTTATGGTTGCAACACCTGCCCCTGCCATTATTCCGTACAAAATCACTGATACGGAGGTAATCATTCCGGCCACTCTTTTGTCGGTAAAACAGCGTGACAAAAGTCTGTACAAAAGATCCCCGATCAAAGAAACATGAAGTCCCGATATAACCAGAATATGTCCTATACCGTTTGCCAGGAAAAGCTCCTTAATTTCACTATCTACACCGGCTTTATCCCCAAAAAGAATTCCTGTTATAAATCCTCCTGTTTGCTCATCGGTATTGTTCTTCACAACATTTATAAGATAGTTTCTTACATCGTATATCTTTCTTACTATACCGTACCAGACATCCTCCATTTTCTGTAAAAAGGAACCACCTGTTTCAGGGAGGGGTTTAATTGTCACATTTTCTCCCCGGGCTGTAAAAATTATATTTCTGGAATAATAATATTTTTTCATATCCATTACTCCGGGATTAGAGGGAGCAGATATACTGCTTACGACACCCTCCAATGCATATCTGTCACCAACATTGTACTTTTCTTCTGGTGTCCCCAAAGCATATATTATTATCTTATAGCTTCCCGGTCCGTTACCTGTCTTTATCGTTACGCTGTCTTTTTCCATTGAATACTCTGTAACTATTCCATATATTTCAATACAATACTCCTCCGGGGGGCAATCATATCCTACAGGAAGGAAGCTTTCATAAATAAAAAAATATATAAAGCCCAGAGCAAAGCAAATGTACACATGGATTATTTCCCTGATAAATCTGCCCTTGTTCTTAAGGCTTAAGGCAACGCAAATAAGCATAGCCATAGCCATGCAAAATGCCATAGGTCCACGACAAATATAAGTCACCTCTCCAAGTGCAAACATTCCTGCCGACCATAATAATATTCTTTTCATAAACCTCCGGATTTAATCCTGGTAATCGTAGAAATAAAATGAATTTCGAAGATAAAAATTACTTTCTATTATATCACCCTGTTCATCTGATAATACTATACTTATACTATTGATATCCTTTATCTGAAAAAGGGTTCTTGTTACAGCAGCATAGGAAAGAAGCATATATTCCTTATCATATTCACCATTACAGGTAAACTGGAGTGTAAGATTATCATCTCCATCCAGAAGATAAGTATGATACTCCATTCTCTCATCCAGGTATGACATAATACAGGCCATAAGCTCCTCCACAGAGGATGAAATGGAATCAGGCTGTTTTAGCTGGTATCGTTTTTCTCCTTTTACAACCTGTTTAAGGTCAGGATAATATATATCAGCCATACTATTTTCATTTAATTCTGTGGGCTCTGTGGATTCTGCCTTTTCTTCCTTATTACAGGAGGTGGTAAAAATGACAGCAAAAGCCATTACGAGCATAAGTATATATCTTTTCATATTAATTCTCCACATATTTAATAGGTATCTTTATTGTAAATGTTGTCCCTTCTCCGGATTCACTGTAAAGCTTTATATTACCCTTGTGCATCCTGATTACATTCCTTGTTATGGAAAGGCCGAGTCCTGTTCCACCGGTATCTCTGCTTCTTGCTTTATCTACCCTGTAAAATCTGTCAAATACGTGTTCCTTACAATCATCCGGAATTCCTACTCCCGAATCGGCGACCTTAATATGGAAAAATTTGTGGTCAGCATTAAGGGTTACTCTGACCCATCCATTATCTACATTATATTTGACAGCATTTTCTATTATGTTGCTGATTGCAAGACTAAGCTTAACCTCATCCACCTCTGCACTGACAGTTCTGTAGCTTTCATAGGTTATCTCAATTCCTCTGCTCTGGGCTATAGGCGACACTCTTTTTAATATGACCTCAATGAGGTTATTTATACTAACCTCTTCTATGTTCATCTCACTATCCTTACGGTCAGTTTTTACCAATGTAAGCAGATCGGTAATAATCTTGCTTTCTCTGTCTATTTCTTCAATAATGTCATTCATAAATTCCTTATACATGGAAAGGTCTGCTTCTTCATTCTGAACCAGCGAATCAGCCAGAACCTTCATTGATGTAATAGGGGTCTTAAGCTCATGGGATACATTGGATACAAATTCCTGCCTTGTTGAATCTATTACCATAAGCTTATTTATTGTATTGTTGTAGCTGTTCGTAAGGGTACGGAATTCTTTAAAGCCCTCAAGCGGTATCTGTTCATCAAGGTGTCCGACACCGGCATTCTCAATCTGCCTGTTGATTCGCTTTATTCCCCGTACGCTGGCATAACCTATCAAAAAAGCTCCCAGCGTACAAAACAGCATTATAATTCCTCCAAGGGTAATGTTCCCCGAAATTCTCATTGAGGAATTTTCCTTTAAGCCTTTAAGAGATGCATTTACAATAATAATTCCCCGGACATCATCCTCATAAATTACAGGAACGATATAATGGACAAAAGCATCTTCATCAGAAAGAATTTCTTTTTTTTCACCGGTCATAACACTTATTACATCCGGATTAATAATGAATGACAAATCACTTTCTTCCCGGGAATCACAGACAATCCTGTAGTCTCTGTTAACTACCATAATCCTGGCATTGAGCAGCCCTGCAGCCGAACTGATTTCCCCTGCAAGGGCCATACTGTGATCAAATTCAAATCTGTTATTTTGTAACTCATCTGATAAACTCGTACATTGCTCCTTTATATTATTAATCACATCTTTTTTGTATTTTTCATAATATACCCTGTTGGATACCAATGCATAAAGCACAAGCATCATGCCACACAACAGCATAATCATTAATGTCACAAACGCTCTTAAGCTAATGTTAATCTTTTTCAATCTGCCATCTCCATTCAATCGAAGCTTACTCCATATTAACACACCTGTTTTATCCATTCAAGGTTCTTGTTAAAAGGTTTTCAAGCTGATACAATTATAGCTGTAAATGTAATTCAAAAGGAGGTATGGCATGGAAAAATATAATGATTTATACGAAAAAATTAAAGCTCTTCCAAAAATAGAATTGCACTGCCATCTGGATGGCTCACTCTCACCGGATTTTGTAAAAAACACACTGAAACTATCAGAGACTTCTTCACAGATATCCCAAAGTCTTATCGCTCCCGGAAACTGCAAAAGCCTGAAAGAATATCTTAACTGCTTTGACCTGCCGGTAAAATGTCTTCAAAGTGAAAAAAATATTACACTTGGCATAATGGATGTAATGGCCCAGGCTGCAGCAGAAAATGTAAAATATATCGAGCTTAGGTTTGCACCGGCTCTATCTTTGCAGGAAGGTCTCACATACCGGGAAATATACGAAGCCTCCATAGAGGGTTTAAGGAAGGGAAAAGCAAAATATGACATAGATGGAAATATTATTGTCTGTGCCATGAGACATCACTCCCAGGAAACAAATATACAGGTTCTTAAGGAAGCTCTTCCATATCTTGGGCAGGGGATATGTGCCATGGATCTGGCAGGAGACGAGGCAGCTTTTGACAATGAAAAATTTGTACGTCTTTTTGAAGCTGCAAGAAAATATAATATGCCATTTACCATACATTCAGGAGAATGTGGCCGGGCAGAAAATGTAAGAATATCCCTAAGTCTTGGTGCAAAACGAGTCGGTCACGGAATCGCCCTGATAAAGGAGCCGGAGCTTATGGTACTTTGCGCAGAAAGGAAACTGGGGATAGAAATGTGTCCTACCTCCAACTTTCAGACCGGGGCTGTATCTTCTGACGAGATCTACCCTCTTAGAAAATTTCTCGATACAGGATTATCCGTATGTATTAATACAGATAACAGAACCGTAAGCCATACCACTATGAGTGATGAGCTTTATCTATGTGTATCAAAGCTGGGGCTTACGGAAAATGAGCTTGCTTCAATATACAGAAACAGTATTGAGCTTACTTTTGCTGATGATAATATAAAGAATCACCTGTATTCCCTGATTTGGTAATCAGCTATGAAAATAGTATCCCACACCCCATTTTGTATGAATATACTTTGGGGTGGCAGGGGTAGCCTCTATCTTTTCTCTTAACCTTCTTACATGGACATCCACGGTTCTTGCGTCCCCCGGATATGATGCCCCCCATATTGTTTTAAGAAGCTGTTCTCTTGAATAAACCTTATTAGGGTTAGATACAAGAAGATATACAAGATCAAATTCCTTAGCAGTAAGATTTACCTCTTTTCCGTCTATATAAACCCTTCGGCTGTCACAGTCAATCTTAAGACCCTTTATCTCAATAGTTTTGGATTCAGGCTGCTCAGGTGAAGTCTTTATATTTCTTCTAAGAATTGCCTTAATTCTGGCCTTTACCTCTAATATGTTAAAGGGCTTTGTTATATAATCATCAGCTCCATATTCAAGACCGAGAATTTTATCCATATCATCACCCTTTGCAGTAAGCATAATAATAGGAACATCCGAAAACTCTCTCACCATCTGGCACACCTCAAGCCCTGTATATACCGGCAGCATAATGTCCAGCAGAATAATATCATAATCATTATCCCTTGCCTTTTCTATAGCCTCACCGCCATCATATGCAACATCGACTTGCATATCATCCTGTTCTAAGCTGAATTTTATGCCCTTTACAATTGATTTCTCGTCATCAACAACTAATATTTTTTTCATATGTCACCTCAATTAACCACAATACAATCCTTTATGTTATTAAAGACTCCATCCTTAATTCCGGGAATATTCATAATATCTTCAATACATGAAAAATAACCACTATTTTCTCTGTATTCCACAATAGCATTTGCCTTATTCTCTCCAATCCCGGGAAGAGTCATAAGTTCCTCCACTGTAGCCTTGTTAATATTAACCCGGCCACCCGAGTCCACACCTGTACCGGTCAGTTCTTCTTGATCAAGCTCACTCTCTTCCGGGAAATATATCTTTTCCCCCGGAGTAATTTGTTCAGCAAGATTAATATAATTCTCACTGGCTCCGGTGGCAAATCCCCCTGCTGCCAGAAGTGCATCCTCCTTTATAGCCTCGGGGAGAAGATAATATACTCCCGGGGAATTAACAGCACCACACACATAGACCGCTACCGGAGCTTCATCATCTGCGTTCCCGGTATCTGCCGAAAGATCTGCTTCGGCAATGCTTTCCTGCTTGGTTACGAGGGCAGCACCTGTTTTGTTGCATGCAGTAAGAAAAAGAGCCATTAAACAGCATATAAATAACCTATGCATAATATCACCTCACCTTTAATGTAATAATATGCATTGGTAAAACACACTCCTATTGTACCTAAGTCAGATTAAATTTACAATAGTAATATCCTCTAAAAAAAATTTACTTTTCCCACTTAAAAAGGATAAAACCACCTATAGAAATAAGAATCCCCAGAAGCCTTGTCCACTGGAATTCTACTTTTTCTACGCCAAACCATCCCAGCAGTTCAATAATATATGCAACAATAAGCTGCGATATGACAATAAGCATTACTGCCTTTGCAGGTCCGAGAGCCGTCATGCTCTGAATAACAGTCCAGGTAATAAATGCACCCATAACTCCACCTAAAAGCATATACTTACTGTCTATCCTTGCAAGTGACATTATGGGTGCTTTATTTCTCTCAAAAACAGCCCATAATAAAAAGGCCACCCCAAAACCGGATATTGCTACCCAGGCTGAGGCGAGCCAGGTTGATGTCTGTTTTGTAACACCTGTATTAAATACACCCTGAACACTCATAAGTGCACCGGATACAATGGCAATTATCCATCCCCACATATACTATCCTCCTTAATTACTTTTGTCTTAGTATGTGTGGGAAAAACAAATATTATACCATTGCTGTTCCTATTCCTTTTTCAGTAAAGAACTCAAGAAGGAGTCCGTGAGGAATCCTTCCGTCCAGAATATGTACAGTGGATACTCCATTCTTCATAGCTTCAATACAGTTGTTTAGTTTTGGGAGCATACCTCCTCCCACAACACCCTTATCTATAAATTCCTGAGCCTCCTTGATTGACATCTCGGAAATAAGAGTTGATTTGTCGGAAGGGTCAACAAAAACCCCCTCTATATCAGTCAAAAATACCAGTTTTTCTGCATTAATGGCCGTTGCCACAGCACAGGCTGCATCATCTGCATTGATATTATATCCATGATTATCCTCTATACCCATTCCGATAGGTGCTATAACAGGAATAAAATCCTTTTCAATAAGCGTATCGATAATCTGGCTGTCTGCGTCTACTACCTCGCCTACATAGCCTATATCTATTCCATCTGTAACCTTCTTTTTTGTCTTTAACAGTCCCCCATCCTTTCCTGTGATACCTACAGCCTTAAGTCCCATTTGCTGCATAAGAGACACAAGGGATTTATTCACCTTTGACAGAACCATCTCAGCCACATCCAGCGTTTCCTCATCTGTAACACGAAGTCCGTTGATAAATTCTGATTCCTTGCCTATCCTTTTAAGCCATGAGCTGATTTCCTTTCCACCGCCATGTACAATAATAGGTTCCATTCCGACTAATTTTAAAAGAGCTACATCTCTTATTACATTGTATTTTAAGTCATCATCCACCATAGCACTTCCGCCATATTTTACAACAACCTTTTTTCCGTTGAATTTTTGTATATATGGCACTGCTTCAATAAGTGTCTGGGCTTTTTCCAGATTCATTTCCATCGACTCATTATTTATCATATCTTTTCTCCTGTTTTCTATTTCTATGATCTATAATCTGCATTTATCTTCACATAATCATATGTAAGATCACAGCCCCAGGCTGTAGCCTCACCATCACCTGATTTCATGTCGGCAATAGCTGTCACCACCCCCGGTGACAGGATAAGTGTTGCCAGCTCCTCATCAAAATCAGTAGCTTTACCATTTTCCACCAGCTTAAGTTTTCCCTTTTCACTGGATATGGTTATATCAACCCGGTATGGGTCAAACGATGCCCCCGAATATCCCATGGCACATAATATTCTTCCCCAGTTAGCATCTTTTCCATAGATTGCACACTTTGTAAGATTAGATGTTACTATGGATTTTGCTACCAGCCTGGCTGTTGACTTATCAGAAGCTCCCTGAACCTTTACCTCAAATAATCTGGTTGCTCCTTCGCCATCTGAAGCAATTTCCTTAGCCAGATGAGTATTGACATTGAGCAATGCTTCCCTGAAGAGCTGATAGCCTTCATCGCTTTCATCACATATTTTTTTATTCCCAGCCATACCATTTGCCATTACTACTACAGTGTCATTTGTGCTGGTATCACCGTCCACGGAAACCATATTGAATGTATCTTCAATTATTTCCTTTAAGGCTTTGCCCAAAAGCTTATTATCTATATCTGCATCAGTGGTAATAAATCCCAGCATAGTTCCCATATTAGGATGAATCATCCCGGAGCCCTTGCACATAGCCCCTATTGTCACCTCAACACCATCTATGGAGATTTTTACAGCATACTCCTTTTTGTGTGTATCTGTTGTCATGATTGCCTCGGCTGCATCTGTTGCACTCTGCCTTGTATCCTTTAACATGTCCTTCAGCATGCCAACGCCCTTTGAAATAGCATCCATAGGAAGCGTAAATCCAATTACACCGGTAGATGCCACAAGAACATGATTTTTTTCAACTCCCAGATATTTTTCTACAAGACCGGCAGTTTCAACCACATTCTCATATCCCTCATCTCCTGTACATGCATTGGCTATACCACTGTTTACAACTACGGCCTGGGCAGTTCCTTCCCTGCACACCTGCATATCCCATAAAACCGGTGCAGCCTTTACTACATTTCTTGTAAAGGTTCCTGCCACAGCAGCTTTCCTTTCGGAATATATCATAGCCATATCCTTGTTTGTTTTTCCCTGCCTTATTCCGGCTCTTGCTCCTGCTGCCTTAAAGCCCTTTGGGGCTGTAACTCCACCATCAATTATTGTAATATCCATACAGCTCTTTCCTTTCTATTCACTGATACTCTTATTACGGAAACATAGGAGGCATCATAAGCCCCTCATTTTCAGGAAGTCCCATTATAAGATTCATATTTTGTACTGCCTGTCCTGCAGCTCCCTTAACCAGATTGTCCATAGCACCCATAACTACAACCCGCTTAGTACGTGAATCTATTGTAAAGTTTACATCGACATAATTACTTCCCTCTACCCACCTTGTTTCCGGGCAGATTCCCTTTTCCAGTACTCTGACAAACTGTTCATTACCGTAATATCTGTCATATACCGCTTTTATATCATCATATTCATAATCCTCCTTGAGATTTGCATATGCAGTAACAAGAATTCCCCTGTTCATAGGTACAAGATGAGGCGTGAAATTAAGCAGCAACGGTTTCCCATCATAAGCATATCCCAACTGTTCTTCAATCTCAGGAGTATGTCTGTGGGTTGTTACCCCATAGGCTTTAATACTTTCATTTACCTCACAGTAAAGATTGGCTATCTTAGCACCTCTTCCTGCTCCTGAGGTACCTGATTTAGCATCTATGATAATTGTATTTACATCAATCATTTTTTCCCTGACCAGTGGATACAGAGAAAGGATTGAACAGGTTGTGTAACAGCCCGGATTGGCAATAAGCCTTGCCTTTTTTATATCCTCACGATTTATCTCACATAATCCGTATACAGCTTCATCTATAAATTGAGGGCTTTTATGCTCTATGCCATACCATTTTTCATATACATTTACATCCTTAATCCTGAAGTCCGCCGATAAATCTATTATCTTTGTCTTTGATAATATTTCCTCATTTACAAGAGATGCACACAAGCCCTGAGGAGTAGCAGTAAAAATTACATCTGCCTTATCCGCAAGCTCCTCCATATTATCATCCATACATTTACTGTCAACAATTCTGAACATATTACCATATACCTGGGAATAGTCCTTATCTATGTAGCTTCTTGAACCATACCACACAATTTCTGCATCCTTATGGCCAAGAAGAATTCTTACTAATTCCTGTCCGGCATAACCGGTAGAACCAATTATTCCAACCTTTATCATATTTTTTACCTCTTTTCTTGAAAGCTATACACGATTATACAACCATCAGAATAAATATGCAATACAAACTTAAATTTTGTTCTATATTTGTATTGTTTATACATCACTTCTGTATATTATTCATTTTTTATGCATTTATACACACAATTAAGGGCTCACGCCACATTGCGTAAGCCCCATATATTTTTAGTAAAACAAATGATTACCGATTATAGTATGTGTTCCAAAGGAATCCGGATCACTGACAATGTACATCGCCCTGAATGACAGGAAGGTGCCGATATTATTATTGCCTGCAAGAGCATCATTCACAGCCTGAATTGATGTTGAAGCCGCACCGTTCTCAATATAATAATCAAGATAAGATGAGTTAACCGTATCAAACTGCCCCGGCGAATATATCACGCTGGTTATTGTGTTGCCCCAGTATCCCTTTTCAAGTCTGTTTAATATAACATTGGCAACTGCCAGCTGTCCTTCATAGGATTCGCTTCCGCTTTCCAGTGTAACAATGGCAGCCATAAGCTTAATCTCATCCTCCGTAAGAGTTATTGCACCTCTGTTAGTAGGCTGGACTGTTATATAGTTGTCATTTGCAGCAGCTTCCTCTGTTGTTTCTTCCACAGTAGTATTCTCTGTTGTAGTTTCCTCGACTGTAGTTTCTTCAGCTGTAGTTTCCTGAGTTTTATTCTCTGTGGTAGTATTCTCTTCGGTTCTTTCAGGCTTCTTCATGTCGCCTTCGGAATCATCATTATAAACCGGGGTTGCGTAAGTATAATCCGCACCCGGAGAAATATAATCCCTAACAGCATCTCCTGTAACTACATAATCTTCCTTTACATATCCCTTAACAGCTCCTGATGAAAAGTAAATCCACTCTCCGTCACGGGAGATCACTACGCCTATATTACCATAATTAAGCTTTCCTATTATGTCGGAGTCTGTATTATTCTCTTTTCGTACATTAATATCATTGGTAATTGCTACCAGCTTATCCTTATATTCCACGGAAATATCTGCAACCAGCTTTGCATCGTTAGGCTGCACACTGGTAATGCTTCCATCATCCATCTGAGCAAGAAGAACAGGTACCGATACCGGATCAAGGTTATCCGTTTCAATCACTGTAATGCTCTTCTTCTCCAGGGTTGCCGCCACTACTGCATCATCCGGCTGCTGTCCCTTATCACCGAAAAATATAAATCCTCCCATTACTACAGCCGCAATGCCAAGAAATGTAACTGCAAAGGTAAGATTCCTTATCAGATATCTGCCGTTCAATATATTCTTTTTTATGTATAATCTAAAGGAGCTTAGATTTCTTTTCAGCCTTCTGTTCATGATTAAGTATCCTTCCAAAAATGGCATAAATACATATTACGTTTTTGTTACGAAAGTATTATATCATTCTCCATAATATGTGTCAAGTTTATCACATTTTTGTCACATTCCGTCGTTATCTAAGGCATCAAAAATCCTATAGCAGTCATCCCTGCTCCCACATGGCTTCCGATTATAGGATTAATGGTCGTCAGCATGATGTTTTTCTCCTTTACGCCCTGCTCCATTACCATGGCTTTTAACTTCTCTGCCTTTCCCGGGTCATCAGCATGTCCTATTACAACTATCTGTTCTCCAAGATTACCGCCCTCAGCCTCAACCATTGACAGAATATAATCAAGAGCCTTATTGGTACCTCTTGCTTTAGCCTTTACCACAAGCTTTCCCTGTTCATCCACAGTTAATATAGGTTTAATCTTAAGTGCACTTCCGACCAGTGCTCCTACAGCAGACAATCTTCCTCCCCTGCTTAAATGGAACAAATCCTCTACCATAAACCAATGTCTTATTCTGTGCTTTGAATTTTCAATCCATTTTGCAAGGCTCTCCATATCCATTCCATTATCTTTAAGGGTTGCTGCAAGATAAAGCAATATTCCCTCTCCCACACTGGCACAAAGAGAATCAATAATTTCTATATGGGCATCGGGATATTCCTCCACCAACATATCTTTTCCTAAAATGGCCGACTGATAGGAGCCGCTTAAGCCTGACGAAAAGCATATATATATTATATCCTTTCCCTCTTTAACCGTTTTTTCAAAATATTCCTTATACTGTGTAGGATTAACCTGGGATGTAACAGGCATAGAGCCTTCCCGAAGGTCATTATAAAATGCCTTGACATCGTCCCTTTCATCCAGATAATGTTCCCTTGTTATATCATTTACAGAGTAAGAAAACGGAATTATTTTTACTCCCATTTTCCTTACAACATCAACCGGCAGGTCTGTTGTGGAATCGCTCATCAATATATAATCTCTCATTTTTCCCTCCTAATTTGCAAAATAGTAGTCTATACCATCTGCAATAGCTTTGACCATAGTACTCTGATATCCCTCTGACAGAAGATTTTCCTCCTCCGTGGAATTACTTAAAAACCCTATTCCAATAACAGCTACAGGTATCTCACTCCAGTTAATTAAGGTCATATCCTCTGACTCATATATGCCATGATTAGTGGTTTCTATATCTTCTGTAATTCCCTGAAGTATTCTTGTAGCCAGCGCATTGCTTTCCCCGTAAAGCCGGCTATTATATATACTGTTATTGCTCATGGTGAGTGCCATTACCCCTGTCATATCATCATTTATACTGTAATTCATCTGAATTCTGATGAGTATGCCCGCTCCGGACTCGTTGGCAAATATAGCTCTTTCCTTATTGGTCATGTCAACATTATTGGTATCTCTTGTAAGAATAACCTCATATCCTCTGCTCTCCAGCTCAGTCTTAAGGAGTGTGGCGTAGACAAGATTAATCTCATATTCCTTTGTTCCATAACCTGCTCCCACGCTGCCTGTCGAAGCTCCGTTTTTTGTTTCCTCACTGTCAGGGCCAATCTGTTCCTTTGCGACATTATCGTCAGCCTGGTTGGCAGGGTCTATTACTATTTTTTTTACAACTGTTTTTTCCTCTCCATTCTCTGAAGCTTCATCAGTCTCAGGCTCCGCTCCCTCAGGTGGCTCTGTTTCTTCAATATATGCTGTGGCAACATAAAAATCAGTATTATCCAGAACAACCCGGCTCCACTGATCATTGTATCCGTTTCTCTTCAAAACAGTACCCTCCTCCAATAACTTGTATATCGGGGCATCAGTTGAAGGATTAACACGCACATTAACTGTCATCTCAGTGGTTATAACATAATCCTTTACCGGATAAAATCCACTTTCATCCATACTGACCTCAGGTTCACTGTTTGTCTCCGAATCCACACTGGTATTTTCCACAGGCGGATGCTCCTGATCCACCAGCTCTGTCGTTTTATCCTCCTGCTTTTTCCCACATCCCGTAAATGTCAGAATACATAAAAGCAGTATGGAAAATGTACAAATGTATTTTTTCATATTGTTTCTCCAAAAATATTTTATCGACATATTATATCAAAAAACTACAGGTTATACAAGATATTTACACTTTTCCCCACCTCTGTCACATGAAGGGGTGCAATTGACAGGAATCCGTCACTAAAATTGGTTTGATTTTATATATATTACATTGTATAATGTATTGTGATTTTTTTTCTACATATAATTATAGTGAGATATCTGAAAGGAAAGAATTATGAATTTTTTGGTAGATATAATTAAGGGCATCTTTGTTGGCATAGCTAATGTCATTCCGGGAGTAAGCGGAGGTACAATGGCCGTATCATTTGGAATATATGACAAAATACTGTCATCCATCTCCAATCTGTTTAAGGATTTTAAAAGGAGCTTTATAACTCTGCTTCCACTGGCTATCGGCATGCTGGCAGGTATAGTAGGCTTTACCTTTATAATAGGCTGGCTTCTTGAAAATCAGCCCTTCGCTACTTCCATAGCATTTACCGGGCTTATTCTGGGTGGGGTTCCCATGCTTATTAAGTCTCTCAGGGAAGGCAGGAAAATGGATTCCAAATATTCTCTTGTTGTTAACATAATTATATTTGCACTTCTTGCAGCCGTTGCCGCAGGAATGTCCTTTTTAAACGGAAGCGATGGTGGAAGCGTTTTACTTATTCCAAGTGCCTCAATGATGGTTAAAGTCTTTTTCATGGGAATTATTGCCGCAGCCACTATGGTAATACCCGGAGTAAGCGGTTCCCTGGTACTTATGGTTTTGGGATACTATTTTGGAATACTTGCTTCTGTCAAATCCTTTATATCAGCTCTTAAAGATTTTGATTTTGGCAAGATGATTGAACAATCCCTTATTCTTGCCCCGTTTGCCATAGGCTGCCTTATTGGTATTTTCTTTATATCCAAGCTTATTGAATGGCTTTTCCACAATTATGCATCTGCCACTTACAGCGGTATTCTGGGCTTGGTAATTGCGTCACCCATAGCTATATTTTATAAGGTAAACCAGGAATATGATATGTCCCAGACAACTATTCTTCAGATCATTGTTGGGATATTAATATTTATTGTGTGTGTGGCACTGACAATATTCATGGGTAATCTGGAAAATAGTGAGGAGGCCCGGGATTAAAAGCAGAAAATCCACTACAGAAAGAAGGAGGCGATCGCCTCAACGGTTTTCAATCGTTAAAGCGGTCGCCTCTTTTTAGCTTTACTGTTCCTTTATCAATAAGTCTTACCGGCTGATAAGAGGTTTTTGCATGTCTTAAACCGGGTATACCCATATCCTCTTCCCTGTTAATATATCTGTAGCCCTTAAGGCTACGTCTTACAAATTCTCTGTTAATCATGGGATATGCTCCCTGAATGTCCCCATAGGCCTTTTCAAAATGCACTACATAGGTATCCTCCTTCAACGGTTCTCCCATAGTAAAGGCAATCACCTTTTCCTTTACCCTTATAAGAGCTCCATTCAGTCCCAGTATCCTTCTGTTTTCCAACGCAAAATCAAGGGCCTTAAGCTCGTATACAGCACTTTCCTCCAATTCATTTTCTTTTGCCCATATATGTGCCATCTCTATACATTCCTTATAATTTGAATCATCAATAATCTCATATTTATAATCCGGATAATTTTCCAGAAATCTATTAATATGATTGCGTTTTCCATGGAGCTTAGGTCCCTTAAGATATGCCAGAGTCTCCCACTCATACAGATAATCAGCATCATCTCTCTGATACTCTATTGTATATTTCCCGGGATACCATCTGTCAATAAGCTCATACATTTCCTTCTCCACAAGGTACATAAAAAATGGGATATTATTAGAAGAAAAATATTCGGCAACAGCATCAAAGGCCTTTCTTTTATCTCCCCTTCCCACAGGAAATGTAGTTCCCGTAATACCATTTTCTCCTGTTCTGACAAATACCAGCATATCCTCTATTATTGTAAACCGTCCGTTATAATAAGGGGACCATAAAATATTATTGGCTGCGGTAAATTCGCAGCCATAATATTGATTGTATTTTAAATATTTTTCCAATACGTTTTTAGTTTCTAAACATGGTGTCTGAATAAGCATAATAAAATAATTCCTTTCGGCTAATGTTTACATACCCTCTATAAGTACATCTACATCACTTCTTCCAAATTCATAGAGAAGTGACCGAATCTCATTTATAGTATATTCATCTGCATGAACATAAATCTTTTCAAACAGCTTATCAACATAGCCACACCATTTTTCATATATTTTAACCAGATCCTGGGTAGATGGCTCCTTAAGCTTGGCCTGGGTCATATAATTTCTATTACCTGAGGTCAATATTTCCTTCATGGAAACAGCTCTTGGCTCAATTCCATAGGCAATATATTTTATTTCCTCTGTCCTGACTAATGCACAATCGTACATCTCCATAAGAAGCTCCTCTATGCAATCCTTTGCTATGTTAAAATGGTGGTAATACATTTCCTCTGATTTATAAGATGGTCTCTCCTTGACATCCATCTTGTTGTACCAGTAAAAATCATCTGTGCTTGGTACATTTGATTTGAGTCTTGCCTTTCCGGACGAAGCTTTATCGGCCTTTTTTGTCTGGATTTCTTCTGTAAGTGCTTCTCTTAATGCTTCAGCCTCTTTGATTGATTCATTTAGTGAAAATGCACTGTCTACGACGAAGGCACTGTCAGAAAATGCGCTGTCAGAAAATGCGCTGTCAGAAAATGCGCTGTCAGAAAAATTGTCATCTGCAAATGCACTATCATCGGATGCTTTATACATCTGTTCCCCTACAGCATCATTCAATACCGGCTCTGCGTCTTCTATATCATTATCGTTTATGATACTTGGGATAGAGCTTACATGCTCATACACCTGCTCATCCTCTACGGTATCATTTATATCATTGTCTGTAAATGCACTGTCCTCAATTGTGCTATTCTGTGCTATATTCTCGTTTTCTGTAAATGCGCTGTCCTCAATTGTGCTATTCTGTGCTATATTCTCGTCTTCTGTAAATGCGCTGTCCTCATAATCCGCATCCTCGTAGTCTTCGTCTGCATAATCCGCGTCCTCGTAAGCTTCATCTGCA
>DLKL01000014.1:0-606 GCA_002476495.1 Lachnospiraceae bacterium UBA7589
AAGCATGAAAGTACTGCTGGATGAGGATGCAGGATTGTTTATAGTTACTTCGGCCCGGGATTTGGCAGAGGCAAACCCGGATGTTTTGGCTTTCTCCGATGTAACCGGTTGTAACATGGATATTGATGAGGATCGGACTGAAATCAAGCGGGAGGATCATGAAGGAAATAAAGTGAGCTACCAGCCTCCGCGTTATACCTATCGCTATACGTTTCGCATGATAATCCATGTGAGGAATCCTTATTTTGACGAAATTTCCTTCAAATTAAATGATCATAGTGTGGAGCTGGAAAGCGAGGCACCACAGCATGTGTCCAATACAGGTATAGGACGATTGTTGAATGGTTCTGCCATGAACATAAATCCTGAATATAATGTGGCTTATCGCCATTATAAACAGATGGGAGAGGAAATACAGAATGTATTGCTGGATGCCCGTCAGACTGTCAGGGATGCTTCGGCAGCTTTTACGGCAGAACAGTCACAGCTTGCTACTCCGTGGAGTTGTTCTGCCTGCGGAGGACAAAACAAGAGTGGAAAATTCTGCGAATTCTGTGGCACACCACGTCCACAATAAAATTTGTTGATTCCTTGAGTCGGTATAAA
>DLKL01000014.1:712-1222 GCA_002476495.1 Lachnospiraceae bacterium UBA7589
CTATGGTTATTGCCTTGTCGGCTTGCGGTAAAAGTAAGGATGCCGTGACAGGCACCTGGACAGGTGATATGGGTTTGGATGGCAATATTACCTGGACCTTTGACGGTAAGGGCGGATGTACGATGAAAAATGAATTTATGACCCAGAATGGTACTTATACTTTGGAAGATGACCAGATTACAATCAAACTTGAAAACTGGGATAATGCAAAGGTTTATACCTTTTCGGTGGATGGCAATTCGCTTACGATGAATGACAACGAGGGTATAGCAGTAAGCGGTACTTACACCAAAAAATAATTGCTTAGAGAGAGCTGTTATTGGAGTATTCCCGCAAAATGTGCCGGGAGGAACGGCAAATTGGGAGAAAGGAGATAAAAGCATGCAGACGTTACAAGAATACAAGTGCCCCTGTTGTGGTGGAGCAATAGCTTTTGACAGCACATTGCAAAAAATGAAATGTCCATTCTGTGACACAGAATTTGATATGGAGACACTGGCAGAGTATGAT
>DLKL01000014.1:1327-3980 GCA_002476495.1 Lachnospiraceae bacterium UBA7589
GGAGAAGAAAGTGGTCTGCGCTCATATGTATGTAAGTCCTGTGGTGGCGAGATTGTCTGTGAAGAGAATACAGCGGCAACCTCCTGTCCATTCTGTGACAATCCGGTTGTCATGATGGGACAGTTCACCGGTGCATTGAAGCCCAATCTTGTAATTCCGTTTAAGCTGGATAAGAAAGCCGCAAAGACCGGGCTTGTGAAACATCTGGAAGGAAAACGTTTACTTCCGAAGGTTTTTAAAGATCAGAATCATATTGATGAAATTAAGGGCGTTTATGTCCCCTTCTGGTTATTTGATACCGATGCCGATGCACAGGTACGATATCGCACAACCAAAGTACGTACATGGAATGACAGCAGATACAATTATATTGAAACGAGCCATTTCCTTGTCCGACGTGGTGGAAGTGTAGGTTTTGAACATGTACCGGTAGACGGTTCTTCCAAAATGCCGGATGATTTGATGGAATCTATTGAGCCGTATGATTTTTCTGATGCAGTGGATTTTCAAACGGCATATCTAGCCGGGTATTTAGCGGATAAGTATGATGTGAATTCTGAGCAGAGCATAGAAAAGGCTAACGCCCGGGTAAAAAAGTCTACAGAGGAAGTCTTTGCTTCAACCGTACAGGGGTACGAAACTGTTGATGTGGAAAACAGCAATATCCGGCTTCGTAACGGAACCGTAAAATATGCGTTGTACCCGGTGTGGCTTTTAAATACCACATGGAATGGCAATAAATATACTTTTGCAATGAATGGACAGACAGGAAAGTTTGTTGGCAATCTGCCGGTGGATAAGGCAGCAGCACGGAAGTGGACAATGGGCTTAGCCACCGTATTCAGTATCGCGGCATATGGCGTTGTTCTTTTGTTGCACCTCATGGGCGTGCTGTAAAGGAGGAGTGATAATGAAAAAGAAAATTATTGTATTGCTATTTGCTTTTATCCTATGCTTCTCAGCAGTTGTTCCGGTATTTGCAGCTGAAGAAGAGAGCTTTGACGATAGATACTATCGGTTGTATGACCTGGCTGATATACTTACTGACAGTGAGGAAACTGCGCTTCTTGAAAAGCTTGACGAAGTCAGCCTGCGGCAAAAGATGGATGTGGTTATTTTGACGGTTAATGATATAGAAGACTATGACAGTGCTGCCGATTATGCGGATTACATTTATGATTCATGTAATTATGGATATGGACAGAACCAAGACGGTATTTTGCTGCTTATTTCAATGGAAAATCATGATTGGGCAATCTCCACAGGTGGTTACGGAATTACGGCGTTTACAGATGCCGGACTTGATTATATCGAGTCACAGATAAAGGATGATCTGTCTGATGGAAATTATGCAGAGGCCTTTGACACCTATGTGACACTGTGTGACACATTTATCGAGCAGGCAAGAACGGGTACTCCATATGACAAGAACAATCTGCCCCGTAAACCATTGTCGATAATCTGGATACCCATTTCCATCGGCATAGGTATTATTCTGGCACTGATTATTGTCGGAACAATGAAGGATGAGTTAAAAACTGTGAGAGCCCAGGCTGCAGCCGATAATTATCTGAAAAAGGACAGTCTCGCTGTAACGGAAAGCAGTGATTTATTCCTTTATCATACCGTGGAACGTACGGAACGAAAAGAGGACAGCAACAGCTCAGGAAGCAGTACGCACACCTCGTCCTCCGGTAATACCCATGGTGGCAGCAGCGGAAAATTCTAACGGCAGCAAAGGTATAAACATATCAGAATAGATTAGGGGGATGAGAGATATGAGCATTTTTGATAAACTGAGGAATACAGCACAACAGGTAGCGGGCACTGTCGCACAGTCCGTGGGCAGTAGGCGGGAGAGCTTTACCTTTGCAGAACTTCCTGAAAGTCTTGCAAAATTACAGTCACTTCCTGAAGCCGATCTGGATACACCGTATAAAACGGCTGCATTAACTGTATTGGCTCTGTGTGCCTATGCCGCAGATAAAAATATTGGCATAGAAATGTTGAATTGGCTTCGTGGTCCACGTCCGTTGAATGGTCAGGAAATAGCTTTTCTGAATGACAGATTCCGTGACGGAAAGACATATCTGCCATTCACTTATTTTACCGGTTCCACACCGGACAATAACTATACGCCTACAGAACCTTACACACTTACAGTAGAAAGTAATCATGTTTCGGATGCAGAGGCCGGTTACAAGAAGCTATTTATTCCCTGTGGTGGCGCAGATGATCCCCGCCCGGTGATGCTTCGGCAGCGAGGCAGCGATGGCAAGTGGTTTTTGTGGGAGCAATACCTGCTTACAGGGGTCCGCACTCCAAAAGCAGCCGATCCCTGGGCATAACGGAGAGAAAAAATCAGCAAAGCAGGAAATCTTGTAATGAGATTTCCTGCCTTTTTTATGCATACAACGGATGATAGAGTATAATTTTATAAAAGGCACTAAAACAGGGTAAGAATAGTGCAAGGTATCCGGCAGAAATTTTGATATATTTTTGATATACTCAGATAAAAGAAAGTGCTATAATAAGTCATAGAATTCTGACCGGGATGGAGAAAAATACTATGAATATAAATATTCGCAGATATACTGACGATGATATTGAGGCAATGATTAAAATATGGAATGAGGTTGTCGAGGATGGAATT
>DLKL01000014.1:4006-99963 GCA_002476495.1 Lachnospiraceae bacterium UBA7589
TGCACAAGGAAAGAAATTTTTTCAAAATCAATCTTATTGCGCAGTAGCTGAAAATACTGACAATAAGGAAGTAACAGGTATGTACATATTGCATCCGAATAATGTTGGGAGATGTGCTCATATATGTAATGCAAGCTATGCTGTAAGCAGGAATTCCCGGGGAATGCATATCGGTGAAAAGCTTGTCATGGATTGTCTTGTCCAGGCAAAAAGGTGCGGCTTTGGTGTTTTGCAATTTAATGCCGTAGTCGAATCGAATATCCACGCAAGACATTTATATGAGAGATTAGGCTTTGTACAGCTTGGAACAATACCGGGGGGATTCAGAATGAAGGATGGACATTATGAAAATATATGTCCATATTATCATGTCCTGTAAGTAATAGACAGGATTTACTTTGCCTGTATAAGCAGGGATGTTATGATATTGTAACAGAAAATTTTAAACATTACAGGCTGATGACAAAGAGGATCGATATGATTTACGGTATTTTGGACAATATAATGATTATTGTACTTTCATGTATAAGCATTCCCTGCAGTATAAGCAAGGAATTATTTATTTTGCTTGCAACATTGCTTATGATAACTGCTGCATATCAGTCTCTTGAGCCTGAGAATGAAAGAAAGGTGATTGTAATTCAATTACCATTAATGCTTTTGTATTCGGTTTTGTCAGGATGGTGCTTTGGCTTTTTAATTTTTATGCTTGCAA
This sequence comes from Lachnospiraceae bacterium UBA7589, assembly GCA_002476495.1. Lineage (GTDB taxonomy): Bacteria > Bacillota > Clostridia > Lachnospirales > Lachnospiraceae > Coprococcus_C. Next base: position 4,722 of record DLKL01000014.1, read on the forward strand.
AAAGGCTTCCGTGGCAGATGAGGATTTTAGTGGGAGTTCTGCTGTATATACCTGTTTCGTTCTTTGTTTATAAAAGGTCTGCTGCTGCTGTGATAATAAATATTCTCCTGCTGATTTTGGCATTTATGCTATTGACCTTAATATACAGAGTTATAGATATATTACAAAGAAAAAACAGGATTGAGCATGAAAGGGTAGTTGCGTCAAATATCGGTGAGCTTCATGCGAAAAGACTTAACGAACAGCTCGCCCTCCAGAGTTATGTTACAGAGAAAAATGCAAGGCTTGTTGAGAGAGAAAACATAAGCAGAAATATACATAACAGTGTAGGTCATTCGATAACGGCTGCTATAATGACACTGGAAGCTGCAGATGTGCTTTTTGATGTTAAGCCGGAGGACGCAAGGAAAAAAATGAATGATGCCAATAATCGTATCAGGGGAAGTCTTGAGTCAATCAGGAGGGCAGTCCGTGTTCTTGACGAGGACAGTACCGGAATCCCGGCTGGAGATTTATTGTCGGAGATTGATATGATTATAAAAGAATTCATCATGGATACGGATATCACTGTAAACCAAAATTCTAATAATATGGCAAATGATATGGAAATACCCCACGACCATGCCGTATTTTTGGTGGGTACACTTCAGGAGCTGCTTACAAACGGAGTAAAACATGGCGGTGCAACTGAATTTACCGTTATTCTGGATGGAGATTCGGCGCATGTAAGGCTGGTTGTTACCGATAATGGACACAGCGATTTTAATGACATAAATGGTGCAAAAAGGATTGAGGATGGATTTGGTATCAGGAAAATAGCCGCGTATGCAGAGAAATGTGGGGGCAAGGCGAAATTCGGCAATTACATGGGATTTAGAGCTGAGGTTGAATTGCCTGTTATATTTGAAAAATAATAGGAGTGGATATATGTACAAAGTTTTGCTTGTTGATGATGAACAATTGCTTATGGACAGTCTTGAAATTATACTCTCGTTGAATGATATGGAGATTATAGGTAAGGCAAATGACGGAAGAGAAGCACTTCGGATTTTGGAAAATAAAAATCAGGAATGCGACATTGCACTTGTAGATCTGAACATGATAGGGATGGGAGGAATAGAGCTTATCCATATTATGAAACAGAAATACCCGGAGATTAAGATACTTGTGCTGACAACCTTTTATGATGATAAATACATTACAGATGCAATAGCGGAGGGAGCTGACGGATACCTTTTGAAGGATAGCGGCAGGGATGCTATAATAGGTGCAGTTACACAAATCCTGGGAGGGGTTACGGTTCTTGACCAGAAGATAATGAGACGCCTTACTGAGCTTGTGTCAGGCAGGGATAAGTCAGCAGGGCATACTGCTTCTGTGGAAGCGGGTAAGAATATAGATGAAATTGCCTTTGACATGACGGCCAGGGAAAAGGAAATATGCAATCTTATGGCAGACGGACTTACAAACAGACAGATTGCCGACAAATTATACATTTCAGAAGGAACAGTAAAAAATTACATATCAAATATATATGATAAAACAGGAATACATGACAGGGTAAAGCTTATAGTTGAATTAAAAAAGTAGCAGATGATTAATCTGCTGCTTTTTTATTCCCGGAATATGACCAAAGTCATCCTCCTTTCCTGTTAAAATATGACTGGGGTCACTTTTTTACAAAGATAAATAAATGTATACTTACATTAATAAAAAAATTTAGAAAATTTTATTAAAGAAGTAAAGACAAGGGAGGAAAGATGAAGGGTGGATTATCGGCACTTAAATTTGTGCGAAATAACAAAAAACAGGTCTGGGTTATGATTATAGCATTATCACTGACATTTATGACCATGTATATTATCAATTTTATACTTATGACTACCACGGAGAGCTTTAAAGCCATATTCATAGAACAACCGAAAAAGGTTGCATTTGTGAATCTGACACCGGGGACCATGGGGGTGATGGCAGAAGACTATGAGACCAATGAGGAATATAATGAAGGTCTGGCAGAGGCGAGAAGCACAATAGCTGACGAGCTGAAAAAACATGAGGGTATCAGCAATGTAATATTTACCCAGGAACTTACAGCAACTTATCAGGCAATGTTCGGTAGTGTGGGATACAGTTTTCCGCTTATGGAAAAGGAGGAAATTCCTGAATATCTTGAGCATATGGAGGCTCTGCTTACCAGGGGAAGGCTGCCGGAAAATCCCGGGGAAATTCTTGTAGATGAGAAGGTGCTTAAAAATAATAAGATGGAAATCGGCGGAATATTTATGGAATCCATGTATGGAAGCACCTTTACAATTTGTGGAACTGTAAGGTCAAAGGGGCTTATCTGCGTAGGAATACCATATGGATACACAAATACCGGATGGGATTTTGTGATTATGTGCGATGAGAAAAACTGTGATATGACAGAGGTGTTAAATGATATCGGGAGAGAGCCAACAGATGATGATATTATTTATGATTCTGTGAATTGGAAGCGGCTGTATGATGAGTTGGTTGTTGATATGATAGATGTGGCATTTTTTGTAATATTGATTGTGATAATGGTATTTCTTGCCTTATCAATATTGGTTGCATACATTTCATTTTTGAGAAGCAGGGTAAATGAATATTGTCTTTATGCATCCATAGGATATGGAAAGACAGCCATATATGGAATGGTAATGAGGGAGATATCAATAATATTCGGACTAAGTATTGTTATCGGAGCAGTTATAACCATGGTAGTAATGGCTCTGATGGGACATTTCATACTTGATAAAATGGGACTTGTATACAGGTATTTTTATCCGCAGCAGCTGCTTAGAATACTCACGGCCTTTGCTGTGATAGTGGGTGTGCTGCAAATACCTGTGGCTGTAGCCATTAATAAGATAAAAACAGTTGATATGATTGAAGAATAGGAGAGCAAAATGTTTGAGATAAAAGATGTAAGTATGATATATGATATGAATTCGGATGAAAAAATGTATGCATTAAATGGCTTTAATCTTACGCTGCCTGATACAGGACTTGTAGGTATTATAGGCCCCTCCGGAAGTGGAAAGAGTACACTTATGTACTGTATGTCTACTTTAAAAATGCCTACTGAGGGTAGTATAATTTACAATGGACAGGAGCTGACTGAGCTGATTAATAAAGACAAGGAAAAAATGAGGAGAAATGAATTTGGCTTTGTTTTTCAGAAGCATTATCTTGTTCCGTATATGACAGCTATGGATAATGTTATTGTCGCAGGCAATGGAGAAAACAGGAATATTGAAGAGACTGCAAAAAAGCATCTTGAGGAGCTTGGGCTTAAGGAAAGAGAGTTTTCAAAGAGACCGTCAAAGCTTTCCGGTGGACAGTGCCAGAGAGTTGCAATAGCAAGGGCAATTATAAATAATCCAAAGGTAATATTTGCTGATGAGCCGACGGCTTCACTTGATCACGAAAATGCATTTAATGTAATGAAGATTCTTAAGAAGTATTCTGAGGATAAGCTGGTTATTGTAGTAACCCATGACAAAAGCGTTCTTTCCGATGCGGACATATTGGTGGAAATGTGGGATGGAAAGCTAAGCGGGGTTTTAACGGCCAAGGAGGAAGAAAACAAAAATGCGTAAAATTAATCCATTTTCAGCAGTATATTACATAAAAGAAAACAGGGGAAGGTCAGTTGTCTGTATAATAATGCTGGTGCTTGCCGCATTTATGTTTCTTGCGGGAAACTATATCAGCTCTGAATTTGGTACATACGATAAGGAGTTTGAATACTCGGATAAGCTGGTTGTTGTGGAACTGTCAAGTACAGACGAAGAATATAAGGATTACCGGGAATTCAGAAAACTTGTGGAGCAGGATGAAAACCTTGATTTTGTTGATTCCACTGCATATGGTTATTCGGGGATAAGCTATGATACTGTTATGAATATTTCCTTAACCGGGCAAGCATATGTATTCAGCTCAGTTGATGATATGAAAAAGGTATTTGACCATCTGGGTATAGATTGTGATTATACACAATGTACGGATAAAAGTATTGTAATAAGCAGGAATCTGGCCCAAAACAGAGGATTAAGTACCGGAGATATAGTAGACAGAGGCTTTGATCAGAATTTAAATGGTGAGTACAGGGTGGGAGCAGTTATAGATGACGGAAGCTTTTGTACATTTTATCTGGTCGATGACAGTACTAATCTGGGCAGGCTCTACATTTTTAGCAACACAATGGAAGGAAGAGGGCTTTACGATTATGTTGTGCAGCTTGCAGGAGATAAAAAAGTGCACATAACGCAGTGCGAAAGAGACTTTATAGCCCCACAGTTCAATATCTATTATATATTGTTTTATCTTATTGACTTAATGGTTTCAGTTGTACTGGCTGTAACTATAAATTCTGTTATAACCGGGCATTACATAAAACGAACCTATGAATTCGGGATATATCGTGCTCTTGGACGAAGCAGACGTGACATCAAAAAGAAGGTTGCGGCAGAAATGCTTATGGTTAATGCTATAGCATGTACTGCCGGAGCAGTAATAATTATGCTTTTTACATATCTGATTAATGAGCTTATTTTTAAACCTAAGGGACTTTGCCTGTTATATATGTCATGGACGGGTCTGCTTGGCTTTGTAATCTGTGATTTGCTTGTTATGATTCCTGTAATCCTGTCAAAGGGTAAAAAAATGTGCCAAGCCGATGTAACGGAATTTTAATTTCCACTGGAAAAAACATTTGGTGATAATTGTATAATATGATATAATGGGCGTTGGAGAGTCAGAATCACGAAATAATGACCGGGCAAAATTCAATTAAAATAACAGCGGTAAAATTCTGCTGATTAAGGTGAGGTATTAAAATGAGTGCAAATGAATTAAAGCCTATTAAAGAAGGCAAGGTGCGTGAAATTTATGATAACGGAGACAGCCTGATTATGGTTGCAACTGACAGAATCAGCTGCTTTGATGTTATTCTCAATAACGTTATAAGCAAAAAAGGAACGGTTCTTACCCAGATGTCCAAGTTCTGGTTTGATTTGACATCAGACATTCTTCCTAATCACATGATATCAGCTGACGTTAAGGACATGCCTGAATTTTTCAGACAGGAAAGATTTGATGGCAACAGTATGATGTGTAAGAAGCTTGAGATGCTTCCGGTTGAATGTATTGTTCGCGGTTATATAACAGGAAGCGGCTGGGCAAGCTACAAGGAGAACGGACTGGTTTGCGGAATAAGGCTTCCTGAGGGACTTAAAGAGTCAGATAAGCTTCCTGAGCCTATATATACCCCTTCTACCAAGGCTGAGCTTGGTGACCATGATGAGAACATTTCATTTGAGCAGAGTATTGAGCATTTAGAAAAAGTATATCCGGGAAAAGGTCTGGAATATGCAACAAAGCTTAAGGATTACACCATTGCACTGTATAAAAAATGTGCTGATTATGCGCTCTCAAAGGGAATTATCATTGCGGATACGAAGTTTGAATTTGGTCTGGATGAAAATGGCAATATTGTACTTGGAGATGAGATGCTTACTCCGGACAGCTCACGCTTCTGGCCGGCTGAGGGATATGAGCCGGGACATGGTCAGCCTTCTTTTGATAAGCAGTTTGCCAGAGACTGGCTTAAGGCTAATCCTGGTAACAATTGGACACTGCCACAGGATATAGCAGATAAGACTATTGCCAAATATCTTGAAGCATACGAGCTTTTGACAGGGAAAAAGCTTGCATAGCAAATAATGAGTCTCTTAATTTCCCGGTGCTGAACCTCTTTGATATAGGGGAAAGCACCGGGAACGAAGACTTAATCACTTTCAAAATTCTTATTCAAATTTTCATGGGTCAGTTAATGTATATTTAATCTAAATCATATTAAAGAACTTTACGGTTCATGAATTCTTTTATTATCAGCCGTAATTTTTAAAATTAAATAGAAAATTAAATAGAAAAATAAATATTTAGCATATCATGCTGCTTTGTGATACAATAGACGGGTGAGATTATTTATCAAGGAGAGTATGCGAATGAAGGAATATGTAATGGGAAACGGAGCTATTGCCCTTGGTGCATTGGCAGCAGGAGTTAATCTGGTGTCAGGATATCCGGGAACTCCCTCCTCAGAAATTATAGAAACCATAGCAGGATATTCTCATCAGGGAGTTCATCTTGAATGGTCGGTAAATGAAAAGGCAGCCCTTGAGGTTGCGGCGAGTGCGTCTTATGCCGGGGCAAGAACAATGGTGACTATGAAACAGGTGGGACTGAATGTTGCTTCCGATCCGCTTATGTCTCTGGCTTATGTGGGAGTTAAAGGTGGAATGGTAATTACTGTGGCAGATGACCCGGGACCTATATCCTCACAGACTGAGCAGGATACCAGGAGATTTGCTGATTTTTGCAGAATACCGGTATTTGATCCTTCCTGCCCTGAAGAGGCCTATGATATGATTCAGGATGCTTTTGCATACTCGGAGAAATATAATACGCCGGTATTGTTCAGACCTACAACAAGAGTATGTCATGGATATGCTTCCATAGAAATACCGGAAAAGTTTACTCCGAAAAAATATGAGGGCTTCATAAAGGATTCAAAAAAATGGGTAATTTTTCCAAGACTGTCATATGAAAATCATGGAAAAATTGAAGGAAGAAATGTACATATAGGTGAAGATTTTTCAAAAAACAAATACAATACAATAGAGGGAGAAAAATCCCGTAAAGCTGTGATTGCAACCGGAATAAGCTATGCCTATACCAGAGAATATTTGAAAAATCACAAGGATATAACCTTAATCCGAATAGGAACACCATATCCTTTCCCGGAAAGCTTTATGCTGGAGGCCCTTAAAAACATAGATGAAGTAATCTGCATCGAAGAGCTTAGCCCTTATGTGGAGGAACAGCTTCTAAAGCTGTGTGGAAAGCACCACCTGGCAGTTAAGGTATCAGGAAAGCTGGATGGCACTGTTCCACATAATGGTGAGAACAGCACCAATCTTGTTGCCGGTATATTGGGCAGATTTCTGGGCATAGAAAATATCAGACAGGGAGTTAATACCGGTGACATGCCTAAGCTGCCTATGAGACCACCTGTACTTTGTGCCGGATGCCCTCACAGAGCCTCCTTTTATGCCGTAAAGCAGGCAATGAAGGGTAAAAAAGCGTATTTTTGCGGGGATATAGGCTGTTATACACTGGGTAATGCCATGCCTCTTGATATGGTAGATACCTGTCTTTGCATGGGTGCGGGGATTACCATGGCCCAGGGCTTTAACTGGATTGATAAGGATGCAACTGCCTTTGCATTTGTAGGAGATTCTACATTCTTTGCTTCGGGAATGACCGGAGTTGTAAATGCAGTATATAATGAGGCAGATATGATATTATGTGTTTTGGATAATTCCACAACTGCCATGACAGGACACCAGCCTCATCCGGGAACAGGACGTAATATGATGGGGCATTTTGTAGAAAAAGTGGATATAGAAAAGGTTTTGCTTGGAATCGGAGTAAAAAAGGTAATAGTCACAGATCCTCTCGATTTAGTCTCAACCGTTGAAGCCATAAAGGAATGTAGTGCTCTTAAAGGTGTAAAGGCAATTATTTTCAAATCGCCTTGTGTGGCAATAACAAAGCCGATTGGATACATGACTGTAAATGATAAATGTATTAACTGTAAAAAGTGTATAAGGGAAATCGGATGCCCTGCACTTATTACCATAGACAAAAATGTAATAATAGATAAAAACCTTTGTACAGGCTGTGGCTTGTGCCGGCAGATTTGTCCAGTGGGAGCTATCGGAGGTGAGACAGATGAATAAAATGTCAGAAAAAATATCAATGGATGTTATGATATGTGGTGTAGGTGGACAGGGAACCGTACTCGCATCTAAGATAATTGCATCAGCGGCCATGGATATGGGGAACACTGTACATTCCGCGGAAACAATAGGTATGGCACAAAGAGGAGGTCCTGTAACCAGCCATGTAAGGATAGGTGATGATGCGTATTCGCCTCTTATACCTTACGGAGGAGCTGACATTATTATTGCATTTGAACCATCAGAGGCTGTAAGAAATCTTATTTACCTTAAAAAAGACGGATTAGTTGTAGTAAACAGCGATCCGGTAAAGCCTGTTACGGAATCTGTGCAGGATACAGGATATGATGGAAGAAAAATGATTGAATATTTAAAAACCAGGTGTGAAGCCATAGTGATTTCCTCAGAAGATTTGTGCCGCCCCTTCGGCTCAACCAGATATTTTAATATAGGAATACTGGGTCTTGTAACTGCAACGGGGAGACTGGGAATAAGCAGGGACATCATTGAAGGCGAAATTGAAAAGAGAGTGCCGGAAAAATATATTGACATAAACAAGGCTGTGTTTAATGCAGGATTTTCATATTACAAATAATATGTATATAGGAGGAATATTAAAGTGACGCTTAGCAAATTACAGTTACAGCAGGTGGATAATCAGATAAAAAGGCTGATAAATACAGAAAGCTATTATGGGAAAATGTACAAGGAGGCCGGTATTACAGGAGTAGAATGTCAGGAGGATTTTGAAAAACTGCCATTCTCCAGTAAGGCTGACCTGAGAAATGCATATCCTCTCGGAATACAGGCTGTACCCGATGAAGATGTGGTGAGGATTCATTCATCATCGGGAACAACAGGTAAGCCGGTAATTATACCTTATACTGCAAAGGATGTAGATGACTGGGCTATAATGTTTGCGAGATGCTATGAAACAGCAGGTATAACAAAAGAGGACAGAATACAGATTACACCGGGATATGGTTTGTGGACAGCGGGAATAGGCTTCCAGGCCGGCTGTGAAAAGCTGGGGGCTATGGCTATACCTATGGGACCGGGTAATACAGATAAGCAGCTACAGATGATGATTGACCTTAAATCTACGGTTCTGACAGCCACATCCTCCTATGCTTTACTTCTGGCAGAGGAGATAAATAAGCGTGGAATCAGGAATCAAATCCATCTCAAAAAGGGAATATTCGGCTCAGAGAGATGGAGTCAGAAAATGCGTGATTACATAGAGAAGGAACTGGGAATAGAGCTGTATGATATATATGGACTTACTGAGATATATGGACCGGGTATAGGAATAAACTGTAAGGAACAGCATGGTATGCACTATTGGGATGATTATGTATATATTGAAATCATAGATCCTGCTACTGGAAAGACTCTCCCTGACGGAGAAGAGGGGGAGATAGTAATAACAACTCTGGTTAAAGAGGGAGCACCGCTTATCAGATTCCGTACTCATGATATTTCAAGAATTATTCCGGGAGAATGTACTTGTGGAAGAAAATATCCTAGATTGGATATTATTAAAGGACGAAGCGATGATATGTTTAAGGTTCATGGAGTAAATATGTTTCCAAGCCAGGTTGAGGAGATACTTGGTCTTGTGGACGGAGTATCCAGTGAATATAATATCAATATAGCCCATGATGAAGCGAAAAACAGAGATGTTATTCTGGTTACGGTGGAGGCAGAAGGACGGGTTGAGTTCGACAGCGTAGGTGTTAAAATTAAGGAACTCTTCAAATCCAGGATGAGTGTTACGCCAAAGATTACCGTAGTCCCAATCGGAACACTGCCAAGAACAGAAAAGAAAGCAAAGAGAATTTTTGATCACAGGGAATCATAGAATATGCTGGATATAATTATTGTTGAAGATAATCAGGAGATAGGAAATCTTTTATGCGATTTTCTCCGCAAAGAAAACTATACGGTAAGTCTTGCATCCACAGGGGAAAAGGCTCTTGCTCTGTTTGAAAAATACGGAGCAAGGCTGATTATTCTTGACATAATGCTGCCGGGTATGGATGGTTTTTTGGTGTGTTCAAAAATAAGAGAGACCTCCAACGCCCATATATTGATTGCCAGTGCAAAAAACCAGAAGGACGACAAGCTTAAGGGACTTAATCTTGGAGCGGATGATTATATTGAAAAGCCCTTTGATATAGACATACTTATGGCCAAGATTAAGGGAATATTCAAAAGAAAATATGCCATGGAGGAGCTTCAATCCGGCGACATAAGTCTGAATACCGTTACTGAAAGGCTGTATGTGGGAGATAAGCATATTGATACCACGTTAAAGGAATTTGAGCTGTTAAAGCTTTTAATGCAAAACCCGGGTATTACACTGAAAAAGGAATATATATTTAATTCTATATGGGGCAGTGACAGTGATTCTGAGCTTCAGACCCTTACAGTCCATATAAAGTGGTTAAGGGAAAAGATTGAAAAGGATCCAAGACATCCGGAGCATATTATCACAGAGTGGGGAGTAGGTTACAGGTTTGAATAAGTATAAAAGATTTGCCATGACAGTTATAGTAATAAATATACTCCTGATTATAGGCTTTAACATAATTATAAAAGCAGATAATCAGGGTATGGCGTATGGGCAATATAGGGTTGACATTTCACGGATTGTAAAGCTTATGGAGGCGGGAGAAACAATTGACAGGCTGAATCTAAAGGAATATTCTACCATAATAGCAGTTAAGGAATTTGCCCCTGATGAGGTTACAAAAAACAGTTATACTGTGGAGAGTGTCAATGGAAAGTTATACAGGTTTGAATACAGGGGGCAAAAGCAGGAAGGTAGACTGATTTTAAATATATTGATGATACTGAATCTTCTATTTAATATCTTTTTGATATTTTATATCGGCAAAAAGGTTATAAAACCAATGTCTGATATGACCGAGCTTGCGGTCACGCTGGCAAAAGGGAATCTGTCAATACCGATAAAAGCAGAAAAAAGAAGCTTCCTTGGAAGGCTTGTATGGAGTCTGGATATGCTGAGGGAAAAGCTGGAGGGGGATAAGGAGAGAGAGCTTGAGCTTATAAAGGACAGAAAAACATTGATTTTATCCCTGTCTCATGATATTAAGACGCCTCTTTCTGCTATTGATTTGTATACCAATGCTCTCTTAAAAAATATATATGACAGCCATGAGGGAAAGCAGGCAGCTATAAATGGCATACGGAAGAATACACATATAATAAAAGATTATGTAAATCAAATTAATCAGGCTGCCAGGGAGGACTTTTTGTCACTTCAGGTTAATAACAGTGATTTTTATATCAATGATGTGCTGGATTATATTAATGAATATTACACTGATAAAATGAGTCAGAAGCATACAGGATTCGTGATTCATGCAGGCGAAAATTGTCTTTTGTACGGAGATAAGGACAGAACAATAGAGGTTTTGCAAAATATAATAGAAAATGCACTCAAATACGGAGACGGAAAGAAAATCGGAATTTACTGCAATGAAGAAGAGGGTTGTAAGCTGATATCAGTTGAAAATACCGGCTGTACACTGAAGCCGGAGGAGATAAATTATATATTTGATTCCTTTTACAGAGGAGCTAACAGCGAATCCGTAAAAGGGAGTGGCCTGGGGCTTTACATAGCAAGGCAGCTTATACATATGATGGATGGAGAGATATATGCAGGAATAGAAAGTGATATATTTAAGCTGGTGGTTGTCTTAAGAAAACTATAATAGAAATGTAGTATGGATTTTTCTGTACTACATTTTTTCTTTAAGGATTATTTAATAATTATGCAGGTATATTAGATAAAAAGATTAAGGGAGGTGCAGCATGCTGTTTAATATTTTAAAGCGGGATTTAAAGCGGAAAAAAACGATGAACTGTATTTTGTTTCTGTTTTCGATTCTGGTATCAATGTTTGTTTCAAGTGGAGTAAACAATGTAGTAACGGTTATGAACGGAACAGACTATTTCTTTGAGAAGGCCGGGATTGGGGATTACATAATAATTACACAAAATGGTGACGGAGGAGTAACAGATATCCTGGACAATTCTGATAACCAGGAGGGGTATCGTATCGAAGAAAGTATTTTCTGCTCCAAGGAGGATATTGTTTCAGAGGAAAAAGAGCTTAATATGAAAAATAATATTACGCTGGTGCAGTCGGTAAAAAACGGGGGAATCAATTATTTTTTAGAGGATAACTCAGTATTGAGGGATGTAAACAAAGGTGAGATATATGTTTCAATAGCCTTGATGAATAAGAATGATTTATCAGTGGGGGATACAATCAAAATAGAAATAGGAAACATCTCCGGAGAGTTTAAAATTGCCGGAGGAATAAAGGATGCACTTATGGGCTCAGAGATGATGGGAAACATAAGAATTATCCTTAACGACGAGGACTATGGTAAATTTGCCGGAGATCCTTCTGTAGAAGCATATAAGGGCTGTATATTCTATATTGAAACGGAAAATGCAAAGGAATTATCCGCGGAGCTGACGGCGGGAAAAAATGTCCTGTTCGAAAACGGCAGAGATACAATAAAGCTTCTTTATGTTATGGATATGATATTGGCAATAATAGTGCTGGTATTGAGTATATGCCTCATTATAGTATCCTTTGTATTACTCAAATTTGTGATTACGTTTACAATAAATGAGGAATACAGGGAAATAGGTGTAATGAAGGCTATAGGAATAAAAAACACTAAAATACGTGGGCTGTATATGATAAAATACTTTTTTATTGCTGTTGCCGGAGGATTGATAGGATTTTTATTAAGCATTCCATTCGGAAATATGCTTATCAGGGCTGCATCTGAAAAAATGTATCTGGGAAATGACAGCGGATACATTTATAATATAGCAGGTGCCTTAATAGTTGTAATTATAATGGTCGGATTTGCTTATATATGCACAGGGAAGGTAAAAAAGTCCTCCCCAGTAGATGCTATAAGAAACGGACATACAGGTGAAAGATTTAAGAAGAAAACCATATATTCATTAAAAAAGGCACATACCTCCTCAGTGTGGTATATGGCTATAAATGATATATTAAGTGCTCCTAAAAGATTTATAACCATAGTTGCTTCCTTCTTTCTGTGCTCGATATTTGTGCTGGGGATAGTCCTTGTAACGGATACTATGAACAGTGAAAATCTGATTACCCTATTTGGAAAGGAGTCAGATGTATATATACCTGATTCCGGGCTTGTAAAAATGGAATCTATGAGCGAAGGGGGAGAGGAAATACTGGATGAGGTTAAGGAGGATATAAGTAATCGTCTGGAAAAGGAAAATATGCCGGCAACGGTCAGCATTGAGGTGTGGTACAAATATACATGCTACGTTGATGGGGAGCAATATTCCCTGGTGTTACAGAAAAACTCCGGAACAAAGACGGGGGACTATGAGTATATTGAAGGCTCGGCGCCGGAAAATCCTGATGAAATAGCAATAACTCCGGGAATATCAGAAAAAACAGGAGCCCAAATCGGAGACATTATAACAATAGATTTCGGAAATGAAAAAAAGGATTGTATGGTTGTTGGATATTTTCAGAGCATGAATCAGTTGGGACAGGTTATAAGGCTGCATCAGGATGCACCTACATCGATGAAAAATGCGTCAGCTCTTATGGCATATCAGATTGATTTTACGGATAATCCAGACAGTGAGGAAATAGAAAAAAGAGTGGAACGTATTAAAGATATATATGACATTGACGGAGTTTATACAGCAAGCGGATATTGCCGGGATTGTATCGGAGTGGTGGATACCATGGAGAGCATAAGGGCTATGCTTCTTATGATTACCTGTATAGTTGTAATTCTTGTAACTGTACTTATGGAAAAGTCCTTTACCTCAGACGAGAGAGGTCAGATAGCACTTTTAAAGGCAATAGGTTTCAAGGATAAAACCATTATAAAGTGGCATGTAACCAGATTTTTCATTGTAGGTCTTGTGGCTGAGCTTCTGGCATTGGCTTTGACTATGCCGGTTACAGCTTTATGGTGTAATCCGATATGGAAGATGGCGGGAGCTGTTACAGTGGAATACTATTTTAAGCCAATATCAATATTGGTAATATATCCTGGAATTATTATAGCAATAACACTTATTTCGGCTTATCTTACAGCTCTGGGCACAAGGAGAATAAAGAGCAGTGATATTGTAAATGTAGAATAGAAAATGGAGGCGGGAAAATGGAAAACAGTAGAGAAAAATTGCTGCAGGTAAAGGATCTGTGTAAGACATATATTACAAATAAAAGACAAAATAATGTATTAAGAAATGTTAATCTTGATGTGGAGAGAGGAGATATGGTGGCTATAATGGGACCGTCAGGCTCAGGAAAGTCGACTCTGCTTTATACCGTATCGGGAATGGATATTCCCACCAGCGGAAAAGTCCTGTTTGACGGAAGGGAGCTGACAAAGCTTGGGGCCAATGAGCTTGCCGATATAAGACTCAACGAGATGGGCTTTATTTTTCAGCAGATGTATATGATGAAGAATCTGACCGTTCTGGACAATATAGTTCTTCCGGGGATAGAGAGCAAAAAGGATAAGCTGTCAAGAAAGGATAAGCTTATAAGGGGAGAAGAGCTTATGAGAAAGCTGTCAATAATTGATATTGCGGATAATGATATAAATGAAGTATCAGGTGGACAGCTGCAAAGAGCCTGCATAGCCAGAAGTATGATTAATAACCCTAAGCTTTTATTCGCAGATGAGCCTACAGGTGCTCTTAACAGAGCGACCTCAAATACTGTTATGGAGGAGCTTGTTAAGCTTAACAATGAGGGTACAACCATAATGATGGTAACACATGATTCAAAGATTGCAGCAAGATGTAAAAGGGTATTGTACATTGTAGACGGTAACATAAAGGGAGAGTACAAAAACCCTGATGAGGAGCTTAAACCAATGGACAGGGAAAGAAGGCTTAACAACTGGCTTATGGAATTGGGCTGGTAATAATCAGCCGTTATCCGAGTCAAAATGCTTTCTGTAATTTCTATCCCTATACTCCTTTGGAGTCATGCCGGTTTCCTTTTTAAAGGTGCTTATAAAATGGCTGTGTGAGGAAAATGCAAGGTAATTTCCAATCTCCAAAGGAGTGTAATGGGTGTAGATAAGCATGCTTTTTGCTGCATCGGTTTTCAGTCTGGTTATAAAAGAGCCAATAGTTACCCCGGTTTCCTTTTTAAACAGGCTGCATAGATAGGATTTGTTAAGTCCCACATGGTGCGCAACTGATTCCAGTGAGATTTTTTCCTGAAAATGCTCATAGATATAATCCATAGCTTTTATAACAGACAGGGACATAACCGGCTGCCTTTTCAGATCCTTCATTCGTCTGGTAAAATCATATACCACATTCCGGTGTAAAAGTGTGACCTCATCCTCAAGAGTGCAGATATCCGCCTTTTGAATATAAATATCACTAAGGGTATATGCTGTTTCCTCGGGAAGCCCACCCTCAATGCAAAAGCGGGTAATAAGGGCTATGGTTATTGTAAGATGGTATTTGAGATTTCTCAGAGGATTTTTTGACAAAACTCCCAGAAACTCATTTTTGAGAGGAAGCATAAGACTTTTTACCATTTCCGGATTCCCGGATTTGACAGCATTGTAAAATGACAGTTCCTTGTCATAAGCAAGGTGGCGGATGCCGTATTCTCTGTTGGTGAATAATGTATGGGAAAGTAAATGGTTTGTGGATGGCGATGTATTTTTCATAATTTCTCCTGATTTAATGGTTATTAATATTTTTTTACAGTTCTATTCATACTCTCATGATATGTTATATTGTGTCATGTAATAAACGATACATATAGGATTAACTGTATATATTATACACAAATATTATAATACAAAACAAAATATTTTGATATAATATATTTGTAAAATATCGTAAATTAGCAATATAGAATCAAATATACAAATCTGAACAATACAGATTTTGCAGAGAGGAGAACGGCAATGGAATTATTAAGAGGAATAAATTTTGGAGGATATCTCTCACAGTGTGAACATTCCCTTGAACATTATAAAGCATTTATTTCAAAGGAGGATGTAAAAAGGGTTGCGGACTGGGGCTTTGACCATATCCGTCTTCCTATTGATTATGAGGTACTTGAAACTCCTTCCGGAGAGGATTATATGGAAGGAATAAGCTATGTTAATCAGATGGTGGGCTGGTGTCAGGATTATGGTCTGGATATTATTCTTGATCTGCACAAGGCATATGGCTATGATTTTAATGATGCCGGAGATTCAGAGAAAAATAATCTCTTTAAGGACAAGGAATTAAGTAAGAGATTCACAGATTTGTGGGTGAGAATGGCTAAAAGATACGGAGGCTTCAAAAATGTTGCCTTTGAACTGTTAAATGAGGTAGTGGAAGAGGAAAATGCCAGACTCTGGAATGACCTTGTAAATGCTACGGTAAAGGCTATAAGGGTATTCGCTCCGGAAACTCCCATTATATATGGAGGTATACAGTGGAATAGTGCCAGAACTCTAAAATTACTGGATCCTCCTGCTGATAAAAATATAATATATACTTTTCACATGTATGAACCGTTGATTTTTACACATCAAAAAGCATACTGGGTGCCTGATATGCCAATGGATATAGATATATATTATCCTGAAAGCATGGATTACTACAGAAAAATGTCAACACTTATCGGAGACAAAGGAAAGGATGTAATTGTATCACCTTGTAAGGAAATCGGAAGCCCTTTTTTAGAGGAAATGGTTAAGGAAGCAGTGGATTCAGCCGAAAAAGCAGGTGTGAGATTATATTGTGGTGAATTCGGAGTAATTGACAGGGCACCTGTTAAGGATACTCTGAGATGGTTTAGGGACATAATGGCAGTATTTGGAAAACACCATATCCATTGTGCTGTCTGGAGCTATAAGGAGATGGATTTTGGTATTTCTGATGATCATTATGCACCAATCCGTGAGGAGCTTATAAGACTCCTTACCGGACAGACAGAATTTACTGTTTAAAAAAAGAATACATTGTGGTATAATCCCATAGAAATATAGGATTATACCACTTTTTTTGTGTAATTAATTATGCGGAGGAGATTATGCTAAGAACGATTGAGTTATTTGTTTTCTGGTATCCTGCCATTATGTCTGTTGTGTGGGTTGTAGGTGGACTAATATTTTACCTGTCCAATGAAAGAAAGGGTCCGCTGCCCTTGTATGAAACCCCTCTGGTATCAATATTAGTACCCTGTTTCAATGAAGCTGATACCATAGAAAATACAGTGAAGCGATTATCACAGATACAGTATCCGAATTATGAGATAATTGTAATTAATGACGGAAGCTCGGATGCCACATCGGAAGTGGTTATGAGATTGCTTGACAAATATGAAAAATTGCGATTCATTGATTTAAAAGAGAATAACGGAAAGGCAAACGCATTATATCTTGGACTTTTGGCGTCTAACGGAGAAATCCTAATGGGGGTAGACTCGGATGCCTATATTATGCCGGATGCGCTTAATTATATAATTCCTCACTTCACCAATCCGTATAACGGAGAGAGAGTCGGAGCAGTTACAGGTAATCCAAGAGTCAGAAACAGAAGCTCTTTACTGGCCAAAATCCAGCTTTGCGAGTATGCCAGTATAGTAAGCCTGATAAAGAGGACCCAGCGTATCTGGGGGAAGGTTATGACAGTATCAGGGGTTGTGGTTGCATTTAGAAAACGGGCTCTTCTGGACTGTAGATTGTGGGACCGTGATATGATAACAGAGGACATAGGGGTCACATGGAAGCTGGAAAAGAAGTTCTGGGATATCAGATATGAACCAAGAGCATTATGTATGATGCTGGTGCCGGAAACTGTTAAAGGTCTGTTTAAGCAAAGAAAGAGATGGGCCCAGGGAGGCATGGAAATATTAAGAAGGCATTATGACATATTTGGTGACTGGAAAACAAGAAGGATGTTTTTTGTATATATTGAACAGATAATTTCTATAATATGGGCTCTGTGCTGGCTGGCGATGCTCATTATTCTTATATGTAATTACATTGTATTGGGAGAGTGGATTGCCTTGCCATATATATGGAAAAGTCTGTTCTTATCCGTGGTATGTCTGATACAATTTGCAATTGCCATGTTACTTGACAGCAGATATGATAAAAATCTGGTAAAAAATGCAGTTACAGCCATATGGTATCCATTCTTATACTGGTATGTCAATGCATTGATTGTAATTGCATCGCTGCCTGCTCTTTTTAGAAAAAGAAAGAAAACAGCAACATGGAACAGTCCGGACAGGGGGTTGTAGAATGAATGAAGAAAAAGACAATTTTACTAATCCATTACCTCAGAAGGTAGATTATGACATAAGGGATCATCTCATATATGGCAATCAGAAAAAATGGAAAAAACTGATAGAATGGATTATTACAATAATTGCCTGGATAGTTATTTTATCCTATGTCACTTATCTTATATATGGTTCTCTTGCTATAAAGTATAACTGGTATCTTCCGGAATTCAGAATATATAACCGGGAAATGGTTCTGGAGATTCAAAAATATTTCTTTATACTTTTTATAGTAATGCTTATTGCCATAGTATTGCTCATATTCTGGAAGAATTACAATAAGAGAAAATATGGCAGACTTCACAGAAGAAAATTCAGACCACCTGTAACAAATGAGGAGCTTAAGGAGCTCTTTCAGGTAGATGAGGAAATGATAGAGAAAATGCAAAAGGAGCGGGTAGTAGTCCTTAATACCAATATAGTACCTCAAAGTCTTGGGATGGGAAAGGAAAAGCGAAAGGAAAAGAAAAATGACAGAGACAATAAGTAATACAATCCGGAGTGAGGAATTTTTGTCTGCTATAAAGGAAAATGCCGCAAAGCTTACAAGAGAAGTAATATCGCAATCAGGAATAGGAAAAGGCAGCATACTGGTAGTGGGCTGCTCATCCAGTGAAATTATCGGAGAAAAAATCGGAACAGCCTCAAGCTTAGAGGCAGCCCGGGCCACATTTTCCGGTATATATCAGGTTACGAAGGAAGAGGGAATATATGTGGCAGCCCAGTGCTGTGAGCATTTAAACAGAGCTATAATTATTGAGAAAAGACTTGCTTTGCAGGAAAGACTTGATATTGTAAATGTTGTGCCACAGCCCAAGGCCGGTGGCTCCTTTGCCACTACAGCCTATGAATATTTTGATTCACCTGTGGCTGTGGAGCACATAAAAGCTGATGCGGGAATTGACATAGGCGATACTCTTATAGGTATGCATTTACATGATGTAGCTGTTCCTTTACGGACAGATATAAAAGTTCTGGGAAATGCCCATGTGGTATGTGCAAGGACAAGACCAAAATACATCGGAGGAGCAAGGGCAAAATATCTTGAGGAATATATATAGAGTAATGCTGACACTATAAGCCGGTATAATGAATAAAATATAATATAAAGTGTTCCAAAGCAGGGGTGATGGGATAGAATGAAGGAATATATGGAATTTACCCCGGAGGTCATGAGGTATACCGGTGTAATCAAAAAGGCTTTAATGATAGATGTGCCCCTTGTCCTGGAGGGAATATCCTATAGATGTACCTGCCTTGAATATCAGAAAATGGGATATTGTGTCATGCCCTTCAGAAGAGTTACCTGCAGCTTAGCAAGTAACATGGGAAGGATGATTAATGCTTCGGGATATTTTGGAAGAGAAATATATACTGTTCTGGTACAGATAGTTGATAGGGAAAATGTTATAATTGAGTATTGCCCGCCTGTTAATGGGAAAATAGTATATAACAGCGATTTGTTTCTGGCTGCAGTCAAAGCCATGAATGTTATAGATTACACTAAAAGCAGGGTATGGGTAGATTACCACGGAGATAAAATGTTAATAATTTGTAAAAGCATATGATACTAATTGTGAACATTTTTCAAATAATATTGTAAGCAATGTAAATATAGTGATATAATAACATAATGAATTTTATATAATACAAAAGTATAATCAGTGGGAGGCAGATATGGGATTTATAATTAACCTTATTATCAGTTTATTGTGTGGTGCTATTTCCGGATACATTGCCGGACAGATTATGGGAATTGAGGGCAATGTTGTCAAGAATATAATTCTTGGCATCGTAGGTGGTGCAGTAGGCGGAGTTATATTAAGGCTTATCGGAATAACCAGCACCAACTTAATCGGAAGCATCATTGTTTCCATAATAGGTGCATGTATACTTATTGCGGTAGCAAAATCTATAACAAAATAGGTGTATGTAATATGTATGCTGCAACCGGTATAATACCCTGCAACAGGCAGTAAGGATAGAATAAAGTGGCTCCTGACATATATGCTGTATGTCAGGAGCTCATTTTTATTTTGCAGGAAATTTACGCCTTACAATTATAAAACAAACCACATGGGCAAGAAAGGTGATTATCCAGGAAACCGGATAGGTAATATATATCATTTCCACAGTATGAAAGCACTCCATCCGGAAAAAGGTAAGAAGCCATATAATCCTGAGACCACAGGCGCCTATAAGGGAAACTATCATTGGCATAACGGCATACCCCAGTCCTCTGAGCGAGCCTACCATTACATCCATAATACCACAAAGAAAATAGCAGGTTACAACATATTTTAGTCGAATAAGCCCTTCGTCTGCTACCAGTGGATTGTTAGTATAAAGACCAAGAAGCTGCCTGCCGAAGAAAACCACCGTAAGACCCATTCCAAGCCCGACAACTACTACATAGAACAGAGCTGTGTAGAGTATTTTATTTATTCTGTCATATTTACCCGCACCTACATTCTGACCGGTGAAGGATATGGCAGACTGGTGAAAGGCGTTCATGGCCATGTATACAAAGCCTTCAATGTTGCTTGCGGCAGAATTACCGGCAATGACTATTTTACCAAAGGTGTTTACAGAGGATTGAATTACAACATTGGAAAGAGAAAAAAGCACACCCTGGAAGCCGGCAGGGAGTCCGACCTTAAGTATTTTAACCGGGTTTTTCTTATCAATGCAAAGCTCTCTCGGACAAAGCTTTATGTCCCCGTCCTCTTTTATAAGACACCTTAATATCATAAATGCTGAGATGATTTGTGATATAACTGTTGCAAGGGCAACACCGGCCACGTCCATCTTAAATTTAATAACAAATAGCAGGTTGAGGCACACATTTACCGTTCCGGCAAACAAAAGGTAATATAGAGGCCTTTTTGTATCTCCAACTGCTCTTAATATGGCAGCCCCGAAATTGTATACCATGGTGGCAGTCATTCCCGAAAAATATATTCTCAGATACAAGGCTGCAAGACCAATAACCTCATCAGGGGCCTGCATAAGAATCAGAAGCTTTTTTGCAAACATAACTCCCACAATGGTAAGAAATAAGCCGCTTATAATACTTATACTGATTATGGTGTGGATAGATTTTTTTAGCTCCTCTTTTTCCTTTGAACCGTAATAATGGGCTACAAGTACATTTGCTCCTACAGAAAGCCCTACAAAAAGGTTGGTAAGAAGATTAATGAGGGAAGTATTTGAGCCTACGGCTGCGAGAGAATTGTCACCGGCATATTTTCCTACCACTACCACATCGGCAGCATTAAAAAGAAGCTGCAAAATGCTGGAAAACATAAGAGGAACTGCAAATAACAGCATCTTTTTTAATATGGAGCCGGTGCACATATCCATTTCATATTTTTTGTTTGTTTTTTCAGATGTTTTGTGTAAAATCATAAAAAACTCCTTTTGTAAAAGGTAAGGATAAAAAGAGGCAGCACACCAATATGGCGACAGCCTCTCTTTATTCCTCATGGAAAACTCTGTATATTTTTATATTTTACAGTATTATGATTATTTGTCAGTTATTTCACTGTGAAGCTCCTGTAAACTCTTAATTTCCCCTTCTTTGTGGGTCTTGACATAATGAATACCCGATGCGGTTGCTTTCGCTGCAGCAATGGTAGTCATATAAGGAATGCGGGCTTTGATTGCAGCCTTTCTGAGGTAGCTGTCATCATTTACACTATCCTTTCCTACAGGAGAGTTAATTATAAGGTCAATATCACCGTTTGTAATCATATCAAGCACGTTAGGACGACCCTCATATAACTTTTTAACCTTCTTTGCAGGAATTCCGTCGGCACAGATTAGTTCGTAGGTATTTCCGGTTGCGACTATGTCAAAACCGTTTTCATGGAACTTTCTGGCAACCTCAACAACCTCGGCCTTATCCTTGCGGTTAACAGAGATTAGAACAGTACCGGAAAGAGGAAGCTTTGAGCCTACAGCCTCCTGGGCCTTGTAGAAGGCTTCACCATAGGATGGGGATAAACCTAAAACCTCACCGGTGGAACGCATTTCAGGTCCGAGTACAGGGTCAACCTCCTGGAACATATTAAATGGGAATGCAGCCTCCTTCACACCATAGTTAGGAATATGCTGCTCCTTTAATCCCGGTACAGGAGATGGTCTTCCTGTGAGCTCAGAGGTAATAATATCAGTTGCAAGAGGAACCATGCGTATATTACATACCTTAGAAACAAGAGGTACGGTACGGGATGCTCTAGGGTTTGCTTCGAGAACATACACCTTTCCGTTCTCAATGGCATATTGCATATTCATAAGACCCTTTACATGCATTTCCTCGGCAATTTTTCTTGTATATTCCTTAATAGTCTTTACATTTTCTTCTGATATATGAACAGATGGAATTATGCAGGCTGAGTCACCTGAGTGAACGCCGGCAAGCTCAATGTGTTCCATAACAGCAGGTACAAAAGCATGAGAACCATCGCTTATGGCATCGGCTTCACACTCAAGAGCATGATTGAGGAATCTGTCAATAAGTATAGGTCTGTCAGGTGTAACACCAACGGCAGCCTTCATGTATTCGGCAAGGGTTTCTTCATCATACACAACCTCCATGCCACGACCGCCGAGAACATAGGAAGGACGAACCATAACCGGATAACCGATTCCGTCAGCAATCTTCTTTGCCTCCTCAAAATTCACAGCCATACCTGATTCCGGCATAGGAATATCAAGCTTTTCCATCATGGCACGGAACAAATCCCTATCCTCGGCAAGATCGATTACCGAAGGAGCGGTTCCGAGGATTCTGACACCGTTTCTCTCAAGGTCATCTGCCAGATTAAGAGGTGTCTGACCACCAAACTGGGCAATAACTCCAAGAGGTTTTTCCTTTTTGTAAATGCTTAATACATCCTCAAGGGTAAGAGGCTCAAAATACAATTTGTCCGATGTATCATAATCAGTTGAAACTGTTTCAGGGTTACAGTTTACTATAATGGTTTCAAAGCCAAGCTTCTTAAGAGCCAGTGCTGCGTGAACACAGCAGTAATCAAATTCGATACCCTGACCGATACGGTTTGGACCACCGCCAAGTATCATAATTTTTTTATTGTCTGTAACCGGATTTTTATCAGGAGCATTGTAGGTAGAGTAGTAGTAAGCACTGTTTTCTGTACCGCTTACATGTACACCCTCCCATGCCTCTTCAACTCCCAGGGAAATACGCTTGTTTCTTATATCGTCCTCGGAAATATCAAGAATCTGGCTTAAATACTTATCTGAGAAGCCATCCTTCTTTGCCCGGATAAGAAGCTCGTCAGCAGGAAGGCTTCCCTTTGATTTGATAAGCTCTTCCTCTTCCATAACCAGCTCTCTCATCTGCTGTATAAAATAATGCTTAACCTTTGTAAGCTCAAATATCTCATCGTTGGTAGCACCCTTCCTTATAGCCTCATACATAATGAAGTGGCGTTCGCTGGATGGATTGATAAGAAGCTTTAATAATTCTTCCTTTGAAAGGGTATCAAAATTCTTCGCATGGCCAAGACCATATCTTCCTGTTTCGAGGCTTCGTATAGCCTTCTGGAAGGCCTCCTTATAGGTCTTACCGATGCTCATAACCTCACCTACGGCACGCATCTGTGTACCAAGCTTATCCTCTACACCCTTGAATTTTTCAAAGGCCCAGCGCGCAAACTTAATAACAACATAGTCTCCGTCAGGAACATACTTGTCAAGGGTTCCGTATTTTCCGCAAGGAATATCCTTGAGAGTAAGTCCTGCTGCCAGCATGGCAGATACCAGAGCAATAGGAAAACCTGTTGCTTTGGAAGCAAGGGCGGAGGAACGGGATGTACGAGGATTGATTTCAATAACAATAATACGGTCAGTTACAGGATCATGGGCAAACTGGACGTTTGTACCACCTATAACCTGTACAGATTCAACGATTTTGTATGCCTGTTCCTGAAGCCGCTTCTGACATTCCTGGGATATGGTAAGCATTGGAGCTGAACAGAAAGAATCTCCTGTGTGTACGCCAAGGGGATCTATATTTTCTATGAAACAGACGGTAATCATATTGCCTTCTGAGTCACGGACTATCTCAAGCTCAAGCTCTTCCCATCCAAGGACTGATTCTTCAACAAGGACCTGTCCCACAAGGGAAGCCTGAAGACCTCTTGCACAGACGGTTTTCAATTCATCCTTATTATATACGAGACCACCACCGGCACCTCCCATGGTATATGCAGGACGAAGGACGACAGGGTATCCCAGCTTATCGGCAATGGCAAGTGCCTCATCGACTGAGTAAGCAACCTCACTTCTCGCCATCTCGATTCCGAGGGAATCCATGGTTTTCTTGAATTCTATACGATCCTCGCCTCGTTCGATGGCATCTACCTGTACACCGATAACCTGTACATTATATTTATCTAAAATACCTGCTTTGTATAACTCCTCACAGAGATTTAAACCTGACTGGCCACCCAGATTAGGTAAAAGAGCATCAGGACGCTCCTTTTTAATAATCTGCTCAAGTCTCTTGACATTAAGAGGTTCAATGTAAGTTACGTCAGCAGTTTCTGGATCAGTCATAATTGTGGCAGGGTTTGAATTAACCAGAACTATCTCATAACCCAGTTTGCGGAGTGCTTTGCAGGCCTGGGTGCCGGAATAGTCAAATTCACATGCCTGTCCGATTATGATAGGACCGGAACCAATAATAAGTATTTTGTTAATATCTGTTCTTTTTGGCATAGTAATGTCCTCCTTATATTCTCTAAAATATTATATAGAAAATAGAAAAAATAACAAGTTTTTTTTACAGGTTTTATAAAAAAAATCACGCAATGAACTTTATTGTTGAAAAATGTAAAATAAAGTTTAAGTATAGTCTTTATTTGTCTGAAGAAAACTGATAAAATATGTGTGAATTTATTTGTGAGGAGTGGGAGAAAAAGTACTATGGATTTGTATAACAAAATAGAAAAACTCAGATCTGAGAAGCAGTCATGGACAATAGTAGCAGCTTTCACCAGTATATTCATGGTATTTACCTTTGTAAGAATGACACTTTTCAGCCTGATTTTTCTGGTTGTGGTTTTAATTAGCTTCAGCAAAGTCAAAGATTGCAACAAAAAGATACAAAAGGTTTATAAGAATGAGTTCCTTTATGGCATTTTAAATCAGTACTTTGACAATGTAATATTCAACTGGGAAGGTGGATTTCTGCCGGATGAAATCAAGAAAATGGGATTAAACCGTATGGGAAACAGATTTTTTTCAGAGGATTACATCAGTGCAGTCTATAATGGGGTAGCCTTTCAGCAGGCAGAGGTAAAAATCCAGAATGTAACCGGAACAGGTGAGAACCGTTCGGTGCAGACATATTTTAAGGGACGGGTTTTCGTATTTGAATATGGTATGAAGGACGTTATATCTACAATGGTATTTTCAAAAAATTATATGTATGAGGGACGTGGCATTGGATTGAAATACAACAAGGTTGAGATGGAAAGTGTTGGCTTTAATCAACAGTTTGTTGTAAAATCTGCCAGGGATATTGATGCCTTTTTCGTGTTAACACCGCAGATTATGGAATGCATTAATATATTGAAGAATAAATATGGCAATGTAGCCTTTCACTTTACACCTCTAAGGGTGTATGTGGCATATAATACAACGGAAAATGCTTTTGACCTGGATACAAGAAAGAAGCTTGACCTTGGTCTTGAAAGGGAAAGACGTGAAAAGGATATAGCAGTAATTATTGATTTGATAAATGCATTACAGATATCGAATAACCGTGACGGGGAGCAGATATCATAAGTCGGAAACAAATATATTACATAATAAAAGGAGGATATTATAATGGAAATGGCTATTGGAGTTGTTGTAGGAATTGTGGTAATTGTACTTATCTGGTACATTGTGGTGATGAATGGCATAAAAACCCTTGAGCTTAAGGTTAAGGAGGGTGAATCAGGGATAGATGTAGCCCTGACAAAGAGATATGACACCCTTACAAAAATGCTTGATGTTGTAAAGGCATATAAAGAACATGAGCAGTCAACTCTTACTAAGCTGGTTGAGCTTAGACGAGGCATGACAATGAGTGAAAAAAATGCCGCAAGCAGGAATATGGATGATGTAACAAAGGAAATAAATATTCTGGCGGAGAATTATCCGGAGCTTAAATCAAGCAATAATTTTGCCACATTGCAAAACACAATAACTGATGTTGAGGAGCATCTTCAGGCGGCAAGGAGGCTGTATAATTCAAACGTAAATGCATACAACAGGAAGATTGTAGTATTTCCAAACAGCATTGTTGCATCTGGTATGAAGGCTGTTGAAAAACCATATTTTGAAGCAGAATCCACAAAGAGACAGGATGTAAAAATGGATTTCAGCTAAATGCGGAATAACATTTACATAATGTACAGAGTATCAAATTTAAGTGACAAAAGTAAAAGAATGTAATATATTAGTAATAGTGAAGAATAAATATATTAACAGGAGGATATTTTTTTGAAAGATGTATACTTTGCCCTTTTGATACCTATGCTGGGTACTACTCTTGGGTCAGCCTGCGTAATGTTTATAAAGGGACAGTTAAACGCAAACCTTCAAAAAATACTCTCAGGATTTGCAGGAGGAGTTATGGTAGCTGCATCGGTGTGGTCCCTGCTGATCCCTGCCATAAATATGTCAGAGGAAGGTGGAATGGGCAGACTTTCATTTCTGCCTGCTGCTGTCGGGTTTCTTGGCGGTGTATTATTCTTGTTATTACTGGATAAGATTATACCACATTTGCATGTGAACGAAGAAAAAGCGGAGGGACCAAAGGTTTCTCTCGGAAAGTCAACCATGCTTATACTTGCAGTGACATTGCATAATATTCCGGAAGGAATGGCCGTTGGAGTCACCTTTGCGGGAATGTTATCAGGAGAGACTAACATAACATACATGGGTGCCATGGCTCTTGCAATAGGAATTGCAATCCAGAATTTTCCGGAGGGAGCGATTATATCATTGCCTGTATGTGCATCCGGGGTAAGCAGAAAGAGAGCTTTTTTGTATGGAACACTTTCCGGTGTTGTTGAGCCGGTGGGAGCGGCTGTTACAATATGGCTGTCTGCATATCTGGTAAATGCCATGCCATATCTTTTAGCCTTTGCGGCAGGGGCGATGATTTACGTTGTAGTGGAGGAGCTTATTCCTGAGTGTAGTGAGGGGGAACATTCCAATATTGGAACAATAGGTTTTTCTATAGGATTTGTTCTGATGATGATTCTGGATGTAGCCCTTGGATAGAATATAGAGGCATAAAACGAGGCTGCCGCATTTAATGTGGCAGCCTCGTTTTATATATGTGACAGCATCATCTGTGTATAAGCATATATAAAAAGAAGAGAAGGGAAAGAAAAACAACATTAATCAGTGAAAAGCATAGCAGGTATTTCCCTGTGCTGCTGCCGGATGTTTTTCCATAGAATTTAAAGGAAATAAGACTTGCCATTGAAGCAATTATTGTGCCAAGTCCACCAAGGTTACAGCCTATGATAAGACCATCAAAATCAGTAGTGAAGCCTGAGAGCAGCATGGCAGCGGGAACATTGCTTATAACCTGGCTGCTTAAAATACCTGTAATACATTCCCTGTCCCGGGTGAGGGCACTGAGCCAATGATTTATACAGGGGATATTCTTAATATTTCCGATAAATATAAAGAAAGCTATAAAAGTAAAAAGTAAAACATAATCAGCCTTGAATATAAGATTATAATCACAAAGGATAATGCAGATTAAAACAATGAGAAGCATAATCCTGTAATCCAGAACAGATAAAACCGTACATAAGCATATCCCAAACAGTACAAAATATATAATAAGCTTTATCTTTGGCAGGGCACTTCTGCTTACGGAATTGTATTCAGTATTTGTAAGCCTGTCTGGCTTTACAAGCAAAGAACCTGCGACAAGTAAAGAAAGTGACAGGGCAGCGTATGGAAGCATCAAAGAAATAAATTGTTTGATATTCATGGCTGAAAGGGAAAAAAGATACAGATTTTGCGGATTGCCTATTGGTGTAAGCATGCTTCCCAGGTTTGCTGCTATAGTTTCCATAACTATGAGATATATGTTATATCCGGGATCGTCCAGATAGTCAAGAAGAATAATTGTAAAGGGAATGAAGGTTATGAGAGCCACATCATTGGTAATGAGCATGCTTGAAAAGAAGCAAACCATTACGAGCATTAATGTAAGCTGGCGTTTGCTTTTTACCCTTTGTATGAGGATACTAATCAGAAAATCAAAAACCCTACAGCTTTTTAACCCCTGGACTACCAGCATAAGACCAAGAAGAAGACTCAGGGTCCTGAAATCAATGTAGGATATATAATCGGAGGAGGGTGTGACAAAAAAGCATGAAGCAACAGCCAGAATGCAGGCAATGGAAAAAACTATTTCTTTTTTTAGAAAAGCGGTCAGGGATTTCATGATATACACCTCTCTGATATAAAAGGATATTTTACAGTGGAGATGGTAACACATTTCATATAACGATTCAATAATTTTATTAAAAATGAATTGTATCATTTTTTAATGCTTTAACATTTCTTTGAATTGCATTTATTCTTTTAATATGATATAATTGGTTACGTTACTACAATTATAATGAGGAATAAAAGGGAGGAAATTAGTAATGTTATGTAGCAATTGTGGAAATGACATACCTGAAGGTCAGTCAGCTTGCCCATATTGTGGTGCACAGATGATGAATGGTGGGGTGCAGCCTGCATATGATCCGGCACAGGCATATGCACCTGCTCAGACCTATGCACCTGCTCAAAAGAGTAAGAAGGGACTTATTATCGGACTGATTGCCGGTCTTGTTGCTATTGTCGCTGTTGTGTTAGTGCTTGTATTCTTTGTATTTGGCAAGGGAAAGGCAGACGGAACTTACGTTTGTCAGGATTATGCAGCATTTGGCATGGATGTATCTCTTGAAATTGACGGTGATGAGTTTGTTCTTGAGATGTCAGCGTATGGAGAGTCTGAGACTATAGAAGGCAAGTGTAAGGTTGATGGAGATACCATTACTCTTACATATGAAGGTGAAGACGTTGAGTGCGACTATGATAAGAAGGAAGGCACTATTGATTTTGAGGGTATGATATTTACAAAGGAGTAATATCATATTATATCAGTGAAAATATTCCCCGGGTTATCAGCAATATAACCCGGGGCTTTTTTCATTATTAGTATTACTTACAGATGATTGTACCCATCCTGAAGTTTATTGTACTCATCTTCGGAGTTTATTTTATTATATTGATTTTACCTGAAAAATCATCTATAATACTTGGACGGCATGTATAATGACGGACCTTGGAGAGGGTCAAAAAAACTACTACTATGTATTACGAGGAAAATCATATGGAAAGCTTAAAGGCTCTTATCCTGGCAGCAGGAAAGGGAACAAGAATGAAATCGGAACTGCCGAAGGTTGTCCATGCTTGTAATGGAAAGCCGATGGTTCAGTATGTTATAGAAGCTTCGAAAGAGGCCGGAGCAGATAAGGTTTGTGTTATAGTCGGATATAAGGCACATGAAGTTGAATCGGCCATAAACGATACAGTGGAATATGCTTTTCAGACTGAGCAACTGGGTACAGGTCATGCGGTAAAGTGTGCAGGCAAATTTATAGGTAATGAAGGTAATGTTATAATACTTTGTGGCGATACTCCACTGATAACCGGAGAAACCTTGAAAAGACTTGTGGATTTTCATATTCAGGGAGATTATGGCGTGACGGTTTTGTCAGCCATTCTTGATGATGCCACCGGATATGGAAGGATAATCAGGGACAACAACGGAGATTTTCAAAAAATTGTAGAACAGAAGGATGCAAACGCGCTTGAAAGGCAGGTAAAAGAAATAAATTCGGGGATGTATGTGTTTAAGTGTGATGAATTGAGCCGGGCTCTTGATAAGCTGGATAATAATAATGCAGCCGGAGAATATTATTTGACAGATACAATTGAAATTATTAAAAACAAGGGCTTACGGGTAGCAGCAATGCCTCTTAAGGGTGATGACGTTAATCAGATAAGGGGAGTGAATACCCCGGAGCAGCTAAAAGAGGCTGAACTCATTATGAAGGGAAAAAGAGGTTAAAGAGAATATTTATTCGCAGGTCGTTTGAGAAAACAGACAAAATCAGGTAAGGGTGATAATTATGAAGATAATAGCAGGGCTGGGAAATCCGGGAGCAAAATATCAGGGAACAAGGCATAATGTGGGATTTTCCGTAATATATCAGCTATCTGATAAATATAATATAAAGGTAGATACAGGCAGACATAAGGCCTTAATCGGTAAAGGAATTATTGAAGGAGAAAAGGTTATACTTGCCATGCCTCAGACATATATGAATCTCAGTGGAGAAGCATTGAAGCAGCTTGCTGACTATTATAAGTGTGACAGTGATGATATTATTGTTATATATGATGATATCAGCCTTGATGTGGGCAAGCTGCGTATAAGAGGGAAGGGAAGTGCAGGAGGTCATAATGGAATAAAAAGCATTATTTCATGCCTTGGAACAGATGCTTTTCCACGAATAAAAGTGGGAGTTGGAGAAAAACCACCGGGAATGGATCTGGCTGATTATGTACTGGGAAGATTTAGCAGAGAAGAGGCACCTGTTATCAGAGAAGCGATGGACAGGGCAAGCCAGGCTGTGGCTGCCATTATAGGTGAAGGAATATCCTTCGCAATGAATAAGTTTAATTAATATAATATTGGAGGAATCTTTGTATGCAGACAATTAATGAAGCATTCAGGGAAAATCCGGGATTTGTAAAGCTAAGGGAATACATTGAGACAGAAAAAAGCCCCATACATGTGTGGGGCATGGACAAGAGAGTATTACCTCTTCTGATAGACAGTGTTCCAAGAAAAAATCCTGTGCGGCTGATTGTTACCTATGAGGAAAAAAGAGCACGGGAAATAGTAGAGGATTATCGATTCTATGACAGGGAGGTTATGTACTATCCCGGGAAGGATGCGCTGTTTTATTATGCGGATGTGCATAGTAATGCTACAGTAAAGAGCAGAATCGAGATATTCAAAAAAATAGTGGAGCAGGAAAGGATAACCATTGTCACTACCATTGAGGGACTTATGGATAAGATTCCGGCTCTCCCGCATATAGTTGAAAATGTGGTAAAAATTGCAGTTGGTGATACTCTTGATACTGCTTTATTTTCAGGAAGGCTTACAACTCTTGGATATGAAAAGGTAACTATGGTTGAGACTCCGGGGCAGTTCTCGGTACGAGGAGGTATAATAGATATATATCCTCTTACCGAGGAGTGCCCTTATCGTGTTGAACTGTGGGGAGATGATATCGAATCCATAAGATGCTTTGATGTAGAAAGCCAGCGTTCCATAGAAGAGGTAAAAAATGTGTTGATTTATCCATCCTGTGAAATGATTCTCAGTGAGGAAAGAATTGCGAAGGGTATAAAAAAGATAGAAAAGGAACATAAGCTTCAGGCAAAAAAGCTTAAGGAACAATTCAGAACAGAGCAGTATGCAAGACTTAACAGAATGGTTGAGGAGACAAAGGAGGAGCTTTGCCAATTCAATTCTACCATGGGCCTTGACAGCATGGTGGAGTTCTTTTATGAGGATACTGTGTCTTTTTTGGATTATATTCCAAAGGAAGCTGACATATTTATTGATGATCCTGAGAGAGTTCAAAGACAGGGAATAATGTATACTCAGGAATTTGCTTTATCGATGGAAGGAAGACTTGAGGGAGGGTACGTTCTTCCGTCCCAGACAGATATACTTTACGACGGAAAGGCAATTATCGGAAGACTGGCTCACAGGAGAATCGTTTTGATGTCCGAGATATATACAAAACAGCCTGGCTGGGGAGAAAAGGAACAGCTTGCAATAACCACAAAGGGACTTATAAGCTACAACAACAGCTTTGAGGCATTGGTTAAGGATGTTCAGGAGAGAATAAAAAAGAAGTTCAAAATAATTATATTGTCACCATCCACTACCAGAGGAAAAAGACTTGCAGGGGATTTGAGAGATAATGATATTATGGCATATTTTTCGGAGGATTCCGATAGGGCATTAAAATCCGGTGAGGTAGTTGTCCTTAGGGGCAGAATGGAAACCGGCTTTGAAATTCCTGAATGTAAGCTTGCTGTTATAAGTGAGGGTGATATTTTTACATCAAAGGAGCTTAAAAGAAGAAAAAAGCTTCCTAAGTATAAGGGAGATAAGATTAATAGCTTCACCGATATATCCGTAGGTGATTATGTTGTTCATGAGAGACACGGAATAGGAATATACAGAGGAATTGAAAAGGTTGAGACTGATGGCAGGCTTAAAGATTATATATGCATAGAGTATGCCAGGGGAAGTAAGCTTTTTGTACCGGTAGAGCAGCTTGATATAATAGGAAAGCTGTCAGGCAAGGATGGTGTAAAACCTAAGCTTAACCGTCTGGGGGGAGCTGAATGGGAAAAGGTTCGACAGAGAGTAAAGGGACATGTAGCTGAGATTGCCCAGGAATTAGTGAATCTTTATGCAATAAGGGAGAGCAGTCATGGATTTGCTTTCAGCCCGGATACTCAGTGGCAGAGAGAATTTGAAGAGCTTTTTCCTTATGAAGAGACCCTGGATCAGCAAAAAGCAATAGATGATACAAAAAGGGATATGGAAAGCAGTAAAATAATGGACAGGCTTATATGTGGCGATGTCGGCTTTGGCAAGACGGAAATTGCCATAAGAGCAGCCTTTAAGGCTGCCCAGGATAATAAACAGGTTGCTTATCTTGTACCTACCACAATCCTTGCGGAGCAGCATTATAATACATTTACACAGAGGATGAAGGATTATCCGGTTAACATAAAGCTTTTGTCCAGGTTTAGAACTCCAAAGGAGATTAAGGATACACTGAAGGATATAAAAAACGGAACTGTTGACATAGTTATAGGAACCCACAGACTTCTTTCCAAGGATGTAATTTTCAAGAATCTCGGACTTTTGATTATAGACGAGGAACAAAGATTTGGTGTAAGGCATAAGGAACAGATTAAGCAGATAAAGAATAATGTGGATGTTCTTACTCTTACTGCCACACCTATTCCGAGAACCCTTCATATGAGTCTGGTAGGTTTGAGAGATATAAGCCTTTTGGAGGAGCCACCTGTGGATCGTATGCCTATCCAGACCTATATTATGGAATATGATATAGAATTTGTTAAGGAGGCAATTAACAGAGAGCTCAGCCGTAACGGACAGGTATATTATGTTTATAACAGAGTTAATACTATAGAGGATATAACAATGAAGCTTCGAAGTGTTCTCCCCTCTGCCAGAATTGAATTTGCCCATGGACAAATGAATGAAAGAGAGCTGGAGGATATAATGCTCGCCTTCAATAGAGGAGAGATAGACGTACTTGTTGCAACGACAATAATCGAGACAGGTCTTGACATACCTAATGTTAATACCATGATAATTCATGATGCCGATAAATTCGGACTCTCCCAGCTCTACCAGCTCAGGGGGCGTGTAGGCCGTTCAAACCGTAGTGCTTATGCATTTTTGCTATATAAGAGAGATAAGGTTATAAAGGAAGTTGCCGAAAAACGTCTAAAGGCAATCAGGGAGTTTACAGAACTGGGCTCAGGTTATAAAATATCCATGAAGGATCTGGAAATCAGAGGTGCCGGAAATCTTTTGGGACAGGAGCAGTCGGGTAATATAGAAGCCGTAGGCTATGATTTGTATTGCAAGATGCTTAACGATGCAATAAAAAGGCTCTCGGGCGAAATACGGGATGATGACTTTGTTACATCTATAGAGCTTCCTCTCGATGCCCATATTCCGGATACCTATGTTAAAAATGAATACATGAAGCTGGATTTGTATAAGAGAATATCCAGATGTGAATCAAGGGAAGAAAACGATGCAATACTCGAGGAGGTCAGAGATCGTTTCGGAGAGCCTCCAAAACCGTTTTTCAGATTGCTGGAGGCTGCCTATGTGAAGGCTATTGCCCATAGAGCATATATAAGTGATATCAAGTATGTTGACGGTGAAATCAGATTTGTAATGTGGCCACAGGCTCCGGTCAAGACAGAACGCATGGATACCTTGCTAAAAAGGTATAAGGGAAGATTAAAATTTGTTCCGGGAAAATACGCAGGCTTTCATATCAGGGAGTCAAAAACCATACAGGATGAAATGCTGTCAACTGTTGAAAGTATTATAGGTGATATTGCATTTCTTACAGAAGAGCAGGCTGATGCATAGTCGAGGATATAATGATGAGATAAAGGAGATAATAAACTATGATATCTTTTAAAAAGAAAATTTACAAAAAAAATATTATATTGATAATTGCTTTGCTTGTCACAATTTTGTCTTTGGCTGCCTGTGGAAAAAAGGGCAAAAAGAGTGAAGAACAGGCTTATGATGGAACCCTTGTATTTCGGTATGGGGATGATTATGTGACAAAAGGAGAAGTATATATATACTTTAAAACCATATGTGAGAGGTATGAGAACCAGTATGGTGAGGATGTATGGAATACTGCAGACGTAGCGGATAAACAGGAAGAATACTCCATGGAGGAACAGGTGAGGGAGGAAACCGTAAATGAGATAGTAAAAGTAAAAACTCTGGTAAGAGAAAGTGAATCATACCGGGTTATTCTTACTGAGGAAGAGGAAAGCAGGCTTAAGGAACAGGGACATGAAATATACAGAGGCTTTACAGATGAGGATATCTCCAAAATGGAACTTAGCGAAGAACTGATATACAAGGTTTTAAGGGAAACAACAATTGCCAAAAAGGTTGAAGACCAGCTTTTGCTGGACAATCCTATTGAAGTATCCGATGAGGAAGCCAGGATGACCACATTTTATGATATGTATTTTAATTGTTATTCCATGGATGGAAAAGGAAATATAATTCCGTTTACCGATGAAGAAAAGAGGATTCAGCATGAGAACGCACTGAGTGCATGCAGTACCCTTGCCACAGCTACAATAGATGAGAATAAGGAAGCAGAAAATATTGCAAACCTGGCTGAATATTATAAGCTTGAGGAGGCAGGGGAATACACCATGTCGCCGGATGAAATTCTTAATGTATACGGAGAGGATGTTTGTAATCTTCTCTATTCAATGGAAAATGGAGATTACAGTGCTGTGGTGGAAACAGAATACGGTTATCATGTGTTTCAGATGATTGCCCTCACTGACCCTAAGGCAACAGGTGCAAAAAAGGAAAACATGACCTTGGAAAGAATAAACAGACAGCTTTCAGACAAATTGTCAAAATGGAAAAAGAAAATAGACCCGGATTTTTCTTACCCGGAGTCTATTGATATGGATGTATATAATTCAATTGAAATAAAATAATAGAACATCTAGTGGGTGCCTGTGGAACCGAAACCACCGGCGCCCCTTTGCGTCTTGTCAAGTTCTTCAACCTGATTAAAGACGGCAGATATGTAAGGTGTTATGACAAGCTGTGCAATTCTTTCCCTAGGCTCTATTGCAACAGAGTCTTTACCATGATTGTGCAGGGCAACCATTATTTCGCCTCTGTAATCTGAATCGATTACACCTACCTTGTTAGCAGGAGCCAGCCCTTTTTTGGAAGCAAGTCCACTGCGGGCATATATAAGTCCTGCATAGTTATCGGGAATTTCTATTGCAATTCCCGTAGGGACAAAACAGGTATGACCAGGAGCAATGGTAAGAGGGGCATCTATGCAGGCGTATAAATCTGCACCGGCAGCATTAGCTGAACCATAGGTTGGAATAATTGCATCGTCATTTAATTTTTTTATATTTACTGAAATAGTATTAATCATTATATTGTTCCTTTCTCTCCCCAGAGAACAACCTGTCCCGACTCCAAGGATTTGTGTACATCTATAATTCTCTGATTAGAAGAACCACGGAAACGCAGAGACAGATTTTTCAAATCCTCTACAAATTCTCCGTCTACCAGAATATCAATATATGAAATCAATTCCCGGGTTTCGGGCCATTTAACCATCATATTCCGGGTAATATCTTTTTCATAGTCATATCCGCTATAACACCAGATATCCTTTTGGGGATACTCTTCTCTGACTCTTCTGAGAAGTGGCAGAAGTCCGAGCTGGTTTTCGTATTCAAAGGGCTCTCCTCCTAACAGGGAAAGTCCGCGGATATGCTCAGGCTTCAGATAAGAAATGATTTCATCTATCTGAGCCTGGGTAAAAGCCTTGCCATAGTTAAAATCCCAAGTTTCGGGATTAAAACAATTTTTACAATGATGAGTGCATCCGGATACAAAAAGGGATACCCTGACACCGGGACCGTTAGCCACATCAATTCGTTTTATATCTGCATAATTCATTGTGTGTCCTTTCGTTTCTATAAGTGGAGGACTCTGGCTTTAATTTCCTTGGTTTTACCTACGTTCCAGAAATTTTCTCCCAGATATCCACAGGTACGTCTTGTTACATTCATCTTGGAATGATCCTTGTTTCCACACTGTGGACAAACCCACTCGTTATTATCATCTATAATAATCTCGCCATCATAATTACATACATGACAATAATCAGATTAGGTGTTAAATTCAGCATATTGTATATTATCGTAAATAAAACGTACGACCTCCTCCAGGGCTTCCAGGTTGTGCCTCATATTAGGTATCTCAACGTAGGAGATAGCACCACCGGAAGAAATTGTCTGGAACTGGCTTTCAAATCTGAATTTGCTGAAGGCATCAATTTTCTCACGGACATCCACATGATAGGAGTTTGTATAATAGCCCTTGTCCGTAACATCCGGAATTGTACCAAAACGCTCCTGGTCAATACGGGCGAATCTGTAGCACAAAGACTCGGCGGGTGTGCCGTAAAGGCCAAATCCAAGACCTGTCTCTGCCTTCCATTTATCGCAGGCAGAACGAAGCTTTTTCATAACCTTAAGGGCAAATTCCTCACCCTTTGGGTCTGTGTGGCTGACTCCCTTCATAAGCTTGGTCAATTCGTACAGACCAATATATCCAAGAGAGATAGTGGAATATCCGTCATGGAGAAGCTTATCGATTTTTTCACCCTTCTTTAATCTGGCAATAGCGCCATATTGCCAATGCACCGGGCTTACATCAGAGGTTATTCCGTGGAGAGCATTGTGTCGGCACATTAATGCCTCATAGCAAAGCTGAAGTCTCTCGTCGAGAAGCTTCCAGAATTTGTCCTCGTCACCCTTTGCTATAATTCCTATCTGAGGAAGATTCAGGCTGACAACTCCCTGATTAAAACGTCCCTCCCATTTGTAATTGCCGTTTTCATCCTTCCATGGAGATAGGAAGGAACGGCATCCCATGCATGAAAAAACATTTCCTTCATAATTCTCACGCATTTTCTTTGCGGAAATATAATCAGGATAAAGTCTTTTTGCAGAGCATTTTACAGCAAGCTTGGTAATATAGTCATATTTTCCGCCCTTAAGGCAATTATGCTCATCCAGTACATATATAAGCTTTGGAAAAGCAGGAGTAACATAAACACCCTTTTCGTTTTTTATGCCCTCAAGTCTCTGGCGGAGTATTTCCTCTATAATAACGGCATTTTCTTCAATATACTCATCCTTAGGATCAAGGTTGAGGAAAAGTGTTACAAAAGGAGACTGCCCATTGGTTGTCATAAGAGTATTAATCTGGTATTGGATTGTCTGCACACCGGATCTGAGCTCATCATTAAGTCTGTCCCTTGCCATTTTTTCCAATATGGAATCATCTATTGTATCGCCAAATTCTTCAACAAGTCTGCCTTTGTACTTGTTATAACTCTTTCTGAGATATTTACCGAGATGTCTTATATCTACGGATTGCCCACCATACTGGCTGCTTGCCACAGAGGATATAATCTGGGTCATGACTGTGCAGGCAACCTGAAAGCTTTTTGGAGGCTCGATAAGCTTTCCGTTCATAACCGTACCGTTATCTAACATATCTCCGATGTTAATCAGGCAGCAGTTAAATATGGGCTGAAGAAAATAATCTGCATCGTGGAAATGAAGAACACCATCATCGTGAGCCTTGGAAATCTTCTCGGGAAGGAGAACACGTCTTGTAAGATCCTTGGAAACCTCACCGGCAATCAAATCTCTCTGGGTTGATGCCACAGTGGCATTTTTGTTAGAATTTTCTTCCATGACATCCTTATTACGGTTCTGAATAAGGCTTAAAATGGAATCGTCGGTAGTGTTGGCCTTACGCACCAGCTCTCTGGTGTAACGATATATTATATATGTCTTAGCCAGAACAAATTTCCTGTCATCCATAAGCTTTTGCTCAATGATATCCTGAATGTCTTCAACCAGCATTCTGGAACGGTTTTTAGCCTCGATACCCTGAACAATCTCTTCAATCTTGTCTTCAGAAATTTTTTCGCAGGGCTCCACCTCTGCATTAGCCTTCTGAATAGCTGTGATGATTTTTGAACGGTCATAGGTAACAGTATGTCCGTCTCTCTTGATTACTTTCATCTTACCCTCTCCTAAATATAGTGTTTTAAAATACATATTCATGTACAAATAAACTTTAAATGGCACAAAAGCCCTATAGGTTAGTATTATAGCACCGTAACAGTACTTTGTCTACCAAATATAGTATTATTTTTGCTTAAAATTACAATATGTAGTATTTTTTGATAACATAATTGTCTGATAAAAATGTGAAAAGTGTAACAAATATAAGGCATACGGGCAAATTGGTTGACAGTAATGTAAAAAAGATTGTGTATAAAAGATGAAAAAAATAAAACTAACTTTATTTTTTTCATCTTTTATGATATAAAGGTAGAAGCGTTAATAAACTATGAAAGGAAACATTGTTATGAAAAAAAATCTGAAAAAGCTCAGTGCAATCTTTACTATGGCCTTATGTTTTACACTTCTGGCAGGCTGTTCAAAAAAGAAGGAAGCACAGGTTACCCAGAAGGATATGATAGAAAAATATGCTAAGTTCTGTACTCTTGAGGAATATAAGGGTGTGGAGTATGACCTCACAAAAACAGAGGTTACAGACGACATGATGCAATCCGAGATTAACGGTATTTTGTCAAATTATGCTTCGTCAGAGGAGTCAGCCACAGAACCGGCTGCAACAGGAGATAAGGTAAATGTTGATTTTGTCGGAACTGTTGACGGGGAAGAATTTGAAGGCGGTTCAACCGATGGAGCGGGATATGACATTACTCTTGGGGCGGGACGTATGATACCCGGCTTTGAAGATCAGATAATAGGTCATAAGGCAGGAGAAAACTTTGATATTTATGTAACCTTTCCTGAGAATTACGGCAAGGAGAATCTTAACGGAAAGGATGCTGTATTTAATATAACATTGAATAAGGTGTATAAGCAGACACTTCCTGAATATAACGATGAGTTTGTTGCTGATAATACCGGTTATGAAAGTACTGCACAGCTTGAGGATGCAATAAAAGAAAAATATACACAGTCAGATGAAAATCTTAACCGCCAATCCATCATGAATAACATTATGGACAGTGCTGTCGTAGATGAGTATCCTGAAAAGGATATGCAGGCACTTATTGATGAGACAGTGGAAAAGGTGGAAGCAGAGGCAAAGGGCTATGGCTATGATCTGGAAACCTATGTAAAAGCAATGTATGGTGTAGGTTCGGTAGATGAATTCAGGCAATATATCAGTGCCCTGGCTGAAGACTTCATGAAGGAAAAGATTATAATATGCTATGTTGCCAAGGCGGAGGGAATTACTGCCTCGGAGGATGATGTGAAGGCATACAAACAGCTTATGCTGGATACTCTCGGAATGACCGAGGAAGAGCTGGATGATATTTATACAGAGGAGGATTATATATACTACGCACTGGCAGATAAGGTATATGATTATCTCCTTGAAAATGGTACTCCTGTTGACAACCAGGCTTCTGATGACACTAAAGCAGAGTAACAAACCATTACAAATGATTTTTATTAACACTGAAATATAAAAATTAATTGATTCTTTTTAAAACTTGCAATTGACAATACCTGTATGTAAATGGTATTATGTCTTTTGCAATGAGCAGTCGTGGCGGAATTGGCATACGCGCATGATTCAGGTTCATGTCCACTTACGTGGGTGTGGGTTCAAGTCCCATCGACTGCATTGATACTGTTTTTTTATTTTCATATTATTTCCTTATAAAGAGGCATCATATTTTATATGGTGTCTCTGTCGCTGTTTCATGATTTCTTTATGTTGTAGTATTTCAAAAAAAATGATATTATAATTATATGTTTTATTTTTATTATATCGGACGTTTAAGGAGGCATTACTAATATGAATATTCTGGTTACCGGAGGTGCAGGTTTTATAGGAAGCCACACCTGTGTTGAGCTTATACTGGCAGGATATAAGGTAATTGTTATTGATAATCTTGTTAATTCCAGCAAAGAGGCTGTCAGGAGGGTGGAAAAGATAACCGGTGAAGTTATACCGTTTTACCCGGTGGATTTACTTGATTCGGATGGTGTAAGAGATGTCTTTAAAAAGGAAAATATCGATGCTGTAATACATTTTGCCGGACTTAAGGCGGTAGGGGAATCAGTGGCAAAGCCATGGGAATACTACAATAATAATATTGCCGGAAGTCTTAATCTGTGTAAGGTAATGATGGAAAATAACGTGAAGAATATTATATTCAGCTCATCTGCAACCGTATATGGGGATCCAAAGGAAATTCCTATAACTGAAGAATGTCCTAAGGGTCAGATTACCAATCCTTATGGACAGACTAAATCTATGCTTGAACAGATATTTACAGATATATATAAGGCTGACAATGAATGGAATGTGGTATTACTGAGATACTTTAATCCTATAGGAGCTCATGAAAGCGGACTTATCGGCGAGGATCCGTGTGGAATTCCTAATAATCTTGTTCCTTATATTTCCAAGGTAGCTATAGGTCAGCTGGAAAAGCTTGGTGTGTTTGGAAACGATTATCCAACTCCGGACGGAACGGGAGTGAGGGATTATATACATGTTGTGGACCTGGCAAAGGGACATGTTAAGGCCTTGAAAAAAATAGAAGAAAAGGCAGGCCTTTCTGTATATAATCTGGGAACCGGAAAGGGATATAGCGTGTTACAGGTAATTAAAGCATATTCAAAGGCCTGTGGCAGAGATATACCATATGAAATTAAGGACAGAAGACCCGGAGATATAGCTGTATGCTATGCAGATTGTACAAAGGCAAAGGAAGAACTGGGCTGGGAAGCACAGTATGACATAGACAGAATGTGTGAGGATTCATGGAGATGGCAGAGCATGAATCCAAGAGGTTATAAGGAATAATAACGGAGAGAAGAATGACGGGGAAAATACCTTCAAAAATCCTAAAATTAAATAAAGAAGGTTTGAAAAAACTGGTATTAAAGAAAAGAAAGAAATATGTTCCACAGATACCTGCATATATCAGCAGACAGTTTCAGGTAGATGAGATAGTGGAAAATGGATGCAAATGCTACAGAATCATTCCTGAGGAGGGCTTCAGCGGGACATATGTCGTATACCTTTACGGAGGGCATATGTGCATGAATATAACAAATGCCCACTGGCGATTTATTTATGAGATATGCGAAAAAACAGGGACAGGCTTTTTTGTGCCGATGTATCCTCTTGCACCTGAGCATTCCTGTAAGGATATGTTTAAGATGCTTAAAAAAACCTACAGTAACTTTGTTAAGGGCTTCGATGTTAATAAAGTTATTCTTATGGGGGATGAGTACGGGGCAGGTCTTGCCCTGTCTATATGTATGCTTGCCTGGGAGGAGGGATTCAGGAAGCCGGATAAGCTTATACTTATCTCTCCTGCACTTGATACAGAATTTTTTGACAAGGAACTGGAAAAATCTCTTAACAGACCGGCTGCAGACAGAAAGTTCTATTTTTTCAATGAAAATGTAAAGGATTTTCTCAATACCTACTGGGTAAAAGATTATGCGGTAAAGACACAATATACCAGTCCGTTCTATGGAGATTATATGGATTTGTGTGATGACGTGGCAGTTTTTTCCGGTGACAGGGATATATATAGCGGTTATGCAAAGGCATTTTATAATAAAGCCAAAAAGCAAGGCGTAAATGTAAGAATGTTCCTCTTTGAAGGTGGCGGAAACGATTTTTTAATATATTCGGGAGAAACATGCAAAAAGGAAGCATTTATATATCTTACGGATGTGATTAATGATACCTATATTGCATCATGCAAGGACTTGTATCCGGTAAAGATAATGTCATACTGGAATAAGATAGATCCGGAAATAATACAGGATCCTATACTTAATCAGATATCCAGGGAAAAGAAATATAATATAGACTCAATAAAATGCAAGGCAAACGAATACAGAAAGCTTCTTATGATATCAAGAATAAGGGCCTGCGACAGCTTTGCAAGGCAATTTATTATGAAATACCCGGATTGTACCATTATAAATGTGGGATGCAGGCTTAACAATATGTTTATGCGTGTGGATAATGGAAGAATTAACTGGTACAGTGTGGATACATATAATACAATAGCGGTCAGAAGGGCTCTTTTCGGCGAGAATGAAAGGGAAAAAACTATTGGAAGAAGTATTATGGATTTTTCATGGCTGGATGAAATCAATTGTAAAAGAAACTATGGGGTAATGTTTATATTCAGTAATACACTTTGCCTGCTTAAGAATCATCAGATTAAACAGCTTATGAGCCATATTAGATTCAAATTTCCTTCTGCGGAGGTGGTGTTTACCGCAACCTCTACTGATGCTACAATATATCATAATATTTTTCAAAGAAATAAAATGTGGTCGAGGGGCAGGATAAATATGTCCATAGATGATGCCCAGAAAACAGTTTACGGCTGGAGACCCGATTACCGTATAATGGATGAAAGCCCTATTATGAAATTCAGGCCAAAGAGAAAATATAAAAAGCTAAAAACCGAAATTGGGGTCAGGTACAATCTTATAACAAATAATCACAAAATCATTCACCTTAAGCTTGGTCGTGAGGAGTATGATGTAAATGTATAATTAAATGCTGTCAGATATTAATATATTTGACAGCACTTTTAGTAAGGAGGTACATATGCTAAAGGCAGTTAATCTGGTTAAAACCTTTGAAAAAAATCAAAAAAAAGGTAAAAAGGTCAGCTTTAACGCTGTGGATGGAATTACACTTGAGATAAGAGAGGGTGAAATAATAGGTATATTGGGACCAAACGGAGCCGGAAAAACTACTCTCCTTAGAATGCTGGGAAGCTTAATGACTCCTACAAGCGGCAGTGTGATTATGGACATAAATGGCCGGGTTATAGATGATGTGAGAGAAATAAAGAAAAATATCGGATATCTTTCCGGCAATACAAAACTTTATGGCAGGCTTAGCACAAGAGAAATTTTAAGTATTATGGGAACGATATATGGTCTTAGTGAGGAGGAAACAGCCACTAAGATTGATGAAATTATCAGCATAATGAATCTGGGAGACTTTATTGACAACAGAATTGAAAAGCTTTCCACAGGTCAGACACAGAGAGCATCTATAGCAAGATGTCTTATTCACAATCCGGGAATATACATATTTGACGAGCCCACTCTGGGACTTGATATACTTAGCAGCAGTGCTATTATAGAATTTATTAAAAGTGAAAGAAAACGGGGAAAATCTATAATATATTCAACCCACTATATGGAAGAAGCGGAAAGTCTGTGCGACAGAATTGTATTTATCAATAAGGGTAAGGTAAAAGCCCAGGGTAGTGTTGAAGAATTAAAAAAGCTTACAGGAAGAGATAATATAAGAGATGTGTTCAGAATGTTGAATGAAAAGGAAGGACTGGAGTATGAATTTTAAAATTGTAAAAGCACTTTACAAAAAAGAAATACTGGATGTACTCAGGGACAAAAAGACAGTCATTATGATGCTTCTTGTACCTTTGGTTTTATACCCTCTTCTGATTGTGGCGGGACTTAATATTGTTACTAAGATAGCGACAGATATTACCGGTG
Organism: Lachnospiraceae bacterium UBA7589; assembly: GCA_002476495.1. Lineage (GTDB taxonomy): Bacteria > Bacillota > Clostridia > Lachnospirales > Lachnospiraceae > Coprococcus_C. The sequence goes on from DLKL01000014.1 coordinate 49,059, forward strand.
GAAGCTATAAAATAGCTCTTGATTTTGAAAACGAGGCTCTGGAAAATATTATAAATGACAGCAGTGACGAGGATTATAGAATAGAGCTGGTAGATGTGGAAAATTGCAAGGAGGCTCTTGAAAATGGGGACATAGATGCATATATGGAAAAAGACAACAGCTCAGATGGGGAAAAATATGTAATTAACTATCTTTCGGCTGAAACAGGCTCTGATTATGCCAGAGGAATAAGTATAGATATACTTGAAAAATATGCCCGTTCCATAACAGTAAGGCTTCTGGAGGAAGCAGGATTTGATTCCGAATACATATTACAGCCGGTGAAAATATCAATCAGGGATTATTCTACAAAAGAGGAATCAGCGGGAAGTATTATGGGAAAGATTATTCCGTTTATGCTGGTGACAAGCCTTCTTATGGGAACTATGTATCCTGCAATAGATACTACGGCGGGAGAAAGGGAAAGAGGAACACTGGAAACTGTGCTTACCCTGCCTGTAACTAACAGGGAATTGTTTGTGAGCAAATTTTTGACAGTGGCAACCATAGGAATTGTCTCAGCTCTTTTGAATATCGTATCCATGGGTGGGGTTGGAATATATATGTACAGGACTGTTCTTACCATAAACGGAGGACAGGGCATAAGACTCTATACGTTTTTGCCGGTAATTGTGATATGTGCTCTCTGTATTATTGCATTTGCCGTATTTATAAGTGCGTTATCCATGAGTGTGTGCGTATTTGCAAAATCATATAAGGAGGCAAACAATTATATTACACCCCTTACCATAATTGTTATGTTTGCAGCTATGGGGTCAGTTATGCCTGAGCTGGCACTTACAAGAAAAAGTGCGGCCGTACCGGTGGTAAATATATGCCTGCTTATACGGGATTTATTGCAATTTAAGTACAACCCTACACTTATAATGATAGTTCTTATGAGCAATATTATTATAGGGATTCTGGCCATATTGCTATTGGGCAAATTATATAACAGCGAAGCAATTCTCTTTGGTGAGGAGGGAACCTCACTGCGGCTTTTTGAAAAACCGGGAAATATGATAAAGGGAGGCGTACCCGGGATTGGGGATTTGATTCTTGCCCTTGCGTTGCTTTTGATAGCTGTAATTTACATAGGCGGTGCCCTTTCCGTAAAATCCGGTTTACTGGCAATATTTGTTACACAGCTTATGATTTTTCTTATACCTGTTATATATGCGCTGTATACAAAAAGGGATATGGAAAAAACTTTTCGTCTCAGACTTCCGGGGATATGGGATATATTGGGAGCAATATTAATGATAATCGGAGCAATGATAATCGGGACAATTCTGACCTCCGTAACCTCAGCAGTATTTAAGAATAGTGCTGTAGAAATGAACAGGAGTACCCTTGGGCTTTTTGATGGAAACTTTTTGCAGGTTTTTCTTCTTGTGGCTGTTGCCCCTGCTGTCTGCGAGGAAATCATGTTTCGCGGATTTGTGTTTTCGGCACTGGAAAGCAAAACCGGATACAGAAAGGCAATTATTATAGCCGGATTAATATTTGGCATATACCACATGAATCCGGTACAGGCTGTCACTACGACATTTATCGGAATAATTATATGTATTGCCGCATATAAGTCGGGAAGCATTTTACCGGGAATGATAATGCACTTTGTCAATAATGCCTTATCTTGTGTATTGGCATTTTATCCGGAAAAAGTATGCAAAATGGTACCCTGGCTTGTGAATATAAGACTTACCATAGCCGGGGCGGTTATTTTGGTGCTTGCAGGAGCATTATTAATATGCTCAGGGTGTAAATTAATGGACATAAAAATAAGAAAATATGCTAAAAAACAGTAAAAAAGTTATATAAAGTATTTATATTTTCTCTTTTCATTGTTAAAATTCACTTTTTATGTTAAAATGTACACAATATTACATTAAAGGATATTTACAAATGAAAGAATACGTTGTCAGGTTTTTTATCTACATAGCATCAGCAGTTATTCTTGTTGCCATAGGCATCGTTATTGGTATTAATATTAACATTTCAAAGATAAAGCCTTCGCCTGTGCATCCGGGATATCACTCATGGACCTTTCCGGAAAGCTATGAAGGACATGTGATTGATGATAATTTCTGGAACTTTGTGCACGCAAGCTATGTGCTGGTTGGAACCCCTCCTGAATGTGAATTCTACAAGATTGTGAGTGAGGTGCCAAGACATAGCTACAATCCGGAAAATTTCTATATCGAAGACAATGATAATGCTATGTATTATCATCTGGATGACGGAACAAGAGCATCCTCTGTAGCTATAGATGTTTCGACCTATCAGACATATGTCGACTGGGATAAGGTCAGGGCGGCCGGGGTAGATGTTGTTATGATTCGTGTAGGCTTCAGAGGATATGGCTCAGGAAAGATTGTTCTGGATAATATGTTTGAAGACCATGCAGAGAAAGCAAAAGCAGCCGGACTAAGGGTTGGTGTCTACTTTTTCAGCCAGGCTCTCAACTATGAGGAGGGGGTAGAGGAAGCCGAATTTGCTTTGGATGCAATAAAGGATTATGGTATTGACGGTCCTGTTGCTATTGATACTGAATACGTTGATGCGGCAGATGCAAGAACTGTGGGACTTGGAATATCTGCAAGGACTGATGGTGTGGTTGGCTTCTGTGAAAAGGTAAAGGCTGCCGGCTATGAGCCGATGATATATGCCAGCAGGAACTGGTTTGTACAATGTCTGGATATGACACGTCTGGGGGACTACAGATTATGGCTGGCACATTATACCAACCAAAGTGATTTTCCGTATGAATATATGGGATGGCAATACACTGATTCCGGTGAAATCGACGGAATATCCGGAAAGATAGATATGAATGTCTGGTTTGAGTAGCGATACAGGAAGATATGGGGGTGGGTTATGAGAGATTGGTTCTCATCATTTGATTTTGCAGCACTTATTTTGCTCATTATCATCTGGATATGGTTTATAACTGAAAAAAGGGTACCTCTTAAGGGACACGAATTGTTTTTGAGATTGATAGTTCTGATTGTTGCTGCCACTGTTCTGGAGCTGGCAACAGAGTTTGCATGGCTGTATATTACCCCCGAGGAATCTTTGCTGTTTGAAGGCTTGCTGATATTATATTCCGTAGCATTTAACATTATATTACCTACGTTTGCATATTATGTAAGCCTGCTTGCAGATTACAAAAAGGAAAAGAGAAGAGTTATAGAGTATGTCTGCCATGGCTTTATGATTGTGTCGTCTGTTATATTGCTTCTTAATCCATGGCTTAAGTGGGCATATTATTATACTGAACAGGGACAGTATGTGGAAACCGTGGGAATGTACATACTTAATGGTATTAATATTCTGTCTGTTCTTTTGGGATTATGTTCAATATTGAAGATAGTTACAAGGCTTACCTTTGTTAAGGCAGCTACTATATTTTTTACCCTTATCCTGTGGGCTCTGGCATGGTTTGCACGAAGGGATTATGACATGAATGTGCTTTGCTTTGCTATGTCTATATGTTGTGCAACCCTGTATCATTATCTGCATAATCCCGGCAGAGTTATAGATGCGAAAACCAATCTGTATAACCGTAATTTTATGGGGCATTATGTTATAAGTCTGTTTTCGTATGAAAAAGGCTTCAGTGCAATTTTAATTGCAATGGATGATTTCAAATTTGTTAATAAGACCTATGGGGTAGATACAGGTGACGAGCTTCTTGCCCAGATTGCCAGATTTCTTAAGGGCATTAATGAAAAAAATGTGGTGTTCCGTTTTGGCTCGGATCAGTTTTGTATAATTTTGGACAAAAAATCCCAACCTGTTGAGGACGTGGCTGAAGAAATTCATGCCAGATTTCTGCATCCCTGGTATTGTAATGTAGTATCAGGGGTAATGATGTCTGCATCGCTGTGTTGTATAGATTGTCCGCGGGATGCGGCAACCTATGGGGATCTGGTGGAAGTGATTGATTACTCAATGGCTATTGCCAAGAAAAACAAAAAAGGTGGAATAAGCCACGCATCAGAAATAGAGCTGGACAGAATACACAAAGATAAAGCTGTGGAAAAAGCTGTAAGGCTTGCGATGGACAGGGATGAACTTATGGTTTATTATCAGCCGATTTATTCAGTTAATCATAATGGGTATAATTCCGCAGAGGCATTGGTAAGACTAAAGGATGAGGAACTGGGCTGGATATCTCCGGAGGTGTTTATACCCCTGGCAGAAAAGAATGGTCTTATTGTTGAGATGGGAGATATTATCCTTAATAAGGTATGCAGATTTATACAGGAAAACAATCTAAAGGAAACAAGCATTGAATATATAGAGATTAATATCAGCCCTATACAGCTGATTCAGGCTGATTTTGCCAATCGTGTCAAAGCAATAATGGAAAAGTATGAGGTGCAGCCATCCCAGCTTAACATGGAGATTACCGAGACTGCCACTATAGCATCAATGTCTGTTGTAAAGGACAATATTAATAAGCTTGTGGATATGGGAATAAGCTTTTCCCTGGATGATTATGGCTCCGGGTCAGCTAATATAGATTATATTAACAGAATGCCATTTAAGATAATAAAGCTTGATAAATATATTATATGGGATGCCTTCAAAAATGATAAGGCAGGAATAACCCTGGAATATACCATTGGTATGCTGAATGCCCTTAAGCTTTTGATAGTTGCCGAGGGCGTTGAGACAGAGGAAATGAGAGACAGACTGACAAGCATAGGCTGTCATTACATGCAGGGCTGGTATTATTCAAAGGCAGTATCGGACAAGGAGTTTATGAACCTTATGCAAAAGGCAGCAGAATAGTATAATTACATGTTCCATAGCCCATAAGCGGGAATATTAAATACAGAATTATTAATTGACACCTGCTCAAGGGAAATATTAATAGAAAGCTCAGATGTAAGATTTTGATTTTTGAAAGTCTTTATGTTCTGGGCTTTATTATTATGGGTAAATCTTATATCAACGGGAACAACAGTATGACCTCCCTCGTACACAAAGGGTACTCTTGCTGTAGCTTTTGATATCCAATAGTATACGGACCCCACCTTGTTGCTGAGTTCCTGGAAAATATATTGACAGGCAATAGCACCGTTTTCCTCCCCGAATATTCGGTCTATTGGTGTGTCCTGATCACATGGAAGATTATAAAGTGCTCTTAAAAGGCCATGATCCAGAAGAAACAACTGAAAGGATTTATTGTCAACATGGTTTTCTAATGGCAGAGAACAGTCCTTAAGGCGTGGGAGCTTCCTTGCCAGCCCAAGATTGCACAGATTGAAGGCTGCATCAGCATACTCACGGCTTCTGGCATTTTCTTCAACAAGACGATACATAAATTTTTTGTTATCCTTATTGAGCTGCTTTGGAATACTCTTCCATATCCTTCTGCATCTTGTGGCCATAGCGGGAGAAAAGGATGAACGGATAAGCCACTCATAGTTGTTTATCATGTCCAGCTGCATCCTGCGTACCAGTGAAAAATCCTTATTTTCAATAAAATTCTTTACGATTGCGGGCATACCTCCTGTTATCATATAATCACGAAGCATTGCAAGGACAGTATTTTCTTCTACCGGATTAAGGGGAACGGATTTGGAATTTTCAATAGCTGAGACTATAGGTGTAGCCTTGTTTGCAATAAGGTATTCGTCAAAGGTCATAGGACGCATGCGTATAATGTTAAATACATCCTTGTGGTGGTATTCGAATTCGGTTATAGCCATGGATGAGCCTATAAGACAGATGACATGGTTTCTGTGTAATTTTCCATAATGGTAGAATATTTCCCCGCAAAAAGGGATGTTCTGAACCTGATCAATGATAAGAAGATTTTTAGTAAAATCAACACCGTCAAAATGCTTTTTGACGTATTCGTCAATTGCCAGTGCTATGCTTTCAACAGGAATATCCATTGTAAGTATATTCTTTAATTCCTTTCGTACAGAAAGATCGATAATCCTGTAACCATCAAAAAATGCAGTGGCAAAGTCTGTTATTGTCCAGGTCTTTCCTACTCCGTGAGCTCCCTTGAGATATAGAATTCTTTTTCGTGGCTCTTCGTACCATGCAGCCAGGCTGTTGATTACATTTCTGTACATAAAAATCCCCCATTGACAGTGTAAATATTAATTAATAACATTTTAGTCAATAATTACAATTATGTCAATTGACAGAAGGAGAACTTTCTTTGACAAATTATTGCTTGTTGTAGGTGAATGGAAATGTTATAATGGGCAATAGCAGGTTTATAGATAAAGGAGGGTATTTTGTGGGTAAAAAGTTTGATAAGAATCTGGTAAAGTTTGGAGTTGTTTTAACTGTATCGGTCTGTATATGTATTGTATTTTCCGAACTGGTAAAGGAATGGCGGTCGGTATTCCATTTTATCGGCAAATTTTTCTCGGCACTTACACCTTTTATAGTGGGACTGGCTGTGGCATTTCTTCTCAATCCGTTAATGGTATATTGCAGAAGGGGAATAGCCCACTTCTTTGGAAAAACCTTGAAAAAGACGGATTATGATACGGCCTTCAGAAAATCGAAGATACCCGCACTTATTATTACCCTTGCAACCTTTCTGGTAATTATAGGTGGCTTTTTAAGAATAGTAATCCCAAGAATATATGAAAGCCTTGAGGATCTGGTGTACAAGATGCCCGGATATCTGGATAGTGCCCAGACCTGGATAAAGCATTTCTTCGAGAAAAATAATAAATTTGAAGAGCCGGCACTTCAGGCGCTGGATTATGTCAGGGATAATGTAATGGTATGGGTCCAGGACAAAATTATGCCTAATCTGGATCAGATTGTTGTAAAGGTATCCAGCGGTTTTGTTGTAGGTGTTAAAGCAATATTTAATTTTCTGGTGGGTATTATAGTCGCAATTTATCTGCTTGCAAGCAAGGATGTGCTTATTGCACAGGGCAAAAAAGTTGTATATTGCACATTTTCCAAAAAGCATGGAAACAGGATACTTGACGGACTATCTTATGCAAATTCTGTATTTGGTGGATTTATCAACGGAAAAATACTCGATTCTATCATAATAGGAATACTGTGCTACATATTTACGGCAGCGGTTCATATGGAATATGCGGTTCTTATCAGTGTGATTGTAGGTGTTACCAATGTAATTCCGTTTTTTGGACCGTTTATCGGTGCTATCCCGGGAGCATTGCTGGCTCTTATGGATGACCCGGTTATGTTTGTTGTATTTGTAATATTCGTACTTGTACTTCAGCAGTTTGATGGAAATATTCTTGGACCGCTCATTCTGGGAGATTCTACAGGCTTGTCAGGAATGTGGGTGCTGGTTGCCATTCTGGTAGGAGGAGATTTGTTCGGAGTTGCGGGTATGTTCCTCGGAGTTCCTGCCTTTGCGTGCATATATGCCTTTATAGCTGTTCAGCTTAGGGACGGACTAAGGGATAAAAATATGTCATCCAAGACAGAAGATTATTTCAGACTTAAAGGCTTTGATGAGGAAACAGGGGAGCCTATATATAGGAAAAAGCATGATTTTGCAAAGATATCCATAAAGAAACGTAAGAAAAAGTCCCTGTTAAAGCGAATTAAGAACCGATACGCAAAGGGAAAGGATCCGGGAAAAAATATGATTCAGGACGGAGGAGACACAATTTCCGAGGAAGAAATCAATGAAAAATATGAGTCTGAGGACAAAAATAAATAACAGATTATATCGTAAGGAGGAAGTAGTATATGGCAAAGGGAAGCTACAAAAACAGTGATATTCTGGCATGGATGGGATATTTTGCCGAAAGAATGGAGGTAAGCCCTGAAAAGATAAAGCTATTGGATATATGCGGTAAGTTGAAAAATGTCATTCCTTTTGTAGAGACCAGAAAAAGGGTTCTCATATTTGCCGATGAGCTTCATGAGGATTTGTTTTATGATTTTTGGGAAGCCGGTTTTGGAGAATACGATATGTGGTACGGAACAGGCATAGAGGAAAATGGACAGATTAAGCAGGTCAAAATTAAAGAGGTAATTAATAAAAAAATCACCGGTCCCACAGTTATATTTATTCTTAACGAAAAGACCAGGGAGTCATATCGTATCGGTATGAAAAATGATATGTTCTCCAAGGGACCGATAAAATATGTTGGGAATGAAATAAGGGCTGTAATTATGAGTATGCTGGGAGTTGACAGCCAGGACACCATATGTCTGGTGGATGCGGAAAGTATAGCCATTGAAGCGGCTTTTGTGGCAGGTGACGGAACTATCATATGTGTTGAAAATGATAAGGGTGCAAAGGAAACCATGGAGGATAATGTTAAGCAGTTTGGCGTCCATAACGTTATGATTGTACCGGATTTATCTCCTGAGACAATGGAAAAAATACCGGTACCAAGAGTATCCTTTATAGTAGCAAATAAGCATCTGGAAGAAGATATACAAAGACTTCTCAACAAAAATCCTAAGATGCAATTTGTAATATATACCCTTGAACTTGATATCCTGTCAGGAATCCGGGGACTGTTTTCAAAGTATAATATAAGCAATATGGAGGTAACCCAGATTACAGTTTCAAAGACTGATAAAAACAGTATTTTTGTAACCCAGCCATCTCCATGGCTTATTACCGGTGAGGTGCAATGATGGGGATTGACAGACTTCCGGAGGATCCGATGATGCTCCTTTCCTTTGTAAATACCAGATTGAGGGATAATAATATTTCTCTCGGGGAGTTCGCCAAGGAATTTGGTACATCAGTTGAAATTATAGAGGAAAAGCTTGACAAGATCGGATATAGCTATAATAATGATTTGAGAAAATTTGTTTAATAAAAGGCTGCTTTTGTTTTTTATGCAGAACGGAGGAAATATGAGACACGATTTTAAAAAAATTGAGCCAAAGTGGCAGGCAAAATGGGAAGAATCAAAGATATTTAATGCCGAGGACAAGTCAGACAAGCCTAAATTTTACGGGCTGGTTGAATTTCCATATCCAAGTGGAGCAGGTATGCACGTTGGTCATATTAAGGCATATTCCAGTATAGAGGTTGTTTCAAGAAAACGTCGTATGCAGGGATACAACGTACTTTTCCCTATTGGATTTGATGCATATGGTCTTCCTACAGAGAATTATGCCATAAAGACAAATACACATCCAAGAATTATTACCGACAGAAATATAGAAAAATTTTCCACACAGCTTAAAAAGGTGGGATTTTCCTTTGACTGGGACAGAGTTATAGATACGACAGATGAGGGATTCTATAAGTGGACCCAGTGGATATTTCTTAAAATGTTTGAAAACGGTCTTGTATACAGAGACAGGGCATTTGTAAACTATTGTCCAAGCTGTAAGGTTGTTCTTTCAAACGAGGACAGTCAGGGGGGAAAATGTGATATATGTCACAGTGATGTAGTTCAGAAATCAAAGGATGTATGGTATCTCAGGATAACAAAGTATGCAGACAGATTATTGAAGGGACTTGATACAGTCGATTATCCTGAAAATATTAAACAACAGCAGGTAAACTGGATAGGAAAGTCCCAGGGAGCTTTTGTCGATTTTGAGATAGACGGTGTGGACGAAAAGCTTAAAATATATACAACAAGACCTGATACCCTGTTTGGCGTAACCTTTATGGTTATTGCACCTGAGCATCCCCTTATAGACAAATATGCCGACAAAATTTCTAATATGGATGCGATAAAAGCATACAGGGAAGAATGTAATAAGAAAACAGAATTTGAGCGTACCCAGCTTGTAAAGGACAAGACAGGTGTCAGGCTTGAGGGAATTTCGGCAGTCAATCCTCTTAATGGTAAGAAAATACCTGTGTTTATCGCAGATTATGTAATGATGGGCTATGGTACGGGTGCCATAATGGCTGTTCCTGCCCATGACCAGAGAGATTATGATTTTGCCAAAGCTTTTGGAGTAGATATAATAGAGGTAATTAAGGGAGGAGATATAAGCAAGGAGGCCTACACCGGAGACGGTGAGATGGTTAATTCCGGTTTCCTTGACGGATATAATAATAAAAAAGATTCTATTAAACGGACCATAGAAGAACTGGAAAAGCTGGGTATCGGTAAAGGTGGCGTCCAGTTCAAGATGAAGGACTGGGCATTTAACAGACAGAGATATTGGGGTGAGCCTATACCTGTTGTTCATTGTGAATATTGTGGTGATGTGGCTGTTCCATATGAGGAATTGCCTCTTAAATTGCCTGATATTGAAAACTTTGAACCGGGTACAGAAGGAGAATCACCTCTGGCAAAGATTGATTCCTTTGTAAATTGCAAGTGCCCTAAGTGTGGCAGGGATGCGAAGAGAGAAACTGACACCATGCCTCAGTGGGCAGGCTCATCCTGGTACTATCTGAGATATATAGATCCTCATAATGACAAATGTCTGGCCGATATGGACAAGCTTAATTACTGGATGCCGGTTGACTGGTACAATGGTGGTATGGAGCATGTTACAAGACATATGATTTACTCTCGTTTCTGGCATCAGTTCCTGTATGATATAGGGGCTGTAAATACACCTGAACCATATGCAAAGCGTTCTGCCCAGGGGCTTATACTCGGACCGGATGGGGATAAGATGAGTAAATCCAAGGGTAATGTTATCGATCCTCTTGATATTGTTCAGGAATACGGTGCTGATACACTTAGGACCTACGTACTTTTCATGGGTGATTACGGAGTTGCCACACCATGGAATGACAGCTCCATGAAGGGCTGTAAGAGGTTTTTGGAAAGGGTGGCTGCCCTTACGGATATGGTTTCGGATGAAAAGCCGGACAGTACCTTTGAAACCAGACTGCACAAAACTATTAAAAAGGTTTCGACTGATATTGAGGATATGAAATTCAATACAGCAATAGCAAGTCTTATGGCTCTTTTGAATGATATATATAGCATAGGACATATATCAAGGGAGAATCTTATGATTTATATCAGACTTTTGTGTCCGTTTGCACCTCATATTTGTGAGGAAATGTGGGAACTTTTAGGAGGAGAAGGCTTTGCTTCCCTGGCACAGTGGCCTGAATATGATGATGCAAAAACAGTTGATGCCAACGTCGAGATTGGTATTCAGATTAACGGAAAGGTTAAGGGAACAATAGTAATTCCTAATAATGCAGATAAGGACTTTGCCCTTGAGCTTGCCAAAAAGGATGAAAAGGTTGCATCAATAATTGCTGATAAGACAATTGTAAAAGAAATATATGTACCTAACAAGATAGTTAATATTGTTGTAAAATAATATTATTTCGGGGCTGCTGCCTTAGGACAAATAATCCTAAGGCAGCAGCCCTTGGTTAATTAATGAAGCCCTTTATCATATTGAATTTCTTTTTTTCATCAGGAGAAAGTCCATCCTCTATGACTTCAAGGAGGATTCCGATTTCAGCAGTAGTAAAAGACATATTTCTTCTTTTCAATTCCTGATTAATCTGCATAATTTCAGGGAGCAATTCTTCTATGGATCTGCCCTTGCTTTTCTTTTGAATTTCATTGATTATTTTTAGCTTAAGAGGATCTACATCTGCGAGTCGGGGATCCTTTGTAAAATCCTTTTCGGAAGCTCCTGTATCAGGCCGGACAGAGGACATATTGTTCCCTTGATTGTTGGACTGTGTTCCCATTGCCGCTCTCGGATTATTCTGTCGGAATCCCATATTATTTCTGTTATATATCATGACTTTTACTCCATATTCTCATTATTTAATATTGACATTACGCTATCATAAATACTGTCATCGTTTGTATTGCTGCTTTGATGTGTATTATTCATGACATTCATCATATCCATCATCCCCATCATTTGTTTCATCTGCTTTATTGAGGAGGAAAGGTTCCTGGGGAGAAAATCACACATTCCTGCCAGCATTTCTTCTGTTGATTTGGGATGACAGTCAAAACCACATGATGAAATATATTCCCTATTATCCAGATTGGACATTATTGATATCAGCTCCCGGTATTTTATAAACAGGACAAGCATTTTTTTATAAGGGTAATCAATAAAAGGAACAATAGTCTCTAAAAGAAAAAGAGAATCGTCGGATATTAACTTGTCTAAAGGATGATTTTTAGGAATTTGTCCCATTGGCTTACCTCTGATTCTCAGTTATATAATTTATATGAAAAGAAGGAATTAAATATACGGGAAATCAGGTATATTATAGCTATGTATGTTGTGGGGCAGGATTACTGCCCCACCTGAAATTTTTAGCAGCCGCAGCCACATCCGCCGCCGTTGTTGCCATTGCAGCAGAAAAGAAGGATAAGAATAATCCAGATAAAATCACATCCTGAACCACATCCGTCATTAGCCCATGAGGTACCGTTTCCGCCACAAAGAAGTAAGAGAATAATAATCCAGATGCAGGAACAGCCACTGCCGTTACCTCCTAAGCCGAAAGTAGAACCACAGCCACAGCCACATGAAGTTGCTGATAAATCACTCATTTTAAGTGCCTCCGATAATTTTTCTTATGGTTTATACTATTCACTTACATGGGATGTGTTAAAATTATTTTATCAGATATGATTCGGGGGGTTTACTCATCTGATTTTAAGTGATAATATGTAGAAAAAATGAGAGGGAATTATGAATAATAGAAATTTTGAAAGATTGCTATTAAAAAATACAATGTCTATTGCTGTACCGGCAATGGCTGTTCTTTTTGTACTCTCTTTTTTTCTTACAAGATTTTCTGTATTCGCCCAGATGAAAAATGTTAATTTAGACCAATGTGAAAAATCAGCTCACACACTGGAGGATTTGTATAGGAATAATACAACAAACGTAATTGTAACTCTTAGAGATATTTATTATACCGGCTTTGATTACCATGTAAATAATAAAATTCAGGGTGCATATTATTACAGTATGGACAAGGATAGCATGAATATATACCTTATCAATACAGACAACCCTGCAAAAACTATATCCGATATTGAGATAAAAGGCAAAATAGTAAGGGATGATATTACCCTGGAGCATATTATACAAAGGCTGGCAGAGCAAAGCAATACGAATCCGGAATTTATCAAGGAATATGTGTCCTTATATATTATCAGTGAACCGGATTATCCAAATTCTTATGTAATGATGATGAATGTTTTTTTTCTTGTCCCTATAATTCTTGGTGTTCTTGTATTACTGTACACAATAATTATCTGGTTTATACCAAGACTCCATCCCCAGTGCAGACAGCTTTTACAATATGGTGATGTGGATGCGATAATAGAGGAGCTTAACGGTCAGCTTAGATCCCAGTTGATTTTCAGAAAGAATGGAGTATATATAACCAGGGATTATATGGTTGTCAATTATTTTAACAGGACAGATGTTATTAAACTGGATTGTATTAAATATTTGTCGAAAAATCTTATACCAAAAAGGGAAATATTAAGCAGGACGGATGAGGTATTCAGACTCACAATGTCTGATCCGGATAAGAATATTTTTTATGAAGTGGATTTTATCAATGAAGAATTAATTGATGATGTTGTAAACTATATCAGAGGAGTCAATAAAGGCAAAAAGTGAATTTACATAAAAAATGCTTGACACCTGTTATCATTGTGATAGAATGAGAACGAAATATTGAATAGAAAAGGCAGTGATGGTGCAACAAGGGTTGGTTTCTGTCGCCAGAGAAGGAAGGTCTTAGGCTGTGAGCCTTCCCCGAAATGAATTAATCTCATTTTCACACCGGAGTCATATGCTTGAAGAGATGTTTTGTGATGGCTTAACATAAGTAGGGCATATCGTTTTATGTACGTTACACATATTGAGTGCGATTTTATTTTTATCGAATTTGGGTGGTACCGCGGATTTATGCTTCGTCCCTTTTTAGGGACGGAGCTTTTTTAGTATAATAACAAAAAGACATATATGGAGGAATTGAGATGAAAGACAAGTTGAAACAAATCAAAGAGGCAACTCTTGCCCGCATAGAAGGGGCGGATGCAATATCGGCGCTTAATGACATTAAGGTGGCGGTTCTCGGCAAAAAGGGAGAGCTGACTCAGGTGTTAAAAAGCATGAAGGATGTTGCACCGGAGGAAAGACCTAAGGTTGGACAGATGGTAAATGATACCCGCCAGGCCATTGAAGAGGTTCTTGATGCCAAGATAAAGTCCATTAACAGTGCATTACGGGCTGAAAAAATGAAGAGAGAAGCGATTGATGTTACCCTTCCGGGTATAAAGAAAATTGACGGACACAGACATCCTAACCAGATTGCCCTTGAGGATCTGGAGAGAGTATTTATTGGTATGGGATATGAGGTCGTGTCAGGACCTGAGATAGAGTATGACAAATATAACTTTGAGCTTTTGAATATACCTGCCAATCACCCTGCAAAGGATGAGCAGGATACATTCTATATTAACAAGGATATTTTGCTTAGAACCCAGACTTCCCCGGTTCAGGCAAGAATCATGGAGCAGGGGAAACTACCAATCAGAATTTTGTCACCGGGACGAGTATTCCGTTCGGACGAGGTAGATGCAACACACTCGCCATCCTTTCATCAGGTAGAGGGTCTTGTAATAGATAAAAATATTACAATGGCTGATCTTAAAGGAACCCTGAATCAGTTTGCCAGGGAGTTTTTCGGCGAGAATACCAGAACAAAATTCAGACCTCATCATTTCCCTTTCACAGAGCCGTCTGCTGAGGTTGATATCACCTGCTTTAAGTGCGGTGGAAAAGGCTGTCGTGTATGCAAGGGAAGTGGCTGGATAGAAATTCTCGGCTGCGGAATGGTTCATCCTCATGTACTTGAAATGTGTGGTATTGACCCTGATGAATATTCAGGCTTTGCCTTTGGAATCGGTCTTGAAAGAATTACACTTTTAAAGTATGAGATAGATGATATGAGACTTCTATATGAGAACGACGTAAGATTCCTTAATCAGTTCTAGGATTACAGAAAACATAATAAATTATATTTGAAAGGACTATGAAAATATGAATACACCAATATCATGGATTAAAGCATACGTTCCTGAATTGGACGTAGATATAAATGAATTTGTAGACAGAATGACCTTATCCGGCTCACATGTTGAATGTTTTGAAAAAAAAGACAAAAATCTTGAAAAAATCGTGGTTGGAAAAATTGAGTCAATGGAGAAACACCCGGATGCAGATAAACTGGTTGTGTGCCAGGTGAATATAGGTGGGGAAGTAACCCAGATAGTTACAGGTGCAAAGAATGTAAAAACAGGTGACCTTATCCCGGTTGTACTTGATGGTGGAAAGGTTGCGGCAGCCCACGGAGATAACAATGAATATCCTGAGGGTATAAAAATAAAGAAGGGTAAGCTGCGTGGAGTTGAGTCCAATGGAATGATGTGTGGAATTGAAGAACTCGGCTCATCAAGGGATTTCTATCCGGAGGCTCCTGAGGATGGCGTGTATATATTTCCGGAGGAATCAGGTGTTAAGCCCGGCGATGATGCAGTATGTGCCCTTGGATTGAATGATGCTGTTGTGGAATATGAGATTACATCAAACAGAGTTGACTGCTTCTCCATGCTTGGAATGGCAAGAGAGGTTGCAGCTACATTTGACAAAGAATTTGTCCCTCCTGTAGTTAAGGTAAAGGGAAATGGCGGAAATGTAAATGACTATGTTTCTGTTGATGTACAGGCAGCCGACTTATGTCCGAGATATGTTGCCAGAGTTGTAACAGACCTCAAAATCGGACCTTCACCAAAATGGATGAGGGAGAGACTGGCTTCCCAGGGTATAAGATCAATCAATAATTTGGTTGACATAACTAATTATGTCATGGAAGAGTACGGACAACCTATGCATGCTTATGATCTTGAGACAATAGCAGGGAAAAAAATAGTAGTAAGACGTGCCATGGATGGAGATAAATTTGTAACTCTTGACGGACAGGAACGTACAATGGATAAGGATGTCCTCATGATTTGTGATGGAGACAAGGAAATAGGAATAGCAGGTATTATGGGTGGAGAAAATTCCATGGTAACTGACAACATTAAAACGCTTATGTTTGAGGCAGCCTGCTTTGATGGGACCAATATAAGACTTTCAACCAAGAGAATCGGACTTTCAACAGATGCTTCATCAAAATTCGTTAAGGGTCTGGATCCAAATCTTGCCATGGAAGCAATAAACAGAGCCTGTCAGCTTATTGAGGAACTGGGCTGTGGAAAGGTTGTAGATGGGGCTATAGATATTTATCCTGAACCGGTCCATGAAAAACAGCTTCCGTTTGAGCCTGACAAAATGAATTCACTTCTTGGTACAGAGGTTTCGCCGGAGATAATGCTTAAGTATTTCCATAAGCTTGAGCTTGCGTATAATCCGGAGACAAAAATGCTTACAATACCTACTTTCAGACAGGATCTCAACTGTATGGCCGACCTTGCCGAGGAGGTCGCCAGATTTTATGGGTACGATAATATTCCGGTTACATTGCCACACGGAGAAGCTACAGCGGGTAAAAAAAGCTATGCAGAGAGAATTAATGATGTGGTAAGAGATATATGCGAAGGAAATGGATTTTCGGGAGGAATGTGTTATTCCTTTGAGAGTCCTAAGGTGTTTGACAAGCTGTTAATTCCGGAAGATTCTCCATATCGCCGGGCTATTGAAATTATGAACCCGCTGGGAGAGGATTTCTCAATAATGAGAACCCTATCATTAAATGGAATTCTGACTTCGCTGGCTACGAACTATAATAGAAGAAATAAGACAGCCAGACTTTATGAACTGGCCAATGTTTATATACCAAAGTCACTTCCTCTTACAGAGCTGCCTGATGAAAAGATGAAGCTTACCATGGGAATGTATGGTCAGGGCGATTTCTTTAATCTCAAGGGTGTGATTGAGGAACTGTTTGATAAGCTTGGGTTTGGTAAGGAGGTTGTGTATGAGCCATCAAAGGAGCAGCCATTCCTTCATCCGGGAAGACAGGCTGTTATCAAAAAGGGTAATATGGAAATTGGATATCTTGGACAGATGCATCCGGAGGCCTGTGACAACTATGATATTAAGACAGAGGTATATGTTGCAGTAATAGATATGGATATGGTTACTATGTTGTCAACCTTCGACAGAAAATATGAGGGTATAGCAAAATTTCCGGGAATGACAAGAGATTTAAGTCTTGTTGTGGACAAGAATATATTTGTCGGTCAGATCGAAAAAATAATAAAGAAGTGTGGCGGAAAGCTTCTTGAAAGCTATAGACTTTTCGATGTTTATGAGGGAGAACAGGTAGCTTCGGGAAAGAAATCCGTAGCATACACAATGACCTTCCGGGCAAAGGACAGAACTCTCGAGGATGCGGAGGTAAGTCAGATTATTGACAAAATCCTTAAGGAGCTGGCAAAGCTTGGCATTGAGATAAGAGCATAAGGGTGATTTAGTATGAAGCTTAGTGATTTTTATTATGAACTGCCTGAGGAGCTTATTGCCCAGGACCCGCTTCTTAAAAGAAGTGATTCAAGACTTATGGTGCTTAACCGTGAGAAAGGGAGTATTGAACACAGACATTTCAGGGATATAACAGATTATATTAATCCCGGAGACTGTCTGGTTATTAATGAGACAAGGGTTATCCCTGCCAGACTTATGGGAGTTAAGGAGGAGACAGGAGCGGCCATAGAGGTTCTTCTTCTTAAAAGAATTGATGAATGTGTGTGGGAAACCCTGGTAAAGCCGGGTAAAAAGGCGAGAAAGGGTGCTGTGATTTCCTTTGGCAATGGTCTGTTAAAGGGTGAGGTAATAGATATAGTGGAGGAGGGAAACCGTCTTATAAGATTTTCCTACGAAGGAATATTTGAGGAGATACTGGACCGGCTTGGGCAAATGCCGCTTCCTCCATATATAACCCATAAACTGGAGGATAAAAACAGATATCAGACTGTATATGCGAAAAACAATGGCTCTGCTGCCGCACCTACAGCAGGACTGCACTTTACCGGGGAATTGTTGAAGGAGCTTGAGGATAAGGGAGTAAAAATTGCCAGAATTACTTTACATGTAGGACTTGGAACCTTCCGCCCTGTTAAGGTTGATAATATTCTTGAACATCATATGCATAGTGAGTATTATATGATTGATGAGAATGCTGCGGATATTATTAACAGCGCAAAAAGAAGTGGAGGCAAAATTATTTCTGTAGGAACTACCAGCACCAGAACCCTTGAAACTGTAGCAGATGAAAATGGGATTATCAAACCATCCAGTGGCTGGACTGATATATTTATATATCCGGGATACAAATTCAAAATAGTGGACAGACTTATAACAAACTTTCATCTGCCTGAATCCACATTGCTTATGCTTGTGTCTGCTCTTTATGACAGGGAGAAAATTCTTGATGCATACAAGGTTGCAGTGAATGAAAAATATAGATTTTTTTCATTTGGGGATGCTATGTTTATTATTTAGTATATAATTATAGGAGGAAAATTATATGAAAACTTACAAGGAAAGCTATAGAATGTTTAAATATAATTTTTCTTCTATTATTTTGTTTGAAATAACCTTTAAGCTTATGGCGGCGGCATTTTTTATTCCTCTTATATATTACATTATAAATCTGTCGGTAAAGCTGGCGGGGATATCCTATCTTGGAAAACAGAATGTAAAGCAATATTTTACTTCACCGTCTACATATGGATTGTTTGTGATATTGCTTATTATTCTGGCAGCATATTTTCTGATTAACGCATCAGGTCTCATATATGTTATGGAAGCATCACACAGGGAAGAAAAAATAGGCGTTATTCCGTTAATGATTAAGGCTGTACTAAATGCCCTGAGATTGATTAATCCTAAAAACTGGGGTATTATCGTATATATACTTCTTGTATTGCCTGTTACCTCATCTGTTATGCTTTCGGGTTCGGCAGCTTCCTTAAAGACACCGGACTTTTTTGAAACTTTGCTTAGGCATGGCAGATTATATATAAATATATTTCTGATTGTATATTTTACTATGTCGGTTCTATCTATAATAAGAATATTTTCACTTAATTATTACACACTTTATCACGTTAATTACAGAGAGGCAAAAAGGCTGAGCCATGAGACCATAAGACGTCATTTTCTTGTAACATTTATGGGTCTGATAATATGTAACCTTTTGATTAATGGCGTGCTTTATCTGCTGCAGGGAACTCTGGCAACAGCATTGGCAGGAATTCTTGAAAGAGTGGTGGCAATGAAACAACTCAGATTTGCCCTGACTCTTGGAACACAGATTATTTTCCTCGTTCTTTATATTGTTTTTTCCATTGTATCAACCCCTCTTATCTATGCGTATGTGTGCACCAGATTTTATGAGCTGGAAGGGGATAAGGGCTATAATGATTTTCGTGAGGTCAAGGAAAAGAGAGAAAAACGTAAAAAGAGAATTCTTACAGATAATGAGAAGAAAAGCAGGGAAAGAGTCGCTTTTATAGCGTTGCTTTTTACTGCTCTGTTCTTAAATGGGCTTTACATTTATATGGGAGCCAGCAATCGTGCCAATCTCAGTATTCTTTATCCTACCAGGGCAATGGTTACTGCTCACAGGGGAGATTCCCACGGTGCACCGGAAAATACCATGTCTGCCATAGCCTTGGCCCATGAAAACCAGGCAGATATAGTTGAGGTGGATATCAGGCAGACAAGAGATGGGGAATATATTTTAATGCATGATGAAAATATGAAAAGAACCACCGGCGTTAACAAAAGGGTGGGGGATGTGGATTATGCATTTATTCAGGAACTGGATGCCGGTATAATTTTTTCCGGGAAATTTGCAGGAGAGCATATACCTACATTAAGGGAAATTCTTGAGTATGGAAAAGAAAATAATATATTTTACAACATTGAGCTGAAGCCTGCCGGGACAGACTACAATTATGTCGAGGGAATTGTAGACATGATTGGAGAATATGATTATGTTGATAATTGCGTTCTGGCCTCTGCAGATTATGATAGCTTGTGCAAGGTAAAGAGTCTTAATCCCGATATCAGGACGGTTTATATACTTACTATAGTTGTCGGGGATGTAAGCGGAATAGAAAATGTGGATATATTCAGTATCAGATACAATTTTATTACTGTAGAGATGGTAAAACAGATACACAGTGAGGGCAAGGAAATATACGCATGGACCGTAAACCGTGAGGAACAGATAAAAAATCTGCTCCTCATGGATGTGGACAGCATCATAACAGATAATCCTTACAATACAAAGGAAATAATATATAACGCCAATGCAAATATTATAACGGACTGGATTAACAGGCTGATAAAAGAATATTAATCAGTTCCGGGGTACTGTGTAAGCAAAATCCGGATTATTGATACTCGTAAAATATTTTTACAAGGGTCACGAGCTGACTGTAATCTGCTTTACAGGCAAGCTCTCTGGCAGAATGCATTGCCAGTATTGGAATTCCCATGTCAACAGAGGGTATCGGCAGATAGGAGGACATAATAGGACCCAGGGTCTGTCCGCCGGGAAGGTTGGAGTTGTTTACCTGCTTTTGAAGTTTTATTCCGTATTTCCGGCATAAACCTGTAATAATGCCGCCTGCTTCACTGTCAGTAACATAACGCTGGGATGCACTGGTCTTTAACACAATACCATTTCCCAGGATAATATCATTTGTTATATCACTTTTTTCGGAATAGTTCGGATGAGTGGCATGTGCCACATCAAGAGACAGAGAAAAGGAACGGCCATACAAGTCTCTTGTTCCTGTCATTCTATTTATAATATCCCTGAAAAGCATAGAATCGGCTCCCTGCTTGGAACGGCTTCCGATTTCTTCGTTGTCGAAAAAAGCACCTATAACAATGTTGCTGCTATTATCAATACCGGTTAATCCCTCCAGAATTGCGGCCACAGAGGATATATTATCAAGCCTTGGGGAGGATATTAATTCTTCGTTTATCCCTATTGTAACAGGAGATTCACATATATACAGATAAAGGTCATAGTCAAGTATATCTTCTTTGTCAATATCAAGCTCCCGGCTTATATAATCAAGAATAAATGAAGAACAGTCACAGTTGCATAAATTATTACAGCCACAGACAGGAATCAACTCCTTTTGCTTATCCAGATCCCGGGAATCAGTTTCCTTTTTTAGATGTGGTGCAAGGCTTGGAATTATAAAAACAGGTTTTTTTGAGTCAAAAAGTCTTGTGACGGGGGAAAATATGTTATCGCTTCTCAAAATCACCTTGCCGGCAAGTCCCAGAGGTCTGTCAAACCAGGTTGACATAATCAAACCACCATAAGGCTCAACGTTAGCTTCAAGATAGCTCTTTTTAACTATTTCGGGCTTTGGCTTAAGCTTAAGCATGGGGAAGTCGGAGTGAGATGCTGCAATACGGATATCTCCATGCAGATTTCCCATGTTGAAAGCGAAGAGTACAGAGGGATAGGGCATTACAATATATTTTCCTCCGACACTCAGATTCCAGTCGTCCTGAGGGCTTAACAGGCTGTAACCATTTTTGAGAAGATGGTTTTTGGCTATATCAATTACATGAAACTGGCTTTTGCCTTCAGTCAAAAGTGTATTTAACAAATCCATAAAAACCTCCCTGGTAATATACGCTAAAATGCGCTGATGTACATTTATTATATACATTTTTATTTTATTCATCAATGCCTTTCTCTATTGTATTTATATATTAGATATGCTACATTGAATTTATAAGAATGTGTGTGAGGAGGATGGGCTATATGACAAGATCAGAGATGGTAAATAATTACAATTTCTGGGTTAGAAAAAGAGATTCATATATAGAAAAAATAGCAACAAATTCAAGTATACGGGGTACATTGTCTGCAAGCCTGTCAAATTGCGAGACATACTCGGCGGATCTGGGAAATTACAGTGATGCGGCTGTTTTGTTTGAAAATCTGCACCAAAAGACAAATGCTTCTTTCAATGCAAATGTAACATCAGATATTCTGGAAATTATTGATGATGTGGGTACTCATCTTGAAGGCGTGAAGACAAATGCACAGCAGCAGATTAATTACTATGACGGACTAATAAGGGAATACGACGAAGCCAATAAAGATAAGTAGGAAGCGGACTGATAATAAGGGAGGTAAATTATGGCATTAAAGGTGGATGAAGATTATTACAGCTCTGTCACAGAACTGTTTAGCCGGCATATCAATAAGGTTGAACAGAATCTGGAGGATTTCAAAATTACATGTGATGAATTGTTTGCGGAAAACAATTTTGGAAGCTGCCTTCAGGAGGTTCTTATGGAGCTTTACACAGGTTTCTATTCAACAGCAAGGGAACAAATGAAAACTCTGATTTCCACAACAACCACTTCGGCAACTGATTTTGTGGATGATATTGAAACAACAGACAAATTATAGAGGTGATATACATGGGACAAGATGTTAATTATTCTGATGTATCGGAAAAATGCGGTAAGATGATGGAAATAGCAGGGAATATCAAAAATACATCCAATATTCTCAGGTATAATTATCCGGATAACAAAAATGCCGGTGAATTTTCAACGCAATTTAATCGGACAACAGATTCGATGGAAGAAACTATAGGATATATCAGTTCATTTATTTCAAAATACGCGGAATTACTGCTGAAGGTGTCATCATGCTATGCCAGTCTTGACACGCAGTTGTCAGAGATGACTGTTTCAGAGGATTAGCAAATAGGGGGTTTGTAATGGTCAGAGATTTTGAAAAGGAATATTTCACACAGAGCATTTCACTCTTAGCAAAGCAAAATACAGAAATGTCCACAATGAAGCAAAGCCTGTTTAATGCATTGTCAAATGAGTATTCAAGTGAATTTCCCAATGAATATATGAAGACAAAATATAACAGTATAAGCTCCTTGCTTTCCCGGGAAACCCAGAATAATATTGACCGGCAGATTACTATGGGGAAAAAGAGTTTTTTAATATATAATACCGATAGGAAATGTGCGTCAGAACAAAGAACTGCCAACGAAACATTTGATACAGTCAAAGCCTCGTTAAAGGAAATGACAGATGCAATAATGTTAAGTGTAAGTAATTTTAAAGAGACTTCCCCGGATGCAAATCATATAGTTGATGCTTTGCCGCAGACCAGGGCAAGGGAAATAAAAAATGGCCATTTGTTTATATCTCCTGATGGGGAATATCTTTATTTCAATGGCTTTAAATATAAGATATATGACCCTGCTGAGGAACAGACTGAAGGACCGGTATTTTCTCCTGTTTATGAATGGACGATTGACGGAGTAAAGGAAGTCTCATCAGTGGATAGAGATGTATGGGATGGTATCAATGGATTTTTTAATAGCAATGGAGTATCAAATCTTGATGATGAGGCATCTGCCTTGTTTAATGCCCCTATGCTTTTGATGGGAATTCTGGAGGGTGCGGCGGAAAGCAAAAACACCACAACAATTACTACAACGTTTAAAACCAATCAATATGGAGAGAGAGTTGCTGTTGTGACCATGAGGGATTCTTCTGTTCAAAGAAAATATGATAATTGGGATTATTCAAAATCAAGCAGTATGTATGATGGCTGCGACAACGTTTCCAATTATATAGCTTCAGAATATGCGAAGAGCGCCTATGAGGCTATAACAGGCAATAAGGCATCAGGCAGATTTGCCACACAATATGACGTGCATATTACACTGGATGAATCACATCAATATAGTGACGCACCACATTATTATATTACCTTTGGCAGTGGCGGAAAGGCATATGTGACACCTAATTATTATCCGGGAGATAAAATTGAGGTTACCCAGTTCACTAATGTTATAAGTGTGAGAACCAACGAAACAACTGTATGGGAATCTTCTATGTCTGATTTCTGTAAGCCGACGGAGTTTGATAATTCTGAACTGCTTTTGCAATGTATTATGTCAGATTAGTCAGATATAGAAGGAGAAAGGTTATGAAAAAAGTATATATGGCCATATTGCTGTTTTTTACAATATTGTGTACCGGATGTGCCGGTTCAGACAGTTCAGGGAGTGAAAGACAGGAAGCTGTTATGACCTACGGTATCCCTGTTAATATATACACATTTACCGATACGGACAGCATGGATAAAAATGCTTATGACAGCTTTTGCCTCGAATTGAATCAGACTCTGGCAGCATCAAAAAAGGATAAGAGCATTTCCACCGGAGAATTTGATTCGGAAACAGGGATGGTATATCTTTCCTTTGATAGAAATCAGAAGGAAAAATATGTGAAAAGTCTGAAATCACAGCTGGAACCGGGCAATAATGATATTATCACAAATGACTTATATACACTTGAAAGCTATGGCAGGGAATATGACACCTTAAAAATACACACCAGGGATGAGGCTTCCTGGGAAAAGGCAAAAGCATATGTATATATGCATATAGATTGTCTTATACAGCTTCAAATCTTGTCCGGAGCTGATTATGAGACAGCCGGAGTTATTGTATATATAGATTACGATGACGGCACAAGCCGGGAGAAAAGCTTTGACCAAAATAATATATATTAATAACCTGATAAAATAGGATATACTTACAAGATTAACCAGATATCGGAGACAGCTATGATTATAAGAAAAATTAAGGGGCTTTCAGGAGAACTGACTGTTCCGGGAGACAAATCAATATCTCACAGAAGCATTATGCTTGGCTCTCTTGCAAAGGGAACAACAAGAATAAGTGGCTTTTTACAGGGGGCAGATTGCCTGTCAACTATAAATTGCTTCCGGAAAATGGGAGTTGAGATAGAAAATAACGGAAAAAACGTCACAGTTAAGGGGAGAGGCTTAAGAGGCCTCCTTGAGCCGGAGGATACACTTGATGTCGGAAACAGTGGAACAACCACAAGGCTTATGTCAGGCATTTTAGCTGCACAGCATTTTGCCAGCAGGGTTAACGGAGATGCCTCTATACAAAAACGTCCGATGAAGAGGATAATTACTCCTCTTTCCATGATGGGAGCATCAATAATCAGTGAAAAAGGTAATGATTGTGCACCTCTTATAATAACGGGGAAAAAACTAAAGGGAATACATTATGATTCACCTGTGGCATCGGCCCAGGTTAAATCTGCTATTTTACTGGCAGGTCTTTATGCAGAGGGGGAAACCTCCGTAACAGAACCGGTACTAAGCCGTAATCATACAGAGCTTATGTTCAGGGAATTCGGTGTAGATATAGAATCTGTTGGTACAAGCGTAACAGTAAAACCGGCAAGACAGCTTTACCCCAGAGATATTATGGTTCCGGGGGATATTTCTTCTGCTGCATATTTTATTGCTGCAGGACTTATAACACCTAATTCCTCGGTTGTAATAAGAAATGTAGGCCTCAATTCCACCAGAGATGGGATTATAAGAGTATGTAAGGCCATGGGTGCAAATATATCGATTGATATAACATCGAAAACTGAGGCTGAGCCTGTGGGAAATATAACAGTTAAATCATCTACACTTAAGGGATGTGAAATAGGAGGTGATATTATACCAACTCTTATAGATGAGATTCCCATAATCGCCATAATGGCATGCTTCGCCGAAGGAAAAACAGTTATAAAGGATGCAGGAGAGCTGAAGGTAAAGGAATCTAACAGAATTGATGTTGTGGTTAATAACCTTAGAGCTATGGGTGCAGATATAGAGGCAACAGATGACGGTATGATTATAAAAGGCGGACGCAGATTAAATGGTGCCGTTATTGACAGCAATATGGATCACAGAATAGCCATGAGCTTTGCAATTGCAGGTATGAATGCAGACGGAAATACGGATATATGTGGATTCGAGTGTGTAGAAATATCCTATCCTGACTTTTATGAGGCTTTGTCCGGTCTTATTATAAGATAAAATATCCTGAGTGGTATAAAAAAGGGATCCCGCACTAAAAAATTAATGCGACATCCCTTTTTTATTTCGGATGTAATCCATATGGCACCAATGACTATAAATCTATAGTAGGTACCTCGTCCTTTGGCTCATCACCGGATTCTTCAGCCAAATCTACGTAATCTCTTTTGACGTCCTCTGCAGCCAGATCTTCGTCATTGAAGAAGATTTCGTTTTCATCTACATAATCTTCCTCATTGTCAAATGCCTTTGGCATTTTTTCCTTTATTGTAGTTTTTACTTTCTGGATTTTTTCATCCATATTATTATCCTTGTAAATCTTAGACTCCTTAATCTGGTCCTTAAAGATGTAACATAAACCACCGACAGCAGCAGTGGCTATAGTAAATTTTGCTATACCCTTTAATAACTTGCCCATAGTCATTCTCCTTTTCATATACATATTATGCACAAATAACGTAGATATTATTCTAATACATTAAAAAACAAAAATCAAGACCACAGGAGGCAATTTGGAGTATTACTATAATCAAATGTGAAAATAGTATGATTTTCCATTATTTGTTTGATATGAATCCATAATTATATTATACTGATTTAGGAAATTAAATATAACTGTAAAAATGCAGATTTGATATTAGTATGGAGGATGTTATGAAAAGACCGATGCTTGAGTCAGAAAAAAATTTTATAACCTGTGGAGTAATGATGGCATTTGTTGGGGCCGGACTAATTGCAATGTCTAAGGTTAATCCGGGTATAATATGTATAGTGATAGGAATAGGCTTTATTATTACAGCTATATATATGTATAAGACCAATGATAACAGACCGGCCGAAAAGCCACAGAAGCAGGACAGGGAGCAAAAAACAAAAAAAGAAGATGATATATCTGGAGACAATGATAAGGATAATAAAGGAGATAAGGAATAACCGGAGATATAGAATATGATTAATGAAGAAAAAAGAAAACAATTTCTGACCATTGAAGATGCACTTATGGCTAAGAAAGCTCTCCTTGAAAAAAGAATATCAGCTATATCCACAGGGCGTGCAATAAGCTTTGTCGCCGGTGCTGCGTTATTTTTTGTAGGAATAGGAGACGGAAAAAGGTGGGCATTGATTTTAGGGATAATTGCTCTTGCGATATTTGTGACACTGGTAATGTATCATGCCAAGGCATACAAAAGCCTGGATATGACAAAAAGCCGTCTGGATGTATGCGGCAGCTATCTGAAGAGATTTGACGGAACCTGGATTGAATTTCCGGATAATGGAGAGGAATATCTGGATAAGGATGATATGGCAGATACAGTTGCCATGGATCTGGATCTTTTGGGAAGAACTTCTTTGTATCAGATGATTAATACGGCACATACAGATGAAGGACGGGAACGGCTGGCAGATTCTCTCAAATTGAAAAAACTTAATCCCTTGACTTCCAAAGAAAAATCACAGGCCATTGGCGAGCTTATGGAAAAAACGGAGTTTGCGATTGAATTTCAGGCAAATGGTATTCTTCTTGAAAAAAACAAAAAAAGAGGAGATTTGGGTAAGCTGAAACAATATTGCAATCCGGAAGCCGGAGGAAAAAACAGTGACGGGAAAGCAAAAGGAGATATTCCCGGCTGGATAAATGTTATCCGGATTGGTGCACCGATGGTACTGATATTGACTATAATATTATGTCTTGCAAAGGTGGTTGTATATATAGTGCCTCTCCTATGCTTTCTTGCAATTTTGCTGTTTTCCTGGCTCACCGGAAGAATTAAGGATATTGCTATAGCACCATTGTATGGTATAAATTATTGTATAGATGATTATGTCGGAATGATGCAATGTATCAGTGAAGAGCAATTTGAAGCATCATACCTTAAGAGGATAAGGGAAAATATAAGCGGAAACAGGGGAGCAATGGAGGCATTCGGGAAACTTAGATTTCTCTGCCAGACATATAATATAAGATTTAATCCAATTCTTCATCTGATTTTAAATAAAGGACTTTTGTGGGACTACCATCTTGCATATTATATGGGGAAATGGAGAAAAAAATATGGTAAGTGCGTAGCAGACGCATTTGAAAGCATCGGCATGCTTGAGGAGCTTCTCAGCTTTTGTGTTATAGGACAGGTAAGAAAAACAGGATGGGGGCATATCAATTATGAGGACAAAGAAAAGGTATCCCTGGAAGGTAAAAGCCTTTATCATCCTCTTATAAATCCGGAAAATGTAGTGGCAAATTCCTGTAAACTAACTTCGGGAATTACAATAATAACCGGCTCCAATATGTCGGGAAAAACTACATTTCTCAGAACTTTGGCTGTCAATCTTGTCCTGGCATATATAGGGGCACCTATATGTGGTGAGAAGCTGGAGGCTGACTATATGAAAATGTTTACCTCGATGAGAATTACTGATGATGTGGCAAATGGTATTTCCACATTCTATGCAGAAATCTTAAGAATAAAGGCAATGGCAGAATACAGGAAAGAGAATAAACCGATGCTATGCCTTATTGATGAAATCTTTAAGGGAACAAATTCTGCGGATAGAATTGTAGGAGCTGCAGAGGCAATACAACGTCTGTCATCGGAAAAATGTATGACTATAGTTTCCACCCATGATTTTGAGCTTTGTGAAATCTCTGACAATCAGGGAAAGCAGGCTGTAAATTATCATTTTGAGGAGCACTACAATAACGGGGAACTTAGCTTTGACTACACAATAAAGGATGGAAAATGTACCACAACAAATGCAAGAGAACTTCTGAAGCTGGCAGGCTTCTTTTCGGAAAATCAGAAAGAATAAGAAAACTAAAATGTTACAAAGACATTGTGAATAATTACTAATTTGTCTAAAAAAAATTGTAGATTTTTCATTGTGACTTATGCACAATGCCAATTATGAGAATTTAACAAAAACAATGTTGACACTTAAAGTTTTTTTGTTATAAAATGAATGCAGTGAATTAGATTAAAAGGGGGTAGTAACTTATGGCATTACCGGCTAATTTAACAACAGGTTCTGACAATAACGTATTATCAATTGCAGCTTCAAACAATAAGGGATTACTCATCAGATTCCTTAATGAGCAGGT
Source organism: Lachnospiraceae bacterium UBA7589 (assembly GCA_002476495.1). Lineage (GTDB taxonomy): Bacteria > Bacillota > Clostridia > Lachnospirales > Lachnospiraceae > Coprococcus_C. The sequence goes on from DLKL01000014.1 coordinate 78,068, forward strand.
TGAGGATGGATTTTATGCACTGGTTATAGATTACTTAAAGGACAGCAACTTTGATCTTGCCAATATGGTTGTTGACGATGATGTAAAGGCACAGTGTACAAAGCTTTATGAGCTTAATGAATTTGTAGAGGAAAATATAAAGGCAACGGGCAGATATGAGATAGAGGAGTGGATTGAACCCCTTTTCAAGTTTGTATATGGAGATATTGATCCATCTGATGTGGATGCGTCTATCAGTACATCAGGTATATACAGGTTCAGCATATGGCTCATTTATCTTTATCAGAGGGAAAAGTTTAATGATGCAATGGCTCTTATAGGCGAGAGAATAGCACCATTGCTTATTAATGTAAGCTATCAGATTTTAGAGGATGATGACAGACCGAAGAATTTTGATAAGGCTGTCATGGGATACCTGGATCTTATTAATGTGATTATGGAGATGGGTCTTCCGACTGACAGTATTAATTCTGATGCCTATATGAACAATCTTGAGGTTCTTTTTGATTATGTTGTTGAGGATCCTCATGTAGGCAATGACTACAAGATTCAGTTCAGCATAGGGCTTTTTAATACATATATTAACAATAAGGACTATAATAAGGCCTTTGAGTTCTATGGACTTAACGCAGAGTACATACCTATTGACAATATGTCTGTATATGAGAGCTTTAAGGATCTTATCCGTAATTGTAATTCCCCTGAGAATACCAGTGTATTAAGCAGAAGTGTGGTTAATGCAATTTCAAAGCAGGAAATATACAATAAGAGAATTGATTCACTCATAAGTGAAGTATCGGGCTTTGTCAAAAAGGTATATCAGTACATTGAGAATGAGCCTAATATGAAGAAGAACATTCAGATTCTCGGTGCAGGTACATCCCTTAAGGATAAGACCAATATATTTGAGGGACTTTATGAATATAACCTTGTATTCTACGAATGTGGAATCAAGGATTTGGTTAATCAGGATATGTCAGTGCGCTCATGGGAAGAGAAGTATGAGATATTGGAGCTTTTATATACAACCCTTAATGTTATCTTTGATGGCTATAATGTATACGAAATTTCTAACAAGATAGAACATCAGTATGTAGAGCTTACATGGATTAATAATTATGTTAATGCTAATCCTACACTTCTTAAGCTGTTCTTCAGTGTAAAAGAGAAGATTAAGGCATTTAAGGTTAGAAAAAATTCCATACTTGAGAAGTCCAAGACAAATTATGAGATTAAAAAGCTTATTGATGACCGTCAGAAGGCATTGGTATTTATGGCTGCCGAGGACATGATTGTAAATGGTCTTAACAGTGGCGTTGTGAACATAATTAATAATAACTATGATCCTAAAAAGGCAGAGAAATATCTCATTAAGACATATCATGAGACTGTTGTTCCGGCAAAATACAAGAAGGCTGAAGCAGTATCCACAGGTGGTAAATTCTTCGGCAAGAATTCTTCGCCTGCTATGGATCCGGATTTGAAGAAGCTTTTATCTGATACCAAGATTGAGGAGATGCTCCTCAAATCAGAATGGTTATGGTATCAATATGAGGATAAGGGCAATGAAAAGCAGACTCCGGAGGAGAGTACATATAGTGTAGTATGTCTCATTAAGGTAGTGGAGAAGCTTCTTGATAGAAAGGGCACAGGTCAGGCAAAGACTGAGTCAACACCTAATAAAAAGGTAATTATTACAAAGACCGGTAAGGTTATCGAGCTTTCGGATGAAGGCTCAGGTACACCTGTTTCCAATACAATTGCAACCCCAAGTGTTATAGAAAATGTCAACAATATTGTTGTGGCATTAAAGGATAAGTCAGAGGAAAATGTGGGATATGTTCAGGCATATATTAATGACTGGCTTGACAGGGTTGTTGCAGCTAAGCTTGATAAGTCAACTATGCTCCCTCTTTATGAAGCAGAGGAGCTTAGGGAAAAAACACTTCAGGTTATCAAAAAGCTTAGAGCAGATTTGTTATAATTTTGCTACACAAAAAAACCTTTATCATATTTGGAGATGTCGCTTATTGCTATGTGGCATCTCCTTTTAATTAATATAATTTCGGTACAAATTCAGGTTGATATAAGGAGTCAGGTTGTGAAGGACAAATTATTTGATATAGAAGAGGAATTAAAAAAATTGCCTGCAACCCCGGGAGTTTATATAATGCATGATTCACACGACGGTATACTTTATGTTGGAAAGGCAATAAATCTTCATAATCGTGTCAGGCAGTATTTCAGATCAGGCTACGGACATAATAATTCTCCTAAAATAAAAAAGATGGTAAGTCAGATAGCTTACTTTGAATATATTATTACATCCTCTGAGATGGAGGCTCTGGTTCTTGAATGCAATCTTATAAAGGAATACAGACCTAAATATAATACTATGATGACAGATGATAAGGGATATCCTTATATTAAGGTTACAATAGATGAAGAGTATCCAAGACTGTTTTACAGCCATACCATGAAGAGAGATAAGGCGAAGTATTTTGGCCCTTATACCAATGGGAAGGCGATAAAAGATATTATAGAGCTTCTCAATAAAATATATAAGCTTAGAACTTGCAACAGAAGGCTGCCAAAAGAAATCGGAAAGGACAGACCATGCTTGTACTACCAGATTGGGCAGTGTACAGCACCTTGCAACGGATATATATCCAGGGAAGCTTACGGAGAAAATGTTAAAAAAGCAATGGATTTTTTGAATGGTGAGTATAGCAGAACCATATCAGAGCTTACCGGTGACATGAAAGACTATGCTGCCAAAATGGAATTTGAAAAGGCAGCTGAGGTGAGGAATCTTATAGAAAGCATCAGGCATATTGCCGATAAGCAGAAGATGAATAATGTGAATGGAGAGGATAGAGATATAATAGCCCTTGCCTCTAACAATAAGGATACCGTTGTATCTGTGTTTTTTATCAGAGATGGAAAGCTGCTTGGAAGAGAGCATCATCATATGAATGTAGACAATGAAGAAGAGCCTGCCCATGTACTCAACGCCTTTATTGGACAGTTTTATTCGGGGACTCCTTTCATTCCCAAAGAAATAGTAGTTCCTGCAGCTTTGGAAGATCAGGAAGTAATTGAATCATATTTGTCGTCAAAAAGAGGAAGTGGAGTAAAAATCTTTATTCCACAAAAAGGTGACAAATTGAAGCTTCTCAAACTGGCTGAGGACAACGCAAGACTTGTTCTTGAACAGGATATGGAACGCATAAAGCGGCAGGAAAAGAGAACCGCGGGGGCGGCCAGAGAGATAGCATCCATTCTGGGAATACCTAAGGCTGACAGGATGGAGGCCTATGATATATCCAACATATCGGGTACTCTGTCAGTGGCATCCATGGTGGTATTTGAACAGGGTATGCCAAAGAAGAATTCTTACAGAAAATTCAGATTGAGAACGGTTGACGGCCCTGATGATTATGCTTCCATGAAAGAGGTATTAAGCAGAAGATTCACTGATGAGAAGCTTGATATATTACCCGATGTGATTATGATGGACGGAGGTAAAGGCCAGGTTAATGTGGCACTTATGGTTCTTGACAGCCTTGGCTTAGATATTCCTGTATGTGGAATGGTTAAGGATGATAATCATAGAACAAGAGCCCTCTATTATAATAACAGAGAGGTCGAATTCCCGAAGGGAAGCCAGTCAATGCTTATGGTAACTGCACTACAGGATGAGGCACACAGATTTGCAATAGAATATCATAAACAGCTTCGAAGCAAAAAACAGGTAAAGTCTGTTCTTGATGAAATACCGGGAGTTGGACCGGTCAGGAGAAAAGCATTATTGAAATATTTTAAAGATGTTGATAATATAAGAGCAGCTTCAGTGGAAGAATTAAAAAAGGTATCCGAGATACCTGAGAGTACAGCCAGGTATATATATGATTTCTTTCACAAATAGATTATAGAGACCGGAAGGGGAAAGCATGTTTAAAAAATTTTATCCAAGGGATTATTTTAACTCTGCCTATTCAATCAATTTTAAAAAATATTACATGTTAGGCTATCGGGGAATAATTTTTGATATTGATAATACACTTGTGGAGCACGACGCTCCTGCTGACAAAAAAGCAGGTGAACTTATAGAAAGGCTTAAGATTTTGGGATTTAAGATATGTTTTTTGTCTAATAATGATGAAAACCGAGTATCAGATTTCAATAAAGATCTTGGTTGTCAATATGTATATAAAGCAGGGAAACCATTAACAAAAGGGTATAAGCAGGCAATGAATAAAATGGGAACCAATGCCATGAATACAATTTTTGTGGGAGATCAGCTCTTTACCGATATCTGGGGAGCAAATAATGCAGGTATACGCAGCATACTTGTACGTCCCATTGCAAAGCATGAGGAGATACAGATAGTATTAAAGCGTATACCTGAGAGATTAATTCTCCATTTCTATCTAAAAAAACACAGAATTAAATGCAAATAAGCTACTTTTCCATTTTCCAGAAATAAGCACTGTAAGGTGGAAGCAGTGAGCCGCCTCCAAAGTCATGGACTTCCCCGGTAATAAGGTCGACAGCTGTACCACAGCCTGCATCGAAATGTGCTGTGTATGGCTGATCGTCGGCATTGATTGCCACTAAAACCCTTTCTCCTTCACATTGCCTTTGAAATATACATTGTCTGTTAGTAAGAACCACTGACCTGAAGTCACCGTAATTCAGGGCAGTGCTTTTTTTCTTTGCGGCAGCAAGCCGGCTTATCCAGGTGGTAAGCTGGTTCCATTCGGGAACTTCATAGGAAAGCCTTAATGCAGGATCACCATCCTCTTTTCGTCCGGTAGCACCCCACTCACTTCCATAGTATATACATGGCATACCGGGCATACCAAAGGCAAGAGCATATATAAGCGGCAGATGGTTTTTGTTTGTAAGGATACTTGCAACTCTTGTTACGTCATGGTTGTCAACAAAGGACAAAAGATGTTTACCTCTGTACCTGCACCAGTCCTCGGGACCAAATTGTTGTAAAAGACTATGAATGATCTCGAACATATTCATAGAGTTAAAGCTGGAGTATAATCCCTTATAGCACATATAGTTGGTAGCACTGTGGAGCATGGAATCATTTACAAAGACGTTATAATCGCCGTGAAGAAGCTCTCCCAAAAGGAGAAAATCTTTTTTCTGATTGTCACAGTAAGAACGGAGCTGCCTGCAAAAATCGTGATCAAGGCAGTATGCTACGTCAAGCCTTAAACCGTCAATATCAAATTCCTGAATCCAGCTCTTTACGTTTTCAAGTATATGGTTTACAACCGCAGGGTTTTGAAGATTGAGCTTGACCAGGTCATAATTGCCTTCCCAGCCCTCATACCACAGGCCGTCATTATAATTTGAATTGCCGTCAAAGCTTATATGAAACCAATCCTTGTAAGGACTGTCCCATTTTTTTTCAAGAACATCCTGAAATGCCCAGAACCCTCTTCCTACATGATTGAATACACCGTCCAGGACTACCTTGATTCCGTTTTTATGAAGGTTTTCACAAACCTGTCTGAAATCCTCATTTGTTCCAAGACGACAATCTATCCTGGAGTAATCCCGGGTGTTATAACCATGGGTATCAGATTCAAAAACCGGTGAAAAATATATTGCATTTATTCCCAGTTTATTAAGATGAGGGATCCAATCTTCAACCTTTTTGATGCGATGTGTAAGAATGCCATCATTTTCAAAGGGTGCATTGCAAAATCCCAGGGGATATATCTGATAAAATACACTTTCATAAGCCCACATAATCTAGTCTCCTTTCTAAACTGCGCACGCATCAGCGTGCTTCATTATATCATATGTCACCACGCGGCAGCGTGATGACAGGTACACGCATCAGCGTGCTTCATTATATCATATGTCACCACGCGGCAGCGTGATGACCTGCGCACGCATCAGCGTGCTTCATTATATCACAAAAAATCATATATGTAATCAGCAAAACATATATATGGTGATAGAAAAAAGTAAAAAAATATGTAACACCTGTAAAATTTTAACAAAATATAAAAAAGGTAAAAAAATGTCAGAATTAGGTTTGTAATTTATAGTTTAGTGTGATAAACTATTGAAGTCTAATTTTTATTAAGGAGAGAAAATGTATGGAAAAATTTACAGAAATCCTGGTAGCAATCGATGATTTCGTATGGGGACCGCCTCTTATGATTCTGATTCTGGCCGGTGGACTGCTCTTAACCATAAGGCTGGGTGTTCTTCAGGTAAGAAAGCTTCCGCTTGCACTTAAGTGGATGGTAAAAAATGAGGAAGGCGGAGTAGGAGAGGTTACCTCCTTTGGCGCATTATGTACTGCATTGTCAGCCACTATAGGTACAGGTAATATAGTTGGTGTTGCCACAGCTATTATGGGTGGAGGCCCGGGTGCTCTTTTCTGGATGGTGCTTGCCGCCTTCTTTGGAATGGCCACAAAATATGCCGAAGGCCTTCTGGCAGTAAAATATCGTGTGGTTGCAGAAGATGGTCATTCTCTGGGTGGACCTTTCTATTATATTGAAAAGGGTATGGGAGAAAAATGGAAATGGCTTGCTAAGATATTTGCATTTTTTGGTATATGTGTAGGTCTTTTCGGAATAGGTACATTTACCCAGGTAAACGGTATTGCATCAGCAGCCCAGGGATTTTTTGATCCTGATGGCAAAAACACAGTCAATATTCCTTTTATTGGGGAATATTCATGGTCGGTTGTAATTGTTTCCATTATTGTTACAATATGTGTTGCATTGGTCCTTATAGGTGGAATTAAGAGAATTGCCAGTGTATCCCAGGTTATAGTGCCATTTATGGCTGTCATTTATATAGTTTGCTGTGTTATATTACTTATATGTAATGCAGACAGGATTCCGGATGCGATAGTTACCATAGTAAAATCTGCGTTTAATCCAAAGGCTGTTTTAGGTGGTGCAGCGGGAACCATGATTGTAGCTGTACAAAACGGTGTGGCAAGAGGAATTTTCTCAAATGAGGCAGGTCTTGGTTCAGCACCTATTGCTGCAGCGGCAGCAAAGACAAAGGAGCCTGTAAGACAGGGACTTGTATCCATGACAGGAACCTTTATAGATACAATTATTATCTGTACAATGACAGGACTTTCAGTTGTAGTTACCGGAGCATATGACGCTGCTCTTGAGCAGGGCTTAGAGGGTGTTAACGTAACAAGCTACGCCTTTAAGGAGGGCTTGCCATTTTCGGGAAACATTTCAGCACTTTTATTGATGGTATGCTTAATCTTCTTTGCTTTTACTACAATACTTGGCTGGGATTACTATTCTGAAAGATGCCTTGAATATCTTAGCAAGGGAAGCAAAAAATCAATATTGGTATACAGATGGCTTTATATTGCAGCTGTATTTATAGGACCATACATGACTGTTGCCGCTGTATGGAAGATTGCTGATATATTTAACGGTCTGATGGCTTTGCCAAATATGATTGCCCTCTTTGCATTAAGTGGTGTGGTTGCAAAGGAAACAAAGGAATTTTTTGCTAAGAGAAAAAGTGATAAGAAAAACGGTAAGCAGGTTAGCAATTAAATTGTATTGAATAATCTGTAAATGAGTATATAAAAATAACGGCAGTCTGGTATAATATAGGTATCAGGCTGCTGCTTTTTTGTCTGATTAATTGTCATGACAGATGAAAGGATTTAATGTATGAAAAAAGGTATAATATTTGATATGGATGGAACATTGTGGGATTCTGCCGAAGGAGTTGCCGGAAGCTGGACTAAGGTAGTCAGAGAGGATTATCCTGATTTCCCCGAAATAACCAAAGAGGATATTCAGGCAGTAATGGGGAAAACCATGGATGTAATAGCAAAAATATTGTTTCACGGACTTCCCGAAGCTGAACAGATGCAGCTTTTGGACAGATGTGGAGAATATGAAAACGATTATCTTGCAGAACACGGAGGAATCCTGTATCCGGATGTGGAGGCAACCTTAAAAATATTAAAGGAGCATTATAATCTGTATATTGTAAGCAACTGCCAGAGTGGATATATAGAGGCTTTTTTGCAATTTTACGATTTTGAAAATTATTTTGAAGATATAGAATGCTATGGTAATAACCAGCTTGGTAAAGGTGACAATATCAGGCTGGTGGTTGAACGTAATCATATAGACAGGGCAGTATATCTGGGAGACATACAGGGAGATTATGATGCAGCTACTGAGGCGGGGATAGCATTTATCCATGCAGCATATGGCTTTGGAACAATAAACAAAGAGGTACCTCATATAGACTCCTTCAGGGAGCTGCCACAGGCAGTTAAAAATATCCTTGACATAGTATAGAAAGTATGGCATAATCTCCTTAATGCACTTTAAGACGTTAAAGCGTTACGGATTAAAGCAACAAAGAAAAACATAGGAGAATTGAAAAAATGGCAATTAAGGTTATTATGCTGATAATATTTTTCAGCATTATGGTAGGAGTTGGCATATATTGCAGAAAGCATGCCACAGATGTTAATGGATTTGTTCTCGGGGGCAGAAGTGTCGGACCATGGCTGACTGCATTTGCATATGGCACCTCATATTTCTCGGCAGTTATATTTGTAGGTTATGCAGGTCAGTTTGGCTGGAAATTTGGTATAGCATCCACCTGGATAGGTATCGGAAATGCTATTATTGGTTCTCTTCTTGCATGGGTTATACTTGGAAAAAGAACCAGAATAATGACACAGCACCTTGAAAGCAAAACAATGCCTGAGTTTTTTGGACAGCGTTTTGATTCAAAGGGTCTGAAAATAGTTGCTTCAATTATAGTTTTCATTTTTCTTATTCCATATACAGCCTCACTGTATAATGGTTTGTCAAGACTGTTTGGGATGGCGTTTGACCTGGATTATTCAATTTGCATTATAGTCATGGCTGTGCTTACAGGAATATATGTTATAGCAGGCGGATACATGGCTACAGCAATTAATGATTTTATTCAGGGAATAATAATGATAGTTGGAATAATTGCCGTTATTGCTGCGGTGCTTAATTCAAACGGCGGTTTTATGGCTGCTTATAAAGCAATGGCTGAGGTAAACGATGCTACGGTTTCTGATGCACCGGGAGTCTTTGCTTCATTCTTTGGACCGGATCCTCTCGGACTGTTGGGAGTAGTGGTACTTACTTCCCTGGGAACATGGGGCCTTCCTCAGATGGTACAGAAATTTTATGCGATAAAGGATGAAAAAGCCATATCAAGAGGAACAATAATATCAACAGTATTTGCTCTTATTGTGGCAGGAGGATGCTATTTTCTGGGTGGCTTTGGAAGACTTTACAATATAGATGTGGCTAAGGTGGGATTTGATGCAGTTGTACCTGCCATGCTGGAGAAGCTGTCACCGTTTCTTATTGCAATAGTTGTGATATTGGTTTTGTCAGCCTCCATGTCCACATTATCATCCCTTGTACTGGCTTCAAGTTCTACTCTCACACTGGATCTTATAAAGAGTACGGTTGTTAAGAAAATGAATGAAAAGAAGCAGGTTTTTGTAATGCGGGTGTTTGTGGTAATATTTATTGCTATTTCTGCAGCTATTGCCATGATTCAGTATAAGAGTAAGGTAACATTTATTGCACAGCTTATGGGAATATCCTGGGGAGCACTGGCTGGAGCATTCCTGGCACCGTTTATATACAGTCTTTACTGGAAGGGCATTACAAGGCTTTCTGTCCTGGTGAATTTTGTGTTTGGATGTGGAATAATGATACTCAATATGGCAAATAAGGATATATTCCCGGTCTGGCTTCAGTCGCCGATTAACTGTGGAGCTTTTGCAATGCTGGCAGGTCTTGTCATTGTTCCGGTAGTAAGCCTTATTACACCTAAGCTTAAGAAGGAAAGGACAGAGGAAATCTTTGCCTGCTATAAAAGGAATTAGTGAATAAAAATGTCATGTACACAGTTCTTTCAAAATATATAGGTTGTTTTTTTCCGGATAATAAGTTATTATAAGGAAAAATGTTTTAACCTGGCAATTGGAAGGATAAATTGATATGAGTAATAAATCAAATATAAAAAAAGAAAAAAAAGGCTTGAGTGCCAATGCCAAATGGGGAATTGCACTTATTGCGGAGTTAGTTATACTTGTTGTTCTATGCATATGCTATTTCCGTTTCTGGTTGGGAGAAAAGTATGACAAGGTTCAGATACTTGACATTGATAAGGAAGATCTGGCAATAAACGAGGGCGCCAATTCTGTCCAGAGTGGATATACCAATATAGCGCTTTTCGGCATAGATGCCAGGGACACCTCCCTTGGTGCAGGTAATCGAAGTGATACAATTATGATTGCCAGCATTAATAACAAAACAAAGGAGGTAAGGCTTGTATCTGTATACAGGGATACTCTTCTTGAAATAGAGGATGGCAATAACGTAACGGCCAAGGTTAATGCGGCGTATTCTTATGGCGGTCCCGAACTGGCTATAAGGACTTTGAATGCAAATCTTGATCTTGATATAACAGAATTTATAACCGTAAACTGGAAGGCTCTCACCCTGGCTATAGATGAGCTGGGGGGTGTAGTGGTAAATGTGGATGACCAGGAGCTTAAGTATATTAATACATTTATTACTGAACAGATACAGTCAATAGGTGGGTATTCTGAGGGAGTATTTGAAACAGGAGATATCAGACTTAACGGGACCCAGGCAGTTGCTTATGCAAGAATAAGAAGCACCGATCAGGGAGACATAACAAGAACAGAGAGACAAAGAGAGGTACTTTCCGCCATGGTAAGTGAACTCCTTAAGTCAGATATGAATACTGTAAATAGTCTTATAGATGAGGTATTTCCATATATATATACAAGTATAACAAAGGATGAGATGTATGATTTGGTAAAGGGAGTGTTTAGCTATAAAATGACTGATACAACAGGTTTCCCATTTTCATATACAATCCCAACCCATGAGGTTAAAGGCTCTATAATAGTTGCAACGGACCTTGAATCAAATGTTTCTGCCCTTCATTATTTCCTCTATGGTACAAAGAATTATAATCCTACGTCAAAGGTATCGGAAATAAGTCAGAATATTGTTAATGAGGTAGGCCAGCCATATCAGGAAATAGATTATACTAAAATACCAACACCAAAAGAATAAAGAATAACAGAATTTAATTTCAAATAAAAGCCATTTGCATTCTCGGATTAATTCGGAGAATACAGATGGCTTATTTGCTGCTATCTGATAAGATGGCTTATGTCTATGTGATTGATCACACCGTTCTCATAGGTGCAGTCAATCTCACCTTCGATGAGAGGGGTGATATATTTAATCATGTCCTCTGTAACGTCATTGCCGGATGGAGATATCCATTCAGAAGGTACAGACTTTGCTTTATTGGCAACAAGGGATACAGGTACTGTGCCTACAGAAAATTCATAAGGAGAAACTGATTTTCTGATGAGGGTTGTCATAAATCCACCATCCCTGTCTGCTGAATAATCAACAGCAGATTTTCCAAGAGAAAAACCTTCGTCTAAATCTGTTTTTGATGCCATATGGCCGGCACAACGCTGAAGAACATTAATTTCCACGGAACGTACCTTAATGCCAAGCTTTTCCTTAATGAGGTGTTCGAGGCATTTTCCTGTTCCGCTAAGCTGTGCATGCCCGAATTTGTCAGCAGCCGCTGTTGTAGATGAAATATAATTGCCATCCCTGTCACGAATACCCTCAGAAACTGCAACTATTACATTTCTTGTTGTTGCCATGAGTGCTTTTATATCATCAATAAACTTATCCTTGTCAAAAGCAACCTCAGGCAGATAAATCAAATGAGGAGCATTGCTGAAATTATTCCTTGCAAGTGCTGAAGCAGCTGTGAGCCATCCGGCATCACGTCCCATAATCTCTATAATCAAAACACTGCTTACATCATAGATATAAGTATCATAAGCCATTTCTCTTACACTCGAGGCAATGTATTTGGCTGCAGAGCCAAATCCCGGAGTATGATCGGTTTCAGTCAGGTCATTGTCGATGGTTTTTGGTATACCTATTATTTTTATAGGACTTCCGATTGAAGCGGCATATGCTGACAGCTTGTCAACGGTGTCCATTGAATCGTTGCCTCCAATATAGAAAAAAGCTCCAATGTTCATAGAAGCAAATATGGAAAATATATCCTCATAAGCTTTTATGTCCTTGCTCATGTCAGGAAGCTTGTATCTGCAGGATCCGAGGTACATGGCAGGAGTTTTTGTAAGGTCCCGGATGAAGCTGTCACTGCTGTTGGTGAGATCCAGAAAGTTCTTACGGAATACACCTTGAATTCCGTGGAGTGCACCATAAATTTTGTCATAATGCCGGTTGTCTAAAACACCTTTGATAACTCCGGCCAGGGAAGAATTTATCGCGGCAGTCGGACCACCTGACTGGGCTACTATACAATTAGTTTTCATTTGAATTACCTCTTAATATTACTTATTGATAAATAAAACGTATCTGGCATATTATGCCTGTCTAAGAAATAGAATATCATAATAATCGGTAATTAGCCATATCTATAAATTCATTTGTATAAATTGACGAAAAAATTACTAATTATCTGATGAAAAATACAAGTTTCATAAATAATACCTTGAAAAAAGCATATACTTATTATATAATTCTAATATATTGTTAGAGTTACAAATTATATATCTGGAATGTTCGATAACTCCTGTTTATTTTGAACCTACATTTACTTTAAACGGGATTCCTATATCGTAGTCGGATGTCAGGCCTCCGTTTGCAGTGGAAGGCAGAAAGCTACGTGCGGTTGCCCACCTAGCCTCGCTAGGAGTCAGAAGGCAGGAAACGGCATCCCGGATATATTTTTTTGGAGGATAATCAGTTATGAAACGAAAAATTCTCATGATAATAGGTGCTCTTTGTGCACTGGGATTATTGTCACTGGTGATTGGAGAGATGTTTTCAGCGGGAGATACCGATAAAGAGGAAGAGGTTGCTACTTACGGTGACGGAGTTACGGAAAGTGCTGCCTTTTATACTTATGCCCAGGTGGAAAAAATGGTATCCTATCTGGCAAATACCCAGGATGAGGAAAAGGCATTGAGCAGACTGATAGACCCAATGAACAAGAGTAACTATGTAACAGTTGAATATGTAAAAAAAGTTGCCGGGATCATAGGCGCATCCGGGGATACATATGGAACTCTTTTGAAGGGTAAGCGGGAGGACGACAGAGTTTCCGCCAGTATTTTCGATGAGATATATATGAATTTTGTATCAACAGGACTAGTACAGGGACTTGAAGAACAGGGAATTTTTGTTTACAGTATTACTGAATATACTGATGATAACGGAAAAAGTGTCAGCAGGCTTTCAGATCTTGATGAAAGCTATCTGATGGATACGGAGATTTCACAGGAATATGAGGGTAAGATAATCAGTGTGTATCTGAAGAATGATATAATATTCAAGGTGAATGGGTTATCTGACGAAAATGTTGTATTCTCCCAGGCATGGATTATGAATTCAGATGACGATAAATGTACTTTTTTGTATGACGGACAGAAAAACACATATAATATATCAGAGGGAGCTACAGTGTCTGATGCAGTCGCTAATATTAAAAATGATATGGTAGCCGACATAACAATGGATAATTCGGGAATTGTTATGATAAAGGAATATAAGGATATAATAGAGGACAGAGTAACAGATGTTACCGATACTGTACTTTCCTTGGAAAAAGAGGGAAATGTCAGCTATATAGACGGAATGAGAATATTTTCCCTTAATGAGGATAATGTGCCACAGTGCCATGACAGCGCAATGGTTCTTAAGGGATACAGTAGTGTAAGTCTTGTTATGGAGGATGGTAAGGCTGTAGCCGCAATAACCGGAGGCAACCCTGTGTCAGAGCCAATAAGGGTAATATTGAGCAATAACAATTATTCATCGTATGATATACCTATGATTACCTTTTCCTGTGACTCTTCATACAGACTTGAATATAGCGATGGCAGCACATCAACCAAAGAAGAAGGTAAAACTGTAACAATATCCTACAAGGACTATGAAAAGGGAGATAAGATAACTGTTATACCGGATAAGGAGGATGCCTGTATAGAGATATTGTCCATGGAACGCTCCTATGGCAATCCCAGATATCAGGGAAAAATTGAAATCAGAGTGCTGGAGGATAGCCTTAATGTTATAAACGAGGTTCCTCTGGAAACATATCTGTATAGTGTGGTATCAAGTGAAATGCCTTCCGACTGTAACGAGGAAGCATTAAAGGCAATGGCCATCTGTACAAGAGGATATGCCTATGTTAAGATGCATGATAAAAGCTTTGATGCATATCATGCCCATCTTGACGATTCAACACTTTGTCAGGTGTACAATAATGTTTATGCTACAGCAGAATCAGTTAAGGCTGTAAGAGATACCTATGGTATGGTTCCTGTATATGAGGATAAGGTCATAGTGCCTCTTTATTTTTCTACTTCTTGTGGAACAACCTGTACAAATGACGAAATATGGGGAGGTCAGGCATATCCGTATTATATGTCTTGCCTGGATACTATAGAAAAGCAAAATATAGATTTGTCAAGTGAGGAGGCCTTTGAGGATTTTATTGACAATGGTCCCGGGTATGAAACAATAGATCATGATATGCCTTATTATAGATGGAGCATAGCATTTACCCGTGAGGAAATTAGTCAGGCGGTTAATTCAATGCTGGAGGAAAGGATTTCAATATCGTCAGATAATATAAAGGAAAAGAATCAGGACGGTGAATTAAAGACTACGGATATAACAGACATAGGAGAGATAAAATCTATAAAGGTTGTAGAGAGAAGTAAAAGTGGTGTGGTAAATACCATTGAAATTCAGGGTTCGCTTGCCACAGTACAGATTTCAGGACAGACTAATATAAGAAATATAATTACCCCTGTAAATCAGGATATAATAAGACAGGATAAAAGCAAGGTAACGGGATGGACTTCGTTACCGAGCCCATACTATTATGTAAAAGAGGAAAATGACGGTTTTGTTATATACGGTGGTGGCTTCGGACACGGAGTGGGAATGAGTCAGAGTGGCGCTGAAATACTGGCAGAACAGGGCTATAATTACAAGTTTATATTAAGACACTATTATTCGTATATAAAGTTTTCATCCATATATTCGGTAGAAAGCGGGAAAGACGAGTAGCTTATGAATAAAAAAATAAAACCGGTTTTATCAAAAATATATAATAAGGCGGAACCTTTTTTTGCAAAATCCAAGAAGGATAGTCTGTCAGCATATGCTGCACAGACTACTTTCTATATCATACTGTCTTTTTTCCCTTTTTTCTTTTTAGTTGTGCTGGCATCAAAAAATATATCATTTTTGTGGAATAATATAATAAATTATCTTTTAAAAATAATACCTGATGGTATGGACAAATATGTTTTCTTTGTGGTAGATGATCTTTTATATTCAGGACAGAAAACCATTACTGTTGTAACGGTCGTGCTGGCTTTGTGGTCCTCGGCCAAGGGTGTGCAGGCACTTTCATACGGGCTTGACAAGATATATTGTGTGGAAAGGAAAAAGAATTATTTCATAACAAGGCTGTTCAGCATTCTGTATATTTTTGTGTTCTTACTTTTGGGCATGGCAGTTATGCTTCTTGATATCCTTGCAGACAGGATAATAAAGCTTATTTCCGAAAAAAGTCCGTATATTACAGAGGAAGCAATATTGTTTATGGGCTTCCGCTCTCTGTTTGCCTTTATGGCACTTTTTGGATTTATATTGATAATATATTGTAACCTTCCGGCAAGAAGGGGAAAGGTAAGGGATGAAATATGGGGAGCGGCAGTGGCTGCCATACTGTGGATGGTCATGACCAAGGTTCTTACGTATTATATAAAATATATATCCAATATGTCTTATATGTATGGTGGTTTTTCCTCAATAATTGTATTGATTATGTGGTTGTACATCGGTATACAGATTATGCTTTACGGAGCAGTATTCAATTATTACAGGGGAAAGCACAGAGATAATGGAGAGAGTGGGCAAACCGAGGTTGACACTAAAAAATGTATATGAGATAATTATAAACACTTGGGCACTCAGAAGAGCTTTGGGTGAAATTATATAATGGAGGATTATAGAATGTACGATTTTAAAGAAGTAGAGAGCTTTGATCCGGAAATTGCAAAGGCTATGTCTGATGAGATTAATCGTCAGAATGATAATATTGAGCTGATTGCATCAGAGAACATTGTTTCAAAGGCAGTTATGGCTGCAATGGGCAGCCCATTAACCAATAAATACGCAGAGGGATATCCGGGTAAGAGATATTACGGAGGCTGCGAATATGTTGATGTTGTTGAAAATCTTGCCATTGAAAGGGCAAAGGAGCTTTTTGGATGTGAATATGTGAATGTACAGCCACATTCAGGAGCCCAGGCAAATATGGCTGTATTCTTTGCAATTATGGAGCCGGGTGATACATTTATGGGAATGAACCTTGCTCATGGAGGACATCTTACTCATGGCTCACCTGTCAATTTGTCAGGAAAATATTTTAATGTTGTTCCTTATGGTGTAAATGATGATGGATTTATAGATTATGACCAGGTTGAAAAGCTGGCAAAGGAATGTAAACCAAAGCTTATTGTTGCCGGGGCATCAGCATATGCAAGGGCTATAGATTTTAAGAGATTCAGACAGATTGCCGATGAGGTAGGTGCTGTACTTATGGTGGATATGGCTCATATTGCAGGTCTTGTAGCTGCCGGTGTTCATGAGAGCCCTATACCTTATGCCCATGTTACTACAACTACAACTCATAAGACTCTCAGAGGACCTCGTGGTGGTATGATATTATCCAGCAATGAGGTTAATGACAAATACAATTTTAATAAGGCTGTATTCCCGGGAATTCAGGGCGGACCTCTTATGCATGTTATTGCAGCCAAAGCGGTATGTCTTAAGGAAGCACTTTCTGATGAATATAAAGCATACCAGGCACAGGTTGTGAAAAATGCAAAGACCTTATCCCAGGCTCTTATGGAAAGGGGCTTTAAAATAGTTTCAGGAGGAACAGATAATCACCTTATGCTGGTTGATTTACAAAATCTTGAGCTTACAGGAAAAGAGGTTGAAAAGCTTCTTGATTCAGTTCATATTACATGTAATAAGAATACAGTACCTAATGATCCTAAATCTCCATTTGTTACAAGTGGAGTAAGGCTGGGAACTCCTGCCATAACAACAAGAGGAGCTAAGGAAGAGGATATGATAACAATAGCTGATGCTATTGAAGCTGCTGTTATTAAAAAGGATAACGATAAAGCAATGGCTCTTGTAAAGAGTATTACAGATAAGTATCCTCTTTACAAATAAATCAGGTCATCTGTGGGAAAATATGGAGAACCCGATGGAAAATAATAATTCAGAAAACAAAGACAATAAAAAGAATAGTCAGAATAATGGCAATAAGAATAATGATAACAAAAAGAAGAGCTCAGGAACAATAATAATTCTTGTTTTATCAATTTTTCTTACCCTTATTTTCTGGCAGACATTTAACAGGTTTAAGCAGTCCGGACAGGAGAAGGTAACCTACAGTGAATTCATTTCCATGCTTGAGGATGGAAAAGTAGGAAGTGCAGAGATATATAATGACAAAATTATATTTAAACCGGTGTCCCAGGATGAAAATGCTGTGTATGACACCTCATACTATGTCATTCGTACAGATGATTATTCGGTTGTAGAGAGGCTTCATGATGCGGGAGTAGAATTTGAAGAAATTGACGAAGGAAAAAGTGCCATACTTAATACCATCATTTCTTACGGCATTATGATTGCCGCCTTTTACCTTCTCATGACTATGGTTATGAGAAGTGCAGGAAAAAACGGTGCCTTTGGTGCAGGAAAGTCAAATGCAAAAATGTATGTTGAAAAGGATACAGGTGTAACCTTTGAGGATGTTGCCGGTCAGGAAGAAGCCAAAGAATCCTTGAAGGAGATGGTTGATTTTCTCGATAAGCCCAACAGATATCTGGAGATTGGAGCGAAGCTTCCTAAGGGGGCTTTGCTTGTGGGCCCTCCGGGAACAGGAAAAACTCTTCTGGCCAAGGCGGTGGCGGGAGAGGCCAAGGTTCCGTTTTTTTCTTTATCAGGTTCAGAGTTTGTGGAGCTTTATGTGGGAGTAGGAGCCTCCAGAGTCAGAGACCTGTTTAAAAAAGCTAATACTATGGCACCGTGTATTATTTTTATTGATGAGATTGATGCCATAGGAAGGAGCAGGGATACAAGACATACAGGCGGCGATTCAGAGAGAGAGCAGACCTTAAACCAGTTGCTTTCAGAAATGGATGGCTTTGACAGCTCAAAGGGAATTGTAGTGCTGGCGGCAACTAACAGGCCGGAGGTTCTGGATAAGGCATTGCTGAGACCGGGACGGTTTGACAGGAGAATAATTGTTTCGAAGCCTGATTTAAAAGGAAGAATCGATACACTTAAGGTTCATTCCAGGAATGTTAAGATGGATGAAACAGTTGATTTTAAAGAGCTGGCACTGGCAACGTCAGGTGCTGTGGGAGCCGATTTGGCCAATATAATTAATGAAGCGGCTCTTATGGCTGTCAGAAAGGGCAGGGCATTGGTTTCCCAGAAGGATTTGCTTGAATCTGTTGAGGTTGTATTTGCAGGCAAAGAAAAGAAGGAAAAGCTGTTAAGTAAAGAAGAAAAGCAGATAGTGGCATACCACGAGGTAGGACATGCGTTGGTATCTGCGTTACAAAAGCACACCCTTCCGATTCAGCGTATAACTATAGTTCCAAGAACCTCAGGAGCCCTGGGATATGTATGGCAGGTTCCGGAGGAGGAAAAGCAGTTAGAGAGTAAAAAAGAGCTGGAGGAGGAGATTGTTATATGTCTTGGCGGCCGCGCAGCGGAGGAGCTTATATTTAATTCTATTACCACAGGAGCTTCCAATGATATAGAAAAGGCTACCAATATTGCCAGAACTATGATTACTGTATATGGTATGTCAGACAAATTTGGCATGGTACAGCTTGAGGGAATTACAGGAGAGTACCTTGACAGAAGAAGAGTGCTTAACTGCTCCGAACAGACAGAAACCCTTATTGACCGGGAGGTTAAGGAAATGATAAAAGCCTCCTATGAAAAAGCTTATATGCTGCTTAAAAATAATATTGAGACTCTGGAGAATATAGCGAAGGTTCTTATTGAGAAGGAAAATCTGAGTGGCAAAGAATTCATGGAATTGTTCCGGCAATATCAGGGTACAGAGCTTAAAAATATTGATAAGCTTGTAGATATGGAGAAAGAAGAATAAAGAATGGAATATAATTTTTATGCAACTGTAGCCAGAATGAAATATATAGAGCGCTGGGCATTAATGAGAAATAATCAACCGGAAAATCTGAGTGAACATTGCCTTGAGGTTTCCATGATTGCCCATGCACTGTGTGTTATAGGGAATAAAAGGTATAACAAGAGACTTATGGCTGAGAAAGCAGCCCTGCTTGGAATTTACCATGATGCATCAGAGATAATTACAGGTGATATGCCAACACCTGTAAAATACTATAACAGAAGCATAAAGGATGCCTACAAATCCCTTGAGAATGAGGCTAACCAAAGCCTTATTAACCAGCTTCCACAGGATATACGGGAGGAGTATAAGAGTATTTTCTTTAAAACCGAGGAGCTTTCGTATGAGTGGAAAATGGTTAAGGCAGCAGACAAAATCTCCGCAATGATAAAATGCATTGAAGAAGAAAAGACGGGAAACCGTGAGTTTGTGAAGGCCAGGGAAACGATAGAAAATACAGTGAAAAAGCTTAGAGATGAATATCCGGAGGTGGATGATTTTGTAAGAGAGTTTATACCTCCTTTTTCTAAGACACTTGATGAGCTTAATTAATACAGGAACGGTCCGGCTGATACTGATATATCAACCGGACCGTTCCTTTGTTAATAATATATATACTTTTCCTGCTTATGCTGACAGTTTATCTATTGCAGCTTTAATCCTTGATATAGTTTCTTCCTTGCCAAGTATTGACATGAGCTCTGTAGCTCCACCCGGTGTAGCCTGTTTTCCTGAAACTGCGGTACGCAGAGGCCACATTATAAAGCCTGTTTTATATTCCTTTTCCTTGCCAAAGCATTGAAGAGCTTCAAATAAAGAATCATTATCAAAGCTTTCCTGAGCCTCCAGAACAGGTAAAACCTCTCTGAGTAGTACAAGTGAATTTTCGGGGTTGGTTTTCATCTTCTTATGGGAATACATTTCAATGTCATATTCAGGTATCTCTTCAAAGAAGTCAATCTGTTCCCTGATATCGGTAAGAACTTCTATACGGGATTTAATCATTGAAGCAATCTTTTTAAGGTCTAAAGGCTTTGAAATGACATCCTTCATATAAGGGAGTGCCAGCAGATAAAATTTATCCTCATCCATGGCCTTGATATATTCGCTGTTCATCCATCTGAGCTTAGTCATATCCAAAACAGCAGGAGATTTTGACATATGTGTATAGTCAAACACCTTAACCAGCTCCTCAAGAGAGAAAATTTCACGGTTGTCTTCAGGGCTCCAGCCCAGTAATGCAACAAAGTTGATTATGGCCTCAGTGAGAAACCCCTGATCCAATAAATCCTCAAAGGAGGAGTGACCACTTCTTTTGCTGAGCTTGTGATGGGCCTCATCTGTAATAAGCGGACAGTGAATATAGGTAGGTATCTCCCAGCCAAATGCTTCATAGAGTCTGTTGTATTTTGGAGATGAGGACAGGTATTCATTACCTCTTACCACATGGGTAATATTCATAAGGTGGTCATCCACCACATTTGCAAAGTTGTATGTTGGAAAGCCGTCTGACTTGATGAGTATCATATCGTCAAGCTCTTCGTTTGAAACTGTAATATCGCCATAAAGCTCATCCTTAAAGGTGGTTGTTCCCTCTAGCGGATTATTCTGTCTTATGACATATGGCTTTCCTGCGTCAAGATTAGCCTGGATTTCTTCTGGGGAAAGGTGTAAGCAATGCTTATCATAACGGGAAATGGTTTTACCCTCCATTTCAGTCACAAGGCTGTTAAGCCTTTCCTCGTCGCAGAAACAGTAGTAGGCCTCACCCTTGTCAATGAGCAGCTTTGCGTATTCAAGATATATTCCCTGAGCCTGGCGCTCACTTTGTATATATGGTCCCACACCGCCATCCTTGTCCGGTCCTTCATCATGAATAAGACCTGTTTTGGCAAGTGTTCTGTATATGATATCCACAGCACCCTCAACCTCACGAACCTGGTCGGTATCTTCTATTCTTAAAATAAAATCTCCCCCCTCATGCTTAGCAATAAGATATGCATAGAGAGCGGTTCTGAGATTACCTACATGCATCCTGCCGGTAGGGCTTGGTGCAAACCTTGTTCTTACCTTAGCCATAATATAAATCTCCTTATCATAATAACAATTATATAAATTTTTTCTGGAATTTCTCTTGAGATTATAACCCAATAAGAATGATTTTACAACACAATAGTTGATTATTGAATGGAATTTTAGTATAATAATTCTTGGATTGTTTTTGATTATTTTGCAGATACTATAGAGGAAAGTCAGGTAAAAATATGAGTGGAAGTACAATTGCAATAATATATGGTATAGTTTTAACTCTCTTTTTCGTGTTGCTTGTGGTTTTGACTATAACTTTAATTGCCAGCAAAAAAAAGAAGAATGGTGACGAAGATACAGATTATGCAGACGAGGCCTATGAAGATGCGGATTATGCAGATGAAGCTTACGAGGATGCGGATTATGCAGACGAAGGCTACGAGGATGCGGAT
>DLKL01000003.1:0-23507 GCA_002476495.1 Lachnospiraceae bacterium UBA7589
CAACAAATCTCCGGAAGAGATAGCGGATATTGTTAAATGCCCTTTGGAGTATGTAATGGGTGTCATTAAGAATCACCTGGAGGATGATGATGTAACTTCCTAGGAAAAAGTTGCACTAAAGACCGGATGTTTATCCGGTCTTTTTTGGGTGTGCCGGGGTGTGTAAGCTTTGATTTTGCACTCCCTGACTTTTTTATATATGCAGTTATATTATGCAGTGGAGTCAGATATTAAGAAGAACAATACCGTATTGTAGGGATATATAAACGATTTTTAATTCAGACACAAGGAGGGCAGCCCGGTAAGTGGAATGAACAGCTTGTATTATTCCGGTTTAAAAGTATTCATTGAATTTTATTGATATGTTGCGTATAATAATTAATTGGTAAAGAAGAATTTTTCTGTAAACAAAGGTTTCCTACGGGGAAAGGAGATTATATGGCATATGCTGATTATGAGAAAGCTCAAAAGGCCGGACTAAAAGCATTTAAAACAGCTGTCTCTAAAGGAGAAAATGAATATTTGCCTGTACTTGACGAGATATTACAGGATGTAGATATAGTTAGCGAGGTTAATCTGGGCTTGGTCCACATACCTCTCGACCAGATAGTAGGTACCAGCAATCTGGGAAGAACATATGCCTTTGCTAACAATTTTATGCCTATACTGGATTACAAAACTGAGTTTGGTTCTAAATGGTCAAGCCTTTGTGACAGCCATCTTGAGGAAGGGATCAGGGAACCTATAAAGGCATATGAATATATGAATAAATTCTATGTTATAGAAGGAAATAAAAGGGTCTCTGTTTTAAAATATTTTGAGGCAGTTACCATACCTGCCTATGTAACCAGAAAAGTACCAAAATATGATGAAAATAATCCGGAAATAAGAATATATTATGAGTTTATGGATTTCTATAAGCTTACAGGGGTGAATTATCTGTGGTTCAGCAAGGAAGGCTGCTTTAAGAGAATGCTTGAGCTTACAACTGAGCAGCCTGATATACCGTGGAACGAAGAACAGATAAAGGATTTTGGCTCGGCACATCACAATTTTTGTGTTGCCATGAAAGCTAAGATTGCCAAGAAGATCCCCATAACAAGTGGAGATGCCTTCCTTATATTTATAGATATATATGGATACGATGAGATAAAAAATCTTTCTGCCAATGAAATGAAGGAAAAAATGGATCCTTTGTGGGATGAATTTCTTATGAAGTCCCAGGGTGGGGAGGTGGAACTGAGGCTTGAACCTGCGAAAACAGGTAAGAAAAAGTTTTCAGATTATTTCTTCAGCCAGGCTCCAAAGCAGATAAAGGTTGCCTTTGTATTTGACAAAGATCCTGACGAATCAGAGTGGTTATATGGACATGAATTGGGAAGATTGTACCTGGATGAGCATTATCCGGCTCAGATAAAAACTCTTAAGGTACACAATTTGCACACTGAAGAAGAAACTATATCAGCCATGAATGATTTAATATTGATGGGAGTGAAGATATTTTTCACAACCTCATCGAGACAGCTGGGAGCAAGCCTTAAGGTTGCTGCAAACCATCCGGATATACGCATTTTTAACTGCTCACTCAATACATCTCATAAGCTTATTGGCACATATTATGCCAGACTTTATGAGACAAAATTTCTTGCAGGTATGATGGCGGGGGCTATGGCCGAAAACGGACGTATAGGTTATCTGGCAGATTATCCGATTGTAGGAACAATTGCAAACATAAATGCATTTGCACTGGGAGCCCAGATGGTTAACCCGGGGGCAAGAGTTTATCTGGAATGGACCACGGTTAAGGAAGTTTCCCGGGAAAATGCAATAAAGAATTTTAAAGAGAAGGGTGTTACTTATATTTCTGACCAGATTATGATAAAGCCCAGCGAGGCAAATAAGCAATTTGGGCTCTACAGCATAAAAGACGATGAGCCTGTGAATATTGCTATGCCAATATGTCAGTGGGGGCCTTTTTATGCAAAGCTTATTGAAAGCGTTATTTCGGGTACTGCAAAGCAGGAGGAAACCGACTCTTCAAAGGCGATAAATTATTGGTGGGGATTGTCTGCCGGAGTGGTTGACCTTATATATTCACGAAAAATACCGGATGGAATATTGAGACTGGTTCATACAATAAAAAAGCTTATTAAAAACAGTCAATTTTATCCCTTTGAAGGAGTAATTATTGCCCAAGGCGGGGTTATGAAGAATGAAAAGGACAGCAGACTCACTCCTGAAGAAATTATGAAGATGAACTGGCTGGTAGAAAACATAGAGGGAGATATTCCGGAGATAGGTGAGCTTAGAGAGGAAGCTAAATCAATAGTTGAATTAAAGGGCGTTACGGAGGATGAATGCTCTAGTGACAGTGACAGCAGTGACAGCAGAAAGGAAGTACAAGGATAAAAAAGATGAAAATTCTATTGGTAGCAGATGAGGAATCCAAATATTATTGGGACTATTTTGAAAAGGAAAAGCTGGAAGGAATTGATCTAATTATTTCCTGTGGTGATCTTGCACCCCAGTATTTGTCTTTTCTTGCTACTTTTGCCAAGGTTCCTGTTCTGTATATTCATGGAAATCATGATTATTGTTATGATGAGACACCACCGGACGGATGTGTATGTATAGACGATGATGTTTATGAATATCGGGGCTATCGCATTATGGGTCTTGGGGGATGCATGAGCTATGACTGTGGACCAAACCAGTTTACTGAAAAGGAAATGGAAAAAAGAGTAAAACGCCTGAAGAAAAAAATTAAAAAAGCGGGAGGCGTGGATATACTTATTACCCATGCTCCTGCGTACAGACTCAATGACAGTGAGGATTTACCGCATACGGGCTTTAAGGTATTCCTTAATATTATGGATGAATACAGACCTGTGTTGTTTGCCCATGGGCATGTCCATATTAATTACGGAAGAGATTTTAAGAGGGAATCATGGTATAATGAAACACATGTAATTAATGCATATGAAAAATATATTATAGAAATTTAGACAGAGGGGTAAAAATGGATACATTTAATCAGGTAAGCAATGAAGAAATTGAAAAAAGCAGAAATACTATAATGAAAATCAATGAGTATTACTACAGAAAAATGGTAGGCCAGTATAGGCTTGGCAATGCATTGTTGGTAACACTCATGTGTAATGGACATATATTGATTGAATCTGTTCCCGGTCTTGCAAAAACCACAGCCGCCAAGACCATGACAGAGGCGATTAACGGCACATTTTCAAGAATACAGTGTACGCCGGATTTGTTGCCAAGTGATATAATAGGAACCCAGATTCTTAATTACAGTACAAATGAGTTTGATACAAAGCTGGGACCGGTATATGCAAACTTTGTACTTTTGGATGAAATTAACCGTTCCAGTGCCAAAACCCAGAGTGCCATGCTTGAAGTAATGCAGGAGCAGCAGGTTACAATAGGTGAACAGGTATTTAAAATGCCCGACATATTCATGGTTGTTGCCACCCAGAATCCTATTGAACAGGAGGGAACCTATCTTCTGGCCGAGGCACAGCTGGATAGATTTATGCTTAAGGAAAAACTTGAATATCCTACTCTTGAGGAAGAAATGGAAATATTAAACAGGATTGAGCAGGATGTATTCTCGACTATAGGATCTGTGGTGTCTCTGGAGGATATAAAATTTCTTCAGAATACAACAAAAAGAATATATATCGACCAGTCAATAAAAAAGTATATTATTGCTATTATTAATGCTACAAGGCATCCTGAAAGATATATACCAGCCGAACTGGCACAGTATATAACTATGGGGGCAAGTACCAGGGGTGCAATTGTACTAATGGAAATATCCAAGGCGGTAGCTCTTATGAGTGGAAGAAATTATGTTATTCCGGATGATGTAAAGGCACTTATCCACAGCGCACTCCGTCATAGAATTTCACTTAATTATGCCGCTGTTGCTGATCGGGTTACTGAAGAAAATATTATTGATGCCATTGTAGGAGCGATTCAGACACCATGATAAACAGCTATGTATCTAAAATAAGATCAAAAGTAAGTATATATTCAAAAAATAAAACCAGCAATTTGTTTGACGGCTCTTACAAATCTGTATATCAGGGAAGTGGAATGGATTTTGAGCATCTCAGGGAGTATATTCCCGGAGATAACATAAAGGATATTGACTGGAAAGCTACCAGCCGGGGAAACAGGGTACTGGTTAAGCAATATATTGCGGAAAAAAAGCATAATATTATGCTGGTTTTTGACACAGGTAAGAAAATGACAGCCATGACCCGGGCGATGGAAATAAAGAAAAATCTGGCTGTTGATGTAGGCGGTACAATAGGCTACCTTGCAGGTATAAATGGTAATAATGTGGGGGCAATATATAATGAAGCAGGAATGGTAAGATATTTTCAGCTAAAATCAGGATTGATTAATGTGGAAAGAATTCTTACGGAATATGACAGATGCAGGCTGGAGGGTTATAATGCGTCCCTGGAAAAAAGCCTTTCTTACATAATAAGATACATAAAAAAAAGAATGGTAATATTTGTTATAACCGATGAGCAGGGCTTACATGATATAAGTGAAGATATAATTAAAAAGCTTACATTTTTCCATGATGTTCTTTTTGTTAAGCTTGGGGATGGAGAGCTTACCGGGGGTAATGCTTACAGTGTAGATCATGATATATATGTCCCTGAATATGTGACATCTAATCCCAGACTTAAAAATGCCGAGAAAGAGGCAAGGGAAAAGCAGGTGGAGGAGAATAAGCATATGCTGAAAAAATATGGCATTGTTGACACAAAAATTGATTGTGGGACTGAGGTTATAGACAGAATTGTGGAATTGTTAGGAGGACATAAATATGCAAACACTAGGTGACGGAAAAATACCTATAACAGTCGAGCTGCAAGATATGTTTTCCTATTCACCGGCAGGGCTTATTATTGTAATAAGCATGCTTGCCCTTATGGTTATATATGCCATATATTGTATTATAAGAAAAAAAGTCAAGGAAAGAAATGACGTAGCAGAAGTAAACCATATGCATCAGCAACGTCTGGAGGAATATAGAAGAAAATATATTCAGATGCTTTTAAATCTCAGAAAAAGATACAAAGAGGGGCATATTTCCGAAAGGCAGGCATATCAGGAGCTGAGCAGGATTATAAGACACTTTGTATATTCTGTAACAGGTATCCGTGTACAGAATTATACCCTTGAGGAGCTTAGAAAAATTAATATACCTAATCTGTATTACTTAATCGGTGAGTGCTACAGGCCGGAATTTGATACAGAGGGCAGAGGTAATATAGAACAATCTATAGATAAAGCAAGAAAGGTTATAGAAGAATGGAAATGATTTTTCCCTGGGTTCTGTATATAGGAGCTGCTGTTATGCTTATACTTCCTTTTATCGGATTCAAGAAAAAGGACAGATATAAAAAAGGTAACAGAATTGCCAATACAGAGCTGATTGAAAATACAATATTGTACAATAAGCTTATGAAAAGATATAAAATACTCAGTGGGCTTACTTTGCTTATCCTTTTTTGTACAATCGGACTTTGCTTTGTTTTAATGGGCAGACCTGCAAAGCCGGAGAGCAGAAAGCAGGATATACATAACAGGGATATATTTCTTTGTATGGATGTATCCAGCTCGGTGGATGATCTTAATCTGGATATGTGTAAAGAACTTAAAACTCTGGTTAAGGGATTGGAAGGGGAAAGGATAGGAATCAGTATATTTAATGCAAAATCTATACTTCTGGTGCCACTTACCACGGATTATGAGTATGTTCTTGAGGTGCTTGATGAATTGGAAAAATCATTGGAGGAAAGCATAAAGCTTACAGAGTACTATTATGGATATAACTATTCTTCGTTATATGATTTTGACTATGAAACATATAACTATAAATACGAAGGGACTCTTAGCGACTATGCCAGTTCTCTTATAGGTGACGGTCTTGCCTCCTGTATGTTCAGCTTTCCGGATCTTCGGGAGAATCCTGACCGGACAAGGATAATTATATTTACCACTGACAATGAACTGAATGGCGTGCCTATTGTGACTGTTAAGGAGGCCACAGATCTTTGTGTGAAGTATGGGGTAAAGGTGTATGCTGTTTCTCCAAGTCATATAGTTGATGAAGACCATTTTAAGTCATATATTGAAAAGACCGGCGGAAAGTATTACCGGGATACATCCTCAGGAGTATCAAGGAAGCTTATTGATGAGATAGAAAAAACAGAGACTTCTGTTCTCACAGTTACAAAAACTTATATATACGACCATCCGGTGACTGTTTTTATTGCGATGCTTGCTACAATCTCTGTTTATATTTTTATGTGTAAAAGGATGAAATTATGATTTTTGACCCTATTATCCCTATATGGGTAATGATAATAATATGTATAGTGCTTCTGCTTATGAAAAGAAGAGGAAGCTTCAATTACATCAGGCAGATACTTATGGTTGTGCTGCTGTTTGCAATAAATCTAAGACCGGTGGTGCCAAAGGAAAATAAAACTGTAGGCATTTCAACAGACATAGATGTGCTTTTTGTTATTGACAATACAATGAGTATGCTGGCTGAGGATGGACGCGGAAATAACAGAAGGATTGATGATGTAAAGGAAGATTGCCGGTATCTGGTGGAGAAGCTTCCCGGAGCTTCATACAGTATTGTAACCTTTGACAACAGAGTGGACATGAAAACTCCGTATACCATAGACACAAACATGACTATTCAGACTATAGATCTTCTTGAGGGTCAGTCCAAGATGTATGCCAACGGAACATCGATTAACAGTGTATTGGCAGGTATGGAAAAGCTTCTTGATAATAACAGGAATACATATCAGCTTGTCTTTTTTATAAGTGATGGTGAGATTACCACTGATGAAGGGCTGGATGAATATAAGAATCTCGATAAATATATTGATGGCGGCGGGGTTCTGGGATATGGTACAGTTGAAGGAGCTCCTATGGAAGTGGGATATTATTCGGGGGATGACGAAAAGGATTATCTGTACTATTATGATAACAACTATAATGAGGTTTTGGCAGTATCAAAAATTGATGAAAAAAATCTGAAAAAAATAGCCGGAGATTTTGGAGTTGATTATTATCATATGTCAGACGAGACTCAGGTCAGAAAAATTATTGATGACATAAATGTAGATAGTATTGTATCGGAGAAAAATTATGAAGGTGCATATGGAGGCGATATAGAGATTTACTACTATTTTGCCATTCCTCTTGCACTGCTGCTTATATATGAATTTGTGTACTACAGAAGGAGAATATTTAGAAAAGGGATGTAACATAGATGAAGAAATGGGTTAAAATCATTCTGGTAGGTCTTACCCTGGCAATTTTACTGGTTGCGGGGAAACAGGCCTTTGGGTATATTTACAATGAAAAGCTTATAAGTGAATATAATGATGAAGAATATGATATGAATACAAAGCCTCTTTTTTTCGCAAATTGCTTTGAACCCTGTGTTGCATATTATAACCGGGGTAATATATGCTATAAGAAGGAAAATTATGAGGAAGCTATTGATAATTACAAAATGGCTTTGGAAAAAAATCCCGGTGAAGTAAAGGAATGTTCAATCAGAATTAATCTTGCCCTTGCAATGATATACAATATGGGGGAGGACTATGCCCAGCCGGAAAAAATAGACCAGTCCATTAAAATTCTTGAGGAAGCCAGGGATATATTGCTTGAAAAGGGCTGTGCGGCAGATGACGGTAAGGGACACAGTGAGACTGCACAGAAGCTGAAAGAGGAGATAGATGCTCTTATTGAAAAGCTGAAAGAAGAAAAAGAGTCACAGGAGAACAATCAGAACAACCAAAATCAGAACCAGAATCAAAATAATGCCCAAGGAGAGCAGGAGGACCCTGATCAGGAACTGATGGAGCAGCTTCAGCAAAATCAGGCTGACGCCCATCAGGAAAGAGAGGAGAATCTGGAACAGCAGGAGTCAGACAATTATAATTACAATTGGAATAGTAATTATGACGGAATATGGTAAAAATGGTAAAAATCCGGTTAAAATGTTGTGCTGTGAAAGGGTTTTTGATATAATCATAGGATTGAAGGGATATCCAGGCAATGTGGGAGACAGACTGGATGAAAAAACTGTGCTTAATCCGTATGAAGCATTACAGAATACAGATACAGAGTAAGTGTATATGATGGATACTTTCAGTAAAGTTCTGTTTTAAAAGGAGATGATATTGTGGAAGAAATGAATATTGATATGGACAAAATAATTGAGGAATATGTAGGCTTTTGTAATGATGCCGGAAAGATTGATCAGAATCTATATGAAGAATATGATGTTAAGAGAGGCCTCAGAGATTCTAACGGAAGAGGAGTCCTTACAGGCTTAACCGAGGTATCTGATGTTATGGGCTTTAAGGTTCAGGATGGTGTAAGAATGCCTATACCGGGAGAATTATACTTCCAGGGCTATGAGGTACAGGATCTGGTGAATGGATTTCGCAATAACAAATACGGCTTTGAGGAGACAACATTTCTGCTTCTGTTTGGGAAGCTTCCGACAGAAAAACAGTTGGAGGATTTCGTAAGTATATTGGAGGAGTTAAGAGAACTGCCGGGGTCGTTTAACAGGGATGTAATTATGAAGGCTCCAAGCCGTGACATGATGAATGTCCTGCAAAAATGCGTACTGACACTTTATTCGTATGATCCTAATCCTAATGATATAAGTATCAAAAATGTGCTTAGCCAGTGCCTTAAGCTTATTGCCCAGCTGCCGGTTATGGCTGCTTACGGCTATCAGGCCTACAGGCATTACTATCTTGAAAAAAGCCTTGTTATTCACAGACCAAAGAAGGGACTTTCAACAGCAGAGAATATATTGAGACTTCTCAGAACGGATGGTAAATACACTGACCTGGAGGCAAAGGTACTTGATGTGTGCCTTGTTATTCATGCTGAACATGGTGGAGGTAATAATTCTACCTTTACAACTCATGTGCTTTCATCTACGGGAACAGATACTTATTCTGCTGTAGCAGCATCTTTAGGGTCCCTTAAGGGACCACGTCATGGTGGTGCCAATCTCAAGGTGCAGCAGATGTTTAATGATTTAAAGGAAAATGTCAAGGATTGGGAAAATGAAGATGAGATTAGTGAATATCTTCAGACTCTTCTTGACAAGCAGGGCTTTGATAAGTCCGGGTTGATATATGGAATGGGACATGCTGTTTATAGTGAATCGGACCCAAGAGCTGTCATATTAAAGAGATATGCGAAGAAGCTCTCAGAAGAAAAGGGACTGGAGGAAGAGTTTGCCCTTTATGACAGAGTTGAAAAAATAGCTGCAGAGCTTATAGGTATCCAGAGGAGAACCTTTAAGGCTGTCAGTGCAAATGTGGATTTTTACAGTGGATTTGTATATACTATGTTAAAGCTGCCAATTGAAATATTTACACCTATATTTGCTATTTCAAGAATATCAGGCTGGTCTGCCCATAGGATTGAGGAGCTGGTTAATAACGGCAAGATAATAAGACCGGCGTACAAATTCGTAGGTACACACAAAGAATATACACCTATTGAAAAAAGGTAATACCGGGCTTTCCCTGTAACAGAGTCATTTTTATTATGGGGAGAGCCTGCTTATTAAAAGGACAAAGTATGGAAAGGTTTAATTATGTGGATTGCCAATGACTGGAATGAATACGAAATAATTGATTGCTCTGAGGGAGAAAAGCTGGAACGATGGGGTAAATACATTCTGCTTAGACCGGATCCCCAGGTTATATGGGATACTCCAAGGCAGAATCCTGCATGGAACAGCCTGAATGGGCATTATCATCGCAGTAAAAGCGGAGGCGGAGAATGGGAATTTAAAAAGCTGCCACAGCAATGGAGTATACATTATAAGGAGCTTACATTTAATCTTAAGCCTTTTGCCTTCAAACATACAGGACTCTTTCCTGAGCAGGCTGTAAACTGGGACTGGTTTGGGGAAAAAATCAGAAATGCAAAAAGAGAAATAAAAGTACTTAACCTTTTTGCCTATACCGGAGGGGCTACTCTTGCAGCGGCGAGTGCGGGAGCAAAGGTTACCCACGTTGATGCTTCAAAGGGCATGGTAGGATGGGCTAAGGAAAATGCGATATCTTCAGGTCTGGGAGATGCACCTGTAAGATGGCTGGTTGATGACTGCATAAAATTTGTTGAAAGGGAAATCAGGCGTGGAAACAAATATGATGGTATAATTATGGATCCTCCATCTTACGGAAGAGGACCCAAAGGAGAAATATGGAAGCTGGAGGAAAAAATATATCCGTTTATCCGGCTGACATCGGAGCTCCTTTCAGAAGAACCTTTGTTTTTTCTTGTCAATTCCTACACTACAGGTCTGGCACCGGCTGTTCTTACATACATGATTTCTTCCACTGTAGCAAAAAAACTGGGAGGAAGTGTTGAATCCTCAGAAATTGGACTTCCTGTTACGGAAAGCGGGCTTGTTTTGCCTTGTGGGGCATCAGGCAGATGGAGTAGATAAAAGGGGGTAAGGCATGAGCAAAAATACAAAGCACTCAAAGATAGGTTCCACCAATATGTCAAGAAGAATATCCGTTATTAAAGTTGCTATAGTGGCTTTGCTTGTACTTCTACAAATTGTAGTAATAATATCCTTTTATGGCTTGATGGGTGAGTATATAATTTATTGGAGAGTTTTCTCCCAGCTGTTAAGCATATTTGTAGTATTGTATATAATTAACAAAAGAGATAATCCTGCATATAAGCTAAGCTGGGTTATACTGGTTCTTTCGGCACCTATTGTGGGAGGTGCCTTGTATGTCTTTCTGGCAGGTAACAGAACCAGACTCAAATTTATAAGAGAGGCATTAGAAAATCACCTGGATACATTTAAATATACCCCTCATGATGACAGTGAACAAAGGGAAATAAGAGAACTGAGTAAGAGTGCCAGTGTACAGTCAAATTATATATCCAGATATGCAGGCTACCCGGTATATAAAAATACAGCAGTAAAATATTTTTCACTGGGAGAAGAAAATTTCAAGAGTCTTGTGGCGGAACTGGAAAAAGCAGAACATTTCATTTTTATGGAATACTTTATCATCAAGCAGGGCATGATGTGGGATACTGTTTTGGAAATACTTGCCCGTAAGGTAGAAAACGGAGTAGATGTAAGACTGATATATGATGATGTAGGATGTGCCATGTGGATGCCTTCAAGGTTTTTAACGGAGATGAGGGAGCTGGGAATAAAGGTAGTGCCTTTTAATCCCATCGCCCCTGTAGTCAATCTGAGGCAGAATAACAGGGATCACAGGAAGATTACGGTGATAGATGGCTACATTGGATTTACAGGAGGCATCAATCTGGCAGATGAATATATAAATATTGATTCCAAATTCGGACACTGGAAGGATACAGGAATAATGCTTAAGGGGGATGCTGTATGGAATCTCACCCTTATGTTCCTGCAGACCTGGAGGATGCTTACCGGTGAGGATGAGGACTATTCAGTATTTAACGGAAAGAATTATAACACACTTCCTGATTTTTCGGACGGATATATACAGCCTTATGGAGATACACCGGTGGATTCTGAGATTGTAGGAGAAAATATATACCTTAACATGATAAATAAAGCAAAGTATTATGTTTATATTATGACCCCTTATCTTATTATAGACAATGAAATGATGACAGCGCTGACGCTTGCGGCGAAAAGTGGTATAGATGTAAGGATAATTACTCCCGGAATACCGGATAAGAAGATGGTATACATGGTTACCCAGTCCTACTACAGTGAGCTTATAGAGGCAGGTGTAAAAATCTATAAGTATACACCGGGATTTATTCATGCGAAAACAGTCGTGGTTGATGATGTGGTTGCAACAGTTGGCACAATTAATTTTGATTTCAGAAGTCTGTACCTGCATTTTGAATGTGGGGTATGGATGTTTAACTGTGGCACCATATATGAGATAAAGGAAGATTACATGAAAACCCTGGAGAACTGTGAGCAGGTTACTCTGGAGGAGATAAATAAGACAAGTAGTATAAAAACATTCTGGCAGAGTATATTAAGGCTCATCGCCCCTCTGCTGTAAAAAAGGAGGAAATGGCTGGCATTACAGTCATATTAGCTATGGAATTTTCAGACAGATTAAAATTATTTCACACAGGTATTTTTGCAGATTTAAAGGATAAACAAAATGAGGTTATCGCAAAGGGTGGCTCGGTAATTAATGTATCTGTAGGCACTCCTGATTTTGAACCGTTTCCTCATGTTAAGAAGGCGTTTCTTGATGCGGCAAATGAACCGGGAAATTTCGGATATTCCCTCAGGGATTTGCCGGAGCTTACCGGAGCGGTTGTAGAGTATTACAGAAAAAGATTTGATGTTGAGATAACAGAGGATATGGTAACCTCTGTTAACGGCTCACAAGAGGGCATAGGGCATATAGGTATGGCACTTTGTAACCCTGAAGATGTGGTTTTATGCCCTAATCCGGGATATCCTATATTTGAGGCGGGCTCATTGCTGGCGGGGGCTGATATATATTATTACCCGCTTCTTGAAGAAAATGGATTTCTTCCCGATTTTGATTCAATTCCCGAGGATGTGGCAAGAAAAGCGAAATACATAATTATGTCATATCCCATGAATCCGGTATGCGTTACAGCACCGCCCAGGGTTTATGATGATCTTATAGCCTTTGCAAAAAAGTATGACATTATTGTCATTCATGACAATGCATATTCGGACATAATTTATGATGGAAGATATGGAGACTCCTTCCTGCACCATGAGGGGGCTGCTGATGTAGGAGTGGAATTCTTCTCCCTGTCAAAAACCTTTAACCTTACAGGAGCAAGAATATCCTTCTGTGTTGGCAACAGGAAAATAGTAGATGCACTAAAAATGTTGCGTTCACAGATAGATTTCGGTGTTTTTATTCCTACACAGAAGGCTGCAATAGCCGCTCTGACAGGTCCCTTGGAGCCTGTAAAGGAGCAGTGCCTGAAGTATCAGGAAAGGAGAGATGCCCTGTGTCAGGGACTTAGAAATATCGGATGGGATGTTCCGGACTGCGAAGGAACTATGTTTATGTGGGCTCCGATTCCCCCAAAATTCAAAACAAGTCAGGAATTTTGTATGGAGTTGATTGATAAGACAGGAATCTTTGTGACTCCGGGAACCGCCTTCGGAACTCTTGGAGAGGGATATGTGAGATTCGCCCTGACAAAGACAGTAGAGGAATTTGAAGAGATAATTAAAATTATAGGAGATAGCGGAGTATTAAAATAGATGAGGGAAAATGAAAAGAGGGATACCAAAAACCAATTGGCACTGACCTTAAAGGAGCTCATTAGCCATACACCTATGGAAAAAATAACGGTTAAGGATATTACGGATAAATCAGGTGTAATCAGACCTACATTTTATAATCACTTTACAGATAAGTATCAGGTGCTTGAGTATATAATCAGGAGAGACCTGTTACTGCCGATAAAGCCGTTGCTTGTAAATGAAATGATTACCGAGGGGCTTACCCTGCTTTTTTCCAACATGCTTAAGGACAGGAATTTTTACGAAAAAGCGATAAAAATAGAAGGGCAGAATTCCTTTGAAAGTATAGCAAGACAAGAGGTTACCAAGCTTCTTGTGGAGGTAATAACCGAAAAAAAGGGAGGAGGGCATTACAAATATTATTGGCTTTCCCGTGAGACCATAGCTGAATATTATGCCCAGTCCATGTGCTATGTGGCCATAGCCTGGATTAAGAGGAATTTTATGATATCTCCAAAGGAGCTGGCAGAAATATACGAATATATTACCAAAAATTCTATGATGGACATATTGGAGGAGTTTGTTTAGACTACCTACATAAATACCGAAAAGTTTAAAAAAGTAAACACAAAAGCTAAATTGTATTTTAAATAGTTACACAAAAAAAGGATTGGATATTCATTATATCCGGTCCTTTTCATATTATATAGACGAAAAAGACAGAGCCGGGGAGTTAAGCCGGAGGATAGTTTAACCGGGAGTTGGCTGACAACCGGGGTATCATAAAAAGAAAGAAGTGAGATGAATGATTAAGTTTGGTAAATGGGTAGTGAAGCACAGGGTGATGATACTTATTATAAGTGTTTTGTTACTTGTACCATCAGCCTTTGGTTACTTTAAAACAAGAATTAACTATGATATTCTGACATATCTGCCTAAGGACATTGAAACCATGAAGGGACAGGATATTATGGTTGATGAATTTGGAACAGGCGCTTTTTCCATGTGTATTGTAGAGGGAATGAAGGAAAGTGATTTGTCCGGGATGAGGGAAAAAATGAAGGAGGTGGATAATGTAAAGGATGTAATCTGGTATGACTCCTTTATGGATTTATCGGTACCTATTGATATGCTTCCCGATAATATTAAAAATGCGTTTGTAAATAAGGATGCGGATTCTACGATAATGTTTGTACTGTTTCCTACCTCTATTTCTTCAGATGAAACAATGGAAGCAATAAAGGATTTAAAGTCGGTTATGGGCAAGCAATGTTATTTATCGGGTATGTCTGCGGTTGTAACCGATATTAAAGATTTATCCGACAAGGAAACACCTATATATGTGCTTATAGCTGTACTTCTTGCCACACTGGTGCTGGCAATTTCCATGGATTCGGCAATTATTCCTGTGTTTTTCCTGTTAAGCATCGGAATGGCAATAGTTTACAATCTGGGAAGCAACGTATTTATGGGAGAAATATCCTACGTTACCCAGGCACTTACAGCAGTTTTACAGCTCGGAGTAACAATGGATTACTCCATATTCTTATGGCACAGCTATGAAGAAAAACAGAGCGTGTATCCGGGAGACAAAAAGAGAGCAATGGCCCATGCGATTTCCAATACTATATCTTCGGTTGTAGGAAGCTCAATAACAACTGTGGCAGGCTTTGTGGCTCTTTGCTTTATGAGTTTTACTCTGGGCAAGGATCTGGGAATTGTAATGGCAAAGGGCGTTGTATTTGGTGTAATAGCCTGTGTAACAATACTTCCATCAATGATTCTTATATTTGACGGGATAATAGAAAAGACGAAGCATAAGGTACTTCTTCCGGATTTGAGCAAAATATCGGACTGGGTTGTAAAGCATTTTTACATTTTTCTGATATTGTTTGTGATTATACTTATTCCTGCAATTTATGGCTATACACATACTGATGTATATTATGACCTGGCAGGAACGCTTCCTAAGGATCTGGACAGCAGCATTGCCAATTCAAAGCTTGACGAGGAGTATAACATGGGGGCAACCCACATGATTATTCTTGACAGAAACCTTGGAACTGCTGATACCTGCAGCATGACAGATGAGATAAAGAAGGTTGATGGAGTTAAAGCAGTTCTTGGACTTGACAGTGTACTTGGAGAAGTGATTCCAAAGGAGCTGCTTCCTTCGGGAATCCTTGATGTGTTTGAACAGGGTAATTACAAGATGATGGTTGTCATGTCGGAATATGCAGTGGCTTCTGATGAGGTAAATAATCAATGTGAGGAGATTAATACTATAGTTAAGAATTACGATCAGTCAGGAATGCTTATCGGAGAGGCACCTTGTACAAAGGATCTTATTGAAATTACCGACAAGGATTTCAAGGTTGTAAGTGCAGTATCGATAGGAGTTATTCTTGTTATCATTGCTTTGGTTTTCAGATCTGTAACTCTTCCGTTTATATTGGTTATGGTTATTGAATTTGCCATATTTATTAATATGGGTATTCCGGCATATACAGGAACTACACTTCCTTTTATCGCATCTATAGTAATAGGAACAATTCAGCTCGGAGCTACAGTAGATTATGCAATTCTTATGACAAACAAGTATAAGAGAGCCAGAAATCACGGAATGGATAAAAAAGATTCAATAGTAGAAGGACTCAAGGGCTCAATACAATCAATTATAGTAAGTGCTCTAAGCTTTTTTGCGGCAACCTTTGGTGTAGGTATGTATTCAAATATAGATATGATCAGCTCACTTTGCAGCCTGATGGCAAGAGGAGCCATAATAAGCATGATAGTGGTAATATTTATACTGCCATCCATGTTTGTCATTTTCGATAAGATTATCATTAATACAAGTGCAGGCTTTAAGCCTGTGAAGCAGGACGCAGGAGCCAGGTAATTTTTGAATGGAGGAATCGTTATGAGTAAGAAAAATGGAAAAAAGGGAATAAAATATATAGTAGGTCTTTCAACTGCAGCCGTTACAATTGGTACACTTGGTGCCGGTGCTTATGCATATTCATCCAATGGGGGAGGCTGTGACCGGGACAAATATAATGTGGAAAATGTATCAGCCGGGAATAATGTAGAACCTGTTTTGTCTGAGGAGGATATAGCAGAAAAGCTCAAAGGAGATGTTTCAATAGAGGAAAAGGACGTATATAAGGATGAAACAGTATATGTATTTTCTGATGCAAGCGGAAATACAAACAAGATTCTGGTAAGTGAACACCTTAAGAATGATGACAAAAAAGCAGAGCTTGTGGACAAAACCGATTTAAAGGATATCGTAAACCTTAAGGGTGAACATGATTTTACCCAGAAAGGGGATACAATAACCTGGCAGGCTGATGGAGAGGATATTTATTATCAGGGAGTGTCAGAGAAGGAGCTTCCTGTAGATATAAAGGTTTCCTATTACCTTGACGGCAAGGAAATTTCTCCTGCAGAGCTGGCAGGAAAAAGCGGTAAGGTAAAAATCAGATTTGATTATTACAACAATGCTGTTACAGAAGACAAAATTAATGTGCCATTTGTAGCTGTTTCGGGAATGGTTCTGGGGGATAACTTTACTAACATAACAGTTACAAACGGAAAAACAATAGCACAGGGAGCATCCAATATTGTTATAGGCTATGGGATGCCCGGTATGAGTGAGAATCTTAACCTGAAGGAAGCCGATATGTCAGATGGATTTACAATACCTGAGTATTTTGAGGTAGAGGCGGATGTTACAGACTTCAGCCTTGATATGACAGCTACACTTGTTATGAATGGTTCACAGATTAAACTGGGAAGTAACCTTGATATGTCACAGCTTGACAGTCTTATGGCTACCCTGGACGATGCAGGAGAACAGCTGGTATCCGGTGCGGATGCACTTAATGAGGGAATGACTTCCTTATACACCAATATGGGAGTGTTTAATCAGGGAGTGGGAAGCCTTAACACAGGAATAAGCTCTCTTTCCCAGGGAGCAGACAGCCTTGCTGCGGGAATTACAACATTGAATACCGGTGCCCAGGGACTGAATTCCGGCATTACAGCTCTTGATAAAGGACTTAATACTCCTATGACAGATGAAGAAAAAAAGGCAATAATTTCACAGACCCGGGGAGTAGTCGATGCAGAATTCACACAGGGTACAGATACCTACAATTACATTTATTCCCAGGCAGTTTCAAGCTTTAATGCTACTATGACCGATGCTAAAACAGTAGATGCCATTTATAAGGGACTCTATGACAATCTTTATGATACACTGTATGCGGCACAGGTTGCACAATATGCCCAGCAGTACAATAAAACCAATGAGGAAATAATTGCTGCATATGGGGCAACGATAGATGAAGGTATAAAAACGAAGCTGAATTCCCTTGCAGCGGGTATCGCCCAGGGAATTGTTCAAAACGGCTCAGACAGTGTAGGAAAAAACGTAGTGGCAGCCTGTGAGATGGCAGCGGCGGATGCAGCCGGAAAAGCTGCTGTAACAGGTGCTGAAGGTGCAAAAAAGCAGATTGCAGCCCAGATAGAGGCAGTTCAGGATAATGGATATAGTCTTGTTACCGCTGCTTCGGCAGTAGCTACCGGAACAGATACACTTGCGTCATCAGTTCCGGCACTTACTAAAGGTATATCAGATTTGCTTTCGGGAGCGGGTACACTGGTCAATGGTTCAAGTCAGCTGCTTTCAGGGGCAGGACAACTGTCAGAAGGTGCGGCGGCATTAAACGAAGGAGTGGCTCAGTTCAACGATGAAGCCATTCAGACAATAATTAATGCCTACAATGGTGATATTAAGGCGATTACATCAAAATGGCAGGCTATTATGGAAGCAGCTACAGAATATGACACATATACCTGTTTAAACGATGGAGATATGGGAGCAACAAAATTCATAATAAAAACAGAAGGAATTCAGGCAGAGTAATGCTGTATGGAAGCAGTTGACACTTATATGCCTATAAAGTAATAAAGAAGAACAAAGCAAGGGCAGCCGGAGGCTATACTTCCGGCTGCTCCTGCTTTGTTGCATGGACAAAATCTACCTTGTTAAAAAGTAACATCTGTGATACCATGTACACATATAAAACAAAAAAAGGAAAACCTGCAGCTAAGCTGGAATAATTCATAAGTAAAAAGTGGAGAAATAATGGAATATCAGATAAAAAGCGAAATTCAAAACTGTCTTAATGGCAATGTATTGAAGATTACAATAAGTAATCCCAAGGATAAGGACGGATTATACAAAAAAATAAGTATAAATCCAGTCCGCATAAAGAATGAATCAGCATATCAGATAACCTTATATACGGACAAGCAGTCCTTTCAAAAAAACGTGAAAAAGGAAGCTCTGCCAGTGGAGATATTGAGGTATTTTCCGGAGGAGTTTTTGCAAATTGGCATTAGCCTTGATGACACGGATATAGATTATAAAATTTCAAAAAAAGGCAAGCTGTTGAGTAACAGGAGAAAAAAGCCGGTTAAGATTGAAGTGCCGGATTTGCATGATTTAACACATAACAGAAGAAAAAAATACATTTTTCAGGAGGGAATGCTTATACCACCCCTGATTGACATGGGAGTATTTACAAAGGATGGCAAGGTAGTTAATTCCATGTATGACAAATTTAAACAGATAAACCGTTTTATAGAAATGCTGGATGATATACTTAAAAACTATAGCAGGGATGAAATCAGTATAATAGATTTTGGCTGCGGCAAATCATATCTCACGTTTCTCATATACTATTATCTGGTAGAGATTAAGGGGAAAAAGGCCGGCATAACAGGTCTGGATTTAAAAAAAGAAGT
Organism: Lachnospiraceae bacterium UBA7589; assembly: GCA_002476495.1. GTDB lineage: Bacteria > Bacillota > Clostridia > Lachnospirales > Lachnospiraceae > Coprococcus_C. The sequence goes on from DLKL01000003.1 coordinate 19,145, forward strand.
AATAGACAAATGCAATGAGACTGCACAAAAATATGGTTACAGTGGACTTAATTTCAAGCTTGGTGATATTAACGGCTACGAAACAGATATGGATGTAGATATGGTAGTTACATTGCATGCCTGTGATACAGCTACGGATTATGCACTCTACAATGCAGTGAGATGGAATGCTTCATACATAATGTCAGTTCCCTGTTGTCAGCATGAAATCAATAAAAGTATTAAAACCATGGAATTAGCACCCATGATGAAGTACGGTATAGTAAAGGAGCGTATGGCTGCCCTTGCTACGGATGCATTGAGGGGAACTATGCTTGAATACAGAGGATATAAGGTTAATCTTATGGAATTTGTGGATATGGCGCATTCACCTAAGAATATACTGATACGGGCTGTAAAGAGCAGTATTTCAAAGGAAAAGAAAGTGAATGCCCTTAAGGAGGCAGAGACTATGTGTTCTTTCCTTGGAATAGAGCCCACAATATACAGACTTCTAAGATAATGCACATATCCTTGTCTGCCGGGAACGAGATATATACTAAATAAATTTATTTACGAGGAGGATTTGTAATGGAAAAGAAAAAGGGATACGCAGGAGGAATAGTAGGATTTATACTATTGACAATTTTTTGCTTTAGTATGTCTTTTGTGATGTTTGTGGGAGGAGATATGGATTATCTTCTTGGAAAGGATCCAAAAGATATAAATGAGATAGTACAGAGCTCATATCCACAAAAGGATGAATATGTAAAGCTTGACAGCTATCTTACTATTGGACAGTTTGCCCAGACAAAGCACAAGATTAACATGATAATACCGGCAGGAACAGAAAAGCATTATCTTGTTATGCTGGAGGATGGGTCAGTAATAGCAGTTACGGTGAAAAACAAAAAGACTATCAAAAAATTAGACAAACAGATTGACAGCACATGGGAATATGTACAGGGTACTTCAACTGAAATGCCGTCAATGCTGAAAATAGAAGGACAGCTCAGTACAATGGATTATAAGATAGAGGGCTTTTATAAGGATTATCTCAATGATATAGGATATAACAATTCCATGGGAGACATTCATTATCTGAGTATTGACATGACAATGAACAGAGTGAAGGGCTGGGCATATGTAATCATTCCTTTTGCTTTGGGAGTTATATTCCTTGTTTCTTCCATAGTAACAATAAGAAAAGCCCATAAAGCAAAAAAAGATGCAAAGGAAAATGATTTCCTGAATAATTACAAATAACTTTTTTACAAAAATAATAAAAAAAGCTTGCATTCCCGGATGGTTTTGAGTATAATAACTTTTGCTGTGACATTGATAGCGTAGAAACGGAGGTTGTCACCTTATATTTCAGGTGGGTTTTTCGTGGAGCGAATGTCAATTAATAATAACTGGCGACAAGTCACTGTACTTAATAACCATCCGTCTTGGGACGGAGATGACGTGATTGTTTAAGAATGTTTAATTTTTGGACACACACGGGAAAGTTGTACAGTCACCGCTTGTCGTACTAATAAAAGTGCGAAAAGGAGGCGGCTTTTTTTATGGCAAGTCAAATTATGAGAATCACATTGAAGGCGTACGACTACAAGTTAATCGATCAGGCTGCAAAGCAGATTATCGATACTGTTAAGAGTACAGGAGCAAAGGTTAGCGGACCTGTTCCAATGCCAACAAAGGTTGAGAAGATCACAATCCTCAGAGCTGTTCATAAGTATAAGGATTCCAGAGAACAGTTCGAGCAGAGAACTCACAAGAGACTCATTGATGTAATTGCACCCGGTCAGAAGACAATAGATGCTCTTCAGAAGATGGATATGTCAGCCGGTGTTTACATCGACGTTAAGATGAAGTAATTCATCACAAAACAAAGAATGCAGTACCTAATTACACTTGATACAAGTGAATTTAGTATGATTGCAAATGCAATCCGCTGTGAATTAGAATTAGGAGGAAAAAATTATTATGAAGAAAGCGATTTTAGCTACTAAGGTCGGAATGACTCAAATCTTCAACGAAGACGGTGTTTTGACACCTGTAACAGTTTTACAGGCCGGACCATGTGTTGTAACTCAGGTAAAAACAGTTGATAATGACGGTTACGATGCAATTCAGGTTGGTTTTGGCGAAATGAAAGAAAGAGTAACTACTAAAGATGTTTCGGGCAAGAAAGTTATCAGAAATCCACATGGCGCTGGTAAGGCTCAGGCAGGTCACTTTAAGAAGGCTGGAACAACACCTAAGAAATTTGTGAGAGAATTCAGATTAGAGAATGTTGCTGATTACAATGCAGGCGACGAGATTAAGGCTGATATCTTTGCAGAGGGTGATAAGATTGATGTAACTGCTAAGTCAAAGGGTAAAGGATATGCTTCAGGTATCAAGAGATTTGGTATGAGAACAGGTCCTAAGACCCATGGTTCCAAGTACCATCGTCATGCAGGTTCCAATGGTTCTGCAACTACTCCGGGCAGAGTATTCAAAGGAAAGAAAATGCCTGGACATATGGGTAATGTGAGAGTTACTGTACAGAACCTTGAGGTTGTTAAGATAGATGTTGAAAACAATGTAATTTTGGTAAAGGGTGCCGTTCCTGGACCAAAGAAATCATTAGTAATGATTAAGGAAACAGTAAAAGTTGGTAAGTAAGCCGCTTTTCAGGAAGGAGGAACAATAGATGGCAACAGTAGCTGTTTATAACATCGAAGGAAAAGAAGTAGATAAGCTTGAGCTTAATGACAACGTATTCGGTGTAGAAATAAATGAACATTTAGTACACCTGGCTGTAGTGAGCCAGTTAGCAAATAGTCGTCAGGGAACACAGAGCGCAAAAACCCGTTCAGAAGTTTCAGGCGGCGGAAGAAAACCATGGAGACAGAAGGGAACAGGTCATGCAAGACAGGGTTCAACAAGAGCTCCTCAGTGGACAGGCGGTGGAGTTGTATTCGCTCCAAAGCCAAGAGATTATTCCATGAAGATGAATAAGAGAGAAAAACAGATAGCTATAAAGTCGGCTCTCACTTCAAAGGTAGCAGATTCAAAGCTTGTGGTTGTTGATGAATTCAAACTTGATGAGATTAAGACATCAAGATTCGCAGAGATTCTTAACAATCTTAAAGCACCTAAGGCATTGGTGGTAACTAAGGATAAGGATGAGAAGGTTATTCTTTCAGCAAGAAACCTTCCGACAGTTAAGACTACAATGACTAATGGAATTAATGTATATGACATTCTTAAGTATGAGACTCTGGTTATGACTAAGGATGCAGTAGCAGCAATTGAGGAGGTGTATGCATAATGGCAGATATCAAGTATTATGATGTAATATTAAAGCCTGTGCTCACAGAAAAGAGTATGAACGCTATGGCTGAGAAAAAGTATACCTTCCTTGTTCATACAGAAGCGACTAAGTCTCAGATTAAAGAGGCTGTAGAGAAGATGTTTGACGGAGCAAAGGTTGCCAAGGTTAACACCATGAATTATGATGGTAAAACAAAAAGACGTGGTATGACATTTGGTAAGACTGCTAAAACAAAGAAGGCTGTTGTTCAGCTTACAGCAGACAGTGCAGATATCGAATTATTCGAGGGCCTGTAGGAGTTGTCCTATAGGGCACATTAAAAAATATACGCAGTAAAGCGTGATAATAAACGTAATTTGAAAGGAGAACTAAAATGGGAATTAAGACATATAACCCATATACACCTTCTAGAAGGCATATGACAGGTCTTGATTTTGAGGAGATTACAAAGAGCACTCCTGAGAAATCACTTCTTGCTAAGAAGGATAAGACTGCCGGACGTAACAATCAGGGTAAAATTACCGTAAGACATCATGGCGGTGGCGGTAGACAGAAATACAGAATTATAGATTTTAAGAGAAGAAAGGATGATATTCCGGCAACTGTTGCTGCAATCGAATATGATCCAAACAGAACAGCTAATATAGCACTCCTTTACTATGCAGATGGAGAGAAGACATATATCATTGCTCCTGTAGGACTCAAGGTTGGAGATGTGCTGATGAATGGTGCCAATGCAGATGTTAAGGTTGGTAACTGTCTGCCACTTTCAGAGATTCCTGTCGGTACAGAAATTCACAATATAGAGCTTTATCCGGGAAAGGGAGCCCAGTTGGTTCGTTCTGCCGGTAACTCTGCACAGCTTATGGCAAAGGAAGGAAAGTATGCAACACTCAGACTTCCTTCAGGTGAAATGAGAATGGTTCCTATCGTATGTCGTGCTACAATCGGTCAGGTTGGAAACATTGAGCACGGTCTTGTAAATGTTGGTAAGGCTGGACGTAAGCGCCATATGGGTATCAGACCTACAGTTCGTGGTTCTGTTATGAACCCTAATGA
>DLKL01000003.1:23524-76411 GCA_002476495.1 Lachnospiraceae bacterium UBA7589
CCACATGGTGGTGGTGAAGGTAGAACCAGTATTGGTAGACCAGGCCCATCTACTCCTTGGGGTAAGCCGGCATTGGGTCTCAAGACCAGAAAGAAGAATAAGCATTCTAACAAGATGATAATTAGAACAAGAGACGGTAAGAACGTTAAGTAAGGAGGTAACATATGGCTCGTTCATTAAAAAAAGGACCATTTGCAGATGATTATTTGTTAAAAAAGATAGACGCATTAAATGCAGCAAATGACAAGCAGGTTATCAAGACCTGGTCACGTCGTTCAACTATCTTCCCTTCATTTGTCGGTCATACAATAGCAGTTTATGATGGAAGAAAGCATGTGCCTGTATATGTAACTGAGGATATGGTAGGACATAAGCTCGGTGAATTCGTTGCAACAAGAACATACAGAGGACATGGAAAAGATGAGAAGAAAGGTAAGAAGAGATAATTCGAAAGGAGGGCACATTCATGGCAAAAGGACATAGATCCCAGATAAAGAGACTCAGAAATGAGAACAAGGACACAAGACCAAAGGCTACATTATCTTATGCTAGAATTTCTGTAACTAAGGCTTGTTTCGTATTGGATGCGATAAGAGGCAAGGATGTAACTTCAGCACTCGGTATCCTCGCTTACAATAACAGATACGCATCAAAGGTAATAGAGAAGCTTTTGAAGTCTGCAGTTGCTAATGCAGAGAATAATAATGGTATGAAGGTTGAGGACCTGTATGTTGCAGAGTGTTATGCAAACAAGGGACCTACAATGAAGAGAATTCAGCCAAGAGCACAGGGTAGAGCTTATAGAATCGAGAAGAGAACAAGCCACATCACAATTGTGCTTGATGAAAGATAGGAGGTAAACAATGGGACAGAAGGTTAATCCACATGGTTTAAGAGTCGGAGTCATCAAGGATTGGGATTCAAAGTGGTATGCTGATACTAAGAACGGCGAGTTCGCAGATAACCTTGTTGAGGACTATAAGATTAGAGAGTTTTTAAAGAAAGAGCTTTTCTCTGCAAACGTTTCCAAGATTGAAATCGAAAGAACATCTGACAGAGTTAAGGTTAGTGTATATACAGCTAAGCCCGGCGTAGTAATCGGTAAGGGTGGAGCAGGCATTGAGAAGGTTAAGGCAAAGGTTCAGAAGCTTACAAACAAGAAGCTTATAATCGATATTAAGGAGATTAAGAAACCGGATCTTGATGCACAGCTGGTAGCAGAGAATATTGCAGCACAGTTAGAGAACCGTATTTCATTCAGAAGAGCTATGAAGTCATGCATGGGCAGAACCATGAAGGCTGGAGCACTTGGAATCAAGACTTCATGTTCAGGAAGACTTGGTGGTGCCGATATGGCGAGAACAGAGTTCTATAGTGAGGGTACAATACCTCTTCAGACTCTTCGTGCTGATATCGATTATGGTTTTGCTGAGGCTGATACAACTTACGGTAAAGTTGGTGTTAAGACATGGATTTACCATGGCGAAGTACTTCCTACTAAGGGAAATAAGGAAGGGAGCGATAAATAATGTTAATGCCTAAAAGAGTAAAGCGTCGTAAGCAGTTCAGAGGTACAATGGCAGGAAAGGCGCTTAGAGGAAATAAAATAACAAATGGTGAATATGGTATTGTTGCTATGGAGCCTGCATGGATTAAGTCAAACCAGATTGAGGCAGCCCGTATTGCAATGACACGTTATGTAAAGCGTAACGGTAAAGTCTGGATTAAGATTTTCCCGGATAAGCCTGTAACAGCAAAACCTGCTGAAACCCGTATGGGTTCTGGTAAGGGAGCACTTGAATACTGGGTAGCGGTTGTTAAGCCGGGCAGAGTTTTATTTGAAATTGCCGGTGTACCAGAGGAGACTGCAAGAGAGGCGCTTCGTCTTGCAACTCACAAGCTTCCGGTTAAATGTAAGATAGTAGCAAAGGCAGATTTAGAGGAGGTATAATAGCAGTGAAGCTTAAGGAATATAAGAACGAATTAAATTCAAAAACTGTTGAAGAGTTACAGAATGATTTAGTAGCTGCTAAAAAGGAGTTATTCAATTTGAGATTCCAGAATGCCACTAATCAGCTTGAGAACACCAGCAGAATTAAGGATGTCAGAAAGAACATTGCCAGAATACAGACAGTTATTGCCCAGAAGGCAAACTAATTATCGTAAAAGGAGGAAATTGTCGTGGAAAGAAATTTGAGAAAAACACGTGTAGGTATTGTTACAAGTGATAAGATGGACAAGACAATCGTTGTATCAATCGTTGATAATGTAAAGCATCCTCTTTACGGTAAGATTGTAAAGAGAACTTACAAGCTCAAGGCACATGATGAGAACAATGAGTGTAAAATTGGTGATAGAGTAAAAGTTATGGAGACAAGACCTTTATCAAAGGATAAGAGATGGAGACTTGTCGAGATAATTGAAAAAGCTAAATAAGGAGGCGTAAACAATGGTTCAGCAGGAAACAAGACTTAGAGTTGCTGATAACACTGGAGCAAAAGAGATTCTTTGCATCAGGGTATTAGGCGGTTCGACTAGAAGATATGCAAATATCGGCGATATCATCGTTGCCTCAGTTAAAGATGCAACACCAGGTGGAGTTGTAAAGAAAGGTGACGTTGTTAAGGCTGTAGTTGTTCGTTCAAAGAAGGGAGCACGTCGTAAGGACGGTTCTTACATTAAGTTTGATGAGAATGCAGCGGTTATTATAAAGGACGATGGTAATCCAAGAGGAACTCGTATATTTGGACCTGTAGCAAGAGAGCTCAGAGACAAGAAATTCATGAAGATAGTTTCTTTGGCACCGGAAGTATTATAGGAGGTAAAAACTGTGGCAACAATGAAAATCAAAAAAGACGATCTTGTTAAAGTAATTGCCGGAAAAGACAAGGGCAAAGAAGGAAAAGTATTGGCAGTTGATACTAAGAATAATACTGTATTAGTTGAGGGTGTTAATATTGTTCATAAGCACAGCAAGCCAAGCATGCAGAATCAGGCTGGCGGAATTATAGATAAGGAAGCTCCTATCGATATATCTAACGTTATGTATCTTTATAAGGGTAAGCCTGTAAGAATCGGCTTTTCCGGTGAGAAGAAGGATAAGGTTAGAGTTGCAAAAGTAGATGGTAAGACAGTTGCAATCGATTAGTGAGTAAAGAAAGGAGGCACAGAATCTTGAGCAGACTTAAAGATATGTATAGCACTGAAATTAAAGATGCTATGATGAAAAAGTTCGGATATAAAAATGTTATGCAGATACCAAAGCTTGAAAAGATTGTTATCAATATGGGCGTTGGCGAAGCAAGAGAAAATGCAAAAATATTAGATTCAGCTATTAAGGATCTTGAGACAATCTCAGGTCAGAAGGCTGTTGTTACACGCGCAAAGAAGTCAGTTGCAAACTTCAAGCTTAGAGAGGGTATGCCTATTGGATGTAAGGTTACACTTAGAGGAGAGAAGATGTATGAGTTTACTGACAGACTTGTAAACCTTGCATTGCCACGAGTTCGTGACTTTAGAGGTGTTAATCCTAATGCATTTGATGGCAGAGGAAATTATGCACTTGGAATTAAGGAGCAGCTTATTTTCCCGGAAATTGAGTACGATAAGGTTGATAAGGTTAGAGGTATGGACGTTATATTTGTTACTACAGCTAATACAGACGAGGAAGCTCGTGAACTATTAACTCTTTTCGGTATGCCATTTAGCAAATAAGGAGGAATTAACATGGCAAAAACATCTATGAAGGTAAAACAGCAGCGTCCTCAGAAGTTCTCTACCAGAGAATATACACGTTGCAAGATTTGTGGACGTCCACATTCAGTTTTAAGAAAATACGGAATTTGCAGATTATGTTTCCGTGAATTAGCATACAAGGGACAGATACCAGGTGTTAAAAAATCAAGCTGGTAAGATTTTATAAGGAGGCAAAAGAATTATGTCAATGAGCGATCCAATTGCAGATATGCTTACAAGAATCCGTAATGCAAATACTGCAAAGCATGATACAGTAGATATACCGGCTTCAAAGATGAAGCTGGCGATTGCTGACATTCTCCTCAAGGAGGGATATGTTAAGGCAGTTGACGTTGTTGAAGAAGGTAACTTCAAGACTATAAAGATTACACTTAAATATGGTGCAGATAAGAACGAGAAGATCCTTACAGGCCTTAAGAGAATCTCCAAGCCTGGTCTTCGTGTTTATGCATCAAAGGATGAGCTTCCAAGAGTGCTTGGAGGACTTGGAACAGCTATTATTTCAACTAACAAGGGTATCTTAACTGACAAGGAAGCAAGAAAGGCTAATGTCGGTGGAGAAGTATTAGCATTTGTTTGGTAAATAAATTAAGGAGGACGGCGAAATGTCACGTATCGGAAGAATGCCTATCGCTATACCGGCAGGTGTAACTGTTGAGATAGCAGAAAATAACAAGGTGACTGTAAAGGGACCTAAGGGAACTCTTGTAAGAGTTCTTCCAGCTGAGATGGAAATCACTCAGGAGGGTTCTGAGGTATTGGTAAAAAGACCTAATGACTTGAAAAAAATGAAGTCATTACATGGTCTTACAAGAACACTTATTAACAACATGGTAGTTGGTGTAACTGAGGGTTACTCAAAGGTACTTGAGGTTAATGGTGTTGGTTATAGAGTACAGAAGCAAGGTAACAAGCTGAACTTTGCTCTGGGATATTCACACCCAGTAGAGATGGTTGATCCTGAAGGAATAACTACTACTGTTGACGGTAACAAGATAACTGTAAGTGGTATTGACAAAGAAAAGGTTGGACAGTACGCAGCCGAAATCAGAGAGAAGAGAGCACCTGAACCATATAAGGGCAAGGGTATCAAGTATGTTGATGAGGTTATCAGACGTAAGGTTGGTAAGACTGGTAAGAAATAATTAAGGGAGTGAATATAAGATGATTAATAAGGAATCAAGAAGTGCTATTCGTACTAAAAAACATTTAAAGATTCGTAACCGTTTTAGCGGCACAGCAGAGAGACCACGTTTAGCTGTATTCAGAAGTAATAATCATATGTACGCTCAGATTATTGATGATACAGTTGGTAAGACTTTAGTGTCAGCTTCAACAGTACAAAAGGATGTAAAGGCTCAGTTAGAGAATACAGATGATGTTGCAGCAGCAGCTTACCTGGGACAGGTAATTGCCAAGAGAGCTCTGGATGCAGGAATCAGGACTGTAGTATTTGACAGAGGTGGTTTCATTTATCAGGGTAAAATCAAGGCTTTAGCAGATGCAGCAAGAGAAGCTGGTCTCGAATTCTAATAGGGAGGAGAAACGACACATGAAGCGTGAAATAATAGATGCCAGTAAGTTAGAATTAGAAGAAAATGTAGTAGCCATCAAGCGTGTAACTAAGGTTGTTAAAGGTGGTCGTAACTTCAGATTTGCTGCTCTCGTAGTTGTTGGAGATAGAAATGGTCATGTTGGTGCCGGCTTAGGAAAGGCATCAGAGGTTCCAGAGGCTATCCGTAAGGGTAAGGAAGACGCAATCAAGAAGTTAGTTAAGGTAAATATAAACGAGAATGGTAGTATCCCATATGACTGGACAGGTGAGTTTGGCAGTGCAAAGGTGCTGCTTAAGGCATCTCCGGAAGGTACCGGTATCATAGCCGGAGGTCCTGCACGTTCCGTGCTTGATCTTGCGGGATACAAGAACATCCGTACAAAGTCCTTAGGCTCAAATAATAAGCAGAACGTTGTTTTAGCTACAATCGCAGGTCTTTCACAGGTTAAGTCACCTGAAGAAGTAGCAAAACTCCGTGGTAAGTCTTTAGACGAGATTCTTAACTAAGGAGGTATATGGTAATGGCAGATAAAGTAAAAGTTACATTAGTTAAGTCACCTATAGGAGCAATCCCTAAGCATAGAGCAACAGTCGCTGCACTCGGTCTTTCCAAAATGCACAAGACTGTAGAGCTTCCTAACAACGATGCAACAAAGGGAATGATTCAGCAGGTTCGTCACTTAGTGAAAGTAGAAGAAGTATAATTATTATTTGATTAGAAGGAGGTACAGTCATGGATTTGTCAAGTTTAAAGCCGGCTGAGGGCGCGGTATCAAGCGATAACTTCAGAAGAGGCCGTGGACATGGTTCAGGAAATGGCAAGACCGCAGGTAAGGGACACAAGGGTCAGAAGGCTCGTTCAGGTGCACCAAGACCTGGCTTTGAAGGTGGTCAGATGCCACTTTATAGAAGAATTCCTAAGAGGGGATTCACTTGCAGAAATCACAAGGAGATTGTTGCAATCAACCTTTCTGCATTGGAGAGATTTGAGGATGGTTCAGAGGTAACAGTGGCTACTCTTATTGAGGCCGGTGTTGTTAAGAACCCAAGAGATGGTGTTAAGATTTTAGGAAATGGAGAGTTGACTAAAAAGCTTACTGTTAAGGTTAATGCATTCAGTAAGACTGCTGCTGAGAAGATTGAAGCTCTTGGCGGAAAAGTAGAGGTGATCTAAGTATGCTCAAAACCTTAAAAGATGCTTTGAAGGTAAGGGAAATACGTAATGGACTGTTGTTTACCTTCTTTATTCTTATAGTAGTCAGACTGGGTTGTAAAATTCCTGTACCCGGACTTGATACAGCCGCTCTGTCTGATTATCTGAACAACAAGTTCGGTGATGCATCAACAGGTGGGTTTCTGAATTCCATTACCGGTGGTTCCTTTACAGATATGACTATATTTGCATTGAACGTAACACCGTATATTACATCTTCAATTATTATACAGCTTCTTACAATTGCCATACCTGCTCTTGAGGATTTACAAAAAGATGGTCAGGATGGACGTAAGAAGATAAATAATATAACAAGATATACAACTATTTTGCTGGCAGTTATAGAGAGTATCGGTCTTGCCATAACCTTTGACAGAGGTGGATATATGACAATAGATGGTATTCTCGGATATCTGATTGTTATACTTACCCTTACCGCAGGAAGTACATTTGTAATGTGGCTTGGTGAAAAGGTAACAGAATATGGAGTTGGAAACGGTATATCGATTATACTTCTTATCAACATTGTATCAAGAATACCGAGTGATTTGATAAATCTCTATCAGTTGTTTATGAAGAACAAGGATATTGTCCAGCAGATAATTGCTGCTGCAATTATATTTGCAGTAATACTGATTACTGTTGTCCTTGTAGTTTTACTTCAGGATGCAGAAAGAAAAATTCCTGTGCAATATGCACAGAAAATGCAGGGAAGACGTCTGGTTGGAGGGCAGTCCAGCCATATACCGCTTAAGGTTAATACCTCAGGTGTTATTCCGATAATTTTTGCTTCGTCGATTTTATCGGTTCCTGCAGTTGTAATAAATCTTTTTAGTATTAATCCATCAGGTACATGGACAAAGATATTAAGAGGAATGAACTCTAATTATTGGTTTAATCCTTCATATCCAATGGCAAGCATTGGCGTAATTGTGTATATACTTTTAGTTTTGTTTTTTGCTTATTTTTACACCTCAATTACATTCAATCCAATGGAAGTTGCCAATAATATGAAGAGAAGCGGAGGCTTTATTCCGGGAATAAGACCTGGTAAGCCTACCCAGGATTATCTCAATAAGATTCTTAACTATATTGTATTTATTGGTGCAATTGGTCTTATAATTGTTGCGATCATACCACTCATATTTAACGGTGTGTTTAATGCAAACGTTTCATTTGGTGGTACTTCACTTATCATTATTGTAGGTGTTATTATTGATACAATTAAGCAGATTGAATCAAAGATGATAGTTAGAAATTATTCGGGCTTTTTGAATGATTAAAATATTGCATGTTTGGGAGTGTATCCTATGGATACATTCCTATTCATGGTTATAAGGTATGTCAAATGACAGAGGAGATAATGACATATTGAATATCGCAGCGGACATGACATTTTATAGGAGGAATTTACATGAAGATTATTATGTTGGGAGCTCCTGGAGCAGGTAAGGGAACTCAGGCAAAGATGCTTGCAGAAAAGTATGGTATTCCACATATCTCAACAGGAGATATTTTCAGGGCAAACATAAAAAACGGAACTGAGCTGGGCGCAAAGGCAAAGGAATATATGGACAAAGGACTTCTGGTTCCGGATGAACTGGTTGTGGATCTTATTATGGACAGATTTAAGGCTGACGATTGCAGCAAGGGTTATATTCTTGATGGATTTCCGAGAACAATACCACAGGCTGAAGCACTTGACAAGGCATTACAGGCTGCCGGTGAAAGTATAGATTATGCAATTAATGTAGAGGTACCGGATGAGAATATAGTTAACAGAATGTCCGGAAGAAGAGCCTGCGTTGGTTGTGGAGCAACATACCATATCAAGTATAATCCAACAAAGGTTGAGGGCAAATGTGATGCTTGTGGAGCAGAGCTTATTTTAAGGGATGATGATAAGCCTGAAACTGTATTAAACAGACTTAAGGTATATCATGACCAGACCCAGCCGCTTATTGATTACTACAATAAGAAGAACGTGCTAAAGGAAGTAGATGGAACTGTAGATATGAAGGATGTTTTTGATTCAATTGTATCAATATTAGGAGAATAAAAAATGGCTATAGTAATCAAATCTCAGAGGGAAATAGAATTAATGAAAGAGGCGGGCAGAATTCTTGCCTTGACCCATGAGGAGATGAGGAAGGCCATTAAACCGGGCATATCAACATATCATATTGATAAACTTGGTGAAGAGGTAATCAGAAGCTATAATTGCATACCATCATTTCTTAATTATAATGGATATCCTGCATCTGTATGCATTTCTGTCAATGATGAAGTAATTCATGGAATACCATCAAAAGACAGAATAATTAAAGAGGGAGATATTGTCAGTCTTGATTGTGGAGTAATATATAATGGTTATCATTCTGATTCAGCAAGAACCTACGGAGTTGGAGAAATAAGCGACAAGGCCAGGAAACTCATAGATACTACCAAAGAAAGCTTTTTTGAAGCGTTGAAGGTATGTAGAGAGGGTAATCATATTCAGGATATAGGAAGAGCTGTGTATGATTATATTACAGAAAGAGGCTTTACGGCAGTTGAGGATTTTGTAGGCCATGGTGTAGGAGCTGTATTGCATGAGGCTCCCGAGGTTCCTAATTTTCCAAGAAAGGGAAAGGGACCGAAGCTTAAAGCCGGAATGACAATTGCCATTGAACCAATGATTAATGTGGGAACAAAGGATGTATTGTGGATGGATGATGACTGGACCATTGTAACAGCAGACGGAGAGCTTTCGGCTCACTATGAAAATACAGTACTTATCACAGAGGGAGACCCTGTAATATTATCCAGGGCAGAAGGAATAGAATTATAATTATAGGAGGATTGTATATGCCAAAAGCAGATGAGATAGAAATGGAAGGTGTAGTTTTGGAAAAACTTCCAAATGCGATGTTTCAGGTTGAACTTGAGAATGGGTTACAGGTTCTGGCCCATATAAGCGGAAAGCTTAGAATGAATTATATTAAGATTCTTCCGGGAGACAAGGTAACCGTGGTTTTATCTCCATATGATTTGACAAAAGGAAGAATTACATGGAGAGCAAAATAAATTGTGCATACCGCAGGGCATTTTATATAATGGGAAAGTAATTTCTTGTTAAAAAAAGCTTGCATTATATACAAATTGATGATAGAATACCAATTTGTAGTGGACTTTTTTGAAAGGAGTGCATTTTAATGAAGGTTAGAGCATCAGTTAAACCGATTTGCGATAAGTGCAAAGTCATTAAAAGGAAAGGCAGTATTCGTATAATCTGCGAAAATCCAAAGCACAAACAGCGTCAGGGTTAATCTGTCTTTTTGACAGGTCATCGTGCAGCATTGTGGCTGTTCGATCTGACTGGAAAGTTAGGACAAGGTAGAGGATGATAGCCCATCCGTGGTATGCCTTGTATTTGTGCGTGTGATGATATCACATACTAACATTGTAGCGGCTGTGGCACATATGTGCTGAAAAAAACACTAAAAATGCTCATATATCCGGGGTATGCATTTCACCTCCCTAATGGGAGATACCGGTGGATGTGGAGTAAAAGTTGTATTATTACGGAGGTATATTAGAATGGCTCGTATTTCAGGTGTTGATTTACCAAGAGAGAAGCGTGTCGAGATAGGTCTTACTTATATTTATGGTATAGGTAAAACTTCAGCAACAAGAATTCTTAAAGAAGCAAATGTAGATCCTGATACAAGAGTTCGTGATCTTACTGATGATGAAGTAAAGAGACTTAGTGAGATTATCAGTGAAACTCAGCTTGTAGAGGGTGATTTACGTAGAGAAGTAGCTCTTAACATTAAGCGTTTACAGGAGATTGGATGCTATCGCGGTATCCGTCACAGAAAGGGTCTCCCTGTTCGTGGACAGAAGACTAAGACAAACGCAAGAACTCGTAAGGGTCCTAAGAAGACAGTAGCTAATAAGAAGAAGTAATTAGAATGACCAGGGAGGTTTAGGTTAATGGCTAAGAAAGTTACTACTAAAAAAGTGACAAAGAAGCGTGTAAGAAAGAACGTCGAAAACGGACAGGCACATATTCAGTCATCTTTTAACAATACAATTGTTACATTAACAGATGCCGAAGGTAATGCTTTATCTTGGGCAAGTGCAGGTGGATTAGGCTTCAGAGGCTCTAAGAAGTCTACACCTTATGCGGCACAGATGGCAGCAGAGACTGCTACAAAGGCTGCTTTACCATATGGATTAAAGAACGTTGAGGTAATGGTTAAGGGACCGGGTTCAGGCAGAGAGGCAGCAATCAGGGCACTTGCAGCATGTGGTCTTAATGTAACCAGTATCAAGGATGTTACTCCGGTACCACATAACGGATGTCGTCCACCAAAGAGAAGAAGAGTCTAATAGGAGGTACAAGAAGAATGGCAGTAGATAGAACCCCAATTCTTAAGAGATGCAGATCTTTGGGTATGGAGCCAATGTATCTCGGTGTAAATAAGAAGTCAAACAGAAAATTAGTAAGAGCAAACAGAAAGGTAAGTGAGTATGGTCTTCAGCTCCGTGAGAAGCAGAAGGCAAAGTTCATTTACGGTATGCTTGAGAAGCCTTTCCGTAATTTGTATGAAAAGGCTGAGAGAATGCCTGGACTTACAGGTCCTAATCTTATGATTTTGTTAGAGTCAAGACTTGACAATATCATTTTCCGTATGGGATTTGCAAGAACAAGAAGAGAGGCAAGACAGATAGTAGATCACAAGCACGTTTTAGTTAATGGCAAGTGTGTAAACATTCCATCATATAAGGTAAGTGCCGGTGACAAGATTGAGATAAGAGAGAAGAGTAAATCTCTTCAGAGATATAAGGATATCGTTGAGGCAAATGCAGGACATACAGCTCCGGCATGGCTTGAGTCCGACTTAGAGACATTAAGTGGTACAGTTGTTGAGATGCCACTTAGAGAGCAGATTGACGTACCTGTTAACGAAACACTTATCGTGGAGTTATATTCAAAGTAAGATAAAGGGATTCACCACGCTGTTAAAGCGTGGTGGATGTTTTAACTAATAAGAAGTAACTTTGTACACCGGTTATCCATGAAGGAGGGTTAATAGTGTTTGAATTCGAGAAACCTAGAATAGAAATTGCAGAGATTTCTGAGGACAACAAGTACGGTCGATTTGTAGTTGAACCTTTAGTGAGAGGTTATGGTACAACACTTGGTAATTCACTTAGAAGAATCATGTTGTCATCGTTACCTGGTACCGCAGTAAGCGTTATAAAGATTAAGGGTGTTTTACATGAATTCAGTTCAATTCCCGGAGTAAAGGAAGATGTAACTGAGATTGTAATGAATATTAAGAACATATGCATTAAGAATAAGAACAAGAATAACTCCAACTCTAAGGAAGTTATGATGGGATATATTGACGCATCAGGTGATTGTGTTGTAACAGCTAAGGATATCCAGATTGACGGAGACCTTGAGATACTTAACCCGGATCTTGTTATTGCACATTTAAGTGGTCCTGATGCAAAGCTTGAGATGGAGCTTACTATTACAAATGGTAAGGGTTATGCTGGCTCTGACAAGAATAAGGAGAGGGATACATCTATAGATGCAATAGCTATAGATTCAATCTATACACCTGTAGAAAGAGTGAACTTAACTGTAGAAAACACTCGTGTAGGTCAGATTACAGATTATGACAAGCTTACCCTTGATGTATATACAAACGGAAGCCTTGCACCGGATGAGGCAGTAAGCCTTGCGGCAAAGGTATTAAGTGAGCATTTAAGTCTTTTCATAGATTTATCCGAGATAGCAAATACTGCTGAGGTTATGATTGAGAAGGATGATGATGAAAAGGAAAAGGTTCTTGAGATGAATATTGATGAACTGGAGCTTTCCGTGCGTTCATTTAATTGTCTTAAGAGAGCAGGAATCAACACAGTTGAGGAATTGACCAATAAGACCTCAGAGGATATGATGAAGGTTCGTAACCTTGGTCGTAAGTCTCTTGAGGAGGTATTAGCAAAATTGAAGGAATTAGGCTTATCACTCAAAACAGGAGATGAATAAGTATTTACCACTCACGCTGAATAACAGTAGGCACAGTGAAGACCCGTAAGGGTAAGGAGGAAAATTTATTATGGCTATGTATAGAAAGCTTGGAAAAAAATCAGATCAGAGAGTTGCATTACTTCGCAATCAGGTTACACAGTTGCTTTATCATGGAAAGATTGAGACAACTGAAGCAAGAGCTAAGGAAGTTCGTAGAATTGCTGAGCACCTTATTACTCTGGCTGTTAAGGAAAAGGACAACTTTGAAGAGGTTACTGTAACTGCCAAGGTTGCAAAGAAGGACAAGGATGGCAAGAGAATCAAAGAGGTTGTTGATGGCAAGAAGGTTACCCAGTATGATGAAGTTGAGAAAAAGGTAAAGAAGGACAACCCTTCAAGACTTCATGCCAGAAGACAGATGCTTAAGGTTTTATATCCTGTTGTTGAAGTTCCTACAGAGGCTGCAGGCAAGAAGGCAGGTACTAAGAAGGTTGATCTGACTTCTAAGTTATTTGATGAGTATGGCAATAAATATGCAGGACGTAACGGTGGTTACACCAGAATCGTTAAGATAGGCGAGCGTCGTGGAGATGGTGCCATGAAGGTTATACTTGAGTTAGTATAATAACATATAATGATAAAGGTTTAAAGGGAATATCACGGACGTATGGTGATATTCCCTTTTTAAGCTATATAATAAAAATCCGGAGAAGTAAAATGCTTGGAAAACAAAAGGGAAAACAAATCAGGGACTATATACCGGATTATGTTGTATTTGATTTGGAAACCACAGGGACAAGTCCCAATACGGAAGAGATAATAGAAATATCAGGGCTAAAGGTACGAAATGGTACAGCAGAGGAAAGCTTTTCTATGCTGGTTAATCCTTTGATGCCAATATCACCCGGAGCAACGGCTGTAAATGGAATTACAGACGACATGGTAAAATATCAGCCTGTGCTGGATGACGTTTTGCCCCAATTTTTAGATTTTATCCGGGATAGTATATTGGTGGGACATAACATAGCATGCTTTGATATGAAATTCATATGGAAGGCATGTGAATCGAGATATGGAATGGTTATAGACAATGATTATCTGGACACCCTTCCTTATTCAAGGAGAAAGCTTCCTGAGCTTGCAAGACATCGTCTGGTTGATATTGCTTCACACTATAATATTGATACAAGAGGGGCACACAGAGCTCTTCAGGATTGTATTATGAATCAGCTTTCTTTTGAGTATATGGCAAAGGAACCGGATAAAAAAAGTACTAAAGGATGTCCGAAATGTGCAGGATGTCTCAGACTCAGAAAAGGAATATATGGTGAATTCTGGGGATGTTCCAATTTCCCGGCCTGTAAGTATACAGAAAATATATAGAAAATATATAGAAAACGGTTAACAATAGGATAACAAAGAGGCTGTCACACCGATAAAATCAAATTGGTGCGACAGCCTCTTTTATAATATCATGTTGATTAGAAAAACAAATCCTTACCCGGATAAACAGGCTCACATGTTATTCTAAGACCAAGACGTCGGAGCGTATCCTCATCTCCTGAGGTAAGCATTTGTGTAGAGTGGAATTCACAATCCCTAAGCTGTGGCAGGGCTCTCATAGCCTTTGCTGTCAGAGTATTGGTTGCTCCGGATATGGAAAGAGCAGTCAGTACATCATCAAGATTAAGCAGAGTGTCTCTGCTGTTTAATATTTTTGTCTTAAGCTCTACGATAGGCTCTAATATAATAGGACTTAAAAGCTTAAGATCATCATCAATGTTGCTTAAGGCTTTAATTGCATTTAAAACCACTGTTGAGCTGGCACTTAAAAGGGCACTTGCCTTTCCGGTAATTATTCTTCCGTCAGGAAGCTCTATTGCGGCTACAGGGACTCCGTAAAGCTGGGATTTATCAAGGGCAGGAGTTACAACGGGACGCATATCAGGTGAAATATTGAGCTGCCTCATAATAAGCTTGATTTTGTCTACGGCTTCCTGCTCTCCTTTGCCCAGTCTATGTGCACATTTTACAGCGAAGAAACGTCTCAATATTTCCTGACAGCTTGCCTCTCTTACAGCAGTATCGTCAAATATGGCATACCCTGCCATATTTACACCCATATCTGTAGGACTTTTATAATCGAAGGCACCATTACTTATTCTGGCCAGGGTACTTTTTACTATAGGAAATGCTTCTACGTCCCGGTTATAGTTGACAGTTGTCTCTCCATAGGCCTCAAGGTGGAATGGATCAATCATATTTACATCATTTAAGTCGGCTGTGGCTGCCTCATATGCAAGATTCACAGGATGCTTCAAAGGAATATTCCATATTGGAAATGTTTCAAATTTTGCATATCCGGCAGGAATACCTCTCTGGGTTTCGTGATATACCTGTGAAAGACAGGTGGCAAGCTTACCGCTTCCCGGGCCCGGAGCAGTGACTACGACTAAGGGTTTAGTAGTTTCGACATAGGGATTTGCACCGAAGCCCTCATCACTGCATATAAAATCAATTTCGGTAGGGTAGCCCTTTATTGGCTTATGGATATAATTTTTAACACCTCTCATGGTAAGCTTTGACATAAAAGCATCGGCAGCAGGCTGGCCGGTGTAACGTGTAATAACTACACTGTTTACATCAATACTAAGCTTTGTAATGTTATCAATCAATCTTAGCACATCCATATCATAGGTTATACCAAGATCGGCACGCATTTTTGTCTTTTCAATATCTCCGGCTGATATTACAAATATTATCTCAGCCATATCTCTTAGCTCATACAAAAGCTTTATTTTGGCATTTACATCAAAGCCGGGAAGGACTCTTGCTGCATGATAATCGTCAAAAAGCTTGCCTCCAAATTCAAGATAAAGCTTGCCATTGGCATTTTCTATTCTTTCAAGAATATGCTCCTTTTGCTTTTTCATATATAAGTCATTATCGAATCCGATTTTATCCATATGGGCACTCCATTCTCAATAAATTTATAACTATATAAGATTATCATTTTAAAGGTGTATTTTCAAGAGGATTGGAAAAAATATTATCAGGCCATATTATTGCAATATACCCCCATAGGGTATATAATGCGTAGTGAAAAAGAAGGATATAGCAGTGTGTTATACAAGGAGGATAAAATGAATAATACGGATAAATGTTCCTGTCAGTGTAAGAAAAAGGTAAGAGATGATAAGGAATTAAAGGATCTGACCAACCGTCTCAGCCGTATCGAGGGACAGGTAAGAGGTATAAAGAGAATGGTTGAGGAGGATGCTTATTGCGTGGATATACTTAATCAGGTAGCTGCGGTAAATGCGGCATTAAACAGCTTTAACAAGGTTTTGCTGGCTAATCATATTAAAAGCTGTGTGGTGGAGAATGTCCGCCGGGGAAATAAGGAGATCATTGACGAGCTGGTTGCCACAATGGAGAAGCTTATGAGATAAAAAATATTTCAGGAGGAGCAATATGAAGGAGTATGAGATAACAGGAATGAGCTGTGCCGCCTGCAGCACAAGAGTGGAAAAGGCGGTATCGAGGCTCGAAAAAGTCGACAGTGTTTCGGTTAACCTGCTTACAAACAGCATGACTGTGGAGGGGGATGTAAGCAGTGATGAAGTAATTGAAGCTGTAAGAAAGGCCGGATACGGTGCAAGACTTACAGTCAAAGGGACTGCCCCGGTGCAAAGCAAAGGGAAAAATATAGAGAAGGAGGAGTTTAAAGCCTTAAGAAACAGATTTGCTGTATCGACAGTGTTTCTTATAATGCTTATGTATATTTCCATGGGACATGCCATGTGGAATTTCCGGCTGCCCCGGATATTGTCCCATAATCCTCTTACACTGGGTATAATAGAATTATTACTTACAATTATAATAATGGTGATAAATCGCAAATTTTTTACAGGAGGAATAAAAAGTGTAATTCATGGAGCACCTAATATGGATACACTGGTTGCTCTTGGCTCGGGTGCATCGTTTATATACAGCCTATACATTCTTTTTGAAATGTCGGATGAGCTTATGAATGGAAATATAATGATTGTCCATGAACAGCTTCACAACTTATATTTTGAATCTGCGGCCATGATTTTAACCCTTATAACTCTTGGCAAAACCCTTGAAACTTATTCCAAGGGAAAAACCGGTGATGCATTAAGAGGTCTTATGGAGCTGGCTCCGGAGACAGCAATTATTATAAGGGATGGCAAAGAACTGGAAATTCCCATTAAACAGCTGCAGGTTGGAGATGTTTTTGTTGTAAAAGCAGGAGGAAAAATTCCTGTAGACGGTGTCATAATAGAAGGAGAATGTGCTATAGATGAATCGGCACTTACAGGTGAGAGCATACCTGCGGACAAGAAAGCCGGAGATCAGGTATATTCCGCTACTATGAATAAATCAGGATATATTCGCTGTAAAGCTATGTACGTTGGTGAGGATACTACTCTCTCCAGAATAATAAAAATGGTAAAGGATGCCTCGGCAACCAAAGCACCTATTGCAAAAATTGCAGATAAGGTATCAGGAATATTTGTTCCCGGTGTAATGGCTGTTGCACTAATCACCTTTGCTGTATGGATGATGGCAGGCAATGGAGTGGAATTTTCTCTTACCAGGGCTGTGGCAGTGCTGGTGATAAGCTGTCCCTGTGCTCTGGGGCTGGCAACTCCTGTTGCCATAATGGTAGGAAACGGAGTGGGGGCCAGAAATAAGATTCTATTCAAAAATGCAACAGCACTTGAGATTACCGGAAAGGTGAAGGCTGTGGCATTGGATAAAACAGGAACTATAACCATGGGTGAGCCAAAGGTTACAGACGTAATCCCCCTTGGAGAGATAGAGGAAAGGGAGATGTTATCATATGTCAATGCAATTGAAAAACTAAGTGAGCATCCGCTGGGACAGGCCATAAGTGAGTATTGTGAGGCGGAATATAAGATTAATGAGAATATGGACATTGATTTTAATGTTACACAGTTTCACGTTGTGGCAGGAAATGGAATAGAGGGGTATGTCAACAAAAAAAGAATAAAAGGGGGAAATCTTGATTATATAAAAGAACAGGTTGAAGTAAAACAGGAAATTCTTAATATGTATGAAGAGCTTTCAAAGCAGGGGAAAACACCAATGCTCTTTGCTGCCGATAACGCTCTGATGGGAATAGTGGCAGTGGCAGATATGCTTAAGCCGGATAGCCGTGAAGGCATAAAAAAGCTTAAAGCTATGGGAATACGTGTAGTTATGATTACGGGAGATAATGAGATAACCGCCAATGCTATTGGAACAGAGGCAGAGGTTGACAGGGTATATGCAGGAATAAAGCCTGAGGGCAAGGCACAGATAGTTGACAGCCTCAAAGCTGAATATGGAATGACAGCCATGGTTGGGGATGGAATTAATGATGCTCCGGCACTTACCGAGGCAGATGTGGGAATAGCTATAGGGGCAGGAGCAGATATAGCTATAGATGCAGCGGATGTGGTTCTTGTAAAAAATAGTATAAATGATGTAGCAGTTTCCATATCCCTTAGCAGAAAGGTATTGAAAAATATCCATGAAAATCTATTCTGGGCATTCTTCTACAATGTAATAGGTATTCCGCTGGCAGCAGGAGTATTGTATCCTACATTGGGCTGGGGCTTAAATCCCATGTTTGCAGCGGCGGCGATGAGCCTGTCCAGCTTTTGCGTGGTTACTAATGCCTTAAGGCTTAATATGTATAAAACAAAGAATGAAAGTGAGGAGATATCCATGGAAAAGAAAATGATAATTAAAGGAATGATGTGTGGTCATTGTGAGGCAAGCGTAAAGAAGGCTTTAGAGGAACTGCCTGAGGTTAAGGAGGCTGTTGTAAACCACAAAAAGGGTACAGCTATAGTCACTCTGAACAGGCAGGTGGAAAGCAGTAAGCTTAAAGCTGTTGTGGAAGCCTTGGATTACAAGGTTATATCTGTAGAATAATAACACTTAATATTTCTTAAAACGGCTCTGCGCTTTTTCAAAAAATGTTTTCCTTTGTTCTTTATCTTTTCGGGTTAATGTGATAATATCTAATATATATTGACAAAATCCAAAAGAGTAAATAACAAAACAGGGAGGGATGAATTTGAAAAAAAACAGAGCCATATATTTTATTCTTTTTTTCATGCTTCTATTTATGTATATATTTGCTTTTGGGTATACTATGACAGCAAAGGCTTCCACAGGTAACGAAACACATAGTGGTACACAGGGTGGCTTTATATATAGTTACGGATATTTCATATTGGGACTTTTATTGTTTGCTATTATAACTATTGTTGTGCTTTTTAACAACATAAGAATCAGGAGAAAAAACACTGAAAGCCTCAAGGATGAAGAGCGAAGGCTCATTCTCCAGCAGAAACGGTACAGGATGATCCTGGATAATTCAGACGAACTGTTTTACGAGATAAGCCTGTCAGGAGAACCCTGTATAGCTACAGAAAAGATTAAAGAAAAATTCGGATGGGATATTCCCAGAATAGTAGATGCCTTGTCTGTGAGAACCTTAAGTGAAATTCTCCATGTGCATCCTGATGATGAAGAACAATTTTTCTCATCAACAGAAGGCCTGATAAGTAATAAGGAAGTTAAAGACCTTCAGATACGACTGGGTAAGACTGACGGAAGCTATATCTGGTGCCGTGTTATGTACCTTCCTGTAATCGATGAGGATAACAATATGGTTTCCATTGTAGGAAAGATTGAGGATGTGGACAGTACAGTGAGAGAAAACCAGAATCTTAAGATGAAAACCCGTATGGATAGTCTCACCGGTCTGCTTAACAAAAAGACCTTCGAGGATGAGGTCAGGGAATATATTGATGAGAATACAGCGATAAGTGCAGCATTTATATTTGTTGATATGGATTATTTTAAAAATGTAAATGATTTGCTCGGACATATTATGGGAGATCAGGTAATAAAGGATACAGCAGTAAAGCTTCAGGTAATTTTTGCCAATTGCGATCTGGTTGCACGATTTGGCGGAGACGAATATTGTGTATTTGTTAAAGACATACCTCTTGATACATTGGCAGATAAGCTTAATTTTGCCATTGATAAGCTGTCTGATGTATATACAAACAATGGTATCCGTGTTAAGCTTACAGCAAGCATTGGTGCAGCATACTGCTCCAGCCCCGGAATTGGGTATGACAGCCTGCTGGAAAAGGCGGACAGGGCAGTATATCAGGCTAAAGAAAACGGAAGAAACCAATATGTAATCGGATACCTGTAATTGTGCAAAGGAAATGCCAATGAATGATGAAATGATAACAAAGGCAAGATTAAAGGACCTGGCAAACAGAGCATATTCACAAAACGTCTATAGCTATAGTAATTTTCTTACTCCGGGGGAGCTTAAATGGCTTTATGATATAAAGAGAGATATTGGATATGTGGATTTTTCCCTTTTTGACGAGGAAGGGTTATGTGAAAGACAGATGGTGTGCTTTGGCTCCGAGAGAATGTTTGGATATCCACCGGATTTTCCTGTCAGTCTTATATGTGTAGAGCCGCTGATTGATAAATTTTCAGATGTGCTAAGCCATCGGGATTTTCTTGGAAGTGTTATGAATCTTGGAATAGAGAGAAATGTTCTTGGAGATATTCTCGTAAAGGATAACAAGAAGGCATATATATATTGCATCAGAGGAATCGGAGAATTCTTATGTGATAACCTGACAAAAATTAAGCATACTAATGTCAAATGTCATATATGTGACAGTGAGGAAAAAACTGTGCAATCAGGCCGGGAATTTGAGGAGCTGAGTGTTGTTGTGTCATCTCCAAGATTTGATGCAATAATAGCAGGCGCACTCAGACTGTCAAGGGGAGACGTCCTTAAGCTGTTTTGTAACGGAAAGGTTTCCCTTAATGGCATATTGTGTGAAAAAAACAGTATAACCTTAAAGGAAAATGACAGATTTTCAATCAGGGGATATGGTAAATTCATTTTCTGCGGTTTGGGAAATGAAACACGAAAAGGACGAATTTATGTACATCTAAATAAATTTTGCTGATACACTTTTTTATTTTACAGGAAAAAAAGCAGGAAAGGAAAGACAGGTCATGATTAGCAGATATATAACCGAAAAGGGAAATCTTAGGGAACTGAATGAATATATTCCGGGGATGTGGATTAATCTTACTAATCCCAGTCATGACGAAAGTATGGAAATTGCCCAGCGATATAATATAGATATTGCAGATGTAAGGGCTGCGTTAGATGATGAAGAAGCGTCACGAGTTGATGTAAATGACGGATATGTGATGGTAATATTTGATATTCCATCCGTTGAAATAAGACATAATCAGCAGGCATATACAACAATACCTCTTGGAGTTATATGGACAGACGAAGCTATAATTACTATATGTTCTGTGGAGACTCCTGTAATAAAATATTTTCTTAATGGCAACATAAAGGATTTTACTACAAAAAAGCAAGTCAGATTTACTTACCAGATATTGTACAGAACCTGCGCTTTGTATCAGTCCTATCTGCGTATAATTGACAGAAAGCGCCTCGAGATGGAGGAGCGTATGGGAAAAGCTACAGAGAACTCCGATATAATTAACCTTCATGAGCTGGAGTCAAACCTGGTTTATTTTGATACATCACTAAGAGCAAACAGAATGATTGTAGACAGGCTGACAAGATATAGCGGTATCAGAAAATTTCCTGAGGATCAGGAGCTCTTGGAGGATGTAATAATAGAAAATCTCCAGGCAATAGAGATGACCCAGATTTACAGAGATATCCTTAAAGGTACAAGAGAGCTGATGTCTACAGTTATTGATAACAGACTTAACAACATAATGAAATATCTTGCATCAATTACTATTATTATGGCAATCCCAACTATTATATCAGGGCTTTTTGGAATGAACGTGGCTGCGGAATGGATGCCCTTTTCAACTACACCTTTCGGCTTTGGGATAATCTGTGGAATTACGCTTTTAATCTGTGGTATTGTGGGACTTGTGCTGAAAAAGATGAAAATGCTCTAGCATATTCCGGAGGACATTATGATTCATATATATTATGGTGATGGGAAAGGAAAAACAACGGCAGCTGTGGGGCTTGCCATAAGAGCAATCGGTTCCGGTCTCCCTGTTATTTTTGCCCAGTTTCTTAAAGACGATTCGTCGTCTGAGATTAAGCCGTTAAGAGAGCTTGGAGTAAAAGTTTTTCACGCAGATACAAACTATGGCTTTATATGGAATATGACTCATGAGCAGATGAAATCGGAAATTCAGAATCAGAATAAATTATTTTCACAGATAAAGCATGTTGTGGAAGAAATTATTACAGAGATTGATAAGGCTTCTCTGTGCATGGTAATCCTGGATGAGATAATCCATAGCATCAATAACAATATAATAGATAGTGATGTTCTGTGTGATTTTTTGGATACCTATGGTTCACGATGCGAAATTGTGCTGACAGGGGATAATCCTTCCGTAGAAATACTTGACCATGGGGATTATATATCGCATATATGCAAAGAAAAGCATCCCTTTGATAAGGGAATTTACGGAAGAAAAGGAATTGAGTTCTAGATGAGACTTTCAGATAAAACTAAAAAAAATCTGGCTAATGTGTTTACAATTATTGCTGTTGTCCTTATGGTGTTTGCAGGAACTTTAGTTGTAAGGGAAAAAAGAAAGAGCTATGATAACCGTGATACGCAGACAGAGCAAGCTGATAGCCATGCAGAATCAACTGAACTATATAGGACAGAGGACGAAAAAAATCAGGAATATATAGCTGACAGGGAGAAAAATGCTTCTACAGAGCAGGAAAAGAACAGTGAGCAAAGCACTTCCCAGGAGCAGGAAAGGAACAGTGAGCAAAGCACTTCCCAGGAGCAGGAAAAAAACAGTGAGCAAAATACTTCTACAGAACAGAAGCAGGATGCCATACAAACATGCACAATTTCCATACAATGTCTTTCAATCCTGGATAATATGGACAAGCTGGCTTCAGGTAAAGAGGAATTCGTTCCCACTGACGGATATATTCTTTTTGCCAATGTTGAATATACGGAGGGAGAGACTGTTTTTGATGTTCTCAAAAGAGCATGCAGCAGCTATGGTATACAGATAGAGTATTCATATACACCCATATATGGAACCTATTATATTGAAGGAATTAACCAGCTATATGAATTTGACTGTGGCAGCACATCAGGGTGGATGTACAGTGTAAATGGAGTATCTCCCAATGTAGGCTGCTCATCATATACTGTCATGCAGGGTGATTCAATTGTATTTTACTATACATGTGGATATTAGCCATATATGAGGAAGAAAATGAAACGTCAGAACAGCTTTTTGCAATTTAATCCGGTAGTTATAATGATATTTTACATGGGTGTCTTTATTTTAAGCATATTAATAAGACATCCTTTATTTGTGATAATAGATCTGATTGGTGCATCTCTTTATTACTTCTGGTTAAAGGGGATTAAGGGGACAGGATTTTTTATGGGTCTTATGGCAATTACATTTCTGGTTACAATAATTAATCCCCTGCTTAGCACCTCGGGGAATACAGTATTGTTCAGAATATTTGACAGACCATATACTCTTGAAGCACTTATGTTTGGTGCTATAGGAGGGGTGACCTTTTTTTCTACCCTGCTCTGGTGCAGCACATATAGCGCAATCATAACAGGAGATATGCTCACATATGTATCAGGTGGCAGACTGCCGGGGATGACATTGATGTTTGTTATAATCCTTAGATTTCTGCCATTATATAGAAGGAGAATAGAAGATACAGAAAATGCCAGATATGGAATAGGAATGGATTCAAAGGGGATAGAGAGAGGTATGCTAAACATTTCAATATTGGCATGCGGGGCTCTTGAGGATGGAATTACAACGGCTGACAGTATGAGAAGTCGTGGCTATGGGCAGGGTAAAGGTACACATTTTAAAATGTACAGATTTGCTCTTAGGGATAAAATTCTTATGTCGCTTTTATGCATAGCTATTGTTGGACTTTTAAGCCTCATTCTTTGTGGAAAAATAAAAGCATATATATATCCGGAGCTTCAACTGTCACAAGGGGCTTTTACAATAGCGGGGGCGGTTATATTTGCACTATTAATTAATATACCGGTCATAATAAATATCATGGAGGAAATAAGATGGCGATATACTCAGTCAAAAATCTGACGTTCAGATATCCTGACAAAAAAAATAGTGTGCTGGATAATATAAGCTTTGATGTGGAAGAGGGAGAATATATAACAATTTGCGGTAAAAGTGGTTGTGGTAAAACAACTCTTTTGAGATGTCTAAAACCACTGCTTACACCACATGGCGATATTAAGGGGGAAATTCTATATTATGACAATGCTCTTTCACTGCTGTCACAGAAAACTCAGGCTGAAGAAATAGGCTATGTAATGCAAAATCCGGATAACCAGATAGTTACAGACAAGGTATGGCATGAGCTGGCTTTTGGTCTGGAAAGCACAGGAGTAAGTCCTGAAGCTATGGGACCGAGAATTGCAGAGATGGCAAGTTATTTTGGCATACAGAACTGGTTTCACCGAGATACCAGGGAATTGTCAGGAGGAGAGAAGCAGCTTCTTAACTTGGCGTCTGTTATGGTGATGAATCCCCAAATTTTAATATTGGACGAGCCCACAAGCCAGCTTGACCCTGTTGCGGCAGGTGCTTTCCTTGAAAATGTAAGAAAAATTAACAGAGAGCTTGGAGTAACTATTATTATAGCTGAGCATAGATTGGAGGATGTATTTCCACAGTCGGATAAGGTTATTGTGATGGATGAGGGAAGGATAATAGCTGAGGGCAGACCTGAGCAGGTTGGAGGGACACTCTTTAATACCCACAGTGATATGTTCTGTGCCATGCCCGCCCCTGTTAAGATATTTTACGGATTGGAAGGGAAGGGTATTAGTCCCCTTGATACCAGAGAGGGTAGAAAATGGCTTACAAAATATGTGTCAGATAACAAAAAAGAAAAGCCATCAGGGGTAGTGCTCAATACTGATACGGACAAGGAATCATCAATAGACGACATACCTGTTATTGAGCTGAAGGATTTGTGGTTCAGATACGAAAAAAATGGCGAAGATATACTTCGAGGATTAAATCTCAAGGTGCAAAAGGGCATTATACACACCATCGTAGGTGGAAACGGTACCGGGAAAACGACAACATTAAAAGCGATATGCAATGTATGTAAACCTTATAGAGGGAAAATATTTGTAGAAGGAAAATCACTGACAAAATACAGCTATAAGGAATTATTCCACAATAAGCTTGCCATGCTGCCGCAGGATCCAAGAAGCCTGTTTGTGAAAAAGACAGTGAAGGAGGAGCTCCTTGAAATGGTTAGTGGTAATAATGAACAGGAGCTTGATGATATTGTTAATATATGTATGCTTAAAGATATTATGGACAGTCATCCCTATGATTTGTCAGGAGGTGAGCAGCAAAGAGTGGCACTTGGAAAGGTATTGCTTACTAAACCGAAAATACTGCTTCTGGATGAACCGACAAAAGGACTGGACTGGCACTACAAGATAAAGCTTGGAGATATTCTTACCGGACTATGCCGTGATGGAATGACTGTGCTTATGGTATCGCATGATCTGGAATTTTGTGCAATTTACAGTGACATGGTCAGCATGTTCTTTGATGGGGGGATAACAACAACTGAAGTTACAAATAAATTTTTTAGGAATAATGCATTTTATACTACGGGGGCAAATAAGATGTCCAGATATATAATAGATGATGCCATAACCGGTGAGGATGTGATAGAGCTGTGCAAAAGGATATAGCAGATAACAAAAAAATGTGGATAAATCCGGGGATAATTATATTTTTGATAGTAATACCGGCTGTACTTGTTATAAGTGCATTATATAATATACAGAAGTATTATATAATCAGTGCAATAATTATTGTAATGTGTATGATCCCTTTTTTTGCCTCCTTTGAAAAAAAGACACATAAAGCAGGAGATCTGGTAACACTTGCCACTTTAAGTGCTGTTGCGGTTATATCAAGGGTTGCATTTGCAATGTTTCCGTATATTAAACCGATGCTGGGGATAATTATGATTGCAGGGCTTGTATATGGTCCTGTATATGGCTTTCTTGTGGGAGCAATAACAGCATTCGTCAGCAACTTTGTATTTATGCAGGGGGTGTGGACACCCTGGCAGATGTTTGCGTATGGTATGGCAGGCTATATAATGGGATGCCTGGGCAGACTTGGAAGCTTTTCTGTTGACAGGCGTATTCCTGTGGCTGTGGCAGGCTTTTTTGTAGCTGCTTTCATAACAGGTGGAATATTAGATACATGTTCACTTTTTACATCAGGACTTGAAATTAACAGAGCATCAATTATTGTAATATATTCGGGAGGACTTCCGTTTAATCTTATTCATGGAGGGGTTACCGCACTTACACTGTTTCTGCTCTATCAGCCACTGGGAAGCCGGTTGCTGCGCTTAAAGAAAAAATATGGCATTATGGATGGAAAATAGTATGGGATTTACGATCTTTAATCCAATTATTAATTTCATATATTTTGTCGCAGCAATATATTTTATAGCTGTATTTACGCATCCGTTATATGTTATTGCAGCATATATCGCCATGATATTATACTATCTTGTCCTTAACGGAAAAAAAGGTTTAAGGCTTGTATTATTCTTTTTTGTTATACAGACAATATATGTGTTGCTTTATATTTCCCATAGGCATTTCGGGGTTACTGTTTTGTATAGGAATTCCATTGGAAACAATGTGACCATGGAAGCGATTTGTAGTGGAGTAATAAGAAGCATAAAGGGCTCAAGCCTTATGCTTTGTTTTCTTTGCATGATTAATATTATGTCAGGCAACCGTATTATATATATTCTGGGACGAATTTGCCCTAAGGCCTCACTTTTTGCCGCAATATTATTCAGAAATATCGGCAGACTGAAGGAAAGGTGGAGCCTTGTAAAAATAGGCAGACATTGTGCAGGCTGTGGAGCAGAAAAGGGCAGATTGCAAAGTAGTGTATGCAATTATATAAATACCGCTTCGGCAGTAATCGGCACTACATTGGATGATTTTATTGAATGCTCCACAGGTATGAAATCCAGGGGATATACCTTGAAGGGAAGAACCTCATACCCACTGTATCGCTTTAACGTAAGAGACCGGCTGATGCTTCTTGGAATGGTATTTTTAATAGTGGGAGGGCAGGTCACAGATTGTCTTGGGTATGCTGATGTGCTCTGGAATCCCAGGATTATTTTTCCGGAATATGACACTATGGCATGGCTGCTTGCAATGCTTTACGGAATTTATCTGTTAATTCCGGTCATGGTATCAATATTTAACGCGCCGGCTTCTTAGTTCATCAAAGCCCGGTTTATTGACAAAATTTATAGAAGATAATATAATCAAATGGCATTATGACTCAGAGTAAGACTGTGATACAGACTCTGGGATGAGAGAATCCGGTGAAAGTCCGGAGCATAGCCAGTTGCCGTAAATGTAAGAGAGCATCTGCCGTGGCGTGAGCCGGTCATTGGGTATATACTTGAGAAGGCTGGAGGATGTTCGGGAAATATTATTTCGAATTACATAAGCCGGAAGACCTATAATGCACATAATCTGCTATAAGAGACCTGTGATACGGCAGTTGCAGGCTGTCTTTTGTGTGGATTATTATTACTGTAGGTGAGATATGGCCGCCACAGAGTAATCTGTGGTGGTTTTTTTTCGTTTGATTAACGGGAAGGACTATACAGTAACGTGATACTAAAAACATATTAAGGAGGATACTTATGAATAAGAAAAGAAATGTGACAAAAGCTTTATTTGCTGTTATATTAAGTCTCATTTTTTGCCTTACATTGCTGCCGGTTAATATTGTAAGGGCAGAGAATGAGAGTATTACTGTTTATGTAAGCATAAGCAATGGAGGTGCCTTTGAAACCTCAAAGGATGGGGAAACCATGCGTTATGTACCTGTTAAGCTTACCGGAAAGGAAAGCTATACTATATCGGATGCATTTATAAAGGCACATGATGACTATTATACCGGTGGTGCTTCAGAGGGATATGCAGATACTTCAGCCGGATGGCTTACAAAGCTGTGGGGTGATACATCAGGAGCCTTTGGTTATATGCGAAACAATGTATCAGCCATGAGTTCAGGGGATGCAATATCCAATGGAGATCATATATATGGATATATATATGTAGATTCAGCTGCTTATAGTGACAAATATACCTATTTTGCAAAGAATACAATGTCGGTGGAAGCCGGTGAGGAGATTGAATTCCAGCTTACAGGAACAGGCTATGATTCAACTTTTAATACAGTTACGGGGGTATGTAGTAATGCCCAGATATTTGTGGATGGTACCAGAAAAGAAGGTGTACTGACAGACAGTGACGGAAAGGTTAAGCTTAGCTTTGACACACCGGGGACATATATTGTAACAGCAGAAGAAACAGGAGAAATCAGTGGAGAGGAAAGCTTTATTGTTCCTGCATTTTGCATTGTAACAGTTAGTGCAAAGGTTATACCGACAGTAGAACCGACAACAGAACCGACAACAGCTCCGACAACAGCTCCGACAACAGCTCCGACAGTATCACCTGTACCATCTGCTGCTCCCGAAGTAACGCCTGCTTTTCCGGTATTGGATAAGAGTGTATCTGAAACAGTAGACTGGGGAATAGACAGCTGTGGCAGCTATATGCAGTCAGTATATGGAGATAATATTGGTTATGGGTATGAATGGTATGTGTTCAATATGTTAAGAGCAGGAAAGAATCTGACAAAGGAAACTCTTGATAAATATTATGAAGACGTTGTCAAGGAGGTTTCAAAGTGGGACAGTATGCAAAAACCGACAGATATAGCAAGGACAGTCCTTGCTTTATCGGCAATGGGTAAGGACATAACTGATGTAGGTGGAAAGAATCTGGCAGATATGCTGTATAATCATCCCGATTTGAATACCGGGTCAAATGAGCTGGCATATGCTCTTTTGGCATTGGATGCAAGAAATGTTACCGTACCGGATGGTGCAAAGTGGAGCAGAGACAGTATAATCAATGCACTTATCGGCTATCAGAACAGTGAAGGGGGCTTTGGCCTTTTTGATAACAATACAGCAGGTATTGATATGACAGCAATTATACTTCAGGCTCTGGCACCATACTACAGCAGTAACGATTCGGTTAAAACCGCTGTTAATGCAGGACTTGATTACCTGAGATCAAAGATGTCGACGAACTATGATTTTGATAATAACAGTAATTCAACAGCAGTAGTACTTATGGCACTTAACGCGCTTAATATTGACCCGGCTGTAGAGGCGAATGGCTTTGGCACAGCGGACAATAATATAGTGACAGCCCTTTATGGTTACAGAGCAGAGGATGGAAGGGGCTATCGGTATATGCTGGATGAGGGAGTGAATTCTTATGCGACCATGCAGGTTATGCAGGCTCTTACAGGATACAGAATGATGAAGAATAATCAGGGCTCATATTGGATAATATCTGATAAGGCAGATATTATTGATAATAATGTAAATACCGGTGACAACATTCCGGTAGAGGCACTTGGAATTATATTGATTATATCTTCGGCAGCTCTTTTATGCTTTGAAAGAAAATTAAAAAAGGCAAATTAGTCTTAATATATCAAAAACAGCTCTCTTTACATAAAGAGGGCTGTTTTTTTGCTGAAAGTTTCAACAGGTAGTTTATGAACACTAAAGAACCTCAACATAACAATTGTGACATAGGAGATATAGTGGTATTTTATCTGTTTTATATTACCATTTATAATTTTCTGTTGTATTATAAGAATGTGTATTATAAAATCAAAATATGTATACAAAGGTCGTGTGATTAGAAATATAGAATGTAAATGGGGTAAAATAATGTTAGAAATCGCTGTTTGTGATGATGATAAAGAGGATCTGAATTATGTAACAGAAATGGTCCGGGAAATACTAAAATATCATGAAATAGAATATAATCTGCAAGCCATGAATTCCGCTAAAACGATGTTGGGGGAAATAAAGCGGATAGACATTGCTATATTAGATATTTCCATGGAAGAATTGGATGGTATTGAGCTAGGGAGGATATTAAAAATACGTTATCCCGAAATAAAGCTGATTTATATAACAAGCTATGAAGAGTATTGCATGCAGGTAATCAATGATATACATGCATTTTCATTTTTGTGTAAGCCAATAGAAAGGGATAAATTACAGAAACAACTTCTGGATTTAATAAAAGAAATTAGTTACTCTAACAACATCATAGAGAAAAAGTTTTATCAGGTTTGGGATGATACTATGAAGGAATTGTCAGTAGTAATATTGAGGTTAAATGATATCATCTATTTTGAATACATCAAATCTATGAGAAAAGTGGCTATTGTACTTGAAGAGAAAACCTATCAGTGTTCTTATGTTATGGAAAAATTGGCGGAAGAGTTAGAATGCTATGGATTTTTCACAAACTGCAGGGGGCAGTTAGTAAATTTAAGATATATATCTAAAATCAATGTAATTATTGTAGGTATGATTTGGAAAAATGTAAGTATATTCCATTATTTAATAAACGGGATTGGAATGATAACCATATTACTTGTATTAGATAAGGTAAAAGGATGTAAATTCTTTAATTTTGATTTAGATAGGTTTTGATAATTGAAAGGTGTGGGTGCAAATGTGAAAAAAGTAATAAGGTATCTGCCATTGCTGTTGCGAATATGGATGATGATATAACAATGGGGGAAACACAAGTCAATTATGCCAGTCAGTTTATAAGTTTATCATAACTTGATTAGCTGATGCGAAATTCAGCATAGAGAATGGCTCCTATGCTGCCTACATTATAATATTGGAGACTTTTTCGGCATTCGTTACTTCTATTGAAAATGAACCTAGAAAGGTAACACTGGGTTATTAGTACAATTCCATTTAGAAAACATAGATTATAGTGCAGATAAATCTTTGGAAAATATGATTGTAAGAGCATATATTCAGGAATTAAATGATGATTTGGATGTCTTGGATAGTTATATTGAACAATGATGAAATAATATATTGTGTGATAGAGGAGGGAGTAACCAATGACAAAAAGCGAAATTAACCAGAAAATATTTCAGTTAGAAAGAGACATTGCAGATACAGAAAAAAGAAAAGCAGAAACGGAGAAAAATATACGTCAGTTAAACGTATTAAATGCCAGATGCAATGATTATCAGGCTGAATTTGAATCTGTCAGAATCGCCCGTAAAATAAAGAGAGAGGATATCATTCAAATATCAGGACAGGAAAAATTTGTTGGAGCATATGATGGAATTCTGGGGGAGCTTCTGGATGGTTCAGAGTACATAGGTGCATATGGAAGTATGGATACAGTAAAATCTGAAATTGGTCGGGAAATAGAAAGACAAAGGCAAATTATAAATGAGTGCAATAGTCAAATAGCGAGCTTTAATAGCAGTATCAGTTATCGAAGGCAGGAACTTGCAAGGGCAGATGAGGAGGTTAAGGATGCATTATACAGAGTTAGTTATAGATGATAGTTACATAAATGAAGTTGCAGAATATTTTGAAACACAGGGAAAGCAGTTACAACATATGATAGATTCTTATATTGCTGCTCTGAAACGCATAACAGAAGAAGGTGTTGCAGAAGGCGAGACATCTGATGCACTAAAGTTTTTTTGGGAATACGCCCAAAAATTAAATTATGTTATTTCTGACACATCAGTGAAAGTAAGAGACACGGTTATGAACTATCTGGAGGAAATTGATATACTGGATCAATACCTGTATTAAGGAGGTAACTATGGCGGGATTAAAATTAGAATATGAAGTAGTAAAAGAATGCATGGATAGCATACAGAAACTTTCTGCTGATTATCCTATAATAGAAAAACCTTCTGTTTCTGGTAAAGGAGAGAGTATTACGGAAATAGAGCAATTAGCTGATTTATATATAACTTTTTATAAATCTATAGAAACATTGTCAGAAGAAACCGTAAAGTATTTTAATAGTATGATTACCGATTTCCAGAAAATAGATAAAAAAGTGAGCAAAAAATTAAACTGATGATCGGAGGACAAAATGATTAGAGATTTTTCAGAGGAAAAGAAGAAAGAATTATACGAAACATTAGAAATAGTTGATAACAAAGAATGGAAGCCATTTATGGAATGGTGTGGAGGAAGGACTAGTGAGTTCGGAGTGTTGGCAGATAAACTTGGAATCTCATCCTATACGAAGCAAATTGATAGTTATCAGAATCGGATTCTGGATACAAACAACAGTATACGAAATCAAATAGATGTAATTTTTGAAAATGTGGCAGAGACAGATCATAGATTTGCAGAATTTCTGCGTGAGTGTGCAGAGATTGTGAAGGAACAGGTAGCACGAATCCGGTTAATGGTAGAAGTTATGAAATTGGCATATGAAATTGGACTTGATAATGTGAATATGCTATTTGAAATGGAACAAAATTCTGTAAATCAGCGTGAAGAGATGAGTTTAAAGGGACGAAAAATTCTATTGAGATGGTTAAAATCGAAAAAAGATATTGATCCGTCTGAGTGGGAAAAATTATGTGACATAATAATGGAAAATCAATCAGATATGTTGATAAATATGTATATTACAAATTGTTATAGCAGTACGGATACTAAAAAGGTATATGCTGCGATTAAAGATTATTATAATAAGCATAAGATGGATATATCAATAGATGATGTAAAAGATTTAGATTTAGGAGAAGGAATGGATCAGATTCAGAAGGAAACTTTTGTTGCTTGTTGGAATATGTTGGGACAAATGGAATTGTCAAAAGAACAAATTATTGCAGTTATGGCTAATATTTATGCAGAATCAAGATTTTCGGCAACAAATGCGCAGGAAAGTTATGGATATACAGGATTATATGATGAGTATGAATTTAAGGAAGATGATGGTGTCGGTTATGGTATTTGTCAGTGGACATTAGAGTCAAGAAAAGAACAGTTATTAGAGTATGCAAATAATACGGGTGGTTCGGTATATAATTTGGACACTCAGTTAAATTATTTTAAATATGAAATGGAAGAAGGAATATGTGCTGGATATTGGGAGAATTTTTTGAGTAAAGAAACAACATATGATGCAATGTATTATTTTATGGATCAGATTGAAAATCCTCAAATGAACAATACAGAGGAGAGATGGGCATATGCGACTGCAATAGAAACATGGTCTTCGGAATTAGAATTAAGGTAGGTAATAAGGTATGAGAATAGGATATAAAACAGGAATTATAATTTTCATGGTAATGTTAATTGGGTGTTTGACCGGATGCTCGGTATCCGGGGAACGGGATCAAATAACGGGATATTCATCTGCAGAGGAAATAGACGCATTAAATATATCGGAAAACCTGCTGGAATTTTATCTGGTTCTAAACAGTAAGAAACCTTTTATCAGTGCAAATGAAGGCTGTCAGGAATTTTATTGGAATGAGTATTATTGGCGTGATGGGGCTTTGACGACATCGTTTACATTTTATGATTTTATGCTTGTGGATATGGATGGCGATAATGAAGACGAGATGATACTTACCGGCTGTATGCCTGAAACGACTCAGGTACTTGATTATCAGGATGGAAAGGTATACAGTTATCAGTTTCCCTATAGAGGCATGAAAGGAATTCTTACCAATGGTGTTTATAATACTTCAAGCGCATCTGATATAGGCGGATTTTATCGAATACACTTTGATAGGGGAACCTATGAGGAAGAAATACTGGCATATATGGAACATGATTATTATGAAGTGGAAGGTACGGAAGTGACCTCTGAAGAATTTTATAAATATACGGAAGCTTTGCTGAATGTGGAAAAAGCTGAAGATATAGATTTCGAAGAAGAGCTGATAGAAAAAAACCTGCTGGGTGATTTGACGGAGGAAGAATGGCGTGTTGTAAAAAATATAGCAACGGAGGAAATTGCAGAAGAAGTTATTCCGTATACAGCAGAGGAGTTACAGGTATATTTTGACATTTTGACAGAAGGTGAAGATTTTATTTGTGTAACGGATGAAAGGAGAAGTTATTATCTGGAGGATAATTATATTAGAAGCAAGACAGAAGATAAAGAATATAAGGTATTGTACTTTAGCATTGTAGATATGGATGGAGATGGGAAGGCAGAGGTTGTGTTGACTTGTGAGAATGATGATATATTTATTTTGCATGATGCAGGAGAAGAAGTACGAGGGTATCAATTTGATATGTTTAACGAAATGATTGTGATTGCGAATGACGGAACCTATAGTTTCCAGGATTACAATTCTCAGAACTGTAGCGACGATGACTCCATGCGCCCGGCTTTTGGAAGAATTATTTCATTTGGAGAAGCTGATTATGCAATGGAGGAGGTAAGTAATTTTGATGATGGAAATGAACAAAGAATACGATACTATTTCTTTTCAGATGAGGTAATAAATCGAATAAAAAATGCTCTGATTGATTATGATATTTTAAATAAATAGCCGGATAATCAGGAGAAAAACCATGCAAAAGCAAAAGGAAGAAGAACATCACAAAAAAAGAGGAGAGATAATGTATTATTTTATTGTAAATCCCAAATCAAGAAGTGGGAAGGGTATGGATATATGGAGAGAGGTAAAGGATTATCTTGATAGCAACAAGGTTGTATACAAGGCTGTAAATACCAGATATGAGGGTCATGCTACAAAGCTGGCAAAATCCCTGTCACAAAAAGAAGCAGAGATAATTAATCTTATTGTAATCGGGGGAGACGGTACGATAAATGAGGTTATAAATGGAATACAGGATTTTAACAAAATATATCTTGGGGTTATTCCTACAGGCTCCGGAAATGATTTTGCCAGGGGGCTGGGTATAAAGTCAAGGCCTGTTGAAATGATAGAAAAGATAATTACAAATCCCCAAATAAATAACATAGACATGGGACAGGTTGTATATGGGGACAATAATAGGAGGAATTTTGCAATAAGCGGAGGAGTAGGACTGGATGCGATAGTATGCAAAAAAGCACTTACCTCTAAAATAAAGAAACTTCTCAACAAAATTCATATGGGAAAGCTCACCTACCTTATTCTTACGGTGCAGACACTGTTTAGCATGACTACAGCAGATTTTAAGGTTTGGATTGACGGTGAAGAAAGGGAATATAATAAGGTGATTTTTGCCGCTGCCATGAATTTTAAGACTGAGGGCGGAGGTGTTCCTATGACGCCGAAAGCTGTGGCGGATGACGGAGAATTGTCGATGTGTATAGTTCATACAATACCAAAGTGGAGAACTTTTTTCTGCCTTCCGTTGCTTTGTATGGCAAAGCATGAAAAATTAAAGGGCTTTGAGATTTTTAATTGCAAGGAATGTAAAATATCAATTAGCCGTCCTATGGTTCTTCATGGAGATGGGGAATATCTCGGGGATGTAAAAACTGTTACATTTACATGTATTCCTGACAAATTGAATATTATACTTTAGAATTACATAAAAATGTCATTTATACACATACTACAATGCAGAAGTTAATATTAGTGAGGTATGGAAATGAATGACAACAAAGAATTTAAACCATATATATCCCCTGATCAGATTATGCCTGAGATAACGGCAGCCTCTGTTATTATGGGTATAATTCTGGCAGTGGTATTTGGTGGAGCAAATGCCTATCTTGGCTTGCGGGTAGGAATGACAGTTTCCGCATCTATACCGGCGGCAGTTCTTGCCATGGGAGTTATCAGGGTAATACTGAGGAAAAATTCTATTCTTGAGAGCAATATAGTTCAGACAATGGGTTCTGCGGGGGAATCTTTGGCAGCAGGAGCAATCTTTACTATTCCTGCTCTTTTTTTGTGGGGAAGAGAAGGCATGGGAGAAATGCCGGGTATAGGGGAGATTACTCTTATTGCATTGCTGGGAGGTCTTCTTGGAGTCTTTTTTATGGTGCCCTTAAGAAATGCCCTTATTGTAAAGGAGCATAACAACCTGCCATATCCTGAAGGGACAGCCTGTGGAGAGGTGCTTCTTGCAGGAGAAAATAAGGGAGCAAATGCCGGAAGTGTATTCAAAGGAATGGGGTTTGCAGCACTTGTAAAATTTATCATTGACGGACTTAAGGTAATTCCCGGAGAGATAGCAATAAGATTTAGGAAATATGGAGGAGAGATAGGAACCCAGATATATCCTGCAGTTTTTTCCGTCGGATATATATGTGGTCCCCGGATTGCTTCATATATGTTTGCGGGAGGTGTCTTAAGCTGGATGGTGCTGATACCGATATTTGTGCTATTAGGGCAGAATATGGTTTTAAGTCCGGGAACGGAGACCATAGGGAAAATATATATGGAAAATGGTGCAGCAGGAATATGGAGCTCATATATAAGATATATAGGTGCGGGGGCACTGGCAGCAGGTGGAATTATAAGTCTGATAAAATCATTGCCGCTGATAATAGATACATTTAAGGACTCCATGAAGGAGCTTAAGGGCAGCTCCTCACAACCTGACGAACGCACAGCCAGGGATATAAATATTAAAGTCGTTATAGGGGCCATTGGAATTCTGACACTTCTGGTATGGTGGCTGCCGGTTATACCTGTGGGCTTTACAGGTGCTGTAATAATAGTTGTATTCGGCTTCTTCTTTGCAACCGTGTCCTCAAGAATGGTAGGCCTTGTAGGAAGCAGTAACAATCCGGTGTCAGGAATGGCCATAGCAACACTGCTTATAACTACTCTTATCTTAAGAGGAACAGGAGAAACAGGAGTAAAAGGCATGCAGGCAGCTATTGCCATTGGCTCCATAATATGTATTATTGCCGCCATATCCGGGGATACCTCCCAGGATTTAAAGACAGGATATCTGTTGGGAGCAACTCCAAGAAAACAGCAGATATGTGAAATTGTGGGAGTAACAGCTTCAGCCCTTGCTATAGGGGGAACACTCTATCTCCTTGATCGTGCATGGGGATTTGGCTCAAAGGAGCTGGGAGCTCCCCAGGCTACCCTGATGAAAATAATAGTCGAGGGTGTTATGGAAAACAGACTGCCATGGACACTGGTTATTCTGGGAGGAGTGACGGCGCTTATAGTGGAGATATTGGGGATTCCCGTACTTCCATTTGCTATAGGAGTATATCTGCCGGTGCATTTGAATGCATGCATAATGGCAGGTGGGGTAGTAAGATTTATTCTTGAAAAAAGGAGAAAATCTAAAAACGGATTGGTAAATGAGGGCGTTTTATTTTGTTCGGGAATGATTGCCGGGGAAGGACTGGTAGGAATAATCCTTGCCATTCTTACAATTCTTGGACTTGATAAAATGATTGATATATCCGGGATTGTAAGCCTCGGCCCTGTTACCGGGGCATTGGGAAGTCTTGCGTTGTTTGGAATTGTTATAGGTGTATTAATAAAAAATGGAGGAAAAAAGAGAAGTGAGAGGTAGGGAAAATTATCTGGAAAAAATACCGGAAAGGCGTAAAAGCCTTGTCTGGAGACAGGAGGATGGAAGGATAACCCTGGTGATAGAAAGGAGGGGACTGTCAAGGTATCTGGGATTAATAACAGGAAAGCTTCCCATATACTATATTCATCTTGATAGGACGGGAAGCTTTTTATGGCCAATGCTTGATGGAAGCAGGAACATAATCACACTTGGCATTATGCTGAGGGAGGAATTCGGTGAAGCCACGGAGCCTCTTTATGAACGTCTGGCAAAATACCTTTCCGTATTGGAAAGCTATAGGCTTATAACCTGGAAAAAAGGCTAATCCCACAGAGCCTGATAGAGGCGGGTAATGGCAGAAGGGATAATTTCCCTGTCAATACCGGAATAATTAATTATAATTGTATGCTCCTTTGCATGGCTTTTATCATAATAATATTGGCTTAGGCAGGATATGTTTATACCTTTTTTGCGGGCTCTTTCTACAAGCATGGTGTCGGACATATCGGTGTCGACCTCCAGCAAAAAATGTAGTCCCGCATTTTCCTCCTTTATTTTTGTACGGTTAAAATACTTTTCGCTTTTTATGGCACACAGGATGGAGTCCCTCTGGGCCCTGTAATAATTTCTCATTCTGTTGATATGCTTTTCCATATAGCCCTTTTCAATGAATTCGGCCAGGGTATACTGTTCAAAATTTGAGACGGTACATGAGTAAAAGCTAAGCGTCTGGTTATATCTGTCCATAAGTGCCTTTGGAAGAACCATATAGCTTATTCTTATGGTGGAGGACAGGCTTTTTGAAAATGTGTTCATATATATCACCTTGTCCAGTACATCAATGCTGGACAGCGAAGGAATCGGCTTGCCAAGGAGACGGAATTCGCTGTCATAATCGTCTTCTATGATATATCTGTCAGGAGATTTGGATACCCAGGATAAGATTTCGTATCTACGGCTTATAGGTGTAACGATTCCGGTAGGAAAGTGATGTGAGGGTGAAATATGAAGTATGTCAGCCCGGGATTTTTCAAGAGCCTTAATATCTATTCCCAGTTCATCCAGACCAATATGAACAGAATTAATATTGTTGGAATCATATACCTTGGATATTTTCCGGTATCCGGGCTCCTCTACGGCATAAAGCTTGTCTCTTCCCAGAAGCTGTATAATAAGACCGTACAAATACTCTGTTCCGGCACCTACAATTATCTGATCAGGTGATACACTTATACCTCTGAACTGGTAAAGATGAGCGGCAATGGCACGACGGAGCTTTGCTACACCCTGGGAGGGAGATCTGACCATAAGCTTTTTTGCGTAATCTGACATTATATTTCTCATCAGCCTGTTCCAGATGGAAAATGGAAAATACTCACTGGAAATGTAATTGTTGACAAAATCAGCAAAGTAGCCGGGGACAGATTCCACAGCTTCAGGCTCATCAACAACCTTTTTTGACACAGGCATTTTTCGCTGGGAAATATCACTTACATAAAACCCGCTTTTAGGGATGGAATATATGTATCCTTCGGCTACAAGCTGGGCATAGGCATTCTCTACAGTAATTGTACTGATATTAAGATTCTTTGCCAAAGCTCTTTTGGAAGGCAGCTTTTCGTTAGGTGAAAGCGAAAAGCTTAAAATGTCCTTTTTTATTTCATTATACAGGTGCTCATAAAGACTTTCACCCTTAGCATTTTCAAAAGTATATGTAAGCATAATTCTCCAATCTGACCTTATTTAATAAACTAAAATTGAATATTTCGATATACCCAATATCAAGTATAATGGCAGTAGATAAAAAAGTAAAGCTAAAAGATACATTTTTTAATGCAGATAAGGAGAAAAATATGAAACGAATAGTAACAATCCAGGACATATCCTGTGTAGGTAAATGCTCACTTACTGTTGCATTGCCTATTATATCGGCCATGGGAGTTGAAACAGCCATAATTCCCACAGCGGTTCTTTCAACCCATACAATGTTTAAGAATTTCACCTTCAGGGATCTGACAGATGAGATTGTTCCTATAACAAATCATTGGAAGAATGAAAAGATAGGCTTTGATGCCATATATACCGGATATCTCGGCTCACCTGAGCAGATAGACATTATAAAGGGAATATTTGAGGATTTCAAGACAAAGGATAATATAATTTTTGTAGACCCGGTTATGGGAGATAACGGAAAGCTTTATCCTGCATTTGACGAGAAATTTGCTGCCAAAATGGCAACTCTCTGTGAAAAGGCGGATATAATTGTTCCTAATATAACAGAGGCATCATACATGACAGGAATGGAATACAGGGAAAGTTATGATGAGGCATATGTGAAGGAGATGCTGAAAAAGCTTTCCGGACTGGGGGCTAAGATATCTGTGCTGACCGGTGTGGGCTTTGCACCCGGAAAAACCGGTGTTATGGGATATGACAGGGAAAAGGATGAGTTTTATTATTATGAACATGATAAGCTGGCAAAGAGCTATCATGGAACCGGAGATGTATTTGCCAGCACCTGTGTAGGAGCAATGATGCAGGGCAAAACATGGAAGGAAGCACTTAAGATAGCAGCCGACTATACCGCATATTGTATAAAGCTTACAATGGAGGATAGCTGCTGGTACGGTGTGAATTTTGAGATGGCAATACCTTATCTTCTTGACATTTGTAAATAAAAATACCCTGAATAGGAGGCCGGACATATATACATTATATGTCAGCCTCTTTGTCTTTTCTACATAAAAAAACATTGAAAAAATGTTAAAATCTAGTATACTACAAACATATGGAACTTTTCCAAGTGATAAATCATAATTAGGAGGAACCCGATATGGATTCAAATATACCTGAGTTGTATGGCTGCTATGTTTTTAACGACAGGATAATGAGAAACAAATTACCGAAGGATGTTTACAAGGCTCTTCGTAAGACAATTCAAAATGAGACTCACCTCCAGCTGGACGTAGCTAACTCTGTGGCGGTTGCCATGAAGGAATGGGCTATAGAAAATGGTGCAACTCATTACACACACTGGTTCCAGCCTATGACAAATGTTACAGCAGAAAAGCACGACAGCTTCATTTCTCCGACAGGGGACGGACAGATAATAATGGACTTT
Source organism: Lachnospiraceae bacterium UBA7589 (assembly GCA_002476495.1). Taxonomy (GTDB): domain Bacteria; phylum Bacillota; class Clostridia; order Lachnospirales; family Lachnospiraceae; genus Coprococcus_C. Next base: position 63,778 of record DLKL01000003.1, read on the forward strand.
TCCGGTAAGGAGCTTGTAAAGGGAGAGCCTGATGCATCAAGCTTTCCGTCAGGAGGATTAAGAGCTACCTTTGAAGCCCGGGGATATACAGCATGGGACCCTACATCACCGGCATTCATAAAGGATAAGACTTTGTACATACCTACAGCCTTTTGCTCCTACAGCGGAGAAGCATTGGATAAAAAGACCCCGTTGCTCAGATCAATGGAGACTCTTAATAAGGCTGCCGTAAAGCTTTTACATATACTGGGTAATAAGGAAGTAAAGCATATTTCCATTACCATTGGAGCAGAACAGGAATATTTCCTTGTTGATAAGGATGTATACAAAAACAGAAGAGATCTGAAATATACAGGCAGAACCCTGTTTGGTGCTCCGGCCCCTAAGGGACAGGAGATGGAGGATCACTATTTTGGCAATCTTAAGCCTCGTATAGCTGCATATATGCACGACCTTGATATGGAGCTGTGGAAGCTGGGAATACCGGCAAAAACGAAGCATAATGAGGCTGCACCGGCACAGCATGAGCTTGCCCCCGTGTTTGAAACTGCCAATGTGGCAGTAGATCACAACCAGCTTACAATGGAGATTATGAAGAAGCTGGCAGATAAGCATAATATGGTGTGTCTTCTTCACGAAAAACCTTTTTCAGGTATAAACGGAAGCGGTAAGCATGATAACTGGTCGCTTACAACAGATACAGGTGAAAATCTTTTTGAACCGGGAAAGACACCCGCAGAAAATACACAGTTCCTTGTATTTCTTGTTGCAGTAATTAAGGCAGTTGATGACTATGCGGATTTGCTGAGAATTTCTGTTGCAAGTGCAGGGAATGATCACCGCCTTGGAGGGAATGAGGCACCCCCTGCCATTGTATCAATATACCTGGGTGATGACTTATACAGGATATTAAGGTCCATACAAAAAGACAGGGAAATAAACAAGCATGATGATGTGGAGATGGATATAGCAAAGGTACTGCCGCATTTCCTTCAGGATACAACTGACCGTAACAGAACATCACCATTTGCGTTTACAGGTAATAAGTTTGAATTCAGGATGCTTGGCTCGGCAGCTTCTGTTGCAGATCCTAATGTGATTCTTAACACAGCAATGGCAGAAACCCTGAACTGTTTTAGCGAAAGACTGAAGGATGTTCCGGAAGAGGAAATGGAACAGGCTGTAAGAAAGCTTGTACAGGAGACTATGGCTCACCACAGAAGAGTAATATTCAACGGAAACGGATATACTGAGGAGTGGGTGGAAGAGGCAAAAAACAGAGGACTCTTTAACCTGGTATCCACACCGGATGCATTGGAGCAATATATAAGTGATAAAAATAAAAAGCTTTTACTGGAGCACAAAATATTTACAGAGCAGGAGCTTTATTCCAGATATGAGATTATGCTGGATAATTACATGAAGACGATCAATCTCGAAGCAAATACTTTAATTGAGATGCTGCAAAAGGATTTTCTTCCGGCAGTGGTAGAATATACCAATAAGCTTGCCCAGACAGCAACCCTTAAAAGAGCTGTGGTTTCAGGAGTAAGCATTGACAGTGAGGAGGCATATATTAAGGAGCTGTCCTATGCCCAGACCAATATATACAAGGGTATAGAAAGGCTGAAGGGGCATAACAGAAAAGCAAAGGAGATTGAAAACCATCTGGAGGCTGCAAAATATTATGAGAGCGTAGTTCTTAAGGATATGAATGATATAAGGGCTTATGCTGATGAGGCGGAGGCACTTATACCTGAGGCAATGCTCCCTTATCCGACCTACGGACAGCTTTTGTTTTCGATATAATCCTTTGATAGCCAGATTTTTCTTGTAAATCAAAAAACTGTAGTTTATAATATAGCCTGTTATATGAGCATAATTTCAGGGGACAGTGAGGAGTGTAAAATAAGATGGAACTTGTAGAAGTAAGAGATATATTCAGGAATAAAGAAGAATATTATGATAAGGATGTAACAGTAGGTGGCTGGGTCAGAAGTAACAGAGATTCCAAAACCTTTGGTTTTATCGTGCTCAATGATGGAACCTTTTTTGAACCTATCCAGGTGGTTTATCACGATAAAATGGATAATTTTGACAGAATAAGCAAGGTTAATGTGGGAACAGCCCTTATTGTTAAAGGAACTCTTGTGGCTACACCGGAGGCAAAGCAGCCTTTTGAGATTCAGGCTAAGGAGATTGAGGTCGAGGGAGAGTCTACTCCTGATTATCCGTTACAGAAAAAACGTCACAGTCTGGAATATCTCCGTACTATACCACATCTTCGTGCAAGAACCAATACATTCCAGGCAGTGTTCCGTGTCCGTTCACTTATTGCATATGCTATACACAAATTTTTCCAGGAAAGGGATTTTGTATATGTGCATACCCCTATAATTACAGGCAGTGACTGTGAAGGCGCAGGTGAGATGTTCAGCGTAACCACACTTGATGCAGCTAACCTGCCTATGACAGAGGACGGAAAGGTAGATTACAGGAAGGATTTCTTTGGAAAACCGACTAATCTTACAGTAAGTGGACAGTTAAATGGCGAGACATATGCTATGGCATTTAGAAATATCTATACCTTCGGACCTACATTCCGGGCAGAAAATTCCAACACCACCCGTCATGCGGCGGAATTCTGGATGATTGAGCCTGAGATAGCATTTGCAGATCTAAGGGACGATATGATACTTGCAGAGAGTATGATAAAATATATTATAAGATATGTTCTTGAAAATGCCCCTGAGGAAATGCAATTCTTTAACAGCTTTGTAGATAAGGGTCTTATTGAAAGACTGCAGCATGTGTTAAACAGTGAATTTGGTCATGTAACCTATACAGAGGCAATCGAGCTTCTTGAGAAGCATAATGATAAATTTGAATACAAGGTGTTCTGGGGCTGTGATTTACAGACAGAGCATGAGAGGTATCTTACTGAAGAGATATATAAGCGTCCTGTATTTGTGACTGATTATCCAAAGGAGATTAAGGCATTTTACATGAAGCTTAACGAGGATGGAAAGACAGTTGCAGCCATGGATTGTCTGGTGCCTGGAATAGGCGAGATTATCGGTGGAAGTCAGAGAGAGGACGATGTGGAAAAGCTTTCGGAGCGTATGAAGGAGCTTGGATTAAAGGAAGAGGATTATGATTTCTATCTTGATCTCAGAAGATATGGTTCGGCAAGGCATGCAGGCTTTGGACTTGGCTTTGAAAGATGCGTTATGTATCTGACAGGAATGGGCAATATCAGAGACGTAATTCCGTTTCCAAGAACAGTAGGTACCTGCGAGCTCTAATTGAGCAGGAACAGCATAATAATTACTGAAAGGAGCTTGCATATGGGAAGCATATATATTCCTGAGGGTTATAAAAGCCCGCAGACAATAAAGGAAACAGAGATAGCAATAAAAGAGGTAAAGGATTATTTTGAAAGAGCTCTTGCTTCTGCACTTAATCTTACCAGGGTTTCGGCACCTCTTTTTGTAAAGCCGGAGACAGGATTAAATGACAATCTTAATGGTGTGGAAAGACCGGTTGCCTTCGATATAAAGGAGCAGAATGGTACAGTGGTTGAAATTGTCCACTCTCTTGCAAAGTGGAAGAGAATGGCTCTTGACAAATATGATTTTAAGCCGGGAGAAGGCTTATATACCGACATGAGTGCCATAAGAAGAGATGAGGATACCGACAATGTCCATTCAATATATGTAGACCAATGGGACTGGGAGAAAATTATTGAAAAGGATGACAGAAATCCAAATACCTTAAAAGAGACAGTATTTCGTATATATATGGCGATTAAGCAGACTGAATATTACATATGTGGAAGATATCATTTTATGGATCCGTTTCTTCCAAATGAGATATTTTTTATTACTACCCAGGAATTGGAGGATATGTATCCTGATAAGTCTCCGAAGGAGAGGGAAAACATAATAGCCAGAGAGAAGGGGGCAGTTTTCCTTATGGGCATAGGAGACAAGCTTAAGTCAGGAGAACCTCATGACGGCAGGGCTCCTGATTATGATGACTGGAGTCTTAACGGAGACATTCTTGTATATTATCCGGTTCTTGACACAGCACTTGAGCTTTCGTCAATGGGAATCAGGGTTGACGAGGTTTCTTTGAAGGAGCAGCTTAAGAAGGCAGGATGTGAGGAAAGAGCAGAGCTTCCTTTCCAGAAGGACATTCTTGATAGAAAGTTGCCATATACAATAGGTGGAGGAATTGGACAGTCACGTATTTGTATGTTCTTTTTACAAAGAGCCCACATCGGAGAAGTCCAGTCATCAATCTGGCCTTTGGATGTACTTAAGAAGGCTGGGGAGCATGGAATAAATATATTGTAATAAGCATATTTGCAGGGGAAATGATAATTATAACGTATTCATTTCCCTTTTTTAGGCAGAGGAATAGATATGGAACAGGATAATAATTTTTACGGTCAGGAAAAAATAGGAAGAATATTGCTTAAAATTGCACCGCCTGTAATGCTTGCCCAGCTTATTCAGGCACTTTATAACATCGTTGACAGCCTTTTTGTAGGAAAGTATTCGGAAACCGGGCTTACGGCATTGTCTATTATCTATCCAATCCAGCTTTTGATGATAGCCTTTGCAGTGGGAACCGGAGTGGGGATTAATACGGGAATTGCGTTCAGGCTTGGAGTCAGGGAAGAAAAAAAGGCTGAGGAAACTGCCGGAATGGGGACAATTCTCGGAGTTGTTATGTGGCTGCTGTTTGCTGTCATATGCTATAGCATAATGCCGGCTTATGCAAGGATGTCCACTGATTCCACAGTGGTGGCAGAAGAGGTTATAGTTTACGGAAGGATAGTATGCGTCTTTAGCTTTGGTTTGTTTCTTGAGAGCATATGGACAAAGGTTTTACAGGCATACGGAGATATGAAAACACCTATGTATGCCCAGATAATAGGAGCCATAACTAATATTATTCTTGATCCTATACTGATTTTCGGAATGTTCGGTATTCCGGAAATGGGAATAAAGGGTGCGGCAATTGCGACAGTTTTGGGTCAGATAATTGCAGCGTTGATTGTAATGAAAAAGGGGTTTAGAAAATCACCTTCCCCTTCAAGCTACAAGAGTGGGGTTTTGGAAATATACAAGCTGGGAATTCCTAATATACTTATGCAGTCGGCATATACATTTTACATTTTTGGACTGAACCTGATTCTTGCAGGCTTTTCGGATCAGGCGGTTACGGCACTGGGGTTATATTATAAGTGGCAGACCTTTTTCTTTATACCGCTTGGAGCCATGCAAACCTGTATTGTGCCGGTAATAAGCTACAATTATGGAGCCGGTAATATTTACAGATGTAAAAAGACCCTGTTTATGGCCATTATCCTGGGAATGTGTCTTATGTTTGTAGGGACACTTTCCTTTGAAATAATACCATCTCAGCTTCTTGGAGTTTTTACGAAGGATGCAGAGGTGATTAATATAGGTGTAAGGGGATTAAGGATAATAGGTATGAGCTTCATTCCTATGGTTACATCCCTCATATATCCTGTGTTTTTTCAGGCAATCGCAAAGCCGCTTACCAGCTCAATGCTTACCATACTAAGGACTATGATTCTGTTTGTGCCTCTGGGGTATGTATTTTCCCGATTTGGACTTGCATATTTCTGGCTTACCTTTCCTGTTACGGAAACTATAACCACTCTGGCAGGCTACGTTTTATACAGAAGGTTTGTAAAAAAATATCACACCGGAGTGTAAAGGGATATTTTAACTTATATTGCACATAATAAGTTAATGCCGGGCAGCATATTGACATTTGGTTTGGCAATTGATAACATAAGTGATTTTGAATAACTTCTTGACATAATGAACAAAAACATATAACATAGTAATGAAAACTACATTGATAGTATAGATTATTGTGAAAGAGGTATTCGAAATGAGTGATTATATTATAAGTGCCTGTTCAACAGCCGATTTAACAAAAGAACAGTTTGACAAATACAATATAAAGTATATATATTTTCATTACAGCCTTGACGGGGTTGTTTATCCCGATGATTTAGGACAGACTATGAGCTTTGATGAATTTTACGGGAAGATGGCAGAAGGAGCAATGACAGCAACCTCTCAGGTTAACCCGGAGGAATTTATAGAATTTTTTACACCGTTTCTTGAGGAAGGCAAGGACATTTTACATTGTACCCTTTCTTCGGGAATATCGGGAGTATATAATTCTGCTCTTGTTGCCAGGGATGAGCTTAAAGCCAGATATCCGGAAAGAAAGATTATTGTTATAGATTCCCTCTGTGCAGCCACAGGATACGGTATGCTTATGGCTGAGGCTTCCGAAAGGCGGGATGAGGGTATGGATATTGACCGGCTTGCACAGTGGATTACTGATGCAAGACACAGACTTGAGCATTGGCTGTATGTATCGGATCTTAAGTATCTTGTAAGAGGAGGCAGGTTATCAAAAACCTCAGGCTTTCTGGGTAATATGCTTAATATATGTCCGATAATAAGTGTCAATGACGAGGGAAAGCTGGCATCAAGGGAAAAGGTAAGAGGAAAGAAGAAGGCAGCTAAGCGTCTTGTGGAGAAAATGGCTGAGCTGGCAGATGGAGGAGTTAATTATTCAGGCAGGTGCTGGATGTCTATGTCAGCCAGTCCGGAGGATGCAAAATATGTAAGAGAGCTGCTTAAGGAAACATTTCCTAACATTCAGGGAGATATTATAATAAATAGTATTGGGACAGTTATTGGCAGTCATACGGGCCCCGGTACCGTTGTAGTGTTTTTCTGGGGAAAGGATGGCAGATCTCACTAATATAAATAACAGAAAGGGAGATAGCTATGAAGATTATAGAATTAACTGCAGATAATTTTGAGGAAGAGGTACTAAACAGTAAAGTGCCGGTTCTGGTTGATTTTTGGGCAGAATGGTGTATGCCGTGTCGTATGATGGCGCCGATTGTGGATGATATATCAGAAGAAAGAGATGACATAAAGGTGGGAAAGGTTAATATTGACCTGCAGGGTGAGCTTGCCATGAAATATAAGGTTATGAGCATACCAACCTTTATTGTCTTTGAAAATGGAAAAGCTGTTGATAAAAAAGTGGGCGCTGTATCAAAGGATGAAATTGAGGAAATGATATAGCATATTTTCCACCCAAAAATGGATTATGACCTGTGACAGCAGTATGTGCCGGATTTGTACATACTGCTGTTATTTTTAGTTTGACACAAGGTTTGCCTTCGTATAGTATATGAATATAAATATTCACAAAGGAAGGCAGTTTGATGTACAATTATTCTTTTTTTCAATGGGTAGCTTTTTTTTGTATATACTGTTTTATAGGCTGGCTGTTTGAAAGCATATATGTGTCAATTGAATATAGAAAGTGGGTAAACAGGGGCTTCCTGAATGGTCCCTTTTTGCCTATTTATGGTTTTGGAGCAATAATAATGCTGTTTTGCTCCCTTCCGGTAAGGAAAAGTACTATTCTCGTATTCTTTTTTGGAATGGCAGGGGCAACTGCCCTGGAATATTTCACAGGATATGTCATGGAAAAAATATTTCATGTCAAATACTGGGACTACAGCTATGAACCCTTCAATATAAATGGATATATTTGTCTTGGATGTTCGATTATGTGGGGTTTTTTGTCCGTTGTGCTGGTTAAAATAATTCACACTCCGGTGGAAAATCTTATACTTGGAATCAACAGTAAGGTTCTAATCATATTGGATATTTTGTTTGCCGCAGGCTTTGTCAGTGACTTGATTATGTCTGCCAGAGAGGCCTTTGATCTCAGAAGGATTATTGATGAAAAGATTCTTCAGAACGAGAAGGTGCTTCGCCTGCAAAAGCGGGTTGATGTGCTTATGGCTTTTATTAATGATGATAAGGAGAAGCTTCAGGAGAAGCTGGAAAGCAGTAAGGCCGAGCTTGAGAGGATTAAGCTTGAGCTTACCGGGGCCCGTGAAAAATATATTGACAGAATTGAAAAGTACAAAAAGAATGCAAACAGGGTTATCAAAAGAAACCCGGGTTCAACCTCAGGAAAACACAGGGTGGAATTTAACGAGATAAGAGAGTGGCTCTCTAAAAAACAGTAATGTGCACTGAAATGTGATTTTTGCTGCCAGTACGCTGACAAATGGAGACATATAGATGATTAAAATCAGTAATCTTACATTTGAATATTTTGACCGGGATGAGGAAGGCAATCTCACTGATATGATAAATGCCATCAGGGGGATTAACCTTGAGGCAGGGAAAGGTGAATTCATTGGAATAATGGGCAGGAATGGCTCCGGGAAAAGTACTCTTGCAAGAATTCTCAACGGTCTGCTTATTCCTGTAGAAGGAACAATAATAATTAATAACATGAATGCCATGGACAGGGATAACCGGCTTTCTATACGGAAAAGTGCAGGTATGGTTTTTCAAAATCCCGATGACCAGATTATAGGAAGCATTGTTTCCGAGGATGTTGCATTTGGAGCAGAAAATATAGGTGTGCCTGAAAAGCAGCTTTGGAAGAGGGTTATGGAGGCTATATCCCGGGTTGGACTTGCCAACGGGGAGGATTTGGCGGAAAAGGTTTCAAAAAAACCGATTAATTCCTTAAGCGGAGGAGAAAAGCAAAAGGTTGCAATAGCAGGCGTTCTGGCCATGAAGCCTGAATGTATTGTGCTTGATGAGGCCACAAGTATGCTTGATCCAAAATCAAGATGGGAAATAATTACTCTTATGAAAAGGCTTGCAAGCGAATTTGGGATTACAGTTATAATGATTACCCATATGATGGATGAGCTTTTGCAGGCAGACAAAATACTTGTCATGGACAAGGGAAAGATAGTTATGGCAGGAAGACGGGAGGCAATTTTTTCCGGTAGGGAAAAGCTTCTGGAATGTGGACTGGATGTACCGGAGGTTATAAAATTACGGGATGAACTGTATGAAGACAGAATTATAGATAGAAAGGATATATTCACCGTAGATCAGATTATTTCCTCAATAAAGCTAAAATTTCCTATGGCATTTGAAAAGAATACAGACATGCCTGTAGCAGAAAAAAATGTCAGAAAGCTTAATCCCGGAAATGCGATATTACTCAACAAAGCAACCTTTTCCTACGGAAGGAAAAAAATAATAAAAAATATTTCTCTGCAGATAAAAAAAGGAGAATATGTATCCATAATAGGTCCTACAGGCTCAGGAAAATCAACTTTATTGCAAGTCATGTCCGGCCTTTTAAAATGCAACCGGGAAATGGTCTATGTGGATGGGCTGGATATTAATGACCGTTCAACGGATATACTAAGTATCAGACGTAAAATAGGCTATGTATTTCAATATCCGGAGAAACAGCTTTTTGCAAAAAATGTCTACGAGGATGTGGTTTTTGGCCCAAGAAACATGGGAATAAGCGAGGTGGAGGCTGAGAAAAGGGCCTACGAGTGCATTGAGCTTGTAGGATTGTCTCAGGATGTGTATGATATGCCGATAAAGAAACTATCGGGAGGGCAGAAAAGAAGGGTAGCACTGGCAGGAGTGCTCGCCATGAAGCCGGAGTATCTTATATTGGATGAGCCTGTTGCCGGACTTGATCCCGTGGGAAAGCAGGAAATGCTTGATATAATCGGGATCCTTCATCGGGAGAGCAATATAACCATAGTGTGCGTAAGCCATGATATAGAAAGCGTTGCGGCCTACAGTGACAGGGTTATTGCCCTTGAGGGAGGAAAGGTTGTAGTTGATGATACTTCTGCCAATGCATTTTACAGAATGTGGAACGCAGACAGAGATAATGCAAGTATGCTTCCTGTGATTATGCAGGTGCTTACAGGACTTAGAAAAGAAGGTTTGCCGGTGGATTGCATTACAAAGGACAGAAAGAAAGGAATTGATAATATAAAATCTGCCCTTGGACGGCATTACAGAGGTTAATAGAATGTTAAGAGATGTCACAGTGGGGCAGTATTACAGCAAAGATTCGCCTGTTCACGGTCTTGACCCCAGAGTTAAAATAAGATTTACAATAATATACATATTGTTAATATTATTGGATAGAAATGTTCCTCTTTTTGTGGGAATGACACTTGTATTTCTGGGAGAACTGGCACTTAGCAAAGTTCCGTTAAGATACATGGTTAAAGGAAGCAAAGGGATTTTCCTTTTTGTGATTATATGCTCGGCTATAAGCATATTTACAACCCCGGGAACTACCCTGGGAAAAATCCTCGGTTTAACTATAACAAAAGAGGGAATAATTAAATTCGGTTTTCTAGTATGGAGAATGATGCTCATAATATTTGTATCATCATTGATTATGTATACCACAACGCCTACCCGGCTGACGGACGGGCTGGAAAAGTGCTTCCATCTGAGTGGCTCTGTGGCTATGAGCATAACTATAGGTTTAAGGTTTATATCTGTCCTGTTTGAAGAGCTGGACAGAATTATGAAGGCCCAGGAATCCCGGGGAGCCTGCTTTGGAAAGGGAAACCCCATAAAAAGGCTTAAGACTATGAAAACAGTTATAGTACCACTGTTTTCCAATTCAATTGAGCGGGCCGAAAATCTGGGAGAGGCTATGGATGCGAGGTGCTATACCGGAGGAAAAGACAGAACAAAGCTTATGCCTCTGAGATATAGACAAGAGGATATAATAGCATATGTGATTCTGATCTTTATTACGGTGGGTGGAATATACCTTGCTATAAAATTCTAGACTGATACAGGAGTAAGATATGAGAGTAAAATTGATTGTTGCCTATGATGGCACAAATTATCATGGATGGCAAATCCAGGATAATGGAATAACAATTGAAGAAATACTCAATAGAGAGCTTTCCAGGCTTCTTGATGAGGATATTCATATAATTGGTGCAAGCAGGACGGATTCCGGGGTTCATGCCCTTGGAAATGTGGCTGTTTTTGACACAGAGACAAGAATTCCTGCCGAAAAAATATCATTTGCATTGAATCAGCGCTTGCCGGCGGATATTGTAATCCAGGCATCCTCCCGGGTGCCGGATGATTTTCATCCAAGATTCTGCGACACAATAAAAACATACCAATATAGAATATGGAATTCCAGATTTCCAAATCCATTGGTAAGGCTTTATTCAAAATTTGTATATTACAAGCTTGATATGGAAAAAATGCAGCAGGCTGCCAATTATTTAATAGGAGAGCACGATTTTAAATCCTTCTGCTCTGCCAGGACGCAGGTAGAGTCAACTGTAAGACATGTGACGGATATCAGGTTTACCAGAGAAGGCAGCATGATTATTATGGAGATAAAGGGCTACGGCTTTTTATACAACATGGTTCGTATTATAATGGGTACATTGTTAAAATGTGGTATGGGTATGTATCCCCCGGAGCAGGTAAAGGAAATCTTAGAAGCAAAGGACAGAGGTAAAGCCGGACCAAAGGCGGAAGCCTGCGGACTTACGCTGGTAAGTATAGAATATCCGTAACCAGTTGGCTAAATACAGTATATGCCGGTAAAATACAGTATCGGCTGAAAAAATCCAAGTAAAATTTTTTAAAATCGGTTGACACAGGCGGATGCGTGTAATATAATGTTTAACTGTGACGATAGGTAAAGACTGCCCTGATACCAACAGCCCCGGTATCTGACAGTTATATACACCGGATATTTCTGCGAACTGCTTTCACATAGTGGGGATGTACGGTGACCATAGATTGGCATGAAGGAAAGGTATAGCCGTTTCGGACATTTCGGCATATAGTACCGGACGTAATGCACAAACAGAGTATTTGAGAATTTAAGGAGGAACCACAATGAAGAGCTTTATGGCAAGCCCATCAAACATTGAAAGAAAGTGGTATGTAGTTGATGCTACAGGACATACATTAGGCCGTTTATCATCAGAGATAGCTGCTATCTTAAGAGGTAAGAACAAGCCAACATTTACACCACATATCGATACAGGAGATTATTTAGTAGTAGTTAATGCGGATAAGATTAAAGTAACCGGTAAGAAGATGGAGCAGAAAATCTATTACCATCATTCAGACTATGTTGGAGGTATGAAGGAGCAGACTCTTAAGGAGAAGCTTGCTAAGAAGCCGGAAGATGTTATATACCTTGCAATCAAGGGAATGCTTCCAAAGGGACCACTTGGAAGACAGATGATCAAGAAGCTTCATGTTTATGCCGGACCTGAGCACGAGCAGCAGGCACAGAAGCCAGAAGTTTTAGAGATTAAGTATTAGTAAGGGAGGAAACATTCGTGGCTAAGAATACAAGATTTTACGGAACAGGTAGAAGAAAGAGCAGTATTGCAAGAGTGTATCTTGTACCAGGTACTGGCAAGATTACTATAAATAAGAAGGATATGGATGAGTATTTTGGTCTTGAAACTCTTAAGGTTATTGTTAGACAGCCTTTCGCAGCTACAGGCACAACAGGTAAGTATGATGTACTTGTAAATGTTAAGGGTGGTGGATTCACCGGTCAGGCAGGTGCAATCAGACATGGTATTTCAAGAGCATTACTTGAGGCTGATGCTGATAACAGACCAGCTTTAAAGAAGGCAGGATACTTAACAAGAGATCCACGTATGAAGGAGAGAAAGAAGTACGGTCTCAAA
>DLKL01000038.1 GCA_002476495.1 Lachnospiraceae bacterium UBA7589
TCTCCAATTTACAATAATTTCGTTGCGTTAAGTTTTTCAATTAAGCTTTTGATTTCCTTGTTCATATTCATCTTACACAAAGCAACTGTCATAAATAAGTACTCGCAACACGTAAGTCATTTGCTTTCTTATTAAACTATACATTTCCCATATTATTACGTTCTGTTTTTTGTAATAAAAAGGTGGAATGTAAAGCTAGTGTTTTACATTCCACCTTTTTATTTATTATCCGTTTGGCAGGAAACAATAACATATTTTACTCCATCAACTTCAAGCTCCAGTTCTTTTGAACTATCACTTTTTAAGATTTTGTATGATGTTATAGTTTTAAAATTTTTTCAATATCCATTATTTATTTTTCTCCCTATCCTTTTTTTCTTTGATTTTCTGCAATATTTCTAAATATCTTTCTTCAGATAAGATAGGTTTATCATCCATTAATTTTATTATTTCCTTAAGAACAGACGCAAAATCCTTGATCTGTGTTGTTTTACCTTCAAATACCCGTACAAAAATGCCTTCATTCTTTGAAAAGCATACCACTTCTCCATCGCCACTAATTTCTCCAATTACGACCAAGCCTTTTGGTACATAGTCAGAATGGAATTCATTTGGTCCCCAAAATGTTGCTGTATTACCTGCTATACGACATTTTCCCGAAAATCTAAGCCACTCCTTATATGATTCCGGTATTTTCGCTCTGTTTCTCTCCTCCCAATTTATCATCTCTTCTTCAGTAATAGGTTCATTGAAATAATTTCTTCTCTCTCCATTATCTTTTTCATCTTTTTCACATAATTGTAATAGTTTCCTAATTTCCTTTTTTAAACTATTGTTTTCTGGTACTTTTCTCACTGTATCTTCCTTTCTGTTTTTCTTAATTTATTGAATTTTCTTGTCATGAAATCCAATATAATTATGTTTAACCGGTGTTCGTACTTCTATAAGATTTCCTGATGGATCATAGAATCTTACAAGCTTCTGTCCACCTTCAAGCTCCGTTAATTCCGTAACATAACTTACAACATACCTGCCAGACTCCAGTTTTTTTATAATACCTTCTATATCATTATCTTCAAAATAAAGCTCTGTCATATTGTTATGTGGAGTAACGTGTATTTTTGTGCTGTAATACCATACATCTACATCTTGCAATACAAGTCCCTCAGACATTATTACATTACCTTCAAGCCTTGTAATCACACGCAATCCAAACAGTTTTTCATAAAAATCAATTGATTCGTCAATATTATCAACAATAATCAATACATTTTTCAAACTCATATTTTATGCTCCTGCCTCTCTATCGTTGAATCCATGACATAATTTACCTCTTGCAATCTTACGGATACCTGCTCTTTCCGGGAGACGTTTTTCTTTTCCGCTGCCTTATATATTGCTAAGTCCATGCCTGTATTACTTTAATATCTTCCTTATCTGCTTATCCGTTGCCTCCGGATACATCTTATGCATATAGTCTGCAAGCTGTTTCCATGAATCCTGCGGATTATCCTTATAACATGAAGTCACATAATTGTATCCATAGATATGCTCAATGGATGAATACACTGCGACATCCCATCCATATTCAATGCCTTTCTTATTCACTCTCTTCTTAAAATCGCAGTTACATAGATAGGTCTGCATCATAAGATTCGTTATTGCACCATCGAATCCCTTTTCTCCATCCTTGCTAAATCCAGCTTGTTTTTTCAATTCATTGGAATATATCTCTGAATCAGCATTATCTTCCATAAAATTGACCATTATCTTTTTATGCTTATCAGGTGCTTTCCCATCATCATATAATGACTCAAAATCATAGCCATCCCGGCGATAATTTGCAAATACAGGAAGCCAATTTTTGGATATAAAGCCTGCTTTCTTATCAAAAAACTTACCATAGACTATATCATGCTGCCTTGCTATAGCAGCCCGCCACATCCATGGATCAATCTCTGGATTATCACTCCACCAGTGCTCCGGGACAGTTTTTTCTTCAAGTGAAAACCCATCTATATCATTCTTAAATAATGGTAAAAAACCAAGTTCATTTATATATTCAATCGCTTCATCTACTGAACGGATGCAATCCGGGTTGTCCCACTTCATGCCATGCATAATCCACTTACCTGATTCGATTTCCATAATACACACCTCTATATAAAATATTATTACAGTACCCCTATATTACTTTCTAAGCCTTAGGTAGTTCACTACTATCTTTTTTGATTGCATAAGGGAAATATAACAACTCCTTTACTTTTTCCCCTTCAGCTTCTACACTATTACAGAATAACCATTCATATCCTGTTTTCTGTTCTGCCAGAGTATCTGTGTCGCTATCAAGTCGATACTCATTTCTTATATATCCATATAGATTACTCTCCGGGCCATCTAAAGTACTTTTTCTTCGCTCCCAAAACTTTTTATATTCACCTTGCTTGTTGTGCTTACACTTTAGAAGCACATCATCAAATGTCCATGAATACTTAGAAGGTACACTATATCTTAAACAGGTGGAATTTATATCATATAAATTACCCATGGTTTTCTCATCCGACTGCATCATTTCTTCTGGTGTATCCATAATTTTTCCTTTTCCCCAAATTCATACCTTTTTCGGTCAATAAATATGAATATATTTTACACGAAAAATCTACTATTGATTAGTATCTTCTACACTACACATTAATTTATCAAAATCACTTTGATACAATGAATCCTGTATCACTCGATATTTTTCAAATTCACTTTCAGCAAATTCCTTTGCGATTGCAGCCGTTACCTTTCCTTTATTCTGAAGAATCTCTGCATCATTAAAACGTAAAAATGCATCCAATTTTGTTTTCCAATCCTCCATAGTCATGGGAATTTGTCTACGTGCTTGTCTAGTTGCATAATCAAGATACATTGTGACAATTTCATTTAATTCTGCCAGTTCTTCTTTTTCCAAATAATTCTTAGCAACTGCGACATCTGTTTTGACAATTTTTCCATCAGGTGCATTCTTCCAGGATGTCAAACCCATATGTTCTTTCTCATGATTAGCACGATTAACTATCATTTCTGCTGCTGTCATTCCATGAATTGCATAGTGCATTTTGTTTTGTACAGTTGCATAAAATTCTTTCGTTATAATCGAATTTTTATCGTAATCAACAGCTGTTGCATATATATCTGTAATTTTTTGATAAAATCTTCTCTCACTAGCTCGGATTTCTTGTATTTCAGCAATTAAATGGTCAAAATAATCCTCATCGAAAATTTGTCCATTAATCAATCTGCTTTTATCCAACACATATCCTTGCTTCGTAAATGTCTCAATTACTTTTGTTGCCCAAGTTCTAAATTGTGTTGCTCGCTCAGAGTTAGTACGATATCCAACTGCAACAATTGCAGCTAATGAATAGAATTTATATTGATATGTTTTCCCATCATCTGCAGTTTGTGCAAATTTTGCACAAACTGAATTCTCGTCTAACTCTTGTTCCGCAAAAATATTTTTTAAATGTTTTGTAACCACGCTACGATCAACATTGAAAAGCTGACCAATTGCTTTCTGAGTTAACCAGACATCTTGGTCCTGCACCCTGACTTCTATTCCATCTTCTCCAGCATCCCTTGTAAATACTAAAAAATCTACTGTACTATTTCTAATTTGTATTTCTTTTTTCATTCGGCTTTCCTCTATTATTTTTTAAATAGATCTCGATTTAAAATCAGTTAATTGCATTTGTTTTTCCAAAAATTCATACCTTTTCTCGACCAATATATATGATTACATTTTACACCAAAAACATAAAAAGTGATAGCCCTATGTTTAGGACTACCACATTTTATCATCAGAAACCTCAATCCTTTATACACTGCCGAAAAAACTTACACCCAAGGCAGCAATAGGAACAATTTCTATGCTCTATGGGCTTTTTTCTTTGAAGTCAAAACCATATTCGTCGCATTCATTTTTCATCCTCAAAATCCTTAAATTCCTCAAAATCTTATATCAAAACCTTTGGCCGAGTTGACCAGAAGTGAACTCAAGCCTTAATATAATGCATATACAACTCCGCCTTTCCGATTTGCTATTGCAATAACCTTACACATAATTTAGTCCTCCGTTTTCTATTCGCTGATATCTTTGTCGCTTACTCTAAAAATTTCTGTATATACCCGCTTATATTTTTTTGTTCCGATGTTATCGAAAAATGTCTATGTATTCTCCACCTAAAATCTTGAATCGTTTCTTAACAGTCTCAAAAACCATCGAATATCATTTTTAGTACCCTGAATCCTTAGTTTTTCATCTTATGTTTCTTCA
>DLKL01000025.1 GCA_002476495.1 Lachnospiraceae bacterium UBA7589
AGGAAGAAATAAGCCAGGTTATAGATAATCTGGAGGAAGAAAATATATAAAATAATTCTTTATGATTTTATCATGGCATATACTGTTATAAGTTTGTTTCAGAGGCACAAAATGAGAGCTTTAATCGGATATGCCATGTTATTCATAGCAATAGGCATCATTATCTCTTACTTTATAAGCGGATTTGCAGAATTTCTATTTATAATAGTTATGTTAATCGGAGCCTATTGCCTTTTGTGTAACTAATATAACAGGGATAAAGAGGACAACATGGATACAAATAATATTAAGAATCTGGTCGATTTGCTGAGGAAAGGAAAAAGAGTATTTATTCAGACACATAATTTTCCGGATCCTGATGCCATTGCCAGTGCGTTTGGTCTGCAACAGTTTTTGTATACTTACGATATTGATTCTACAATATGCTATGTGGGTAGTATTGACAGGTTTAATACGAGAAAAATGATGGATACATTTGGCATACAGATACATTCCTATGATGAAATAACCGATATGTGTCAGGATGATTATATTGTACATATAGACTGCCAGAAGCCTAATGCGAATACTACAGATTTACCGGGAAATGAGGTTGCCTGCATTGATCATCATCCTGTATTCGTTAAGGAAGAGGGATATAAATATACCGACATCAGAATAGTTGGAGCCTGTGCAAGTATAATTGCGGATTATTATAGCTCCACAGACACACCTGTTTCTATTAATGTGGCAACAGCACTGGCCTATGGAATTAAGATGGATACAGATAATCTTATCAGAGGGACAACACCTCTTGATATGGATATGCTTACATATGTATACAAACATGCCGATCTTGAAATGCTTAACAGTATGTATAGCTCTGCTATTGAATTTCAGGACTTGAAGGCATATGGTGCAGCCATAGAGAATATTGATGTTTATGATTATGTGGGATTTACATATATTCCATTTGAATGCCCCAGCTCTCTTGTGGCTATAATATCTGATTTTATTTTGTCCCTGGATGTAGTCGATGTGTCTGTGGTATATTCTATTAACTCTGACGGGATAAAGTTTTCTGTAAGAAGTGAAAGAAGTGATATAGATGCAGGCAAGCTTATTTACAATGCACTTAACGGTATAGGAACCGGAGGGGGACATGCTGTTATGGCTGGTGGATTTATAAGTCAGGAGCAGGTAGAGAAAATGGGAGGACATTTTGATATAAGGATAAAAGAGTTGTTTATTACTGCTCTTAAGAAAATGCTACAATAAATGTATAGGGGTGGTTACAATGAATACTGAAGCAGATATGAGCTTAGAGGTATTAATGAATTCGGAAAATCCTGAAAAGGTTTTAAATAATATGCAGCCTTTTGTAGTACTTATGATGTACTATGAATGTGCACTTATGGAGATAGAAACAAAGCTTAAAGTATTGAATACAGAATTTACTCTTCAACATCAGAGAAATCCATTTGAATCAATAAAGTCCAGACTTAAGCGGCCTATGAGTATATTAGAAAAAATGCATAAGAAGGGGCTTGATATAACCATAGAAAACATAGAAAATAATCTTACTGATATAGCGGGAATCCGGGTGATATGCTCTTTTCCCGAAGATATTTATGTGGTTTCGGAGCTCCTTACAAAGCAGGACGATATAAAGGTTGTATGCGTAAAGGATTACATAAGAAATCCTAAGCCAAACGGATATAGGAGTCTCCACCTCATTGTTGAAGTACCTATTTTTCTTTCAAACGGAAAAAAATTTATGAAGGTTGAAGTACAGTTCCGTACCATAGCCATGGATTTCTGGGCAAGTCTTGACCACAAGCTGAAATACAAAAAGGATAATCTTAAGCATCCTGAGATTATTGCCCAGGAGTTAAAAAAATGTGCCGATATGAGTACAGCTATGGATTACAAAATGCAGGAAATAAGAAATATGCTTGAATAAAGACCGGAGGTAGATTATGTCAAAACAGGTATGGAAACCCGGGAATATGCTATATCCCGTGCCCGCTGTTATGGTTACCGTAGGTGACGGAAAACAAAAGGATAATATTATTACGATTGCATGGACAGGAACAATTAATTCCGATCCGCCAATGGTTTCAATTTCAGTCAGGAAATCCAGATACTCACATGAGCTTCTTATGGCAAACGGAGAATTTGCAATTAATCTTGTAACAAGGGAACTGACCTATGCCATGGATTATTGCGGAGTAAAGACAGGAAGGGATATGGATAAGTTTGAGGCTGTAAATGTAACAAGAGGCAAAGCCTCAAGGATTAATGTCCCTATTATTGAAGAAAGCCCCTTATGTATTGAATGCAAGGTGGATAAAATTATTGAGCTGGGAAGCCATGATATGTTTATAGCAAATGTAGTAGCCGTATTGGCCGATGAAAGATACATGGATAATAAAGGTAAGTTTGATCTGAATAAGGCCGGATTGATATCTTATTCTCATGGTGAATATTATACACTTGGAAGCAGAATAGGAAAATTCGGATACAGTGTAAAGAAGAAAAAATAATTGACATACAAAGAGATAATTTATATTATATCTATGTGGTCTGCTCCTTTTTGAGGTAGAAAAGGAGAAAAAATGTTTAATAAGGTTTACAGTGGTGCTGTCCTTGGTGTGGATGGCACCATAATAAGTGTTGAGTCTGATGTAAATGATGGACTTCCCACATTCACCATGGTCGGTTATCTGTCCTCATCTGTAAGGGAGGCCGGCGAGAGGGTAAGAACGGCACTTAAAAATTCTGGGTATAATATGCCTCCAAAACGCATAACAATCAATTTATCCCCTGCAAATATTAAGAAAGAGGGCTCGGGCTTTGATGCAGCCATTGCCATGTCAATCATTTTGTCCATGGGAGTTAAACCCTGTATAAATATGGAAGAAACGTTAATAGTAGGAGAACTTAGCCTGGACGGTACAGTTAAACCGGTTACGGGAATATTACCGATGGTTCACCACGCCGGTGTACAAGGCTTCAAAAGATGCATAGTTCCTTATGAAAACAGGTATGAGGCGGGTATTGTAAAGAATGTGCAGGTTATAGGTGTAAGGACACTAAGAGAGATGGCAGATTATATTAAGGGCATAAGTAATCTCCCGGAATGCAGGAATGATTCTTTTTCAAAGGATACCTTTTACCCTGATACAAAAAAGGAAGATTTTTCAGATATAAGAGGGCAGGAGATTGCAAAAAGGGGTCTGGAAATAGGTGCGGCAGGCTTTCACAATATTATTATGACCGGTGCACCGGGTGGCGGTAAGTCCATGATGGCAAGAAGAATTTCTACAATTTTGCCACCGCTAAGCTTTGATGAATGTATGGAGGTTACAAAAATATATAGCATAAGCGGACTTATCGGGGATGGGGAAGCCTTAATTAGTCAACGCCCATTTAGAAATCCTCATCATACAATATCGGTACATGGTTTAGCAGGAGGAGGAGTTAATCCAAAGCCGGGTGAAATAAGTCTTGCCCATAAGGGTGTGCTTTTCCTTGATGAGCTTCCTGAATTTAAAAGAAATTCACTTGAAATTATGAGGCAGCCCATGGAGGACAGAAAAATTACCATATCCAGGGTTGGATGTTCCTATGTTTTTCCCGCGGATTTCATGTTGGTTGCAACGATGAATTCCTGTCCCTGCGGGCATTTTCCCAATATGAAAAGATGTAAATGTACATCAGCACAGATTAAGAATTATCAAAACAGAATAAGTGGGCCTTTGATGGACAGAATAGACATTAATCTGGTGATAAAGCCGGTTTTGTATGAAGATTTGTTTGAAAGAGGCGAGGGAGAATCGTCAAAGGATATACGAGAAAGGGTAAACAGGGCAGCACTAATTCAGAAGCAACGTTACAGGGAAGAAAAAATAAGTTTTAATTCTCAGCTGGATGGGGACTTGATAAAAAAATATGCCGTACTTACCACTGAAGCCCAGAACCTGCTGGAAAGTATATTTTCGAAGGGCGATTTAAGCGTAAGAGGAACATATAGAATAATCAGGCTTGCAAGAACCATTGCCGATCTTTGTGAAAGTTCAAAAATCGAAAGTATACATCTTAAGGAAGCGGTATTTTACCGGAACAAAGAATTGTTAAAATAAAAGGGAGGAATAATTCTATGGATGAAAAAATACTGTGGCTGTGGCTTAACAACATAAAACATATTGGAAATATTACTATAATGAAGCTGCTTAAGGAATTTGGAACACCTGGAAATATATTTGAGGCTCCGGTGTCTTTGCTGGAAAAAATCATGAGTATAAGACAGATTACTGAATTCAAAAAAGCAAAAAAATCACAAAAGGTATATGAAATTAATCATGAAATGAATGAACACAGTATAAAATATATATATCCAACCCATAGGGATTATCCGGCTAAGCTGTTAAATATATATAATCCGCCTTCAATATTATATATAAGGGGTAACTTCGATAAAAGCTTAAATTTTCACAATATGAATATAGCCATTGTAGGCTCAAGAACTCCCAGTGCCTATGGAAGGGAAATGGCAGGAAAGTTTGCCGCAGAGCTTGGAAAAAGGAAGATAAATATTATAAGCGGTCTTGCCATCGGAATAGACGGAGAAGCCCATAAGGGTGCATTGGGGGTTGACGGATATACACTTGGAATTTTGGGATCGGGTATAGATGTAATATATCCGAGAGACAATATTGAATTATTTCAGCAAATGACAGAAAGAGGGTGCGTCATTTCGGAATATGGCCTTGGAGTACAGCCGGTACCAGGTAATTTTCCTATGAGAAACAGATTAATAAGTGGATTGTGCGATGGCGTGCTTGTGGTGGAGGCAAGGAAGAAAAGCGGCTCTCTTATAACGGCTGATTACGCAATTGACCAGGGAAAACAGATTTATGCAATACCGGGAAAACTTATGGATATTAATTCTGAGGGTACAAACAATCTGATTAAAAATGGAGCTTTTCTTGTTACCTCCTACAAGGATATAATGTTTGATCTGACCGGAGATGAGAAATATAATACCATAGATATAGAAAATAAAAGCATGGAGGATATAATGGATATAGGTTATGTAAATAAAAATTCCCTTGCACCCTTAGAAAAAATGGTGTATAGTTGTCTGAGTTTGGAACCTACTTATATTGATGATATTATTCAGTCAATAGGAGTAGGGGTTACAAAGGCAATAAGCGTGCTTTATACTATGGAAGAAAGAGGAATAATAAAACAGCCTGTAAAGGGTTATTATATTATATCGGCTTAGGATTTTTGTTCTTATGTAGAAGGAGTAATTTAAAATATGGCTAAGAATCTGGTGATTGTGGAGTCCCCTGCGAAAGCAAAGACAATTAAAAAATTTCTTGGAGCAAATTATGAAGTTATTGCCTCCAACGGACATGTGAGGGATTTGCCCAAAAGTACCATGGGTATAGATATTGAGAATGATTATGAACCCAGATATATCACAATAAGGGGCAAAGGAGAATTGCTTGCCGAGCTCAGAAAAGCAGTGAAGAAAGCTGAAAAAATATATCTTGCAACTGACCCTGACCGTGAGGGAGAGGCCATATCATATCATCTGTCAGTGGCCTTGAAGCTGGAGAATAAAAAATATAAGAGAATAACCTTTAATGAGATAACAAAGAATGCTGTTAAGAATTCGATAAAAAATGCAAGGGAAATAGATATGAATCTCGTAGATGCACAGCAGGCAAGAAGGGTACTTGACAGAATGGTAGGTTATTCCATATCACCGTTGCTGTGGGAAAAAATTAAAAGAGGCTTAAGCGCAGGAAGAGTCCAGTCTGTTGCATTAAAACTGATATGTGACAGGGAAGAGGAAATTAATTCCTTTATACCTGAGGAATATTGGAGTCTGGATGCAATGCTTTCGGGCAATAAGGGACTAAAGCCGGTAAAATTCCATTATATTAAGGACAGGCTTACCAGGACTGAGGCTGATGATATAATCAGTAATACAAAGGGACAGGAATTTTTTGTGGAATCTGTGAAGGTGTCCGATAAAATAAAAAAAACACCGGTTCCGTTTACAACAAGTACCATGCAGCAGGAAGCGGGGAAAAAGCTTAATTTTGCTACAAGCAAGACTATGAGAATTGCCCAGCAGTTATATGAAGGTGTAGATATAAAGGGTAAGGGAGATATAGGTCTCATAACATATCTCAGAACAGATTCTATCCGTGTTTCAGAGGAGGCAGATAAAAATGCCAAGGAATATATCAAAGAAAAATACGGTGAAAAATATGTAACGGATGTAAAGGTTACAGCTACCGGGAAAAAGATACAGGATGCCCATGAAGCAATACGACCTACTCATATTGAACTGACTCCCGGTGATATAAAGGATAAGGTATCAAGAGACCAGTTCAGACTATATCAGCTCATATATAACAGATTTATTGCCAGCAGAATGAGCAACGCCGTATATGAGACCAAGACAGTTACTGCGAGGGTCGGAGAATACAAATTCAAAGCATCATCCCAGAAGGTGGCATTTGAAGGCTTTTTAGCAATATATAATCCTGACGATGAAAAGGAAGAAAATAATCACCTGACCGGAATAAATGAAAATGCAAAGCTTGATTTTGAGGAGTATATATCAAAGCAGCATTTTACACAGCCTCCGGCACATTATACAGAAGCACTGCTTGTAAAAACCATGGAGGAGCTGGGAATAGGAAGACCATCTACCTATGCGCCTACCATTTCAACAATAATTAACAGAAGATATGTGGTTAAGGAAAATAAAAATCTTTATGTTACCGAATTAGGAGAGGCAGTAAACCAGGTTATGACAAAGGCATTTCCTGAAATTGTAGATACAAGTTTTACAGCTAATATAGAGTCTTTGCTTGATATGATAGAAGAGGGAAAGATATACTGGAAGGTTGTAATCAGAAACTTTTATCCGGATTTGATGCTTGCTGTAGAGAATGCATCAAATGAGCTTGAGGACATTAAAATAGAGGATGAGCAGACGGATATAAGGTGTGAGCTTTGTGGAAGAATGATGGTGGTAAAGTATGGACCTCATGGTAAATTTCTGGCTTGCCCGGGTTTCCCTGAATGTAAAAATACCAAGCCGCATTATGAAAAAACAGGCGTTCCGTGTCCGAAATGTGGTGGGGATATAGTACTTAGAAAGACAAAAAAAGGCAGAAAGTATTATGGCTGCATAAACAGTCCGGAATGTGACTTTATGTCCTGGGCAAAGCCTACAGAAAAGAGATGTCCTAATTGTGGAAGCTATATGGTTGAAAAAGGCAATCGGCTGCTGTGTGCCGGTGAGGGCTGTGGTTATTCCTGTGAAATAACAAAAGGACAGGAACAGTAACCGAAAAATATATTTTTGTTGATGTAAGTCAAAAAATGTGGTACTATAATTATCGTACATGGGTATATCCAGGTACGATAATTTTTTGCTTTGAATAAGCATTTGATTTTATTTATGTATTGAGTTTGCATACCTGTGAAAAAGGAAGTTCCGGGTTATATATCTTAACGAAAGGATTTGTGATATAACATAGTGACCATTGGTATTTTTCAGTGGAGAATATAACACAAGTCCTTTTGGAGCGTTTTAAAGGAGGATATGATTTGATTACATCAAACATCTATAATTATGTAAATATCTTAGACAAAGCCGCGGATGCATCCAATATGAGAAATGAGCTTATAAGCAATAATATTGCCAATGTAAGTACCCCGGGCTATAAGAGAAAAGATTTGAATTTTGAATCCATGCTTGTGGCAGAGCTTTCCGGAGATAATCTTAACAAGGCGGTTACAGAACTTAACAAGGATTTGTCTGTACTGGAGCCTAATGTGTATACGGATAATTCAAACCTTTCATACAGACTTGACGGTAATAATGTAGATATAGCCACTGAGGAAGCATATCTTGCAGAAAACCAGATAAAGTATCAGACATTGATTGATTTGATGAACCAGGAATTTTCACGTTATAAAACTGTTCTTGGCCAGTCATAATAAATTGGTTTAATATAGCATTTTAGTGATATAGGAGGGTACATATGGGAGTTTTTTCAGCAATGAATGTAGCTGCTACCGGAATGACAGCTCAGCAGCTGAGAATGGATGTTATAGCTGAGAATATAGCAAATGCAAATACAACAAGGACAGAGAATGGAGAGGCATACAGAAGAAAAACTCTTATTTTTTCTGAAAAAAATACAACATCCTTTGATCATGTTCTTACAGGATATCTCAATCAATATGAACCTAACGGAGTGAGGGTAAGCAAAGTGATTGAGGATAATTCTGACTTGAGGCTGGTATATGAGCCGGACAATCCCGATGCGGATGAAAATGGCTATGTAGCATATCCAAATGTGGATACAGTTACGGAAATGACCAATTTAATTGATTCAAGCAGGGCTTATGAGGCATCGGTAACATCCTTTAATGCAGCAAAGAGTATGGCAGTTAAGGGTCTTGAATTATTTAGCAGTTAGGAGAATAAAATATGTCATCTATTACACCGGTAACACTTTTCAGTGAAGAAGATTTACGGATAAGTAATATAAAAAACGAACAAAAAACCGAAGGAACAAAGTCTTTTGATACTATATTTAATGCAGCGGTAGATATGTATAAGGAGGCAGATTCCTTACAAAAGGCTGCTGAGGAGGCGGAAGTAAGCTTTGCACTTGGTTATACCGACAGTATTCATGACTTGGCTTTGGCACAGCAAAAGGCAAACATTTCCCTTCAATACACAGTGAAGGTTACAAATGCTGTGGTTTCTGCATATAAAGAACTAATGTCAATGCAGTTATAATTAGTGCATTAGGAGGAACTTATGGAAAAGCTTAAACAGCTTGGAGCCGGAATTGTTGAATTCTGGAAAAAATATACAAAAAAGCAAAAAACTCTTATTATCTCGGTTGCAATAGCGGTTATTCTGACTCTTATAGGTCTGTTTGCCATATTGAATAGGGTTGATTATGTCACTTTGGCATCCTTTGACAGTACAGCGGCTGCTGCACAGGCTGATACCCTGTTAAGTGACAACGGAATTACCCACAGAGTTTCAGATGATGCCCTTACGATTGAAGTGGCAAAGGACGAGATTTCTAATGCCAGGCTTTTGCTTGGACAAAACGGAATCAGTACGACAGTTAATAATACAGATTATGACTGGCTTTTTGACAATAGCTTTAATACGACTGATTCAGAAAAACGACTTAAGGCCAAGATTAATCTTCAGTCAGAAATGGAACTGGATCTTGTTGCCATGGAAGGAGTCAATAAAGCTTCTGTTACAATAGATACACCGGACAACGTCAATTCAATATATTCAAGTGATGAGGAACCTTCTGTCAGTATAATGCTTACGGTGGATTCAAACTTTAATAAGGAAAGTGTTGAAGGAATAGTACAATATGCCAGAACCTCAGTTGGTGCCAAAACCACAGATAACATAACCGTAATTGATAATCAGGGTAATCTGTTGTATTCCCAGCTTAGCAGTGATACATCAGCCTCAGCCCATGCAATATCTATAAAACAGCAGACTGAGGAATATTATAATAGCAAGCTTTGGAATCTTATGGTTAATTCAGGCGCATATGATGAGGTTTCTGTTTCGTCAAACCTTGATGTAAGTATATCCAAGAAAACAATTGAGGATGTAAAATATTATACTAACACCGATGATGAGACAGGACCAAAGGATACATATTATTACTACTATGCTCAGAATACGGATGGTACGGGAGGCGTAGTAGGAACGGACTCCAACGGAGGAGAAATCACAGATTATGATTTGCTGGATGATGCTCTTGAGGAGGCAATGGTAACACATATAAAGGAAACCTATTCAACAAGTCATACAACAACACTCACCGAAATGCCTGTAGGAGAGATTAATCTTGCTGATTCAAGTATGGCGGTATATCTTACAAAATACAATGTTTATGATGAGGCTGTCTTAAAAAAAGACGGAACATTGGACGATAAGACTTTTGCTGAGTTTAAAGCTGAAAATTCAGAGGTTGAAGAGATTATAAACGAAGAAAGCCAGGTAAATATGCTGGCCAATGCCACAGGAATAAAAGCATCTAAGATATATGTAGTTGAGAGAATTGTTCCTGTATTTTATGATGAGGAAAAGGAGACTGCACCGGTTCAAAGTATTATAACCATAGCTTTAGCAGCATTGATTGGACTCTTACTTCTCTTTGTTGTATTTAAGAGCATGAAGCCTGCCGAAGTAGTTGAAACTGAGCCTGAGCTTTCTGTGGAGGCATTATTGGCAACCACAAAAGAAAACCAGTCTCTGGAGGATATCCAGTTTAGTGAAAATTCAGCTTCAAAAGAGCTGATTGAGAAATTTGTTGATGAGAAGCCGGATGCTGTAGCAGCATTGCTTAGAAACTGGCTCAATGAATGGGAGTAAACAAGTATGGCATTTAATAATTCTACATCCGAGATAAATGGTGTTCAAAAGGCAGCAATATTGCTGATAGCCCTTGGACCGGAGAGATCATCACAGATATTCAAATATCTGAAGGATGATGAAATTGAACAGCTTACACTGGAAATTGCCAATACAAAAAGTGTATCGCCTGAGGTTAAGGATCAGGTTCTGGATGAGTTCTATGAAATCTGTCTTGCACAACAATATATTGCTGAGGGCGGTATTGCATATGCCAAGGAACTTCTGGATAAGGCACTGGGAGAAGACAAAGCAAAGGATGTAATAGGAAGACTTACAGCGTCATTACAGGTTCGTCCTTTTGAGTTTGTCAGAAAAGCAGATGCCAGTCAGCTTCTTAACTTTATTCAGGATGAACATCCTCAGACAATTGCCCTTATATTGTCATATTTACCGGCATCCCAGGCTGCAGCGGTAGTGAGCGCCCTTGCTCCTGAAAAACAGGCTGATGTCGCTAAGAGAATTGCCGTAATGGACAGGACAAGTCCGGATGTCATCAAGGAGGTTGAACAGGTGCTTGAAAAGAAACTGGCATCCCTTGTTAATCAGGATTACACTATTGTGGGTGGTGTAGATTCTATTGTTAATATTCTTAATACTGTTGACAGAAGCACAGAGAAGCATATCATGGAAACTCTGGAGGTTGAAGAGCCTGAGCTTGCAGATGAAATCAGAAGAAAGATGTTTGTATTTGAAGACATTCTTGTCCTTGATAACAGGTCAATCCAGACAGTATTGAGGGAGGTTGACAATAACGAGCTTGCCATTGCCCTTAAAAATGCCAATGAAGATGTTCAGAATGCAATCTTTAGTAACTTGTCCTCGCGTCTTGCAACTATGATAAAAGAGGATATGGAATTTATGGGTCCTGTTCGTCTTAAGGATGTTGAGGATGCCCAGCAGAAGATAGTTAATGTTATAAGAAAGCTTGAGGATTCGGGCGAGATTGTTATTTCCCGTGGTGGAGGTGACGAGATAGTTGTCTAATCTTTTCAAATATGGATTTTCCGGTCTTGTTAATGTTAAAAGTGAGCCTTATGTTGTGGATGTAAACAGCAAAGTGATAAATACGGAACCAAGGGTAATCAGACCGGTCAGTAAAAAAAGAACAGATGATAATGAAGATGGTAACCGGCCTCCGGATAATAAAAAGCTTGATGCAGCCGGAAAAGCAATGCTGGATGATGCAATGGACACAGCCAAAGCAATAAGAGATGATGCAATATTAAAAAGTGCCCAGATTGTATCAGATGCCAGAAGCGAAGCAGATTCCATAATGGAAAAAGCAAGGGAAGAAGGCTACAAAAAGGGTTATGAGGAAGGCAGCATGGAGGCTATGAGAAAGGCAGACCAGTACCTTGAAAATCTTCATAAGGAGCAGGAAACCCAGCTTGCCCAAAACAATGCAATTTTAGAGAAAGATATTGAGGATACCAGAACAAAGCTCGTAGACTTTGCATGTGATGTTATCGAAAAATTTACAGGCATTCTGGTAAATGATTATAAGCCTGTAATGCTGCATATGATTAACAATGCATTAAATCAGGCTGAAATGAGTAAAAAGTTTGTTATAAAAGTAGCAAAGGAGAACTATTCATACATTTCGGATAATTATGACAGACTTGCAGGGGCCGGAAATGCCAATATAAGTATGGAAATTTATGGTGATCCGAAACTGGACAAGAGTCAGTGCATAATAGAGACAGATAATGGTATTATTGATTTGTCTATGGAGGTTCAGGTAAAAAATCTCATAACAGCGATTAAACTGTTGGGAGAATAATAGTAATATAAATGCCCCGGTTTTTAATCGGGGTGTTTTACCATTGCGGAGTATATATGAATAATACATTTGACATAGAAAAATATAAATCATTATTATATAGAGATTTTGCAAAGCATTACGGGAAGGTAAGTAAAGTAGTGGGGCTTACGGTAGAATCGGTTGGACCACCCTGTAAGCTTAACGATTTGTGCCTTATTACATCAAAGGACAAGAAAACTGTGGTTCAGGCAGAGGTTGTAGGCTTCAGGGAGAACAAGGTATTGCTTATGCCATACGATTCTGTGGAGGGAGTCGGTGTGGGAGCGACAGTGGAAAACACCGGAAATGTGCTCAAGGTCATGGTTGGACAGGAACTACTCGGCAGAGTCCTGGATGGCATTGGAAGACCTATGGATGGCAGACCATTAGAGTGTAATGACTTTTATCCCATTGATGCCTCTGCCCCTGATCCTCTTAAGAGAAAGTTAATAAGTCAGGTATTGCCTTTAGGAGTAAAGGCAATAGATACGCTGCTCACTGTGGGAAAAGGTCAGAGAATAGGTATATTTGCAGGAAGTGGAGTAGGAAAAAGTACTCTTTTGGGTATGATAGCCAGAAATACTAAGGCTGATATTAATGTTATAGCATTAATAGGAGAGAGAGGAAGAGAGGTTGGAGAATTTATAGAAAGAGATCTTGGGGAGGAGGGACTGAAAAGGTCTGTCCTTGTTGTTGCAACTTCGGATAAGCCTGCTCTTATAAGAAACAAGGCAGCTAAAACCGCTACAGCTATTGCCGAATATTTCAGAGACCAGGGTAAGGATGTTATTCTTATGATGGATTCCCTTACAAGATTTTCCATGGCTCAAAGAGAAATCGGTCTGGCATCAGGTGAACCGCCTGTAACAAGAGGGTATCCTCCATCGGTATATTCCGAATTGCCTAAAGTTCTCGAAAGAGCCGGGAATACATATAAGGGTTCAATCACAGGTCTTTATACTGTGCTTGTGGATGGTGATGATTTTAATGAGCCTATAACTGATACAGCAAGAGGAATTCTTGATGGACATATAATCCTGTCCCGAAAGCTGGGACATAAAAATCATTATCCTGCAATAGATGTGTTGCAAAGTATATCCAGATGCATGAGTACTGTTGCATCCGGTGAGCATAAGGAATATGCAGGTAAATTAAAAAATGTTCTTGCAACTTACAATGACGCAGAGGATTTAATAAATATTGGCGCATACAGGCAAGGCTCAAATAAAAATATCGATTATGCCATATCTAAGATTGAACAGATAAATGAGTTTTTAATACAGGATGTTGATTCAAAATATCAGTTTGATGATGAAGTAAATATGCTTAAACAGATATTTGAATAAGTAATAATTGGCAGCAGGCAGGTGAAAAAATGGCAAAATTTTTTTATCGTATGCAGAATATTCTGGATATAAAATATAAGCTGGAGGATACTGCAAAACAGGAATATGCACATGCGAGACATATGCTTAATATTGAAGAAGATAAGCTTTCGGCTATAAGATATCGGAAAAGTGAATATGAGGAAATATACAGTTCATTGCTTATGGGAAATCTTGATTTTGCCAAAATTCAGGAGACAGTCAATGCAATTTATATCCTAGATATAAAGATAGATGAACAGACGGAGATTGTCAGAAAAAGAAGTAAAGAACTGGAAAAGGCGAGAATAAAGCTCAGCCAGGTAATGCAGGAAAGAAAAATGCACGAAAAGCTAAAAGAAAAACAATTTGAAGAATTCGTGCAGGAGATTAATTACCAGGAGAAAAAAGAAACTGATCAGGTAGTAAGCTACCAGTTTAATAAAGGAAAAGATAAATCGGAGGTATAAATATGCCATTAGACAATGTAGAAAAGAAGGAAAAAGGTGGCAAAGGGATAGGTATACTTATATGTGTTCTAATTATAATTACATGGCTTTCCGTTATGGCACTGCTTATAAAATGCGATGTGGGCGGATTTGGTTCCCAGGTTTTAAGACCCGTGCTGAAGGATGTGCCTGTCATAAAATATATTTTGCCGGGACCGTCTGATGAAGAAGCAGCCATTGAAAGTGACTATCCTTATGATACTTTGGACGAGGCATTAAAACAAATTGAGATTATGGATGAAACTATAGGCAGCAAGGATGCGGAAATAGTTGCCCTCAGTGACAGAATAAAAGAATTGGAATCTGAGGTTTCAAGACTTACGGTTTATGAGGAAGAAAAAAATGAATTTGAGGAAGAAAAAAATAAATTTTATGATGAAATAGTCTATGGAGATTCGGCTCCGGATACCGATATATATGTAGAATGGTATAACTCATTGGATGCAGAGCATGCTGAGAAAATATATAGGGAAATCATTGAGTCAAATAAGGCAGATGCGGAAATCCTTGATCTTGCTTCAGCTTATGAAAGTATGGATGCAGCCAAGGCTGCTAAAATTCTTGAAAGCATGAGTAATGATATGGATACTGTTGCACTTATTATGAATAATATGGATGCTAAGGCAAGAGGAGAAATTCTTGCTGCCATGAGCCCTGAATTTGCGGCAGGCGTAACAAAAAAGCTCATACCATAAGTTATGGCCATATCAATTTTAGAAGAAAGGAGGAAAAACATGATATTACCTATAGCAACAGGCGGAATAGGAAATATTGATTTATCTTCAGGACAGCTTTCAAGGTCAAAATCAAAATCAGATGAAAAAGAGAGCGATACATTTGCAAGCCTTATGGATATGAATGCAATGGATAGCAGTGACACAGCAGTTGTTCCACAGGATAGAAAAAGCATTAATCAAAAGGATATGGATGCCGATGATATAAATGCAAAGCCATACCATAAGCCAAAGACTGCCGATAAGGTGGATGATGTTAAACCTGCTGAAGATTTATCAGACAAAGACAATGTGGAAGCTCTTTCACAGTTAATGGAAAAGCTTAAGGAATTCGTTCTGGATGAGCTTGGAATCACTGACGAAGAACTTACTAATTATCTTTCGGATCTGAATATGAATCTTATGGATTTGACAGAATTGTCTAATTTCAAGGAGTTAGTGCTTGCAAGCCGGGGATATAGTAATGTAGATGTATTGATTAATGAAGAATTGTCCGATTTTGTCACCGATGCCATGACAGGCATGGAACAATTCCTGCAGGAAAATAATATTCATATTTCGGATGATTTTATTAAACTGATTAACAGCATGATGAAGGAAGACATAAAAGCTGTCATGATGACCGGAGATTCAGATGAAGAAGATGGTGCTTTTGCAAAGCAGAATACACAAGCAGATATTCAGACTGAAAACGTACAAACAACAGCTGAATACAACAAAAGCGTTGCTTCTGTGGACAATGCAAAGGAATCATATGATTTTCTGAATAACCCTAAGGAATATAAAAGCGAAGCACAAAATTTCAATCAGGAGAATATGACCAAAAACGTGGTTAATAATCTTAATCAGGCTATTAATAATGCTTTTGAAAATGGTATTTCCGGTGATATGGATATTTATTCCGCAAGCACAACTGAGGCTGATATTATAAGGCAGGTTATTGATGATATTAAGGTTAATGCCACAAAAGAAATCAATTCAATTGAAGTTTTGCTTAATCCTGAAAGTCTGGGAAAAGTACATATTAATGTTACGGCAAAGGAAGGAATTATAACAGCTAAGATATATGCAGAGAATGAAATGGCGAGACATGCCATAGAAAACAACATGTCAGCGCTCAGGGAAAGCTTCAATAATCAGGAGATTAAGGTTGAAAAGATTGAAGTAATGCTCACCTCGTATGAATTTTTCCGGGATGAGGATAATCAGGATTTGAATCACAAATCAAAAGATGGCAAGTCCGGAATTAAGGGCAACGTTATAACAGACAGAGACGATATACCGGGACAGGAAAAAGAATCCGAAACAGATGTTATGCTGCAGCAGGGAGCAACAGTAAGTTATTCGGTTTAAGAACAGATTCCACTGTAAGCGGTAATCAATAAGAAAGGAGGAAAAATATGGCAGATGCTATTATTGGAGGAATCAATACAGCCAGAGCTGACAGCGTTACAACGAAGAAAGAAAAGTCTAATGATCTGGACAAAGATGCGTTTTTACAGCTTCTGGTAGCACAGATGAAATACCAGGATCCTATGAATCCGGGAGACAGTACTGAATATATGTCGCAGTTAGCACAGTACTCATCCCTTGAAGCAACTATGAATATAAGCAACACACTTGAAAAGGGTAATGCACTGAATGTTGTAGGCGAGTATGTAATAATGAATACTACTGATTCAGCCGGAAAAACAACACAGATAAGTGGTCTGGTGGAATATGCAACAGTAAAAAATGATGAGGTGCTTTTATCTGTAGGAGGTAAATATTATCCTGCATCGGATCTTGATTCGGTGGTTGATTATGACTATTATCTGTATCTTAAAGATCAGGCAGATAAGGATAATCTTAATCCTGACGGAACAATTAAGGATGATAATCAAACTTCTGGGGATAACAAAACTGAAAATGGATAAGCAGGAGGGATTCTTATGAGTGGATTTGAGTCAAAAATCCTGACTATCGAACAGGCATCGGGAATTTTTCTGGGAAATGACAGAAAACCTTCCAATGATGTGTCAAAGATTTCACCCCGTTCATTCAGGGAAATTTTTGAAGAGACAAGTCAGAATGTAAGATTTTCCAAGCATGCTAATGAAAGACTTTCCAGCAGAAATATAAATCTGTCACATAATCAGATGGACAGACTTAACCAGGGCATTAATCAGGCTCGTGAAAAACAGATAAATGAATCCCTGGTTGTTATGGATAATCTGGCATTTATAGTAAATGTAAAAAACAATATGGTTGTTACTGCTTTAGAACAGGGCGATGAGGGTAATGTATTTACCAATATTGACGGAGCGGTAATAGTTTAAAGCCGGACCGTAAGGAGGCTTTTATCCCGGAATGACAGAAGGGATATACAATATAATCGGAGGTCTAAAATTATGATGAGATCACTTTATTCTGGTGTTGCCGGACTTAAGACACATCAGACAAAAATGGATGTTATAGGTAATAATATAGCAAACGTAAATACAATTGGATTTAAAGCATCATCTGTATTGTTCAGGGATGTCTTGTATCAGTCAACAGCAACAGCAACAGGTGCAACCAATACAACAGGTGGTACAAACGCATCACAGATAGGTCTTGGTACAAAGGTATCCTCTATTGCTACATCAATAGGAGATACAGGTGCTTCACAAAGTACAAATAATCCATATGACCTTATGCTTAATGCATCATCAATGTTTATTGTCAGCAGAGGAAATGGATACAATTTTACTAAGGTAGGCAATTTTCAGGTTGATGAAGCAGGCTGCCTTGTTACAAGCAATGGATATCAGGTACTTGGATGGCAGGTAGACCCTGAGAACCCTACCCAGATAAAGAAGGACACGGTATCTGCTCTTTATCCTGAGTCAGAGATGAACAAGGTGTCTTCACCGGAACAGACATCTTCAGCATATATGAAGGGCAATGTGGATTTCACTGATCCGGAACTTACATCAGCAGATGGAAAGGTGGTAGCTTTGTCAATATATGACAGCCTTGGATATCCTTATACAGTAAAATTCAAGCTTACAATGGATACAGCACAGGCCGATAAATCTCTGTATAATCTGGAGATACAGTCAATTACAGATTCCAATAATGTGGAGATTCTCGGAACAGACGATCCTGCAACCACCGGCGTTGTTGAAGGCGGATATAAGGCTACTATTGGTGGGGCTAATTCTATTCAGATTAAATTTAATCCGGATAACGGTTCCTTTGAATACGTAGGAAAAGCAGGAGATAAAGAAGCTTTGTTAAAAATCCAGCCTAATAATGCAAGCAAGGGAGATGTATTCTCATCCGAAATCAACGGAGAAAAAGTAGAAGGAGTTACAATAGATTTTTCCAATCTTACAATGTTTGAGTCTGATGGAGATGCCACAGCAAAGATGGTAAGAGGTGCCACAGATGCTACCGGAGGGGGAAGATCAATGGGTAAGCTTAACGATGTAAGCATTGACACATCAGGAAAAATATATGGTGTGTATACCAATGGTGAGACAAGACTTTTGGGACAGATTGCTGTGGCAAAATTCAGCAATGTCATGGGTCTTGAATCTGTTGGTAACAGTATGTACCAGACTACCCAGAACTCAGGAGATTTTGACGGAATCGGTTCCGCTGTAGATGAGGACGGAGGAACAATGTCACAGGGTGTTCTTGAGATGTCCAATGTAGATCTTTCTGCTGAATTCACAGAGATGATTACTACCCAGAGAGGTTTCCAGGCAAATTCGAGAATAATAACAACCTCGGATTCGATGCTTGAAGAACTGGTAAATCTTAAGAGATAAAAATAATAAATAAATTATAAACAGGGAGGCTCTGTGTTAACAGACAGCCTCCCTGTTTTGCTGTGGATAAGAAAAAAGGAATAAAAATTATAATTATTCCGTGAAAGAATCTGTGAAAGAATCTGTGCTTATTTTTTGTGGACATAAAATCACACATATGGTATAATTAGTCAAAATGCTTACATGAAAATAGTATGTCAATTAAGGGGGATTTGTATGATAGAAGTAACCAGGCTGAAAGGCACGACTGTTACTATAAATGCCGAGTTAATAGAGATTATTGAAGAAACACCGGATACGGTAATCACCCTTACAAGTGGCAAAAAGTACATAGTAAGTGAATCGGCTAAAGAAATTGTAGATTTGGTAATTAACTATAAGAGAAAGATACATGCAGTAATGTAGCAGAGGTGAATGAAGTGGATATAGCATCTATAATTGGTTTTATTGTCGCATTGATTCTTATGGTATTCGGAATGGTATCAGGAAAGGGATTCGGAGTTATAACAGATACATTTTTGCATCTGCCATCTGCGCTTATAACATTCGGAGGATCCTTTGGCGTTGTTCTTGCCATGAATTCTTTAAAGGAATTTTTTACGGGACTAAAGACCTTTGGTCTTGTGTTTAAGGTTCCTAAGGCCAATGAAGCCGAAACCATAAAATCTATTATTGAATTATCAAATCTTGCCAGAAGAGAGGGACTTCTTTCTTTGGAGGAATCTGCCAATTCCCTTGATGATGAATTTATGAAAAAGGGAGTTATGCTCATAGTTGACGGTACTGACCCGGAGCTGGTAAGAAGTATTCTTGAGGCTGAGCTTGTGAATGTGGATGCCAGACATCAAAGTAATATTGGCTTCTGGAAGAATCTTGCGGCTATGGGTCCTGCCTGGGGTATGATTGGTACTCTCATAGGTCTTATTAATATGCTTAAGGATCTTTCGGATCCTGATTCTATAGGTCCTAATATGGCTACAGCACTTATTACTACATTGTATGGCTCTATGCTGGCCAACTGGATCAGTGCCCCTGTTATAAACAAGCTTTCCAAACAAAATGAAACAGAAATCAAACTCAAAGAGGTTATGATAGAGGGAATTTTGTCAATTCAGGCAGGGGAAAACCCTCGTGTAATTGAGGAAAAGCTCAAGTCTTTCCTGTCACCAAAGGAAAGAACAAGCTTTGAAAGTGAAGGTGGTGGTCAATAATGGCTAAGAGAAAGGTACAACCACCTGATGAAGGGTCTCCTGCATGGATGACTACATTTAGTGATTTGATGAATCTTCTTCTTTGTTTTTTTGTATTGCTTTTTGCAAGCTCTACCATGGATGAAGGCAAGATTCAAAAAATAGCCGCATCATTTGACAATATTTCATTTAATGTTATAAGCAGCGGTTCTGTATCTCTTGTGGATGGAAGCTTTATGTCCGGGGGAGTTACACAGCTTCCGGATGTAAACAGTATATTGACTGAAGCGGGGAAAAGCATTGAAGGGACAACAGGTACTGAGTCGGTTTCGTCGGCAAATGATGCTGAAAAACTATCGGATCAGCAATTGAAGGAAGAGTACGAAAAACGTGGAGAAGCACAATCAGAAGAGATGTATGATGAAGTTGTTAAAATGACAGAATCATACAATATTGATGACAAAATAATGATTGATTATAATGCTCAATATGTTGAGCTCGATTTAAACGGCTCATTGCTTTTTGAGTCAGGCAAGGCAGAAGTAAGGGATGATGCGAAGCTGTTCTTGCAAAAGATTGCCACCATCCTTGTAAAATACAGATATTGTATAATAGAGATAGAAGGTCATACAGACAATGTGCCTATTTCTACAGCGAAATACGAAAATAACAGGGAGCTTTCTGCCGAGAGAGCACGCAATGTATATGAATATCTCATAAAACAGGAGAATTTTATTGATTCCAACATGAAAATTGCAGGCTATGGTGAAAGCAATCCGGTGGCATCCAATGCTACAGAAGAAGGAAGAGCTAAAAACCGTAGAGTAGTTATAAAGATATATAATCAGCAAAATTCAGATAATTAAGGAGATGGAACAGACATATGAAGAAAAATCTTATAACAGTTATTATACTGGCGATATGTATCATTAATTTAATATTTAATATTCTTATTGTATTTGTTTTCATGCCATCGGCAACAAAAACAAACAAGCTGATAAAGGATATTGCTGAGGTCTTAGACCTTGAAATCGCATCCGTATCCTCTGGCGGTAAGCCGGGACAGATTGACGTTAGTAATCTTTCGGCATTCCAGTTAGAACAAGGCAATCCGATTAACCTTGCGTCCGATGGCTCAGGCAATACACACGTGGTCTTGTATGGGCTTACGGTTAATCTGGATAAAACTGCATCGGATTATAAAAAAACAGAAGAAAATCTTTCGGCATCTACAGCTCTTATATATGACACTGCAAGAAATATTATTGCAAAATATACATATGAGCAAGTCATAGATGTAGAGGTTCAAAGAAAGATAAAAGAAGAAATATTAATTGAGCTGAAATCAATATTTAACACAGAATGTATTTATTCTGTTAGCTTCTATAATTGGGTTGCACAATAAAGTATGAGCTGAGGAGGTGAGAAGTGTGGCAGACGTACTCTCACAAAATGAAATAGATGCCTTATTAAAACAGCTAAGCTCAGGCGAATTGGATGTAGATAACATTGAAGATACCAAAAGCACCAAGGTGAAGGAGTACGATTTCTCGCGACCGGCAAAATTTTCCAAGGAACATCTTAGAACTCTTGAGATTATTTTTGAACATTTTGCCAGACTGCTGAGCAGTAATCTGCCGGCGTATCTGAGAAAGAACGTCCAGGTCGAGGTAATGAATTCAGAAGCTGTTACATATTCTGAGTTTTCAAACGCCCTATCAAATCCGGTGCTGCTTGGAGTTGTAAATATGGCTCCGCTGGGTGGCAATATTATTATTGAAATGGCTACTAATGTTGGATACACCATAATAGACAGACTTCTTGGGGGAGCCGGAGAGCCTCTGGACAAGGTCAGGGAGTTCTCAGAAATTGAGCTGTCTGTATTAGAGAGAATATTTAGTATTATAATATCCCTTTTAAGGGAACCTTGGGCAAATGTTGTGGAGATTGATCCATATCTTGAGAGAATAGAAACCAATTCACAATTTGCCCAGATTATATCACCTACAGAGATGATAGCAATTCTTACTATGAATATAAACATAGGAGGAATAGAAGGGCTTATGAATATCTGCCTTCCGTTTCTTACCCTTGAACATATAATGGATAAGCTCAATACAAAGTATTGGTTTTCTACTATGCAGGACAGGGATGAGGCAAATTATTCAGAGGTTATTGAAACTGCAATCAACAAGGCACTTGTGCCGGTATCCGCTGAATTGGGAAGAAGCACAATTACGGTTATGGATTTTGTGAATTTGCAAATGGGGGATATAATTAAGCTCAACAAAAACGTTTCCGAGGAGCTGGATATATATGTAGGAAGTATGCTTAAATTCAAAGCGCTTCCCGGGTCGTTTAGTGATAATTATGCAGTTAAGGTTACAGAAATAATTAGAGAGGAGGAATAAAGAATATGGATGGAATGTTATCCCAGGAAGAGATAAATGCACTTTTAAGTGGTTTATCACCTGATAGTGCTGATCAGACAGGAGATGACAGCATATTGTCCCCTGAGGAAAAAGATGCAGTTGGAGAAATATCCAACATATGTATGGGAACTGCTGCCACAACACTTTATTCCCTGGTTAATCAGAAGGTTGTTATAACAACCCCTGTGGTTGAGGTGACAAATTGGGAAAAACTTACAGCAGAGTATGCCAAGCCATGTGTTTTCATTAATATTTTCTATAAGGAGGGTATTGACGGAAACAATGTATTGATTTTGAAGGAAGATGATGTAAGAATTATAACCGATCTTATGATGGGAGGAGATGGTCTTAATCCGGCTCCTGAAATTACAGACTTACATTTATCGGCAATATGTGAAGCTATGAATCAGATGATGGGCTCAACTGCCACATCTTTGTCTACAATGTTAAACTGTAAGATAGATATAAGTCCTCCTGAGGCAGATCTTATGGATATGGATTCTGAGAAGATACCGGATCACATATCTGATTTTATGAAATCTGATTTTGTAAAGGTAACCTTCAGAATGACTATTGGAGATTTGGTTGACAGTACTATTATGCAATTATATTCCATTGATTTCTCCAAGGAATTGTACCACAGGTTTATTGATGGGGAGGCTGAGAAAGCAAAAAATACCATTGAAGATAAAAAAGCAAATTCTTCTCAGCCTGTGGCAGCTTCTCAACCATCAGCAGCTCCTCAACCTGCAAAGAGTCAGCAAATGGGGCAAAATATGACTAATCCGGCTATGATGGGAGGACAGAATATAATGAATCCGGCCATGATGGGAGGACAGAACATGATGAATCCGGCCATGATGGGAGGACAGAACATGATGAATCCGGTAATGATGGGAACACAGCCTGATGTGAATGTTCAAAATGTACAATTCCAGGCATTTAACCCAGTAGCTAATCCTATTACACAACAAGAGAATATAGAGCTTATTATGGATGTACCTTTGGAGGTGTCGGTTGTTTTAGGAAGAACCAAGAAGTCCATAAAAGAGATTCTGGAATTTGCTCCAGGCACAATTATTGAACTGGATAAGCTGGCCGGTGAACCTATAGACGTAATGGTTAATCAGAAGCTTGTAGCCAAGGGTGAGGTTGTTGTTATTGAGGAAAGCTTTGGTATTAGAATAACAGAGATTATAAAATAACTTTTATAAAAGGAGTATAAATTATGGCAAAAAGTATACTTATATGTGATGATGCAGCTTTTATGAGAATGATGATTAAAGATATTCTTGTAAAGAATGGATATGCGATAGCCGGTGAGGCAGAAAATGGTGTAAAGGCTGTAGAAAAATATGCGGAGACTAAACCGGATCTGGTGCTTATGGATATAACAATGCCTGAGATGGACGGAATACAGGCTCTAAAGAAAATTAAGGCTTCAGATCCTAATGCGAGCGTTGTTATGTGCTCAGCAATGGGCCAGCAGGCTATGGTTATAGAATCAATACAGTCGGGAGCAAGAGATTTTATTGTAAAGCCTTTCCAGCCTGACAGGGTAATTGAAGCTGTAAAAAAGGCTGTTGAATAATATGTTTTGTACAGAAAATGTAAAAGCGGGATTTTATTCAGCCTGGGATTTAATATCCTTAATACTGATTTTTATACTTGTTATTGCTCTTGCTTATTTTGCTACCAGACAATTTGCAAAATTCCAGAGCAATGCTTTATCCGGGAAAAACAATATCAGGATAATTGAATCTTTTCGTATAGATTCAGGCAAGCTTATTATTATTGTAAAGATTGGTGAAGCATATTATGCCCTTGCTTATTCCAAGGATAATGTAACAGTGATAGATAAGCTTAATCCTGAGGAGATAAATAATTTGAAAGCAGAAAAGGCTTCCCAGACCGGACCAAGGCTGGACTTTAAGGAAATTTTATCTCAAATTAAGAACAAAAAATCAAAAGACGATATTGATACAAAGTAGGTAGTGAGATGAAATACAAAAGACTGCGCAAATTCATATTAATGTTTGTAATTGCTATTGTAGTGTGCATGTCAGGTAGTAGTTCAAAGGCCACGGGAAGCAATCCGGGTACGACTATAGAAACTGATACTGAAACAGAACAAAATGGTGTTGGTAATAATGGAGTTTCCCTTGGACTTTCTGTCAATTCTAATTCTGAAGATACCAGCCTGGCAGGAACCCTACAGATATTGCTTGTAATTACAATAATCTCTCTGGCTCCGTCAATATTAGTTATGGTGACCTCTTTTACAAGAATCGTTGTTGTGCTGCATTTTGTCAGAACAGCGATAGGAACCCAATCCTCACCACCTAATAATGTATTGATAGGGCTCTCCTTGTTTTTAACCCTGTTTATTATGGCTCCTGTTTTTTCTGATATAAAAACAGAGGCTCTGGATCCGCTTACAGCTAATGAGATTACCCAGGAAGAGGCGTTAGACCGTGGACTTGAGCCATTAAGGGATTTTATGTTTAATCAGGTAAGGCAGGATGATTTAAGACTGTTTATGGACATTGCAAGGATGGATACAGTAGAAAATCTTGATGAGATTCCAACTACAGTTCTTATTCCTGCATTTATTATCAGTGAATTAAGAGCTTCATTTATAATTGGCTTTTTAATATATATACCATTTATTATTTTAGATATGGTTGTGGCATCCGTACTTATGTCAATGGGTATGATGATGCTTCCTCCTACAACGATTTCCATGCCTTTTAAGATATTACTATTTATTTTGGCAGACGGATGGAATCTTATAATAGGAGAATTGGTTAAATCTTTTAATTATTAGCTATATGCTTGATATATGAGGTGATTAGAAAATGAGTATAGGTGACGTAATAGATATATCAGCACAGGCAATATGGCTTGTTTTGAAATGCAGTGCACCCATGTTACTTTCATCCATGATAGTGGGTCTTATTATTAGTATATTTCAGACTGTTACCTCAATACAGGAACAGACACTTACTTTCGTGCCTAAACTTATTGTAATCCTTGTTGTTATTCTTATATGTGGTGATTGGATACTTAACAATATTATTCAGTTTATGGAACAGCTTTTCAGCAGATTTAACGAATTTGTGGGGTAGATGTAAATGGATTTGACAATTTCAACCCTGACTCTTGAGGCTTTTTTACTGGTAGTTGTAAGAACCGGGTGCTTTTTTGCCCTGGCTCCTATTTTTGGAAATAAAGCAGTTAATTCCAGAATAAGAATACTTGTTGCCGCCTGTGTATCCATTGCAGTTTTTTCAGCTCTTGATGTATCCTTGCCTGAATACAATTCTGTTCTTGGGTATAGCGGACTTGTAATAAAGGAAGCTTTGGTAGGGCTGGCTATGGGTTTTATTTCCAGCTTTGTTATGTCTATTCTTGTTATGGCAGGAGAGTTTATTGACAGAGAAATGGGTTTAACAATGTCTTCCAATTTTGATTTGAATACAGGTGCGATGATAACAGTTACAGCTGAATTATATGACAGACTGGTAAGTGTGGTGCTTCTTATTACCAATATGCATTTTTATATTATTACAGCACTTGTTCAATCTTTTTTGCTAATACCTGTAGGACAGATAACACCTAATGTACCGGTTTTGTATAACTCTGTATTAGGGTTTATAACCCAGTTTTTCGTTTTGGGCTT
Source organism: Lachnospiraceae bacterium UBA7589 (assembly GCA_002476495.1). GTDB lineage: Bacteria > Bacillota > Clostridia > Lachnospirales > Lachnospiraceae > Coprococcus_C. Next base: position 25,999 of record DLKL01000025.1, read on the forward strand.
CAGAATTGCCATGCCTGTTTTTTTAAGTGCTGCAATGCTTAATATTGTACTCGGAGTGTTGGCAAAAAGCTCACCACAGATGAATATGTTTGCCGTAGGAATACAGCTTAAGGTTACTATGGGATTACTTGTACTGATAATTACAATTATGTTTATTCCCAATATTGCCAATTATCTCATGGAAACTATGAGAGATATGCTTAATACTCTTATGGGAGGTCTTTAATGTGACTGACAGTATTATAATAAGATATAATCTGCAGCTTTTTGCGGATGAGGGTGGAGATAAAACAGAGGAGCCTACCGCAAAAAAAATTGAAGATTCGCGAAAGGAAGGAAGTGTCGCAAAGAGCAAGGAAGTATCTAATGCAATTACTTTATTGGCATTTTTTATTTCATTAAAAATTTTCATTCCTTTTCTATCAAAAAGATTATTGGAAATGTTCGAAATTTTCTGGAGCCCTGCCAGTGAGCTGGCTACAAAAAATTTCAGTACTAAAACCATGTGGCAGTTGTTTTTTGATGTGATTATATATATTGTTATCACAATATTGCCGTTTATGCTGGTTGCTCTTGTTGTTGGTTTTTTGTCTGAACGGTTTCAGATAAAATGGATGGTTACGGCAAAGCCATTGAAACCAAAATTCAATAAGCTTAATCCTGTCAGTGGCTTCAAAAGAATGTTCAGCAAGGAAGCCCTTTTTAACCTTGTGTTGTCTATACTCAAAATAATAGTTTTTTCCGCAATAGCCTATTCGGTTATAAAGGATAATGTGGGAGTTATCATATCAGTATATGATTATAATATAGAGGATTGTCTTGGAATCCTTTACGATGTTGTAATGGATTTGGGAATAAAAATATCGGTTGTATACCTGCTTTTTGGAATTGCAGATTTATTTTTCAAGAAGTGGAAACACAAAAAGGATCTTCGGATGACAAAAAATGAAGTCAAGGATGAATACAAAAACCAAGAGGGAGATCCTAAAATTAAAGGACAGCAAAGGCAGAGAATGCAACAGGCTGCCCGTCGGAGAATGATGAACAGTATACCTGAGGCAGATGTGGTAATTACAAATCCTACCCATTTTGCTGTGGCTTTAAAATATGATAATGCATTGTCAAGTGCCCCTGTTGTAACAGCTAAGGGAGCCGACTATCTGGCCATGAAAATCAAAGATATTGCCAGAGAAAACAATGTAGAAATTGTAGAAAATAAACCTCTTGCCAGAATGTTATATTCAAATGTTGAAGTGGGAAATGAGATTCCACCTGAATTATACCAGGCAGTGGCGGAGGTTTTAGCTTATGTATATAAGCTGAAAAATAAAGTCAGTTAAAATATATGATTAATTTCAATGAATATACAAATATACAATTGACAGAAAAACGGATAATGATTAGCAAAAAAAGTCTTGGGAAATGACAATGAGATTTCCTGTAAATCAGAGAAAGGAGATTGGAAAAATGAAGAAAAATGATTTGTTCCTTGGCATATATCTTCTTGCGGCAATCATTTTTATGATTATTCCCATCCCTGCAACTTTATTGGATGTTTTAATTTTGTTTAATATATCAATGGCACTTATTATTGTATTTAACTGCCTTTTTGCGAAGGAAACCCTGGATATGTCAGGATTTCCAACATTGCTGCTTTTTACTACCGTGTTCAGAATATCTTTGAATGTGTCTTCTACAAGACTGATTCTTTCTACAGGTAATCCGGGAAAGGTAGTGGAGGTATTTGGAACCTTTGTTGGAGGAGGAAACCTGGTAATCGGTGCCATAGTATTTATAGTTCTTATTATTGTCCAGATGATGATTATAAACAAAGGCTCGGAGAGAGTTTCTGAGGTAACTGCCAGATTTACACTGGACGCAATGCCTGGAAAGCAGATGGCTATAGATGCAGATCTTAACACCGGTGTCATAACCGACCAGGAGGCAATAAAAAGAAGAGAAAAAATTCAGCAGGAATCGGCATTTTTTGGTTCCATGGATGGTGCCTCAAAGTATGTTAAGGGTGATGCTACGGCAGGTCTGATTATAACATTAATTAATATTGTGGGAGGTCTGATACTGGGTGTAACCAATATGGGTCTTACATTAAATGAGGCCTTACAAAAGTTTACAATCCTTACCATTGGTGATGGCCTTGTATCCCAGATTCCTTCAATGCTTATATCTTTGTCAACAGGTATCCTTGTTACCAAGGCATCAAAGGAAGAAAACGTTGGAGATATACTGATCGGACAGCTTTTCAGTATACCTAAGGTTCTTTTGATGGTGGGATGTGCAATGATACTCCTTGGAATCTGTACACCACTAAGCTTATTTTTCTGTGGCGCATATGGTATTCTTTTTATTATTCTTTCCAGGGCAATTAAGGGAAGAGAGGAAGAGGCTGCAATTAAGGAAGAAATAGAAGAAGAGGAGGTTCAGGCTGATGAAATCAGAAGACATGAAAATGTTAATTCACTTCTTCAGGTTGATCCTATTGAATTGGAATTCGGATATGGAATAATTCCTCTGGCAGATGTTAACCAGGGAGGAGATCTCCTTGACAGAGTTGTTATGATCAGAAGACAAATAGCACTTGAACTTGGAGCGGTTGTGCCTATAATAAGACTTAGGGATAATATACAGCTCAACCCTAATCAGTATATAATTAAAATTAAAGGAATTCAGGTAAGTGAGGGTGAGATATTATTTGATCATTACATGGCTATGAATCCCGGATATGTAGAAGACGAAATTACAGGTATACCAACACTTGAGCCGGCATTCCATCTTGAGGCTATGTGGATAACAGAATCCCAGAGAGAAAGAGCGGAATCCCTTGGATATACAGTTGTTGATCCTCCGTCAATTATAGCAACACACCTGACAGAGGTAATTAAGCAACACTTAGATGAGCTCCTTACCAGACAGGATGTTCAAAATCTTATTGATAATATTAAGGAAAACAATAAAACTCTTGTCGATGATCTTGTTCCAAAGCTTTTAGGCGTAGGAGATATACAAAAGGTATTGCAAAACCTGTTAAAAGAGGGTATATCCATAAGAGATCTGGTTACCATTTTTGAAACTCTTGCAGATTATGCATCTACAACAAGAGATACGGATATTCTGACAGAATATGTAAGACAAAGCCTGAAGAGGGCTATTTCCAACAAGTATTTTGGAGATTCAGATTCTTCTATGGTTGTAACTCTTGATCCTAAGGTGGAGCAGATGATTATGTCATCAATAAAGCAGACAGAGCAGGGTGCTTACATATCCCTTGATCCGGCAGTTACAAAAAGTATACTGAAGGCTACAGAAACAGAAATTAAAAAGCTTGAGGACAAAGGACAGGCGCCTATAATTATAACTTCTCCTATAGTCAGAATGTATTTTAAGAAGCTTACAGCTGATTATTTCAGAGATCTTATAGTTGTTTCATATAATGAAATTGATTCTGATATAGAACTAAAATCAGTGGGAGTGATAACCGTAAATGATAATTAAAAAATATAAAGCACCAACTGAAAAAGAAGCTGTACTTATGGCGAAGGATGATTTAGGACCTGAGGCTATTGTTATGAATGTTAAAACAATTAAGCCCGGAGGAATTTTTAAGCTTTTTAAAAAAACTAAGGTCGAGCTTACTGCTGCCATAGATGACAATATTAGCCAGGAATCCGGAAATAAGGAAACATCTTCCTCAAAAGAAACCTACAGATTCGGAGATTTGTTTGCCGGTCAGGAAGCTTCAGGAAGTGCCATTGAAGAAAAGATTAATAATATTGCAAAGCTTTTAGAGGAACAGATGATTGCGGCAAAGCAACCGGTAAAGCAGGAAATTGAAAGTCATAATCTGTATGGAGAAAAAATCTTTGAAAAAGCCCCTGTAAGGGAAATTGAGGCTGAGCCCGAAAATGAACCTAAAAGCCGGATTATAGACCTGATATGTAATCAATTGATTGAAAACGATGTAAAAAAGAAATTTGTTGACAATATTATATCCGAAATGGATTGTCCTAAGGACAGCCGGCGCCTTGATAATATATTGTCAAGTGTATATCAGAAAATTGTGCTTAAACTGGGAGAAATAAAACCCTTGTCTCCAAGTGAGAATAAGCCTAAGATTATATTCTTTATAGGAAATACCGGTGTGGGAAAAACCACAACTGTTGCTAAATTGGCATCAAAAAGTAAGCTGGAGGATAAGCTTAAGGTTGCTTTATTTTCTGTTGATACTTACAGAATTGCTGCAATTGAACAGCTTAAAACTTATGCAAATATAATAAATGCCCCTATGGAGGTAATTTACACACCTGAGGATATGGGACATGCCATTGAGAAATATAGTGACTATGATTATATTTTTGTTGATACGGCAGGAAGGTCACATCAGGACAAAAAGCAAAAAAAGGATTTGTGTGCTATTCTTAATTCGGTTGGAGATTATGAAAAAGAGGTATATCTTGTTGTAAGTGTAGCCGTAAAATATAGTGATCTTGTCAACATTGCCAAAGCATACAGTGATATTACCGAATACAAGCTCATATTTACAAAACTGGATGAGACAACAGGCATAGGAAGTATACTTAATTTGAAAATGGAGCTGGATAAAGATTTATCATATGTTACATGGGGGCAGAATGTGCCTGATGATATCGGAGTAATAAATCCGCAGGTTATTGCAAAAAAATTACTTGGGGGTGAGAAATAGAATGGATCAGGCATCTAAGCTAAGACAGATGGTTAGTTCGGATAATGGAATAGAAAATGCCAGGGTAATAGCTGTAACAAGTGGAAAAGGTGGTGTTGGCAAAACAAGCCTGTCAGTTAATCTCGCTATAGAAATGTCCAAAAGAGGGAAAAAGGTTGTTATATTTGATGCGGATTTTGGCCTGGCCAATGTGGAGGTAATGCTGGGAATACGTCCCAAATATAATCTTTTAGACATATTCAAAAATAAAAAAAGCATAGAGGAAATAATCACAAAGGGACCTAATGGTATAGGTTTTATTTCCAGTGGCTCAGGTGTTTTAGAGCTTGCCACAATGGATCATGACAATATAAGGGTTTTGATTAATCAGATGAGTAAGCTGGATAAACTTTATGATGTTGTTATTATAGATACAGGAGCGGGAATAACGGATTCTGTAATGGAATTTGTAATGGTTAGTCCCGAAATACTTCTGGTTGTAACGCCGGAACCAACATCAATTACAGATGCGTACTCCCTGTTAAAGGTACTGAGAAGAAAGGATGACTTTAATCCTATGTATAAGACTATAAATGTTGTATCTAACAGGGTTTCCCGGACTGATGAAGGAAGGGAAATATATGAAAAAATGAATACTGTGTCATCAAAATTTCTCAATACCAGGCTACAGTATCTTGGTGAGATATATCAGGACAGAAACGCATCTCTGGCAATAATTGAGCAAAAACCTGTATGCTTATCTTATCCCCTTTCCCAGGCAGCAAGGGGAATCAGCGGCATTGCAGACAGGCTGATGAATGATGAAGTTCAGAGTGTGCCAAAGGATGGAATAGCAAAGGTTTTCTTTGATTTTATAAGATCAAGGAAAAGAAAACAAAGATAATTTATTTAAGGGGAATAAGACATGATGATTGGTTGCAAGGTTGAACTGGTATCCTATGAGGATATTACGAATCAGGTTATAAATAAGAAGGTGCTGACCAGCAAGGTATATGATGTATTGGATTCAGATCTTCTTCAGATTGCCATGCCCACATACGAAGGAAAAATGGTGCCACTTGGTATGGATTCGGTTTATTCGGCAACCTTTTACACGGAAAAGGGTCTTTTTGAGTGCTTTGTTAAGGTTACCTCCAGATACAAATCCGGTCAGTTGTTCTGTCTTGAGGTGACAATGCTTAATGAGCTTACCAAGGTTCAAAGAAGACAGTTTTTCAGACTGGATTGTACGATTGACGGTTATTCGCGTATTGTCTCTGACGAGGAATATGATACCGGAATATATGAGGATAACGATCAATGGAATAATGTAAGAATTGCAGATATAAGTGGAGGCGGTGTAAAGATGTATCAGCATCTTTGCGTTGAACCAAATGAGATAATTCTTCTTAAATTTAACCTGCCTATAGAAGATAAGCTATTTGGTGTGGAAACCATGGGGCGTATTCTCAGGGCTATGCCATACAACGGAAGGACTGATATATACGATCACCGGGTTGAATTTATGAATATAAGCAAAGATAACAGAGACAAAATAGTTAAATATATATTTGAAGAGCAGAGAATGAAGCGGGCTAAGGAAACAGGGTTTAGGTAATGAAAAAAATTCTTGTTATAGATGACTCTACACTTATGAGAAGAGTGATATCTGATATAATAAACCAGACAAATGAATATTGTGTTGCATATATGGCAAAAAACGGCGTAGAGGGTCTGGAATATATTGAAAACAATAATGATATTTTAGGAGTATTTTGCGATATTAATATGCCTAAAATGAGCGGACTTGAATTACTTCAGATATTAAAAAGAAGAAATATACATATTCCTGTAGTTATGATAAGCTCCAGTGACGATGTAAATGATACGATTACTGCGTTGCAGCTTGGAGCATTGGAATTTATAAAAAAACCTCAACAGGTTTTAACCGTTGGTAAAGAGTCCTTTGAAAAAAGGGTTAATAATGCACTGTGCATTCTTAATAATGGTAAGAATCTGAGGGATATTAAGATGCCAAACGGTGTAATTTCAAGGACAAACAGTAATACTGCGCAGGCACAGGAAAGTAATCATTCTAAACTGATTGCCTTAGTATGTTCAACAGGAGGTCCGAGGGCATTACAAAGTGTTCTGCCTTTTATTCCTGAGAATATTAATGCTCCGATTGTACTTGTACAGCACATGCCGGCAGGCTTTACAAAATCTCTGGCTGACAGGCTTAATGATTTGAGCAGGATTCAGGTTAAGGAGGCAGAAAATGATGAAATCCTCAAAAAAGGCGTGTGTTATATTGCCAAGGGTGGATATCATTTAACAGTGAAAAGAGACGGAAAAACATCCAAAATATGTCTGGATGATTCTCCGGCAGTAATGGGGCTTAAGCCATGCGGGAACATTATGTATGAGAGCCTTAGCAAAACAGATTATGCTGAAATAATATGTGTCGTTCTGACAGGTATGGGTGAAGATGGAGCAAAGGGAATTATGAATCTTTCACGGACAAAAAATATATATGTTATTGCCCAGGACGAGGAAACTTCCACTGTTTATGGTATGCCAAGGGCGGTATATCAGAGAGGACTTACTGACAGTGTATGCAGCATAGATAAAATAGCAGAAGAAATTACAAGAAAAGTGGGGGTGTTATAAGATGGATTTAAGTCAATACCTTGAAATTTTTATTGATGAGACCAAGGAGCATTTACAGACATTAAATGACCAGGTGCTGATACTTGAGTCAGATCCTGAAAACATTGATACAGTTAATGAAATTTTCCGAGCTGCCCATTCGTTAAAGGGTATGGCAGGCACAATGGGATTTAAAAGAATGCAGAGACTTACCCATGATATGGAAAATGTATTTTCTGAAATCCGCAATGGAAAACTGAATGTAGATGCTGATATGGTAGATATTGTTTTTAAATGCCTCGATGCTATTGAAGGCTATTTGACCAACATTATCGAAACCTCTGATGAGGGTACTGAAGATAATGAAGAGCTTATTGGTTTACTTAATGCAGCTCTTACAAACAAACAGGATGATTCCCATGAAAAGGAAGAAACAAAAGTAAAGGAAGAAAAACCTGCTGCAGGCTCTCAGGAAAGAAAAAAATATCTGTCCATTCCTATAGCTGATTTTGAAAGAAATGCTATGCTGGAGGCAAAATCCAAGGGGCTTCATGTATATGCCACAACCGTTTATATTCAGGAGAGCTGTCTCCTTAAGGCAGCCAGGGCATTCCTTGTATTTAAGGGACTTGAGAATAAGGGTGAAATTATTAAATCGGTTCCAAGTGTCCAGGATATAGAGGACGAAAAATTTGAGTTTGATTTTTCAATGTTCATTATTTCCGATAAAAGCATAGAGGAAATCAAAAAGTGTATAGAGAATGTTTCTGAGATAGAAGAAGCTGTTATAGAAGAATATTCTATTCCGGATAAAGTGCAGGAAAGCATAATAAGTGAAGCACCGGAGAATGAAAAAGAAGAACAAAAGGAAGTAAAGACTGAAAAGCATGAGGAAAGTAAATCTCAGAATGTTAAGCCTGCAAAATCAACAAAGCCTGTAGTCAATCGCTCGGTGCGTGTAGATATAGAAAAGCTGGATGATTTGATGAATCTGGTTTCAGAGCTTATTATAGCAAAAAATGGACTTGTTTCCGTATCAGGTATAACTTCTAATCATGAACAGGGCTTTAATGAGCAAATTGAATATCTGGAAAGAATTACTACAAATCTTCATGAGTCAGTAATGAAGGTAAGGATGGTTCCTATTGAAAGTGTTGTCAACAGATTCCCTAGAATGATAAGAGATTTATCTAAAAAGCTTAATAAAGAGATGGAACTTATTATGACCGGAGAGGATACAGAGCTTGACAGAACAGTTATTGACGAAATCGGAGATCCGCTTATGCATATGCTTAGAAATGCAGCTGATCATGGACTTGAGCCGACAATTGAGAGACTTAAGATAGGAAAGCCAAAGACAGGTACAATAAGACTTGACGCATATCAGGACGGCAATAATGTAACCATAGAAGTTTCGGATGACGGTGCCGGAGTAGATGTGGAAAAAATAAAGAAAAAGGCAATAGAAAAGGGAAATATAACCGAAGAACAGGCTGAGTATATGTCCGATAAGGAAGCAATTGATTTACTGTTCCAGCCGGCATTCTCTACTGCAGAAAAGATTTCCGATGTTTCAGGAAGAGGTGTGGGCCTGGATGTTGTTAAGAATAAGATTGAAGGACTTGGCGGCGATGTTGAGGTAGTGTCAAGATTAGGAGAGGGTACTACTTTTATAGTAAGGCTGCCACTTACCCTGGCAATTATACAGGCACTTATGGTTGATGTTTCAGGTGAAAAATATGCACTGCCACTTAATTCTGTAGTTACGATAGAGGAGATTATGCCACAGGATATTAAGTATGTTCACACAAAGGAGGTAATTAATCTTAGGGGTGCGGTAATACCGATAGTAAGACTTAACGAAGTGCTTGATCTGGAGCCATTACAGTCTGAGGATTCTTATGAGGATGAAGGACTTATAGTTGTTATTGTGAAAAAGGGCGATAAGCAGGCAGGTCTTGTTATTGACAAGCTTCTGGGTCAGCAGGAAATTGTAATTAAGCCTCTTGGAAAATATATAAGAGTACCAAAGCTTATCAGCGGTGCTACAATACTTGGAAATGGTGAGGTTGCACTTATTATTGATTCCAATACATTGATATAGTGGAGGTGTGAAATATGGATATGAATATGACAACTGATGATTCAAAGCAATACATAATTTTAAGATTTGACAATGAACAATATGGCATTGATATTTCATATATTGATAATATTGTAAGACTTCAGCCTATCACCAGAGTACCTCATACACAATCCTATTTTTTAGGCGTAATTAATTTGCGTGGTGAGATTGTCCCTGTGATGAGCCTCAGAGAAAAATTTGAACTATCCGATAAGGAAAATACAAATCTTTCGAGAATTCTTATTTTAAAGATAGAGGGAAATGCCAAGGTTGGTATTCTTGTAGATGAGGTAAGAGAGGTTGTAACACTTACAGAAAATCAGATTGAAAAAATATCATCTGATTCAGAGGATTTCAGGACTTATATTACCGGGATAGGAAAGTATAATGATACACTTATTTCACTGATTAACATTGCCGGACTTATATCAGATATTGATAATGAATAGAGAGGTATGCCTATGGATAACGATAACAGATTACCCGAAAGAGTGTCCAATGCCCTGACTGAGCTTGGAAATATAGGAGCGGGGAATGCAGCAACATCTCTGTCTGTTATATTAGATACAAGACTGGTAATGTCTGTTCCCTCTGTAGGAATATATGATTTTAATGCTCTTGAAAATATTTTAGGCTCTCCAGAAAAAATTGCTGCCGGTGTTTTAAGCACCGTTAACGGTGACATAGATGCCATGTTTCTTTTTATAATTGAGCTTGAAGAAGCGGGAAAACTTGTGAAGGCAGTGTTAAGAAGAGATGAAGACTTTAGAACCGATATGGGAATATCTGTTCTGAAGGAGGTAGGAAATATACTTATGGGCTCATATCTGTCATCTCTTGAAACTCTTACCGGGATGAAGATGCGATGTACACAGCCTGAATTATGTATAGACATGGCTGCGGCAATTCTAAGTGTTCCATGTATTGAATTTGGGAAGGTAAGTGACAAGGCGCTGCTGATAAATTCAAATCTTAAGGTGGGAGATAATGAAATAAAGGGTTACGTTATGATGGCATCAGAATTGTGTTCCTTCGATAAGCTTTTGAACAGGCTTGGAATTGGAGGCATAGATGGGTGAAGTAATCAGAGTAGGCATAGCTGATATGAATATCTGTCAGGCTCCCGATTTGATTACTACTATAGGTTTGGGCTCGTGTATTGGAGCAGTTATTTATGATAGTAAAACAAAAACTGCCGGACTTGTTCATATTATGCTGCCTGACAGTACAAAAATAAAACAGAACCAAAACAAAATGAAATTTGCAGATTCCGGAATTACAGCTCTGGTGGAAGAAATGGAAAAAAGAGGTATGTCAAGGAAGGATCTGAAAGCAAAAATTGCAGGTGGAGCCAGAATGTATAATTTCTCATCCACCAACAGTGACATAGGCTCAATAGGAGAAAAAAATACCATTGCCGTCAGAAAGAAACTGACTGAGCTGGGAATAAGAATTATTTCCGAGGATGTAGGGCTTAGCTATGGAAGAACCATAGTATTTGATCCTGAAACAGAAAAGCTTACGGTTATAAAGGCGGGTAAGCAGGAAAATATTATATAAATCGGGGTGCAGGTTTTGGAATATTACAATAAGCTTAGAAATGCAAGAGCATTTATAGTATTGCTTGCAGCATTGATAACTCTAATCCTTAATATTAAATACAAAAGGGAACTGTTAAATTCCCTTATAATAATTTTGATTGTTATAATTATATTTTATATTATTGCAACAATTGCCCTGAAACTTGTGGACAAAATAGTCCATATGGAAAATAGTACAGAGGATATAAGTAATGTGGAAAATAATAAAGAGGAAACTGATTCTTCACAAAAGGATGATAATATTGAATCATAGATAATATTTACTTGTAGAAGAGGTGTTGCCGGGTTATGGGTGTAATAGATAACAAGGAACGTTTATGGATAGAGTATAGTCATTCCAGGACAAATGAATTAAGAGAACAGATTATAATTGAATATGTTCCATTGGTTAAGATTGTTGCAGGAAGGTTAAGTATATATCTTGGCTCAAATGTTGATTATGATGATTTGGTCAGTTATGGAATATTTGGTCTGATTGATGCGATAGACAAATTTGATTATTGTAAGGGAAACAAATTTGAAACCTATGCAAGTCTCAGAATAAGAGGCTCTATACTTGACCAGATAAGAAAAATGGACTGGATACCACGATCTGTAAGACAAAAGCAAAAATCCATTGAAGCTGCAATAAAGAAGCTTGAGATGGAAAAAGGCGTAAACTACAGCGACGAGGACATAGCGGCTGAGCTTGGCATAAGCAGTGATGAATATAATCTGTGGATCAGCCAGACGAATCTTACCAATGTTTCTTCCCTCGAAGACTTTATTGAACAGGGAAACGAGATAAAAAGCTCAGTAAATCTTTCCTATATGAAAATTCAGCCGGAAAATGTAGTGGAGGAAAAGGAAATAAAGCAGTCTCTCATGGATGCTATAGGGACCCTTACCGAAAAAGAGCGAATGGTCGTGATATTGTACTATTATGAGGAATTAACTCTGAAGGAGATAAGCAAGGTTATGGAGGTGTCGGAATCAAGGGTTTCACAGCTTCATTCAAAGGCTTTAAGAAAGATGAAAGTCTATTTAGGTGAGGGATTTTCTATACTAATGGGTTAAGAAAGGAGTGGATTATCTATGAAATACAAAAACTCTTTTTTCCTATTGGAAATGAGAAAAGACGGAACATATCTTGTGGTGTATCCTGCAAAAAACGGCGGAGAGGTCCTGCAATTAAAGGAAATTTTGAATTTTCTTGATATGAAGGGCTGTAGCGGGTATGATAAAAAGGATGTAAAAAAGCTTCTGGATAATTTAGGTGATGCAAGGGCAGAAATAATTGTTAATTCAAAGCCTATACCGGCTTATAATGAAAGTGCCGTTGTTCAAATAAGCCAGGATAAAATGACGGCCTATATGCGATTTTATCCTCCGTCTAATGGTGGAAGGCTTATGACAAAAAATGAAATATATGGAGAACTAATGCCATTTAATATAAAATACGGAATTTCAGAAAAAATAATCGATGTTTTTCTGATGGCAAGACAGTACTGCCTTAATATTCCTGTAGCAAGGGGTAAAAAACCGGTTCCTGCCAAGGATACCAAAATACAGTATCTATTTAATACAAAACCATTGGCGAAGCCTAAATTACTTGAAGATGGGAGCGTTGATTTTCATGAACTGGATCTTTTTACAAGAGTTAATAAGGGACAGGTATTAGCAAGGCTCATTCCCCATACATCTGGAGAGGAAGGGAAAAATATATTTGGAGAGAGCATTTATCCGAATAAGCCTAAGATAAGTACTCTGAAATATGGAAAAAATATATCTATATCCCAGGATAAAAGAGAGATAGTCAGCAATGTGGACGGAAGTGTAAGCCTTACAGATGATACTGTATTTGTATCTGATACATACACAGTTCCGGCAGATGTCGATGCTTCAACAGGAGACATTGACTATGATGGAAATGTTATAGTTTCAGGCAACGTGAGAACAGGATTTACAGTTAAGGCAAAAGGTGATATCCAGGTAAATGGCGTAGTTGAAGGAGCTAACCTGATAGCAGGCGGAAACATTGTAATAAAAAGAGGAGTTCAGGGATTGTCAAAGGGCAGTCTTACCGGTGGTGGAGATATTTGTGCTCAATTTTTTGAAAGTGCGCGGGTCAGTGCCCGGGGAAATGTATTGGCAGGCTCTATTCTTCACAGTAATATAACATCGGGGGATAAGGTCCTTGTAAATGGCAGAAAAGGGTTTATTGTAGGCGGAGAGATTGTATGCCGTTCCTATGTTGAAGCCAATACCATCGGAAACAGAATGGAAACCCAGACAATTATAAAGGTAGGCGTTAATTCTGAATTATATGATGAGATGAAAGTATTAGTATCAGAGGCGGGAGAAATAAATGCCGAGATAGAAGAAAAAAAGTCATTTATCAATACGTTTAAAACTAAATTGGAAGGCGGAGGAACACTTACTGCTGAGAACATTAAACAAATAAGAGAATATAAGGCGAAAATTCAGGAACTTGCCCCACAGTATAATTTGCGAAACGACAGACTCGGTATAATAAAAAAGCAGCTGGAAGATTCCAAAAACGGAAGTGTCAGGGTAGCAGGGTATGCATACAGAGGTGTGACGATTTACATTGCAGGATCAATTTATATTGTCAAAGACAAGGATGCTCATGGCTGGTACAGGATAGTTGAGGGCGAGATTAAGCCTACAACATATTAAGAAGAGAAAGGATGATAAATTATGATATCGCCTATAATTGCAGCACAATCTTCAGGCCCTATAGCCAATGTTCAGCAAAATGCCGAAGCTCAGGGAATGCTACATAATCAGATTGCCCACAGAAACAATCAGGAGAATGAAAGGACAATCCGAGAATCCGTAGTAAAAAAGGATGAGGCGGTTTTTTATACACCAAGGCATGATGCAAAGGAAGAGGGACGAAATAAGTACCAGAATTTATATGACAAAAAAAGAAAAAAAGGTGATAAATCTGAAGAGGAATCAGATACTCAACCACAAAGAGTTAATTTTGACATGAAAATATAATTAATTACGATAGGAGATAATTATGACAGCAACAATGATTATATTAATAATAATAGGGTTGGCATTTATTTTTATAAGTTACATACTTTCGGAAAAACTCACTAAAAATTCCAAAGATACGGATGTAATCAGAATACCCTCAGAATTAACAGATGAACAAAAAGAAAAAATAAAGAAGCTTATTGATGATTATATGGATGAGAATGTTGACAGCAAATTGTCCGACATAGAAGCCAGGCTGTCTGAGATTGTAAACAATAAAACACTTGCTTTAGGGGATTATGCCGTAACGGTAAATGAAGAAATAGAACGAAATCATAATGAGGTTATGTTTCTTTATAGTATGCTTTCTGACAAACAGAAGGAAATAATGAATACCGCTGTAGTGGTAGATGAGTATCGCAAGGATGTTGAGGCCTTTGTACAAAAGAATAACCTGGATAGTGTTTCCGTAGCTCATGAAGAGGAAATTGCCGAAGAAATACAGCCTGAAGAGGATATGCAAAAGGAGCAGGAAGAAACTGCCGGTGACAGTAACAGAGATATTATTCTCGAAATGCACAAATCGGGACTTAGTATACTTGAAATTGCCAAGCATCTTGGATTGGGAGTAGGAGAAGTTAAACTGGTAGTAGATTTATATCAAGGAGAGTCAAAATAATGAAGTTAAAATATTTTTTAAGAGGTCTGGGGGCAGGCATAATATTTGGAGCTTTAATTATGCTGGCTGCCTATATGTCAACAGGAGCTTATAAGGTATCTGATGAAGAGATCATTGAAAGAGCCAAAGAACTTGGAATGGTTGAAAAGGATGTTATACTAAAGGATGACACTTCCAAGGAAGATAATAAAAGTACAGATGATATAATTCCTGAGTCTGAAGATACTTCGGCAGAAAACGTATCTGAAAACAACGGAGAATCTGATACAAAGATTAACACAGAAAATAATACGGAAAATGTGGCATCAACAGACAGTGAAACCGGTGTTATTTCTATTACGGTCAGACCCGGAATGGGAAGCCATGAGGTTGCAACAATTTTGAAGGACGCCGGCATTATAGCTGATTCAGTGGATTTTGACACATATCTGAATGCCAATGGATATTCTACAAGGATAGAAGTTGGTGATTATAATTTGAGCCCCGGTATGTCTTATGAGGAGCTGGCAAATATACTTACCCAGATTACTCAGGGGGAATAAAAAAAGTGCTTGATAGCACTTTTTTTTTATGCTATAATAAGCTTCGTGTGAAAAAACATGTGAAAGAATTAGCAAAAGGGTGCCATTAACGCGATGGTTTTTGCTCAGTCCGGCAAATACACATACCGGATTTGAATTTCACAGAAGTTAAAACCAGGAGGTAAATTATGAGCGTTATTTCAATGAAACAGTTACTGGAGGCAGGTGTTCATTTCGGACATCAGACAAGAAGATGGAATCCTAAGATGGCTGAGTATATTTATACTGAGCGTAATGGAATCTATATTATTGACTTACAGAAGTCAGTTGGTAAGGTAGATGAGGCATACAAGGCAATTTTTGACTGTGTTGCCGATGGCGGTAAGATTCTTTTTGTCGGTACTAAGAAGCAGGCTCAGGATTCAATTAAGTCAGAGGCTGAGAGATGTGGAATGTTCTACGTTAACGAGAGATGGTTAGGTGGTATGCTTACTAACTTCAAGACAATCCAGACCAGAATTGATAAGCTTAAGAAATATGAAGCTATGGCTGAGGACGGAACATTTGATGTACTGCCAAAGAAGGAAGTTATTGAGATTAAGAAGGAAATGGATAAGCTTCAGAAAAACCTTGGCGGAATCAAGGAAATGAAGTCAATTCCTGATATGATATTTGTAGTTGATCCACGCAAGGAAAAGAATTGTATTCAGGAGGCACATTCTCTTGGAATTCCACTTGTGGGTATTGCAGATACTAACTGTGATCCTGAGGAGCTTGATTATGTTATCCCAGGTAATGACGATGCGATCAGAGCGGTTAAACTTATTGTTGCAAAGATGGCAGATGCTGTTATCGAGGCAAATCAGGGTGCAGATGTAGCAACTGAGGAAGAGGCTGAATCAATGGCTGCTGATGCAGAGGAAAGTGAAGAGTAATTAGGAGGACAATGATATGGCAGCTATTACAGCTAGTATGGTAAAAGAGTTAAGAGAAATTTCAGGTGCCGGAATGATGGATTGCAAGAAGGCTCTTGCAGCCTGTGATGGTGATTTTGATAAATCTATGGAATTCCTTAGAGAAAAGGGTCTTGCAACTGCACAGAAAAAGGCAGGCAGAATTGCAGCAGAGGGTATTGTTATGACAACAGTAATCAACGATGGCAAGAAGGCTGCTATTGTTGAGGTTAATGCTGAGACAGACTTTGTTGCCAAGAATGATGTATTTCAGGGCTATGTATCAGAGGTATTGAACCAGATAGTTGCTTCTGATGCAAAGGATGTTGATACTTTCAAAGAAGAAAAATGGGCTCTTGATGAGTCTATGACAGTAGGCGAGAAGCTTGCTGCAATGATTGCAAAAATCGGTGAAAATATGAACATCAGAAGATTTGAAAGAATTGAAAGCGACGGAAGAATCGTATCTTATATCCATGCAGGTGGTAAGATTGGTGTTCTTATCGATGCTGATACAGACCAAAACAGTGATGCAATTGATGAGTGCTTAAAGAATGTAGCTATGCAGGTTGCTGCTATGAATCCAAAGTATGTTTCAACAGCAGATGTTCCTGAGGATTACAAAGCACATGAATTAGAGATTCTTGTTGCTCAGGCTAAGAATGATCCAAAGAATGCTAATAAGCCTGATAATATTATAGAGAAAATGGTGCAGGGACGTCTTGCCAAGGAGCTTAAAGAGGTATGCCTTCTTGAGCAGGAGTATGTAAAAGCAGAGAATAAGGAATCAGTTGCTCAATATGTTGCATCAGTAGCTAAAGCTTGTGGATGTAATCTTTCAGTTAAGAATTTTGTTCGTTTTGAGACTGGTGAAGGTCTTGAAAAAAAGAATGAGGATTTTGCTGCTGAAGTTGCAGCACAGATGGCTGGTAAATAAAGGGAAATCGATTAATTTGTAATTGAGCAGGCAGCTTATTTAAAAGAGGCGTCACTTTAACGATTAAAATCGTTGAGGTGATGCCTCCTTTTTGAGTCACTATATAATTTCCATATTTTAAAAATAAAACTAATCAGGTTTCTTCGCCGGAAGCTGTGCCAGAATAACAGCAATAAATATGAGTACACAGCCTGTAATTTCTTTCGCATTGAGTCTTTCATTAAGTATTATCCAGCCTGCCAAAACCGAAAAAACCGATTCAAGGCTCATAAGCAGGGAAGCAACAGTAGGATTAACTCCCTTCTGTCCGATAATTTGAAGTGTATAAGCGATTCCACATGAGAATATGCCGGCATAAAGAAGGGGAATTATTGCATCAGAACTTAAAAAAGCCAGGCTCCATTGATATACGGATACACTATTACTGATGTCTACAAAACACATAGCCGGCATGGTAAGAATTCCGACTGTAAAAAACTGTATGCAGGATAACCTTAATCCATCTGTTTTTGGAGAAAAATGGTCAACCAGCATTATCTGTACGGAAAAACAAATTGCACAAAGTATAATCAACAAATCAGATGTCTGGATATAGAAGCTGCCATTGATACATAACAGATAGAGTCCTGCCAGTGTAATCAATACAGCTATCCATACATTTAAGCCACACCTTTTCTTGAAAAAAATACCGAATATGGGTACAAGGAGAATATAGCAGGCTGTTAAAAATCCTGCTTTCCCCGATGAAGTTCCCATATATATACCTATTTGCTGAAGGTTGGTTGCAATACATAGGGCTATTCCGCAAAGGACCCCTCCTAAAAGGAGGGGCTTCTTTTCTTCCTTTGTCATAGGCTTTTTTGTAAGTCCCAGACGGTCTGTTATATTAATTATAATTATGAGAAACAAGGAGCCTATAAAGGATCTGATACAGTTAAAGGTATATGGTCCTAAGGCATCCCCACCCTCACTTTGTGCTACAAATGAAATACCCCATATAAATGATGTCAATATTAAAATAAGCGAACAACGACTTGTTGATGTGGTATTTTTCTTCATTCTTATTTCTCCGATTCGGCTATTGTTTTTTTAGATTCTATTTTTTTGATTACAAGTATAGTAATAATCATGGTTATTATCACTATAGGCAAAGATATAAGTGCTATGGAATTTTCGGATGAGTAACCGATTATTCCTGCAAAAATATATCCGAAGAATGCTACGGCTGCAGCAGTAAAGGCATATGGAAGCTGGGTTGATACGTGGTTAACATGGTCAGAATGTGCTCCGGCGGATGCCATAATTGTTGTGTCGGATATAGGTGAGCAATGATCACCACACACAGCACCGGAAAGGCATGCAGCTATGGATATAATAAGCATTTCGTAAGTTTTACTGCTATTTCCGAATACATCACATACTATAGGGATAAGAATTGAAAATGTACCCCAGCTTGTTCCTGTTGAAAATGCAAGAAACAGTGCAACGAGGAATACTATGCATGGAAGGAACATTTTTAGGGCTCCTGCTGAGCCGGCAACAAGATCGGATACAAATATATTTGCACCTAAAAGTCCGGTCATACCTGACAGGGTCCATGCCATGGTAAGAATAAGTATAGGTGCAACCATTGCTTTAAAGCCTTCAGGAATACATGATGTAAAATCCTTAAAGGACATAACACCTCTTATCATGTAGAAGCAGAATGTAAATATAAGTGTTACAAGGCTTCCGTATACAAGTCCCATAGGCGCATCTGCATTGGCAAAGGCATCGATAAAGCTCTCGCCCTCAAAGAATCCACCGGTATAGATCATACCTATTATGCAGCATATTATAAGTATAATTACAGGAAGTATAAGGTCTATAACCTTGCCGTTTGGAGTTTTGATTTCGTCATCCGCATCTCCGTAAGGTCTGTCGGGTGTAGTAAATAAATCCCCCTTTGCTGCATTAGTCTCATGTAGCTTCATCGGACCAAAGTCAGTATTAGTAACAACTATAAGTACTATCATAAGCAATGTACCCAGGGCATAGAAATTGTATGGTATTGTTCTGAGAAACATAGAAAATCCATTTATATCAGAGCCCTCAGGAACTGAAGATGTAACAGCTGCGGCCCAGCTTGAAACAGGAGCAATTATACATACAGGTGCTGCAGTAGCATCAATAAGGTAGGAAAGCTTTGCTCTTGAAACCTTATGTCTGTCGGTAACGGGACGCATAACAGAGCCAACTGTAAGACAATTAAAGTAATCATCAACAAATATGAGTACACCGAGAGCCATTGTGGCAAGCTGCGCACCGGCCCTGGTTTTTATATGAGTGGATGCCCACTGACCAAATGCAGCAGAACCACCAACCTTGTTCATTAAGGCTACCATTATTCCCAAAATTACAAGGAACATAAGAATACCAACATTCCCACTGGAAGAAAGTTTGGAAACCATTCCACCGTTTTCGTTATAAAGCATGGTCTTAAGGCCAAGCTCAAGGTTTCCGTTAGAAAATAAAAGTGCACCTGCAACAATGCCTATAAACAGTGATGAATACACCTCTTTTGTAATAAGGGCAAGGACTATAGCTATTACCGGTGGCAATAGAGAGCCCCAGGTGGCATATACTTTTGGTGTGTAGGTTTCAGAATCAATAGTTCCCGATGTGTTCAGGGTAAATGCAAGGAATACGGCTGCAACAATTATTACCCCAAACAAAAAAATAATGTTCTTTTTTTTCATTGTTTCTCTCCTTTGTGTATTTTAACTAATTATAGTCCTAAATACCTCATATAATCAAGAAAAAATATAATAATAGCAATATATTTTATACACATAAGATATAAGAACCCGCATACAATTATAAGAGATATATTATCCTGCCATAAGGGGAATTGATAATGGCCAAAATAAAAAAATATATAAACAAAATACCTGTTTTTACACTGGCACTAATTTTTATAATCCTGTCTATATGTGAAAAATTCCCCGAAATACCCCGGGCGCTTGACAGGCGTGATAATATAAGAGGCTGCTGGATTTCCTACCTGGATATAGAAGAATATTTAAAAGATTTGTCTGAGGATGATTATAGAATAGCAGTAAACAATATGCTTGACAGGATAAAAGAAAATAATCTTAATACAATTTATTTACAGGTGCGTTCTATGGCAGATGCCATATATCCCTCATCATATTTTCCATGGTCAACATATATTTCATCGGACAGAGAAAATCCGGGATATGATCCTCTGGAAATCATTATTGAGCTTGCCAGAGAAAAGGAGCTTCGGATAGAGGCATGGATAAACCCATATAGGATTTCGCTGGGGACCAATACAACTGACAGCTACATGAATACGTCATTCTATGACCAATATAAAAGTTTTATTATGGAATATTATAATTCCAATGGTGAAAAATGCTTATCCTTTGATCCCTCAAATACTGATACAATCAGATTAATAGTATCGGGCATTAAGGAAATATTAAATCATTACGATGTGGACGGAATACATTTTGATGATTATTTTTATGTTCCGGGAATGGGTGATGACCTTACCCGGGAAGAAAAAATGAAATATGTAAACAACATGGTTTTGACTGCCTATAACACAATTAAATCCATCAAGCCTGACTGTGAGCTGGGTATAAGTCCTGCGGGAAATATTGAAAATGCCAGAGAGCAAGGCGCAGACGTTGATACATGGTTAAGAGAACCGGGGTACATAGATTATATTATGCCTCAGATATACTGGACGGATTATTTTTCCACATCATCGGGTGTTACAACCCTGTTTTCCGACAGATGCAGTGAATGGCAGGAAATAAATATATTAAATATACCTATGTACCTTGGAATGGCATTATATCGTGTGGGGGAAGAGTCAAAAATCGATATGGGCTGGGGATTATATGATGATAATCTTGCCAGCCAGTACACAATATGTGATAAATATGGTTTTGACGGATACTGCCTTTTTCGCTATAAATGGCTTGAAATGGACGAGTCGGCTTATGAAATGGAAAATCTTAATGATGCTGTTAATAATGAATATTTATATCCGTTTGTAAGAGATTCATATATTTCCTACTCTGTAAAAAACGGAGGGAAATGGGAAAGTGGAAAAATTGACGGAATAAGAGCAGGAACCGGCAACAGTGAAATCAACAGTATTGTTATTACTCTTGGAGACAAATCAAAAGATGGAAATGTTATATATAGGGTAGCCGGAATTGACGGAGTATGGTCAAACTGGTGTATTGGAGGAGTACCATGGAATAATATTGAGCCTGTTAATAATATACAGATAAAACTCACAGGAAATATACAAATGGAATACAGCATATTCTACAGATGCTGTTTTACCAATATAGGCTGGCTGCCCTGGGTTTCAGATGGTATTGATGGTAATTCCGGGATTATAAATGAAAAAATGACGGGTATACAGATAAAAATAGTAAAGAAATAGAAAAAAATACTTGCATTTATTATTTAAAGTGATATAATCAATATGACTTAAATAGTGATGTGGCAGAGTGGGTATTTAACCCACTCTTTGTTTTTACTGAAAGGTGGAAATTAATGAAAAAGACAGATGTTGAACGACACTGCACAGAATTGGTTACTCCGATTATTGAGGATAATGATTTCGAGCTGGTGGATGTAGAATTTGTTAAAGAAGGGACAGATTATTATCTGAGAGTTTACGCCGATAAGAGTGGAGGCATCAATATTGATGATTGCGTTTTTATCAGCAGGGCACTTGAGGAAAAGCTGGATGAGGCGGACAAAATAGATGTGCCTTATATTCTTGAGGTCAGCTCACCCGGATTGACAAGACCGTTAAAAAAGGAAAAGGATTTCGAAAGAAGCTTAGGCAGGCTTGTAGAGATAAAAACCTATAAGGCTGTTAACGGGAATAAAGAATTTTGTGGAAACCTTAAGGCATATACAGAGGATACTGTTACAATAGAGGATGACAATGAAACCATTGTGCTTAATAGAAATGATATTTCTATGATAAGATTGGCGTTTGTATAAAAAATAGGAGGATGAAAAAATGTCAGAAATAATTGACGCATTGAATCAATTGGAGAAAGAAAAGAATATCAGCAAGGAAAAAATCATGGATGCTATTGAAAAATCTCTTGAAAAGGCATGCGAGCTGGATCTTGGAAAGGAAGCGGTTATTGAAGTATCCATGGACAGAGAAACCGGAGATATAACTATTTTCCAGAAAAAGCATATTGTTGAAAATGTCGAAAATAGTGTCAACGAAATTTCTCTCACTGAGGCTAAGGCAATGGATTCCTCTAATGAATTAGACGGTTGGGTAAGAATTGAAGTTAAATCAAAGGAATTTGGAAGAATTGCAGCCCAGAACGCAAGAAATATTATTGTACAGGAGATTAAGGAAGGCGAGAGAAATGCTATATTTAATCATTTTGCCTGCAAGGAAAAGGATATTATTACAGGTGTAGTGCAAAGATATGTTGGCAATAATCTCAGCATAAGTCTTGACGAGAGAACAGATACAATTTTGACTGAGCATGAGCAGGTTAAGGGTGAGGTGTATAGAAGAGGAGACAGAATAAAGCTTTATGTTGTGAAGGTTAAGAAAAATAATAAGGGCTTTGAAATTATGGTATCAAGAACTCATCCGGATCTTGTTAAGCGTCTCTTTGAAAAAGAAGTTTCTGAGGTGGCAGACGGAACAGTTGAGATTAAGAGCATTTCCAGAGAAGCCGGTTCCAGAACTAAAATTGCAGTATGGTCAAAGGATCCGAATGTTGATCCTGTAGGTGCCTGCGTTGGTCTTAACGGAACACGTGTTAATAATATAGTGGATGATTTAAAGGGCGAGAAAATAGATATTATAAATTGGAGCGAGGATCCGGCAGTATTTATCGAAAATGCCTTAAGCCCTTCCAAAGTAGTATCTGTAAGACTTGATGAGAAGGATAAGTGTGCATATGTTATTGTACCGGATTATCAGTTATCTCTTGCCATCGGTAAAGAAGGTCAAAATGCAAGACTTGCAGCCAAACTCACCGGATATAAGATTGATATTAAAAGTGAGTCAAAGGCAAAAGAGCTTGGGCTAGATGTAATAAGTGATAATAATACAACAGTATCTGATGAATTATCATCTGAATATGAGGAGTAAATTAACGTGGCAAAACAAATACCATTAAGGCAATGTGTGGGCTGCCGGGAAATGAAATCAAAAAAAGAGCTTGCCCGTATAATCAGAACCCCTGAGGGTAATATTCTTCTTGATAAAACGGGAAGAATGAACGGAAGGGGAGCTTATATATGTTTTAATCAGGATTGCCTGGCAAAGGCCATTAAAACAAAAGGAATTGAAAGAGCCCTTAAGATGCAGGTTTCTGATGATATATATGATGCAATCAGCAAGGAGTTGATAAATATTGAATAATAAAGCCTTATCAATGTTATCCATAGCGGCAAAGGCAGGAAAGGTTGTCAGCGGAAGCTTTATGGTGGAAACGTCAATACAAAAGGGTATTGCATATCTTGTCATAATAGCAGAGGATGCATCAGGTAACACAAGGAAAAAGTTTGTAGATAAATGTACATATTATGATATCCCCTACAGAATATGTATAGATGGAGAGTCACTTGGGAAATGTATCGGAAAGCAGGAAAGAAAGGTTGTGGCCGTTATAAACGAAGGTCTTGCTGTTTCCGTATTAAACAAGTTGGACATTAGTAAAGATATGGAGGTGTAATCTATGAGAGTACACGAGTTGGCAAAAGAATTATCAAATGAACTGGGTAAGACTATAGCCAGTAGTGAGCTTATTGTGAAGCTCAGTAAGAAAAAGGAAGGTTTAAAGCCTCAAAGCAGTATTAGCGAGGATTTAATACAATATATAAAGGATATATATCTTAAGAGTGCTGTAAAAAAGGAATCTGCCAAGGTGGAGAAAAAAGAAGAGATTTCTGACTCCAAAAGGACTGAAAAAAAGCCTGTTAAAAAAGCTGATAACAGCGATGAGAAAAAACCGGCTAAAAAAGCTGACAACAGCACTGAGAAAAGACCGGCTAAAAAAATTGACAACAGTACTGAGAAAAAACCGGCTAAAAAAATTGACAACAGTGAAAAAAAACCTGTTAAAAAAGCTGATAACAGCATCGAAAAAAAGCCTGGCAGCAAGACGGATAATAATAACCAGAAAAACAACACAAACCAGAAAAATAATAATTTCAGAAATAATAATCAAAATAAGGGTGGCAGCAAAGCAAAATCCCAGCCTGAAATGATAAAAAAACCTGAGGTAAAGAAAAACGAACCGATTGAGCCTGTAATCAAAACCGTAAAACTTCCTGATAATCTTACCGTAAATGAACTGGCGTCTAAGATTAAGGTACCGGTTGCGCAGCTTATTAAAAAAATGTTTATGGCAGGAAAAATGTACAATGTTAATTCTGAACTTGATTTTGACACTGCAGCAGAAATAGCACTTGAGTACAATTATATTGCTGAGGAAGAAGAAAAGGTTGATGTTATTGAGGAACTCCTGAAGGAAGATGCTGAGGATGAGGCACTTATGACTCCAAGACCACCTGTTGTTTGTGTAATGGGGCATGTTGATCATGGTAAAACATCTCTTCTTGATGCTATAAGGGATTCATCTGTTACAACAGGAGAGGCGGGAGGAATTACCCAGCATATTGGTGCATCGGTGGTATCAATAAATGGCGAGAAAATTACATTTCTTGATACACCGGGACATGAGGCATTTACTGCCATGCGTATGCGTGGTGCCCAGTCTACAGATATCGCGATTCTGGTTGTTGCTGCAGATGACGGTGTAATGCCACAGACAGTTGAGGCGATTAATCATGCCAAGGCGGCCGGTATTGAGATTATAGTTGCAATTAATAAGATTGATAAAGAAAGTGCTAATATTGACAGAGTTAAGCAGGAGCTTATGGAATATGAGCTGGTTCCTGAAGATTGGGGCGGTTCCACAATATTCTGCCCTGTATCGGCACATACCAAGGAAGGTATTGATAATCTTCTGGAAATGATAATTCTTACAGCCGAAATTCTTGAACTGAAGGCTAATAAGAACAGAAAAGCAAGAGGCATTGTTATAGAAGCTCAGCTCGACAAGGGCAGAGGCTCCGTTGCAACCGTGCTTGTACAAAAGGGTGTTCTTCGTGTAGGTGACTGCGTAGCAATAGGAAGTGTACACGGAAAAGTCAGAGCAATGTTTGATGACAAACACAGGAAGGTAAAGGAGGCCGGTCCTTCTATGCCGGTTGAGATATTGGGACTTAATGGTGTGCCTAACTCCGGTGAAATATTTATGGCTGTGGACAGTGAAAAGGAAGCCAGACAGATTTCGGAAGCCTTTATAACAAGAGGTAAGGAGAAGCTTATTGCTGATACAAGATCCAGAATGTCCCTGGATGATCTTTTCAATAAAATGCAGGAAGGCAACCTTAAGGAGCTCAACCTTATTATAAAGGCAGATGTTCAGGGCTCGGTAGAGGCTGTAAAGGCAAGTCTTCTTAAGCTGTCAAATGATGAGGTTGTGGTAAAATGTATTCATTCAGGAGTCGGGGCAATCAATGAATCTGATGTTATACTTGCTTCGGCATCCAATGCAATCATAATAGGCTTTAACATAAGGCCGGACAATCAGGCCAAGGATGTAGCCGAAAGAGAAAAGGTAGACATAAGGTTGTATCGTGTTATTTATAATGCCATAGAGGATATAGAGGCAGCAATGAAGGGTATGCTTGACCCTATATTTGAAGAAAAGGTAATCGGCCATGCCCAGGTAAGACAGACTTATAAAGCGTCAGGAATCGGAACAATTGCTGGATCCTATGTACTTGATGGTTCAATTCAGAGAAACAGCAAGGTGAGAATAACGAGAGAGGGTGAACAGATATTTGAAGGTAATCTGGCATCACTTAAGCGTTTCAAGGACGACGTTAAAGAGGTAAAGACAGGGTTTGAATGCGGTCTTGTTATTGAAGGCTTTAACGACATCAAAGAAGATGATATTATAGAAGCTTACGTTATGCAGGAGGTTCCAAGATAGGGATAGTAAGGAGCATAGTAACATGAGGAAAACAAGTCATAAAAATCAAAGGGTAAATGTAGAGGTTCAAAGGGAATTGTCCAGAATAATAAGCATGGACATCAAAGATCCGAGAATTAATCCCATGACCTCGGTTACAGATGTAATAGTTACACCTGATTTAAAGTATTGCAAGGTATATATAAGTGTTCTTGGAGATGAGCAGTCGGGCAAAGATACCATAGAAGGCCTGAAAAGTGCAACAGGATATATAAGAAGAGAGCTTGCAAGGAGCGTTAATCTCAGAAATACTCCTGAGCTTACATTTGTACTTGATAATTCCATTGAATATGGAATTGCCATGTCTAAGAAAATTGATGAAATAGTGAATTAATATAAGGTTATTTATATGAAAGAATTTTTAGACAAAATTAATAATGCCGGTACAATAGCCATAATCGGACATATTAATCCTGATGGGGATTGTATCGGCTCATGCCTTGGATTATATAACTATATAAGTGATAATTATGAAAATAAGGTTACAGATGTATTTTTACAGCCTGTACAGCAAAAATTCATGTTTCTTAAGGGAGCGGATAAGATTAAAAGTAAACCTTCAGATATAACCTATGATCTTGCTATATCCCTGGACTGTGGGGATGTTGACAGACATGGTGATTTTGCATCCTTATTTTCACGGGCAGGAGATACTGCATGCCTTGATCATCATAAAAGTAACCGGGGCTTCGGCGCATATTTTTATCTTGATTACAATGCCTCATCTGCCTGTGAGGTGCTTTACAGGCATATATGCAAGGGAAAGATTTCAAAGGAATGTGCAGAATGTATATACCTTGGCATAGTACATGATACAGGAGTTTTTAAGTATCCGTCTACCTCAGAGGAGACTATGGCTATTGCCGGCAGACTTATTTCTCTTGGTGCCAGGAGCCAGTATATTATTGATGAAACCTTTTATAAGGTTAGTTATAACCAAAATCTTTTAACCGGAGCTGCATTGCTTAAATCAAAGCTTTTTTGCCGGGGCAGGGTTATTGTAACCTGTGTTACAAATGATATGTTTACAGAATATAATGCCACAAAGGAAGACACAGATGGTATTGTAGATAAAATAAGAGTAACTGATGGAGTGGAGGTTGCTATCCTTGCTTACCAAAAGGGCGAAAATTTGTTCAAATATAGTCTCCGTTCCATTTCATATGTTGATGTAAGTAAAATTGCTGTTTCCTTTGGAGGCGGAGGTCATGTAAGAGCTGCCGGTTTTGACGCCTGTGGCAGTTATGAGCATATTCTGGAAAAAATAATTGCAATGATAGATGAACAGCTATAAAGGGAGATATTTTTTTGATTGACGGAATACTTAATATATATAAAGAAAAAGGGTATACTTCCTTCGATGTGGTTGCTAAGCTGAGAGGAATATTGAAGCAGAAAAAAATAGGCCATACAGGGACTCTTGATCCCATGGCCGAGGGAGTTTTGGTCGTATGCCTTGGCAAGGCAACCAGGCTGGTTGATATGCTTACCTGTGGATACAAGGAATATGATGCAAAAATGCTGCTTGGTAAAGCTACCGATACGGAGGACATAACAGGTAAAGTGATATGCGAAAAGGATATTCCTGTGGATTTGACCGAAGAGTACATTGTTGAAAAGCTAAACAGCTTCATCGGTACTTATCCACAAATACCACCTATGTATTCAGCTATAAAAAAAGATGGAAAGAAATTGTATGAATATGCCAGAGAAGGCAAGGAGATTGAGCGCTCTCCAAGGAATGTAACCATATTTTCTCTGGACAATATAAGTGTTGGACTTCCGTATCTTTCTTTTCATGTATGCTGCTCTAAGGGTACATATATAAGGAGCCTCTGTCGTGATATCGGCGAAAGCCTTGACACCTGTGGCACAATGACCGATTTAAGAAGAGACAGAGTTATGGATTTTACTATAGAAAATGCTCTTAGGCTGAATCAGGTGGAGAAAATTAACCGAACCGGCTGTCTGTCTGACTATGTATTTCCTGTTGACAAGGTTTTGGAAAAGTATAATACCTGCAAAATTAAAAAGGAATTTGCCGGGTTACTCATGAATGGCAATAAGCTATATCCGGGGCAGCTTATATATTCCCACAGCCTGTCCCACGAGGATATTGTCAGGGTATATGATGACGAGGAATTTATTGCCTTGTATATGTACAACGATAAAGAAAAAATATTAAAGCCTTATAAAATGTTCTTAAGGTGATTTTGCTTGTGAGGTACAGCTTGAAAGTTATAGATTATGATAAAATACAAATTAAAAATATGGTTGTTGCACTTGGAAAATTTGAAGGCTTACACAAGGGACATATGCTTCTTATTGACCGGGTTATCAGGCTTTCAAAAGAAAACGGATATCCCGGAGGAGTATTTAATATTAACTTTCCAAGGGAAAAAGAAATAAATCTTCCGTTTGAGAAAAATTTAATCTTGGAAAATTTGCAAATTGATTATATAATAAACTGTGAGTTCTCTGAAAGCTTTGCTAAGATGAGTGCTTTGGAATTTATAAAGGACATTCTGGTGGACAGACTGGGAGTTTCATATGTTGTTGTTGGAGCTGATTTCAGGTTTGGCTGTAACAGGCAGGGAGATGTGGCCCTTTTGGAAAAATATTCCCATGTATATGGCTTCAGGGTAGTAGCTGTTGAAAAGCTTTCCATCAATAATGTTATAGTAAGCTCCACATATATAAGAAATCTGATTTCGATTGGACATATGAGGGATATATATGATTATATGGGAAGATTTTATTCAATAACCGGCACAGTAGTCAAGGGAAGACAGCTCGGAAGAACCATCGGTTTTCCTACAGCTAACATAATTCCTGCGGATAACAAAATTCTTCCACCCTTTGGTGCATACAGAACCGTATCATCAATAGATGATAAGGAATACCTTTCCATAACTAATGTGGGGAATAACCCTACCATAGACGGAGCTTCTCCTGTTACAATTGAGACCCATGTTATCGGTTACTCACAGGATTTGTATGGCAAAACCATTAAAATATCCTTTACGGATTTTATAAGAAAAGAAGCCAGATTTGACAGCATAGAAGAGCTTAAGGCACAACTTAATAAAGATAAAATGTTTGTTTTGCACCAGTAGCTCAGCGGATAGAGCAATGGCCTCCGGAGCCATGTGGGGAGGTTCGATTCCTCTCTGGTGCACTTTATTTTACAAGGAGTTTACCATATATGAAAAAGAAGAATAAAGGGATTTTTGGACTGGTTTTGATGTTTGCCTGGCTTGTTCTTGTGCTTTTATTTGTAGTTTTCTATTTTTACTATCTCAGGGATCTGCCTTTTTTTAACAGAGACGGGAAAAAGGATACCCAGGCAGAGCCTGAAGCCGGATATGAAATTAACAGCAATGAAGAGATTAATGCTTTAATTCAGGAATACTATTATGCCCTTGAACAATGTAACCAAAATGAGCTTATGAAGCTGGTTATTGATTTTTCTGCATTCAATGATATGACAAATTATAAAAAAATTGCTACTGTTATGAGTAATTACAGCAACTTTACAGTATATACACTCCCGGGATATCACAGCTTTGAAACAATAGTTTATGTAACCTGCAACTTTGATATCAGTGGTGTTAAAACCAAGGGTCTTAATATTAATCAGTTTTATGTTGTTAATACAACCCAGGGCTACAAAATCGATAATACTACTTTGGACGAAGAAGTAGCTGAATATATCAATCTTCAAAGAGGCCGTAAGGATATTCAGCAGCTGTATAAGGATGTATATGCTTATATAGAAACCAGTGCAAATGAGGATCCTTATTTTAAAAAATTTGTAGAGGAGTATGGGATATTAAATTAGTGTGATGGATATTCTCTGTGAACATTATGTGTGACGGAATCAGAATTAATAAATTTTTAAGTGAAGCAGGAGTCTGCTCAAGAAGACAGGCTGATATACTCATTGAAAACAGTGAAGTAACTATTGATGGAAAAATTGCCTCTCCCGGAGATCGTGTATTTATTACATCAAAGGTTTTATATAAGGGAAAACCTGTAAAGGGTGGAATCAGACCCGTAATATATGCATACAATAAACCTATAGGATTGGTATGTACTTCGATAGATGCTGATTCCCAAAGCATATTTTCAAAGACTACATTTCCGGTTAAGGTAAATTATGTAGGGAGACTTGATAAGGATTCATCGGGTCTTTTGCTGCTTACAAATGACGGCATTCTTTCCAACAGTATTCAAAAATCAAAAAATAATCATGAAAAGGAATATATGGTAAGAGTAAATCGGGATATTACCGAAGAATTCATTGAACGCATGTCCGGCGGAATTCCCATACTTGATACGGTTACAAAAAAATGCATTGTTACAAAAACCGGGCAAAGAAGCTTTAAAATAGTACTGACACAGGGATTGAACAGACAAATAAGAAGAATGTGCGAATATTGTGGTTACAGAGTTATTAATCTTAAAAGAGTAAGGGTAATGAATATAAAGCTTGGAAATTTACGTCCGGGAGAATACAGAGAGCTTACCGGACAGGAAGAAGCTGACTTAAGGGCAATGATTCGAGGTGAAAAAAAGTAAATGGATAAAACCGATAGAATTAAAGAGCTGATTGTAAAATTAAATGAAGCCTCTAAGGCATATTATCAGGAAGACAGGGAAATTATGTCAAATCTGGAATATGATCAGCTTTATGACCGGCTTGTGACATTGGAAAAGGAAACAGGCATAGTTTTTTCAAATAGCCCCACTGTAAAGGTAGGATATGAAATCCTTAGTGAGCTTCCAAAGGAAAAGCACGCTGCTCCTATGCTGTCACTTGACAAAACAAAAAGCGTTGATGAGCTTAAGCAGTGGCTTTCTGACAGGGAGGGTGTTCTTTCATGGAAAATGGATGGTCTTACCGTAGTTTTAACCTATAATGAAGGAGTATTGGTTAAGGCTGTCACAAGGGGCAACGGAGAAGAAGGGGAAGTAATTACAAATAATGCCAGAGTATTTGCCAACATTCCAAGAGAAATTCCATTTAAGAATGAGCTCATTATAAGAGGTGAAGCAGTAATAAAGTATTCTGATTTTGACAGAATAAATGCAACCATACAGGATGTTAACGGAAAGTATAAAAATCCAAGAAACCTGTGCAGTGGAAGTGTAAGACAATTAAACAATGAAATCACCGCAAAAAGAAATGTCCATTTTTTTGCATTCAGCATGCTGGATTCAGGAAATTCGATTGTTGATGAAACAGTAATAAACCGTTTTAATTTTTTAAGGGAACTTGGATTTGAGGTAGTATATCACAGACTTGTTACTGCCGATACTCTGGAGGCTGATGTCAGATTTTTTTCTGATAATATCATAAATAATGATTTTCCGTCAGACGGACTTGTCTTGTCTTATAATGATGTGGCTTACGGAAAGAGTCTAGGAAGAACAGCAAAATTTCCACGGGATTCCATAGCATTTAAGTGGGCTGATGAAGAGGCTGATACGGTACTTAGACAGGTGGAATGGAGCCCTTCCAGGACAGGTCTTATTAACCCGGTTGCAATTTTCGATCCGGTTTCCCTGGAGGGAACCTCTGTGGGACGTGCCAGTATTCATAACGTGAGTATTGTAAAACAGCTTAAGCTGGGTATAGGAGATAATATAAAGGTATATAAAGCCAATATGATTATACCACAGATTAGTGAGAATCTTACAAGGAGTAATACTCTGGTAATACCTGATGTATGTCCGGCATGCGGAAATAAAACAATTATAAAAAGTGATAATGATGCACTGACTCTGTTTTGTCCCAATCCTGATTGCCCGGCAAAGACACTTAAGCTTTTTGTACACTTTGTTTCGAGAAATGCAATGAACATAGATGGTCTGTCTGAGGCAACCCTGGAAAAATTTATAGATCGTGGATATATTACAGAGCTGTATGATTTGTATAGAATTGAGAAATATAAAGATGATATCATAGGTATGGACGGATTCGGTGAAAAATCCTATGAAAATATTATTGCCTCTGTTAATCAGTCAAGGAATACTGAGCTTACGAGAGTAATATATGGGCTTGGTATTATTAATGTTGGGCATGCCACTGCAAGGCTGATATGCAGGCATTTTAATAATGACATATATGCCATTATGTCAGCCTCAACAGAGGAATTTACAGGGATAGACGGAATCGGTCAGGTTATTGCAGAAGGTATAGTAGCTTATTTTGCAGATTTTGCCAATGTTAATATGCTGAAGGAATTATTGGGGGAGCTTAACCTGGTGGAAGAAGAAAACAATATGGAGCAGGATTTGGCAGGATTAACATTTGTTATAACAGGCTCTCTTACCCATTTTGCCAACAGAGATGAGTTAAAAAAGCTTATTGAGGACAGAGGCGGCAGGGTATCGGGAAGTGTTTCTGCAAAAACCGGATATCTGATTAATAATGATGTTAATTCCGGCTCCTCAAAGAATAAAAAGGCCAGGGAGCTTAATATACCTATTATATCTGAGGAAGATTTTCTCAAAATGTAGTAAAAACTACAAAATTGAATTCAAACGAAAGGTTGATGTGTTATGCCTATAAAAATTGACAATGACTTGCCGGTAAAAAAAATACTGGAAGAAGAAAACATTTTTGTTATGGATGAAAACAGAGCCATAAGCCAGGATATAAGGCCTCTTGACATTCTTATACTTAATCTTATGCCACTTAAGGAGGATACAGAGCTTCAACTGTTAAGAAGTCTTTCTAATACTCCGTTACAGGTAAATATCAGCTTTATAAGAACAATGTCTTATGAATCAAAGCATGTGTCAGAGTTTCATCTTTCCAGATTTTATACGACCTTTGATAAGGTAAAAAACAGAAAATGGGACGGACTTATTATTACAGGTGCACCGGTAGAGCTTATGGATTTTGAAGAGGTTGAGTATTGGGACGAATTACGTTCCATAATGGACTGGTCTAAGGATAATGTTACCTCAACGCTTCATATATGCTGGGGAGCACAGGCAGGTCTGTATTACAGATATGGGGTAAAAAAAGTAAGACTTGATAAAAAACTATCAGGTGTATATCCTCATTATCCTATTCACAAAAAAACCCCGCTGGTAAGAGGCTTTGATGATTCATTTTTTGTTCCTCAGTCAAGATATACCGGATTTGACAATAAGGCTATCGAAGCAAATCCGGCATTGGAGATTGTGGCAAAATCAGACATTACCGGACCGTATCTGATAATCGGTGATAATGGTAAAAATATATTTGTTTCGGGACACCCGGAATATGATACCCTTACTCTGGATCAGGAATATAAGAGGGATTTGGATAAAGGCATTAATCCGGATATACCGGTAAACTATTATCCGGATAACAACCCGGACAGGATTCCGGTCAAATCCTGGAGATGCCATGCCAATACGCTTTATGCCAACTGGCTGAATTACTATGTTTATCAGATTACCCCTTATAAGCTATAAGCATACAAAGATTTAAAAA
The DNA here is from genome assembly GCA_002476495.1 of Lachnospiraceae bacterium UBA7589. Lineage (GTDB taxonomy): Bacteria > Bacillota > Clostridia > Lachnospirales > Lachnospiraceae > Coprococcus_C. The sequence continues at coordinate 59,762 of DLKL01000025.1, forward strand.
CACATAGCTCACAGTCATCCCAAGTATATAGGCTTTTATGCCATATAGAGGAACAAGGGCAAGGATAAAGCCGATTCTTATACATATGTTCCCTATGTTGAACATAAGATTTAAGAAGGCTTTACCTAGCCCGTTTAATATTGATGACATATTTCCGGACATATATATAAGAGGACATATGAAGCACATGTTTTTCAGGATAATTCCGGCGAGTGGGCTCTTAAAGGCAAATTCACAGGCCCATTCCCCAAAAATAAAATACAAAATAGATGTAAGCATTCCTAAAATGCAGCAAAACAGCACTGAATAAAGAATGGTTTTAGACAGGTTTAAAGGATTATCTTCAGCTTTGGCATAGGATACGGCAGGAAGCAGCATTGTTGACAAGGATGTTGTAACCGTAGCCGGCAGCAGCAGAAAGGGAATAACTATCCCGGCAATTATCCCGTATAATTCCATGGCAACATCTTCGCTGGCATAATACTTAAACAACATGGCAGGCAGTATAATGGATTCAAGACAGGAAAACAGGGTAAGCATAAGATTATTTGCCGTCATTGGAAATGCGTCCCTGATAAAAGCCCTGTCTGCACTTTTTCTTTTATTTTTTGAAAGTAATAATCTGATATGGTTTTTTCTTGAATAACTATAATAGAAAATCAATGCACAGATTGTGGCAAATATTTCTCCGGATATAACAGCAATAACAGCCATTGCAGCATTTATTTTTTCTTCTGCCCACAAAAGTGAAAGCACATAGGCTGTACCGATTCTTACAATCTGTTCAATAAAATGCGAGATCCCCTGATATCCGGGTTTACCAATTCCCAGAAAAAACGAATTAATACAGCCTTTTACGGCAACAAAGGGTATTGCGACAGATATTATCTGCAGCAGTTTACCACAACGGGAGTTTTTTAGTATGTACACACTTATATAATTTGAAAAAAAGCAGACAATAAAGAAAGCAGCAAGACTTAAGGTAAAGGATAATAAAACTGCCGTTTTAAATACATGCCTTCCACAGGATGGATTTTTTCTTGCCATATAATGTGAAACCTGTTTTGTAAGTGCAGTACTGATTCCCTGGCAGCAAAAGGAAAATGCAAAAATGTATATGGGAAATATCAGCTGATATATTCCAAGCTCCTTAACACCTATAAGCCGAGTGAGGAATATTCTATTATAGAATCCTAAAAGCTTTGTTGCTATTCCAGCTATGGTTAATACAAATGTCCCTTTAATTATTGTTTTTTTTGACAAAATGAGACCTCACCGGAACATCCTTTATATATGTATATTAGGCTTGGTGTAAGGGTATTACTGATAATATTTTTCAACAAGATTGTTTTGAGGTTTAGCAATATTGACATAAGGAAATCATAGTGATAATGTAGGCATGCGGGAAATTTTTATTATATAAAGGAGTAATTTTTATGGATAAACTTATATATTTAGACCATGCAGCAACTACGGCTGCAAGACCGGAGGTTGTGGAAGAAATGCTGCCATATTTCTCTGAAAAATATGGAAATCCTTCAAGTATTTACGGCTTATCAGCCCAAAGTAAGGAGGCTGTGGAAAAGGCAAGAAGGATTATTGGTGATTCACTGAATACAGATGCAGCCAACATATATTTTACTGCTGGCGGATCGGAATCGGACAACTGGGCGTTGAAGGAAACTGCCAGGGCATATTCAGGGAAAGGCAAACATATCATTACGACAAAAATTGAGCATCATGCAATTCTTCATACCTGCGAATTTCTGGAGAGAGAAGGATATGAGATAACATATGTAAATGTAGATGAAAATGGAATTGTAGATGTAAGGGACATTGAAAAAGCTATAAGAGATGACACCATACTTATCTCTGTCATGTTTGCAAATAATGAAATCGGAAGCATACAGCCCATAAAGGAAATAGGCGCATTGGCAAAGGAGAGGGGTATTCTATTCCATACTGATGCAGTTCAGGCATATGGACAGATTCCTATAGATGTAGAGGATATGAATATTGATATGCTTAGTGCCAGTGGTCATAAGCTTAACGGCCCCAAAGGGATAGGCTTTTTGTATATCAGAAAAGGAATAAAAATAAAAAATCTTATCCATGGCGGCGGACAGGAAAGAGGCAGACGTGCCGGAACCGAAAATGTACCCGGAATAGTAGGACTCGGAAAAGCTGTATCAATTGCCATGGCAACAATGGATGAAAGAATACAAAAGGAATCCGAACTGAGAGATTATATGATTGAACAGGTACTGGTTGCGATTCCATATACAAGACTTAATGGGCACAGAACAAAAAGACTGCCCAATAATATTAACTTCAGCTTCCAGTTTATTGAAGGGGAGTCCCTGCTTATAATGCTTGATATGGCAGGGGTGTGTGCTTCCAGTGGCTCGGCGTGCACATCAGGTTCACTCGATCCTTCCCATGTTCTTCTGGCTATAGGACTTCCTCACGAGATAGCCCATGGTTCGTTGAGACTGACCTTAGGTTATGAAAATACCAAGGAGGATATGGATTATGTAATAGATAAGTTGAAGGGAATTGTGGAGAGATTAAGAAGTATGTCTCCCCTTTACGAGGATTTTGTAAAAAGCTTAAAATAGCAGGATGGCATTAAGAAAAACAAGGCAGGAGGAAATGCATATGTATAGTGAGAAAGTAATGGATCATTTTCAAAATCCAAGAAATGTGGGTGAAATTGAAAATGCCAGTGGTGTAGGAACAGTTGGTAACGCCAAATGTGGCGATATCATGAGAATATATTTCGATATTGATGAAAATCAGATAATAAGGGATGTTAAATTTAAAACCTTTGGCTGTGGAGCAGCTGTAGCAACCAGCAGTATGGCAACCGAGCTGGTAAAAGGGAAATCTATATATGAAGCACTTGAAGTAACCAATAAGGCAGTCATGGAAGCGCTTGACGGTCTGCCACCGGTAAAGGTTCACTGCTCCCTTCTGGCAGAGGAAGCAATTCATGCGGCTCTTTGGGACTATGCAGAAAAAAATCATATCAAAATTGAAGGACTGCAAAAGCCGAAATCTGATATCAGTGAGGGAGAAATAGAAGAAGAATACTAAAAACAGGGGCTTTATCTTTAACGATTATAAATCGTTGAGGCAAAGCCCCTTTTTACTGTGAAAAATATTTATACTATTTTATTAAAAAGCGGTTTCTGATGAGAAAATGTGCAATAGTATCTAAAACCTGAATCAATTAAAAGCTCTCTTGCTATATCAAAACCATAGCCCACATACTGAGGCGAATGTGCATCGGAGCCTACTGTTATTATCTCGCCTCCCGCTTCCTTATACATTTTCAAGATATCCGAGTGGGGATGACAGAATCCAAGTCCCTTATACAGACCACCGGTATTAATTTCAATTCCCTTTCCGTCATGGATTATTATATCAAATATTTCCTTGAAAATATCATAATAATCTGATGCCTTAAAATCTGCTGCCTTGCTTTTTCCGTATCTTAATATATAATCAAGATGTCCATACACGTTATAATGCTTAAAATTTTTAACATTGTGCAAAATGGTCTCAAAATACCCGGCGTAAGCCTCATAATCTGTTTTATCACAAAAATAATCTCCGTAATAGGGATCCATATTATCAACCAGATGAGAGCTTGCAATAAAAAAGTCATACCTGTCCTTATTCCCGGCAAAAGCATTAAGACCGGCAATATTATCCTTTGTAACTCCAAGCTCGATTCCTATATGAAGTTCAAAATCCTTTAAATTACTTTTGCAATTATCCATGTAATCGTAATAAGTACATTCATCCAGATTAAAGGTCAAATCAGGAGCCTTTGGATTTACAGGGTAATCCATATCATAATGATCAGTTATACATATATGCTGCATCCCTTTTGCCCTTGCAGCGGATATGACAGAATCTACATCAGAATCACAATCAGAAGAAAAAAGTGTATGCAGGTGGTAATCAGGAAATATCATAATGCATTCTCCTTATAAATGTTAAAAATAATATAGAACAATATTATACGAATTTTTTACCGGCATTTCAATACCTGTAAAAATATCAGAAATATTTACTTTGACATGTCGAAAAAAAGAACAAAATTTACTAATTTAATACTTGAATTTTGCTTTGGAAAAAGGTATGATGTTTTTGTGTGGATATCACAGCTAATTACTGCTTGCCGAGCAGTATTTATAAATCATTATTATTTCAAAACTTAGGAGGAATAAAAAATGGCAGTAAAAGTAGCAATTAATGGTTTTGGACGTATCGGTCGTCTTGCATTCAGACAGATGTTTGATGCTGAAGGATATGAAGTTGTAGCTATCAACGATTTAACAAAGCCTTCAATGCTTGCACACTTATTAAAGTATGATTCATCACAGGGAAAATATCAGTATGCCGATCAGGTTTCAGCAGATGATGAGGCAGGTACAATCACTGTATGTGGTAAGACATTAAAGATTTATGCAATGGCAAATGCAGCAGAGCTTCCATGGGGCGAGCTTGATGTAGACGTTGTACTTGAATGTACAGGTTTCTATGTTTCAAAGGCTAAGTCACAGGCTCACATTGATGCAGGTGCCAAGAAGGTTGTTATCTCTGCTCCTGCAGGTAACGATCTCCCAACTATCGTTTACAGTGTAAATGAGAATACATTAACTAAGGATGACAAGATTATTTCTGCTGCATCCTGTACAACTAACTGTTTAGCTCCTATGGCTAAGGCTCTTAATGACTATGCTCCAATCCAGTCAGGTATCATGTCAACAATCCATGCTTATACAGGTGATCAGATGGTTCTTGACGGACCACACAGAAAGGGTGACTTCAGAAGAGCCCGTGCAGCTGCCGTTAATATCGTTCCTAACTCAACCGGTGCAGCTAAGGCAATCGGCCTTGTTATCCCAGAGTTAAATGGCAAGTTAATCGGTTCTGCACAGAGAGTTCCGGTTCCAACCGGTTCAACTACAATTCTTACTGCAGTTGTTAAGGGTAAGGACGTAACCAAGGAAGGCATCAATGCTGCAATGAAGGCTGCTGCATCAGAGTCTTACGGTTACAATGAGGAGCAGATTGTTTCTTCAGATATCGTTGGAATGAGATATGGTTCACTCTTTGATGCAACTCAGACTATGGTTGCTCCTATCGGAGATGACCTTTACGAGGTTCAGGTAGTTTCATGGTACGATAACGAGAATTCATATACTAGCCAGATGGTTAGAACTATTAAGTACTTTGCTGAGTTAGCTTAATTCATTAAGTTATTTATTTCAGGCCTAAGGGGTCCGGTCTTTTGGACCGGACCTTTTTTCAAATAATCAATTAGGAGGATAGAATTATGTCATTAAACAAAAAATCAGTAGATGATATCAATGTTAAAGGACTTCGTGTTCTTTGCAGATGTGATTTCAACGTACCATTAAAGGATGGTAAGATTACAGATGAGAATCGTCTTGTAGCTGCACTTCCGACTATTAAGAAGCTTATTGCTGATGGCGGTAAGGTTATTCTTTGTTCACATCTTGGAAAGGTTAAGACTGAGGAGGACAAGAAGACCAAGACTCTTGCCCCTGTAGCTGTAAGACTTTCTGAGTTACTCGGACAGGAGGTTAAGTTTGTCCCAAGCTTAGAGGTTGTTGATGATTCTGTAAGAGATGCCGTAAAGGCCATGAAGGACGGAGATGTAATTCTGCTTGAGAATACACGTTTCAGAGCTGAAGAGACAAAGAACGGAGAGGCTTTTTCAAAAGATCTTGCATCTATCTGCGATGTATTTGTAAATGATGCATTTGGTACAGCTCACAGAGCTCATTGCTCAAATGTGGGAGTTGCATCACTTGTTGATACTGCAGTTGTCGGTTATCTTATGCAAAAGGAGATTGACTTCCTTGGAAACGCAGTTGAAAATCCTGTAAGACCATTTGTTGCTATTCTAGGTGGGGCAAAGGTTGCAGACAAACTGAATGTTATTTCCAACCTGCTTGAGAAATGTGATACATTAATTATCGGTGGTGGTATGGCTTATACCTTTCTCAAGGCCAAAGGGTATGAAATCGGTAAATCACTTGTTGATGACACCAAGATTGATTACTGTAAGGAAATGATGGCAAAGGCTGAAACTCTTGGAAAGAAGCTGCTTCTTCCTGTAGATTCGGTTATGATTGATGATTTCCCTAATCCTATTGACGATCCAACAATTAAGACTGTAGTATGCGATGCTGATAAGATGATTGCAGACAAGGAAGGCTGTGACATAGGACCTAAGACAATTGAGCTTTATTCAGAGGCAGTTAAGACTGCAAAGACTGTTGTTTGGAACGGACCTATGGGTGTATTTGAGAATCCTGTACTTGCTGCCGGCACTAAGGCAGTTGCAGCAGCACTCGCAGAAACTGATGCTACAACAATCATCGGTGGTGGCGATTCAGCAGCCGCTGTTAACATTCTTGGATATGGTCCTAAGATGAGCCACATTTCAACAGGCGGCGGTGCTTCACTTGAATTCCTTGAGGGTAAGGAACTTCCGGGTGTTGCAGCAGCTAATGATAAATAATATTCAATATTTCTAAGGAGATAGTATAATGGCAAGAAAAAAAATTATTGCAGGAAACTGGAAGATGAATATGACTCCTTCACAGGCAGTTAAGCTGGTTGAGGAGCTTGCACCTCTTGTAAAAAATGATGAGGTTGACGTAGTATATTGTGTTCCGGCTATTGATATTGTACCTGTTGTTGAAGCACTTAAGGGCTCAAATGTAGCAGTTGGTGCAGAAAATATGTACTATGAGGAAAAAGGTGCATATACCGGAGAAATTTCGGCTGAAATGCTGCTTGACGCAGGCGTTAAGTATGTAATCATCGGTCATTCCGAAAGAAGAGATTATTTCAAGGAATGCGACTGTGTTCTTAATAAAAAGGTTAAGAAGGCTATTGAAGCAGGACTTACACCAATTCTTTGCTGCGGTGAGACTCTTGAGCAAAGAGAGATGGGCGTTACCATGGACTGGATAAGACTTCAGATTAAATCTGATCTTGCAGGTGTTTTGGCTGATGATGTTAAGAAGCTTGTTATTGCATATGAGCCAATTTGGGCAATTGGTACAGGAAAGACAGCAACAACCGAGCAGGCAGAAGAGGTTTGTAAGGGAATTCGTGATTGCATATCTGAGATTTATGATGATGCAACAGCAGAGGCTGTACGTATTCAGTATGGCGGCTCTGTAAATGCCGGAAATGCAGCTGAGCTTTTTGCACAGCCTGACATTGATGGTGGACTTGTCGGGGGTGCATCACTTAAGGCTGATTTTGGAAAAATTGTCAACTACAAATAATTAACTGGGAAGTTATATTGAAAACCCGTTTCACTTGGTGAACCATGCTAAATGAAACGGGTTTAATTATAATAAAGGTGACTAAAATGAACAACAAATTTAAAATAGTAATTATTGTACAACTGTTTGTCGTTGTTTTTTTGCTGGGAATTTTTACCGGAATTAAGCTTCAAAAAAACAGAATGAAAGATGATACAAAATCCAATAATGATATACAGACATCTGTTTTGGATGAAAAAGCAGGTGATAATGAAAAGTTAACCAATATTGATAATAATACAACAGAAGTCCCAAATCCAGAGAATTCAAATAATCATATAGTAGTTGAAAGAGATATAGATTATGGTGCTATGGATGTGCCAGAACCAACTACAGATGATTTTTTACATACAGACGGAAGCAAAATATATGATGCCAATGGAAATGAGGTATGGCTTACCGGAATAAACTGGTTTGGCTACAATACCGGCACAAACACCTTTGACGGACTGTGGACATCAGATTTGAATCAGTCTATACAGGAAATAGCAAACCATGGATTTAATGTAATAAGGGTTCCTTTTTCTGCTGAACTCATTTTACAGTGGGCCGGGGGCGAATATCCGGATGCAAATTTTAATCAGGCGACAAATGATTATCTTGTAGGCATGGACAGTCTTCAGATTTTTGAATATGTACTTGGACAGTGCAGAGCCAATGGTTTAAAGCTTATTATTGATATACACAGCGCAGAAACAAATGCCAGTGGACATATGATAAATCTGTGGTATACAGATAAAATTTCCATGGAGGATTACTTATTTGCACTGTCATGGATGGCAGCCAGATATAAAAATGATGATACAATTATTGCATATGACCTGAAAAATGAACCACACGGAAAGCCTAACGAGGGTGATAATACAGCAATATGGAACGATGAGAAGGTGGATAATAACTGGAAGTATGCTGCCGAGCTTGCAGCCGATGCCGTTTTATCGGCTAATCCAAATGTCCTTGTGCTTGTAGAGGGAACAGAGATATATCCTGTTGATATTAAGAAGAATGGTGATTTCTCCTCAACAAACGAGGATGACTATTACTTTAACTGGTGGGGTGGAAATCTTCGGGGAGTAAAGGATTATCCTGTAGACCTTGGGCAATACAATGATAAGCTGGTTTATTCTCCTCACGACTATGGACCTACTGTATATGAACAGCCATGGTTTAAAGGAGATTATACATATGAAAGCCTTATGAAGGACTGCTGGTATGATAATTGGTTATATATCCAGGATGAAAATATAGCTCCGCTTCTAATTGGGGAATGGGGTGGATTTATGAAAGAACCAAATTTGAAATGGATGACTTATATGAGACAGCTTATAAAGGACAACAGGCTAAATCATACATTCTGGTGCTTTAACGCAAATTCGGGAGACACAGGCGGCATGGTGCTTGATGATTTTACAACATGGGATGAAGAAAAATATAATTTTGTAAAGGAAGTCCTTTGGAACAACGGAGAAAAATTTATTGGTCTTGACCATGAAATCCCTCTTGGGATAAACGGAATCAGCCTTGGAGAATATTATAAAGAACAGTAAAATATGTATACTGTGTATGCATCAGGCCTTTATATTAATTTAATAGGAAAATCTTGAAAAAAAGTACATATGTGATTATAATCATATGTTGTAAAATATATTAAAAAGGAGATAAAAATATGAGTAAAAAACCTGTGGTACTTATGGTACTTGACGGATATGGAATAAGTGATAAAAAAGAAGGAAATGCCATTGCTATGGCTAAAACTCCTGTGATGGACAAGCTTATGGCTACCTGCCCTTTTGTAAAGGGTAATGCTTCCGGACTTGCTGTAGGGCTTCCCGATGGTCAGATGGGTAACTCTGAGGTTGGTCATATGAATATCGGTGCAGGAAGAATTATATATCAGGACTTAACCTCAATTACAAAAGCTATTAATGATGGAGATTTTTTCTCCAACGAAGCTATGCTTGAGGCAATTAATAACTGTAAGAAAAATAACAGTAATCTTCATTTGTGGGGGCTTCTTTCAGATGGTGGTGTCCATAGTCACAACACACATCTTTATGGTATATTAGAGCTATGTAAGAGGCAGAATTTTCATAATGTATACGTTCATCCGTTCCTTGACGGAAGAGATACACCTCCTGCATCCGGCAAGGATTTTGTAGCTGAACTTGTTGATAAAATGAAGGAAATCGGAGTCGGTAAGATTGCTACAATTTCAGGACGTTATTATGCCATGGACAGGGATAACAACTGGGACAGAGTAGAAAAAGCATATGCTGCGATGGTATACGGAGAAGGAATAGAAGCAAATGACCCGGTTGAAGCAGTTTCTGCATCTTATACTGACGGAAAAACCGATGAATTTGTTCTTCCGACCGTAATTAAGGAAAACGGACACCCTGTAGCAACTGTAAAGGCTGATGATTCTGTAATTTTCTTTAATTTCCGTCCTGACAGGGCAAGAGAAATTACAAGAGCTTTCTGTGCAGATGAATTTAACGGTTTTGAAAGAAAGGGAGGAAAATTGCCTTTAACTTATGTATGCTTCAAGGATTATGACGAGAGCATACCTAACAAAATAATTGCATTTAAAAAGCAGGAAATAAAAAATACCCTGGGAGAATATCTTGCAGCCTGTGGTAAAACACAGCTCAGACTTGCCGAAACAGAAAAATATGCCCACGTTACGTTTTTCTTTAATGGTGGACTTGAAGCTCCAAATAAGGCAGAGGACAGAATTCTTGTTAAATCCCCTGCAGTTGCCACATATGATTTGCAACCCGAGATGAGTGCCCCTGAGGTTAGCGTGGATCTTGTAGAGGCAATTACAAGCGATAAGTATGATGTAATAATAATTAATTTTGCAAACCCTGACATGGTGGGACATACAGGAGTTATCCCTGCAGCAATAAAGGCCGTTGAAAGAGTTGATGCCTGTGTCGGAGCTGCCGCAGAGGCTGTTAAGAAAATGGATGGAGTGCTGTTCATATGTGCAGACCATGGAAATGCTGAGCAGATGATTGATTATGTGACCGGCGAGCCACATACAGCCCATACTACAAATCCTGTACCTTTTATTCTCTTTAATTACGGAGATGTAAAGCTTAGAGAGGGTGGCTGTCTGGCAGACATAGCACCAACACTTTTAGATATTATGGAACTTCCACAGCCGGAAGAAATGACAGGAAAATCTTTAATTATCAGATAAAAATGTTATTATTATAGGAGAAGTGCATATGAAAAAATTTATTAAGGAATTTAAGGAATTTGCCATAAAGGGCAATGTTATGAGTCTTGCCGTAGGTCTGATTATCGGATCTGCCTTTACAGCACTTGTTAATTCATTGCTTGATAATATTATTTCACCTATTATAGGTTGCTTTAACACAGGGGGAATAAAGGGACTTCATATTAAGATATGGAAGGCAGATATATATTACGGTGAATTTCTTACCGACGTAGTTAATTTCCTTATAATGGCATTTGTTGTATTCCTTATGGTAAAAGCAGTAAATGGAATAAGTGAAATCGGGAAAAAGAAAAATGTCGAGGAAGAGACACCTAAAACTAAGATATGTCCTTATTGCAAAAGTGAAATCGATGTAGAGGCAACAAAATGTCCTCATTGTACATCTGACGTAGAATAATATGTATAAATATGCCTCCAATGGTTAATAATTACCTTAGTAATTAATTGATTGGAGGCTATTTTTATGCGTATTGACAAGATTAAACATGTTGCGGCCAGGGAAATCCTTGACTCCAGAGGTAATCCTACGGTAGAAGCGGAGATAATTACGGAAAGTGGGGCTTCAGCCATTGCATCTGTTCCGTCAGGAGCCTCAACAGGTGAACATGAGGCCCATGAATTACGGGATGAAGAAAAAAGATATATGGGAAAGGGTGTCGAAAAAGCTGTAACTAACATCAATACCCGGATAAGCGACAGACTAATAGGTCTTAATGTGTTTGAACAGACAGGAATTGACAAGCTTTTAAGAGATGCCGACGGAACAAAAAACAAATCAAAATATGGTGCAAATGCCATACTGGGAGTATCTCTTGCAGTTGCAAGGGCTGCAGCTAATTCTCTTAAAATTCCTTTGTATAGATATATAGGAGGCACCAATGCAAAGAAAATGCCTGTTCCTATGATGAATATTATGAATGGAGGCTGTCATGCGGATAATACAGTAGATTTTCAGGAATTTATGATTGCGCCTGTAGGAGCAGATTCTTTTAAAAATGCTCTTCAGATGTGTTCTGAGATATATCATACCCTGAAAAAACTTTTGACAGATAAAAATTTGTCAACCGGAGTTGGAGATGAGGGGGGCTTCGCACCGAATCTTGCCAGCTCATCCCAGGTACTTGATTTTCTTGTTGAAGCAATCAAGGAAGCGGGATATAAGCCATATGATGACGTTAAAATAGCTATAGATGTGGCAGCAAGTGAGCTATATGATGACAGCAGGGATATGTATTATTTTCCGGGCGAAAGCAAAATGTGTGGAAGGGAAATATACAGAAATGCAGAGGAAATGGTTCAGTATTATGAAGATCTGACAAAAAATTATCCGATATATTCAATAGAAGATGGTCTGGATGAGAATGATATGAAGGGCTGGAAGGTTCTTACCTACAGACTTGGTGAAAAAATACAGCTTGTCGGGGACGATTTGTTTGTAACCAATACAGAAAGACTTTTAAAGGGTATAGAGGATGGAATCGGAAATGCAATTCTTATAAAATATAATCAGATTGGTACACTTACAGAAGCACTTGATGCAATTGAAATGGCAAAGAGGGCAGGATATAACACAGTTATTTCACACAGGTCAGGTGAAACCTGTGATTCCTTTATTGCTGACCTTGCTGTGGCAGTTAATGCAGGACAGATTAAAACCGGTGCTCCATGCAGAGGAGAACGGACTGCAAAATATAATCAGCTTTTAAGAATAGAAGAGGAGCTTGGTAAAAATGTATCCGATATGGATTTTATGTTTTAATATTGATTTTTGTATAATCCAAGAGTAAAATGTTATTTGGTTCAGATTCAAAAAATAATTTTCCATATATTGTATAGATTGGAGTTTTACTATGAAGAAGAAAAAAAGGATACGTTTCTATTTTACACTTATAACCGTAAAAATTGCAGCCAGGCTTATGAAGCTTGTAGGAAAAAATGGTACGCATCTTCCGGGATGGATTGCCAATAAAATGTGTCCTGATTTTTTGCAATATATGGATAAACCTGAAAAACTGTTTTACGTTACAGGTACAAATGGCAAAACTACTGTTTGTAATATAATATGTGATGCCTTAAAGCTTAACGGATACGATTTTGCGGGGAATGCATCGGGAAGTAATCTTAACAGCGGAATTATAACAGCCCTGCTGCCGAAAACAACACTGGGTGGAAAATGCAAATGTAAACTGGCAGTTATGGAGGTTGACGAAAGATATTCACCAAAAATATTTCCATATATGGCTCCTGACTATCTTGTTTGTACCAATCTTTTCAGAGATTCATGTAAACGTAATGCCCATGCTGAATTCATAAGAGATATTCTTGATTCGCAGATTCCCGAAAACACAAAGATGATTCTAAATGGTGAGGATTTAATCAGCAATCATCTTGCATGGGGGAATGACAGGGTTTATTTTGGAATAGATTGCCAGGACGGACACAGTTCTCCTGACAATATAATAAAGGATATTGTTGCATGCCCTAAATGTGGTTCCAAGCTTGTATTTGACTATATCAGATATCATCATATCGGAAGAGCACATTGCCCTAATTGTGACTTTGGCTCACCGGAACTTGATTATTCTGTGTTGGATATTGATTATAACAATGGAAGATGTGAGGTTAAAACACCACAGGGTGAATATCAATTGAAGCTTATAGGCAATAATGTGACAGATATTTATAACATGATAACAGCAGTAGCAGTACTGACAGAAATAGGACTTTCCAAAGATGAGATTATCAAGGCATTTGATGCAGCAAAGCTTGAAGCTACACGCTTTGCAAAGGAAACAATCTGTGGGAAGGAAGTAATTATGCAGCTTGCCAAAGGGCAGAATCCAATTGCATGCTCAAGAGTATGTGATTTTATAAGACATGAACCGGGAGCCAAATGTATACTTCTCGTAGAAGACGATTACTATGCAATGAAGGATTCCAGTGAAAATATCCAGTGGATATTTGATATTGATTGGGAATTTCTCAAGGATGATTCGGTAAAACAGATTGTTATCGGAGGAGTCAGAAATAAGGATTTCCAGTTAAGACTTCTTATGGCCGGCATTGACCCGGATATAATGGTCTGCTGTGAGAAGGAGGTTGATGTGGCTCAATACGCAGATATTTCTGTTGCAGATAAATTTTACATTCTATATAACGTTTATACAATTCATGATGCGGATATTGTGCACAGGGCACTGGTGGAAAAGTTAGAAAAGGGAGGTAACATATAATGATAGTAGAAATTCTTTATCCTGAATTTTGTAATCTTTTTTCGGAAACCTCCAATACAAAATATCTTCAGTGCTGTCTTACTGATGCTGATTTTGTATTTACAGAATATAATGATGAGCCTGCCTTTGTAAAGAATGATGTTAATCTGATTTATCTGGGGTGTATGACTGAGCATAGTCAGGAAATGATAATTAAGAGACTGCTACCATACAGGGAAAGACTTATTGAGCTGATTGAAAATGACACACCTGTACTTGCAACAGGAAATGCAATGGAGATATTTTCATCATATATTCAAAAGGATGATGGGTCTAGGATTGATGCACTTAATATATTTAATTTTTATGCAAAAAGAGATATGAAGAAACGCTTTAACTGTCTTATGATGGGCAGCTTTGAAGATATGACCATAGTAGGCTTTAAAACACAGTTTACCTTTGCATATAGTGAAAATTTCAACCATCCGTTTATTAAAGTTATCAGGGGTACCGGCATGAACCCTGAATGTCAGATTGAAGGAATTCGTTATCACAATTTTTTCGGAACATATCTTGTCGGTCCATTTTTAGTACTTAATCCGGATTTTACATTATATCTTCTGAAAAAGATGGGGGCAGATAATCCAAAGCTTGCCTTTGATGATGTGATCAGGGAGGCATATGCCAGAAGACTTAAGGAGTTTCAGAATCCTGATACAAAATATTACTAAATACATCCTTAAATATATCAAAAAAACTGTTGCGTATTTTCACTTAATATGATAATATTGACGAGTATGAGATTTATTGTCAGTAGTAGGAGGTTATTCTTTTGAAGACAGCATTAATTATTATATTTTTAATTATATCAGTTATCTTAGCTATCATTGTTATGATGCAGGAAGGCAAGGGTGGCGGTTTTATTAATTCCGCAAGTACTAACACAGAATCTTACTGGGGAAAAAACAAAGGTAAGTCAAAGGATGGAATCCTTCGTAAAGTTACAGCTTTTTTGGGAGCTGCATACATGATTCTTGCTATTATTCTTTCATCAAAATTATTATAAAGATTGTTATAAAAATTATGAGATGCTTTGATTTATCAGAGCATCTTTTTTTTCTGTTAAAATCATGAAATACATGATATAATATAATATATACAATCAGTTACGACCCGTTTTTGACTTATTTGTAAGGGAGGGCTTGCTATGGGTGAGAAGAGACAGCAAATTAAAGATAAATTATATGAGTTTATATGTGATGATATGTATAAACCAATGCGCCTGAAGGATATCCGTTTTCTGCTGCAGGTTTCGGACAAGGATAGAAACAAGGTTGAGGATGCATTAAATGAGCTTATATCCGAAGGCAAAATAACATTGACTGCAAAAGGAAAATATAAGAAGCTGGATAACAATCTGTTAGCAGGTACATTCATAGGCAACAAAAAAGGCTTTGGATTCGTAAGGGTTGATGGTGAAAAGGAGGATTATTTTATCCCTGCAAAATATACCATGGATGCCTTTCACAATGACAGGGTACTCATAAAAAAAATTGATACCGGGTATAATGGAAAAAGAACAGAAGCCCAGGTTGTACAAGTGTTACAGCGTGGAATGAATATGGTAGTCGGAACCTATGACAGGCAGGAGGGTTTTGGCTTTGTAATAGCAGATAACCAGAAGATTGCGGAAGATATTTTTGTTAATAAAAAGGATTCCATGGGTGCCATGACCGGACATAAGGTTGTATGCCAGATTACCTCCTATGGTACGGCAGGACGTTCTCCGGAAGGACGCATTGTAGAGATTCTCGGACATGTAAACGATCCTGCAACAGACATATTATCTGTAGTCAGAGCATATGATATACCTGTGGAATATCCTGAAAATGTCATGGAGGCTCTCAATGATATTGAGGACGAGGTTTCACAGGAGGAGCTGAAGGGCAGAACCGATTTTCGTGACTGGCATACTGTAACTATTGACGGAGAGGATGCAAAAGATCTGGATGATGCTATATCCTTATCCTATAAAGATGGCATATATACTCTTGGTGTTCATATTGCAGATGTATCTAACTATGTAAAGGAAAAATCGCCACTTGATAAGGAAGCACTTAAGAGAGGTACGAGCTGTTACCTTGTTGACAGTGTTATTCCTATGCTGCCTCACAAACTGTCTAATGGGATATGTTCCCTTAATCCTCATGTTGACAGACTGACATTAAGCTGTGTCATGGACATAGATAAAAAAGGCAGGCTGATAAATCATTATATCTGCGAGGGTGTAATTAATTCAAATGAAAGGATGACATATACTGACGTAGCCAAGATATTGGCCAGAACAGAGGATGCTCCTATAAAGAGATATGATTACCTTATATATATGTTTGATCTTATGAAGGAGCTTTCGGATATAATAAGGGCAAACAGGCATAAGAGAGGCTCTATCGATTTTGATGTACCTGAAACTAAGGTTATTGTGGATTCACAGCATAAGCCTGTTGAGATTAAGGCTTACGACAGAAATCCTGCCACTAAGCTTATTGAGGATTTTATGCTTATGGCGAATGAAACTGTTGCTGAGGATTATTACTGGCAGGAGCTTCCTTTTGAATACAGAACCCATGACAATCCGGATCAGGATAAGATTGAAAACCTTACCATGTTTATAAGAAATTTTGGACTTTTTCTAAGACCGTCCCAGGAGGAGACACATCCTAAGGAGCTTCAAAAGGTTCTTGAGAGAATAGAAGGGGAAAGTTATGAGGCTTTGATAAGTAAAATGATGCTTCGTTCCATGAAGCAGGCAAGATATTCAACAGAATGTACAGGACATTTTGGCCTGGCATGTAAATATTATTGTCATTTTACATCACCGATAAGACGTTATCCTGATTTACAGATTCACAGAATAATTAAAGAAAATCTTCATGGGGAGCTTACTCAGAAGCGGATAAATCACTATAGAAAAATTCTGCCCGGAGTAGCTGATGACAATTCCCAGAAGGAAAGAAGAGCAGAGGAAGCTGAAAGAGACGTAATCAAACTCAAAGAGATAGAATATATGTCTGAGCATATAGGTGAGGAATTTGAAGGTACTGTATCAGGCGTAACTTCCGGATTCATATATGTGGAGCTTGATAATACGGTTGAAGGTGCTGTATCTGTTGCACATATGCATGATGATTATTACTATTTTTCAGAAGAACAATATGCAATGATTGGTCAGAACTCAGGAAGAAAATATCAGTTGGGTGACAGAGTGTTGATTAAGGTTTTAAATTGCAACAAAATTAAGAAAACAATTGATTTTTCCATAATAGATGGTAATATAGAAGGGACAGAGTAATATGGCTAAGGAAAAAGGAAGCAGGCTTATTGCCAACAACAAAAAGGCTTATCATGACTATTTTGTTGAGGATATATATGAGGCCGGCATATCCCTGGCCGGAACGGAAGTCAAATCTCTCCGTATGGGAAAGTGCAGTATAAAGGAAGCCTTTATCCGCATTGAAAATGATGAGGTTTATATATATCAGATGCATATTTCACCATATGAAAAGGGAAATATATTTAACAAGGATCCGTTAAGAGTAAGAAAGCTTTTGCTGCACAAATATGAAATTAATAAGCTTATCGGGCAGCAAAAGATGAAAGGTTATACCCTTGTACCCCTCAAAATATATTTTAAGGATAGTCTTGTAAAGGTTGAGGTTGGTCTTTGTCGTGGTAAGAAGCTTTATGATAAGCGTGAGGATATTGCAAAAAAAGATGCAAAGAGAGAGGCCGAGCGTGATTTCAAGGTAAGAAATCTGGGTTGATTTTTATAACTAAGGAGTAAAAATGAGTCAGGCAAAGGTTGATAAATACAAAAAAGAGAAAAAAAGCAGAAATAAAAGACTAAAACACAAAAGAATCAGAAATTTTATTATAAGTATGATTTTTGTATTTTTTGTAAGTATGGGGATTGGATATCCTCTGGGAAAATATTTATACAAAAAATCTTATGAAAAACGGATGGCTAATGCTACGATCAGTGCAGCCTCCTATGATTACTGGGCCCAGCAATATATTGACGGAGAATACAGCTATTTGTTTTCCACTGAAGCAGAAACTGCAACACCGTCAGATGCTGTTTCAGAATAAATGTATTTTCGTTAAAAACCAGGGGTTGTACTGGTTTCGACGGGGATTTTGAAATTATGGTAGCCGTCGGCGGATCTGATACCGCCTTAACAACAAGAAATTAAATATAAACGCTAACGAAAATTACGCGTACGCTGCCTAGTGGCAGCTGTCAGGACTAGGCTCCCCGCAGCTTAGACCCCTGGCATCAAAACAGCGGGAAACTCTTTTGCCAAAGCTTTGAGGTGAGAGAAAATTTATGAAGCTACCAAGACGGACAGCCTGTCCATGGGCGGTTTGTCGAGGGAATGTTAAAACATTGGACTGTGACGGGAGAAGCTATAATGGAAGGATTTTCGGACGCGGGTTCGATTCCCGCCAGCTCCACTAAAACTGAACAAGTCGAACTCTGTATATGATATTATCGTATACAGAAATATGTTTTGTTTGGTGTATCGAAGAAAATAAAAGTAACGACGTTGTATGTTGCGAAAGTGATATACAGTGTCGTTATTTTTATGCTATAATTCGTATATGAATTTAAAAAATGAAAGTTGCGGAGGAACAGACAATGGAAACCAGACCAGAATTGAGTAGAAAATTGGATGGACAAACTTTTCGGAACTATTATTATTTGAAACAAGAATTAGTTGATTTTTGTAGAGAGAATAATTTGCCTGTTTCGGGTGGAAAGATAGAACTTACTGATAGAATTGCCTATTTTCTTGATACAGGAAAGATATTAAAGACTTCGGAAAACAGAAAAACAACAAGGTGTGTCATTCCTATTACAGAGGATACACTTATCGAGCCTAATATCGTATGCTCAGAAAAACATCGGGCTTTTTTCAAAGAGAAAATCGGAAAAAACTTTTCTTTTAACGTATCATTTCAGAGGTGGTTGAAGGAAAATGAGGGCAAGACTTACAAAGATGCAATAAGAGCATACTACCGGATTTTGGAAGAGAAGAAAAAAGGAAAAGCAGCTATAGACAAGCAATTTGAATATAATACATATATTCGGGATTTTTTTGAAGATAATCAGGGCAAAAGCTTGAAAGAAGCAATTTTATGCTGGAAATATAAAAAGGGTTTGCCGGGACATAATCGTTATGAAAAATCTGATTTAATTGCACTAATATAATAAGCTCGATTTGTATAAAAGAGGATGGCAATTGTAGTTATTTGGCAAATTAATCAGGGATTTTGGCTCTATATACATTTGCTTACAATGTATCTTGCATAGGCATTTATCATTGAAATATCCTGCAAAAAAGAATCTACAAGCTCAATATAGGTTTCTTTATCTCTGTAATTACGTTTATATCCGGACAATATTCCACCATCAAGCTGAGTAATAAAATGGCCATACTTTTTCTGATAGCAGGTTTCCTTTTTAGCAGCCACCCTGTAATTTTTATCGACAAAAGAAGCTACACTTTTATGTACAGCCATATCTTCAATAGGAAGATAGTAGTAATCTTTATAATTGTCAAAGAAAAATTTCAATTCCTCATCCAAAATAGGCACAGATATGGATACTTCGTTTTGATAACCTGTAATAATAATATCATTTTTCCCAAGAGATATTCTTCTTGGAAATGGGTACTCGATATTAATGTGAAAAACAAGTTTGTGGTTATTTACGGACATTTTTTTTACCGAAAAACAGCCCAGCTTGAATTTTTCATAAGACAGGAGGGAGGAACAGCATAACAGTCCTTCCAGGTCCTCGTAATTGTGCTGTAAGACCAGCTTTTTACCGATATCAGAGCCATTTTTAAGGTAATCCGAATAAACTTTTATCAAATCTCCTCCTGAATACTTATCAAGTCTGTTAAGTCCAAGGTATCTTTCTATGGATTTCTGCTTGAGATTGTCAAGGTGAAGCAGACTCTTAAAGGGTTTAATATGCTTATACAGGTCTATGCTTTCGCACTCATCAAATTTATAATCCATAGTATACTGATTTATTTTTTTTGTAATATATGGGATATCAAAACCATCGCCGTTATAATTGAACAAATACTTTGAACCTTTAAGCATGGCAAAAAAACATTCTATAATTTGCTTTTCTGATTTACCATCATCATTAAAAAGCTGGGTAATAATCCATTTATTATTGCTATATGAAGCGACTCCGATAAGGTAGAGCTGTGTTGTTTCTGCAGCAAAGCCGGTTGTTTCTATATCAAAAGCTATTATCTCGGCGGGATTATAATAATTGGTAAGCTGCATAAAAATATTATCTCTGGCAGGGTTTATTATTTTTATCATCAAAAATTCTCCTCGGATTTATTAAGAATCAGTGTCTATTAAATAATAGCAAATAAGATATTAAAACGCAAATTAATATTTGGTATCGGAAGTCATATTAAAAAAACAGACATATTAAAAGTAAGAGCCGGTAAGCTTTTGGCCGTTATGTGAAGCATAAATAAAGCTTGTTTTTTTTGTCTAATATGTTATAATTTTCTATAGATTAATTGGCACGGAGGATATTTGCATGATACAACCACTAGATATAAAAAGCCAAAGCTTTAAAAAAGGTTTATTTGGCTATAAAGCTTCAGAAGTTGACAGTTACGTTAATACAGTATATAAAGCTTATGATGAATTATTTACTGAAAACGAGAATCTTAAGAAAAAACTTAACGGCACTGAAAGTTCATTACAGGAATGCAGGTTGAAGATTTTTGATCTTGAGAATCAGGTTAACAAAATGGAAAACGTTTCCTCTTATGAAGATGAAGATTCAGAGTTTAAGAAAAAAGCTGACCAGATTATTAAAAATGCTGAATCTGCGGCTGCCCAGATTATTGCAAAGGCTAAGGAGCAGGCTAAAAAATTTGAGGGTACTGTTAAGGAAGCTTTCAATGGAGACAGCAAGGATACTGTAAAGCAAAAGCCGGATGAAGGTAAGCCTGATGTGGATATTAAAGAATCGGCATCATCCAGATTTTTTAAGAAAACCGAGGACACTGCTGTTACACAGTCTCAGGACGACGATGAGATTTTTGTTGGTGAGATTGAGGATGCAAGAAAGCCGGATCGAATGATGATTGGTGACGGAGAAGAAGAGGAAGATTCAGACTTCGAATTCTTATAAGATTATTCAGGGAGTGTTGCCTATGGCAGCACTCTTTTTGGGAGTAGGATAATGTTTGAATATATCAAGGGTCTGGTCACTTTTATTGAACCGGACTGTATAATAATTGAAAATAATAATATAGGCTTCAGGATTAATACCAGTTCCTATAGTTCATCAAGGCTTAAGCTGAACGATGAGGTTAAAATATATACTCATCTTAATATAAAGGAAGATGATATGAGCCTTTTTGGTTTTTATACAAAGGATGAGCTTATTGTATTCAAAATGCTTATATCAATAAGTGGTATTGGCCCTAAGGGTGCTCTGGCAATTTTGTCATCTCTTTCTGTTGATGAGCTAAGGATGGCAGTTCTTTCAGATGATTACAAGGCTATTGCCAGGGCAAATGGTGTAGGACCTAAGACAGCTCAAAGACTTATAATAGAATTGCGTGATAAATTCAAGCTGGAAGATGTATTATCATTTAGTACAGCAGACTGTACAAAGAATGATTGTAATGATATCGTTACCGAGACAGCTATGGCTCTCACAAGCCTGGGATATACAAATGTTGAGGCCTTAAGAGCTATTAAGAAGGTTCCGCAGAATGATAATATGTCACCGGAAGAATTACTTAAGCTTGCATTAAAACATATTATGTAATTACAGGTACAAAAATGGAAAGAATAATTAGTGCTGATATCTTATCAGAGGATGAAAAAATTGAACAGGGACTGCGTCCGAAACTTCTTTCAGAGTATATAGGCCAGGAAAAGGCAAAAAAAAACCTGAAGGTATTTATTGAGGCGGCAAAAAAAAGGAAGGAATCTCTCGATCATGTTCTTCTGTATGGTCCTCCGGGTCTGGGGAAAACAACTCTTGCATCCATAGTTGCTGCTGAAATGGGGGTTAATATGAAGATTACCTCGGGACCTGCTATAGAAAAGCCGGGTGAGTTGGCAGCCATACTGAATAATTTATCGGAGAATGATGTTTTGTTTATAGATGAAATCCACAGGCTTAATAAACAGGTTGAAGAGGTTTTATATCCTGCAATGGAAGATTTTGCCATAGATATTGTGATTGGTAAAGGTGCAGGTGCCAGATCCATACGGCTGGATTTGCCAAAATTTACCCTGGTTGGAGCTACAACCAGAGCAGGAATGCTCACCGCCCCACTCAGAGATAGATTTGGAGTAGTTAACAGGCTTGAATTTTATAATGTCACCGAGCTTATGGAGATTATTTTGCGTTCCTCAAAGGTTTTAGGAGTTAATATAGATGATGAAGGAGCTCTGGAGATAGCAAAACGATCCAGAGGAACTCCAAGACTTGCGAACCGTCTTCTAAAAAGGGTCAGGGATTTTGCAGAGGTTGAACATAATGGCAATATAGATTATAATGTTGCCAGAACAGCTCTTGACAGACTTGAGGTAGATTCCTATGGCCTGGATAATACAGACAGAGTTATTCTTATGACAATGATTAACAAATTCCAGGGGGGACCTGTAGGCCTTGATACGCTGGCTGCAGCAATAGGAGAGGATTCGGGTACCTTAGAGGATGTGTATGAACCGTTTCTTATCAAGAATGGCTTTATTAACCGTACTCCTCGTGGTAGAATAGTTACAGAGCATTGCTATAAGCATTTTAATATAACAAAGGAGAAGTAAGTGTAATGGCAAACAAAGTTGATATACCTGTTGTAATTAATGGAAAAGTTTATACATTGAGTGGTTACGAAGGAGAGGATTATCTCCAGAATGTTGCCACATATATTAATGGCAAGATTGCTGAATGCAAAACTTCAGATCAGTACAGAAGAATGAATACTGAATATCAGGGTATTCTTTTGGCTTTGAATATTGCGGATGATTATTTTAAAGCTAAAAATCAGGCTGACAGCATGGCATCAGAGGATACCAACAAGGAACAGCAGCTATATGATTTAAGACATGAAGTTATAGAAGCCCAGATTAAACAGGAATCAGCTCTCCGTATGATAGAGGAATATAAGGAACAGATTAATGCATTACAAAGAAAAATAATTCAATTAGAGGCTGAGAAGGGAAGAAATGAATAATAACCTTAAACCGGTGGAAATACTTGCACCATGTGGATCATATGATATTTTAGTTGCCGCTGTAAAAGCAGGTGCGGATGCCTGCTATATTGGCGGCAATAAGTTTGGTGCCCGGGCCTATGCTGCGAATCTTTCTGATGATTCAATAATAGCCGCAATTGACTATGCACATATTCATAATGTAAAGCTTTATCTTACAGTAAATACCCTATTTAAAAATCAGGAACTTCAGGAACTATATGATTATCTTGCCCCTTATTATGAAGGTGGCATTGATGCAGTAATCGTACAGGATCTTGGAGCCTTTAAATTTATTAAAGACACATTTCCGAAACTTGCAATTCATTGCAGTACGCAGATGAATATTACCTCGATTCATGGTGCTGAATATATGAAATCAATGGGAGCATCAAGAATTGTCACTCCAAGGGAAATGTCTCTTTCGGAGATAAAGTCAATAAAGGATAAGCTTGACATCGAGATAGAAAGTTTTGTCCATGGTGCTATGTGCTATTCCTACAGTGGTCAGTGTCTTATGAGCTCCATGGCAGGAAACAGAAGCGGTAACAGGGGAAGATGTGCCCAGCCCTGCAGAAAAAAATATAATGGCAATTATATTTTATCTATGAAGGATATGTGTACTCTTGATATTATCCCTGACATAATTGAGGCCGGAATTGACTCCCTTAAAATTGAAGGCAGGATGAAAAACGAATATTATGTTGCATCAGCGGTTTCCGCATATAAAGAGCTGACCTGTGATTATTATTCAGGATGCTATAGCAACAACAAAGCTGACAGATTTAAAGAACGACTGGCATCCATATACAACAGAGGTGGATTTTGTCAGGGATATTATTTTGTCCACAATGATTCCGGCATGATTTCAAAATCAAGGCCAAATAATCAAGGCGTTTTAATTGGCAGACTTTGTTCAGCTGATAAAGGTATGGCTACACTAAAGCTTAGCAGAGATCTTAACTGTCATGATGTGCTTGAATTCAAGAAAAAGGATAACAGCTTTGTTGAGGTATGTACAGGAAAATCCGGAATAAAGGGGCAGACTGTTTCAATTAAAGTTCCTGATTCAAAGTATCTTGTTATTGATCAGTCTGTTTATAGAACAAAATGTAACAAACTGATTGAGGAAATTAATGATAATATAATAAAACAGAATAAAAGAATTCCTGTTAAGGGAAGACTTGTAGGACAAGTAGGAAAAAAACTAAGCTTATGCCTATGCTGTCATGACAGTAAAATTACTGTATATTCAGAAAGAGAATTAGAAAAATCACAAAGCTCATCATATGAAGAAAAAGACATTGTTGAAAAGCTATCCATGCTTGGCAATACATACTATTATCTTGACGGGCTTGAAATGCAGCTTGATAATGACGTATTTATTCCGGCAAGTGTTATAAAAAAGCTCAGACGTGATGCCATAGATATGCTTACTAAAGAAATATGTCAAAAGGCAAGAAGAAAACCGGCAGAAAATAGCTATATTTACAATAAGCTTGTGTGTGCACAGAATAAGACTATTAGTCCGGGTGTTCATGCAGGCATAAGAAATATCGAACAGCTTAAAGAAATATTAAACTTTAATATACAATATATATATATCCAAAGACGCTTATATGATGATATAATATCACTTGGTATTATGAAAAAATTATCCGAAAGAAACATAAATATATATATTGAGCTGCCTGACATAATCAGAAATGACTTTGATTTGATGGCATACCTGCCGGATGAAATTTACGGAATATATATCAACAATATAGACGGTTTTTCTATCTATATGAAAAATTACAATATGCTTAAGGATAAACAGGTCGTTCTTGGCTCCTGTTTATATGCCTATAATGATATTGCCAGAGAGTTCCTTCACACAAATAACAATATATCCTTTGAAAATCCAAAGGAATTGAGAAACAATGAGCTTTTAGATATGAATAATGCTTATCCGTGTCAGTTGACCATATATGAGTATCAGCGAGTAATGATTTCAGCTCAATGTGTGATAAAAAACAAAATGTCATGTACAGGCAATAACAAAGTATATACAATAAAGGATGACAGAGGTAATCGTTTTTTCGCTCTGTCTGACTGCATGGATTGCCATGGAATAATATATAACGGATTTCCTACAAGCCTGATAGGGAAAATTCCCGGCAATATTATGTCAGAGTTAAATGTAAATAGTTTGAAAATTAATTTTACAATTGAGAACAAAAATCAGGTTGCAGGAGTATTAAATCACTATTTTGAAGGTAAAGATATAATATTTGACACAACAACAGGTCATTTTTTCAGAGGAGTAGAATAAAAGTATGGTTAATATCATATGCGAAATATCAAAGTTTATAACTATTATTCTTATGCTGCTGTATACCTATCAGTGCTTTTTTATCATGTCCTCAAAGGATGAAAAGAAGAAGAAAGGTAAGCTTAATGTACAGATATTTTATGTATTTATGATACATTTTCTATGCTATCTTATTTTATACTTACGTCTTGGCACAATAAAAATTCTTGTTTTTTACGGAGCACAGATTTTTGTTGCTGTATTTTATATGATTATTTTTCATTCAGTTTACAAGGAATCATCAAGACTGATTACAAATAATACAGCCTTCCTGCTGCTGATTGGATATATAATGCTTACAAGACTTAATTTTAATCTTGCACTTAAACAGTTTATTCTTGCCACAGCGGGACTGTTCATTACAGCATTTATACCCTTGCTTCTTCAAAAATGGAAAAAACTTAAGGATATGGGAGTTTTGTATGGCATTCTGGGCATAATTTTATTGCTGACTGTCTTTGTTCCCGGGGTAGGAATTGAAAAATATGGCTCAAGAAACTGGATTTCCATTGGAAAACTTTCACTCCAGCCTATGGAATTTGTAAAGATATTGTTTGTTTTTTTTGTGGCAGGTATGCTGGTTAAGGCAAAAACCTTTGGAGATTTGCTTTTAAATGCGGTTATTTCTGCAGGATTTATGCTTGTTCTTGTGGCTGAGAAAGATTTAGGTGCAGCTATAATATTTTATATAACCTATGTATGTATGGTATATCTTGCTACCTCAAGGATTATTTTCCTCATAGGTGGAATCGGTATTGGAGCAGGAGGAGTTGCCCTCGCTGCATTTTTGTTTAAGGATACTTTGCTTGCTCATGTTATGGTAAGAGTAAATGCATGGAGGGATCCCTTTTCTATTATTGATACAGGAGGATATCAGATATCCCAGTCACTGTTTGCGCTGGGCACAGGAGGATATACCGGCTCTGGTCTTACAAGAGGAAAAGCAAATACAATCCCTGTCAGCGAAAGCGATTTTATATTTTCGGCAATATGTGAGGAAATGGGTGTAATATTCGGACTGGCACTTATATTGGTAATTGTAAGTATATTTATTTCAATGGTTAATATATCAATGAAATGCCGCAATCCATTTTACAAATATGTATCCTTCGGATTTGGAGTAATATATGTTGTCCAATCACTTTTAAACCTTGGAGGAGTAACAAAATATATCCCTTCGACAGGAGTTACCCTTCCTTTAATCAGCTACGGTGTAAGCTCTGTATTAAGTACGTTGATTGTATTTGCAATTATACAGGGCGTGTGTATCATAAGTAATAAAGAGGCGGTAAAAAATGAAAAACAAAAAGAACGAATCATCAGCCAGCTTGCCACTTACCCCGGAGGAGGAATTCCTGGAAAAGGAGAAAGAAAAGGCAAAAAAAAATAGGCAGAAAAACAAACCCATAATTGTAATCACCTATCTTATGGTTGCAATATACATGGGGCTTATTGCCTATGTGATATACTTTATGCAATTTAAGGCGGAATCAACCATAGCAAATTCCAGAAATATCAGACAGGATTCCTTTGCCGATACTGTGGAGAGGGGTGATATTATTACCAGTGACGGTGAGGTAATTGCCACAAGCAGCACCGATTCAGAAGGTAACACAAACAGAACCTATCCTTATGGCAATATGTTTGCACATCTCGTGGGCTATGACGGATACGGCAAGGCTGGGCTTGAGCTTCAGGGAAATTTTTATATGCTCCGTTCCCATGTAAATATTATGGAACGAATATACAGGGAAATTAACGAAGAAAAGAACCGAGGAGATAATATAATAACTACTGTAAGATATGATTTACAAAAGGCTGCCTATGATGCCCTTGGCTATTGTGATGGGGCAGTAATAGCCATTGAACCTGACACCGGAAAAATTTTATGCATGGTATCAAAGCCGGACTATGACCCAAATGATATAGATAACGTATGGTCCTATGTAAGCTCAGAGGAAGGCAAGGAAAGCTCACTGCTTCTTAACAGAGCAACCCAGGGAATGTATGCTCCCGGTTCAACCTTCAAGCTGGTTACTGCGTTGGAATTTATAAGAGAAAATAAGGAATATGCTTCTTATTCTTACGAATGTACCGGCTCAGAAATATTCTCAGGAGTAGAAATCGGATGTATAGGGGGAAGTGTACATGGACATGTTGATCTTGCTGATTCTATAGCATATTCCTGTAACACCTCCTTTGCCAATATAGGCTCAAGGCTGGATTATAAAGATTACAGGAATACTGCAGATGAATTGCTTTTTAACAGCTCCCTTCCATATGATGGAGTATATAATCGTTCACATTTTACTATTGATGAAAAAAGCTCTCCTGATGAAATTCCCCAAACTGCAATAGGGCAGGGAGATACCAGAATTACTCCGCTTCATAATGCTATGATAGTTTCAGCTATAGCGAACGGAGGGGTTCTCATGAGGCCTTATTTAATAGACAGAATAGAAAATGATAACGGTGGAACAGTAAAGAAGTTTTCAAGTAAAAGTCATGGGAGCCTTATGACCAGTGAGGAAGCCGGTATTCTGACAGATTATATGAAGGGAGTCGCAGAATATGGCTCTGCATCAGGATATTTTTGGGATACAGAATACGATGTGGCTGCAAAAACAGGAACTGCTGAATACGATGATGAGGGTAATTCCAATTCCTGGTTTGTAGGGTTTTCAAATCCGGATAATCCTGATCTGGTTGTAGTTGTTATTGTGGAAAAGTATACCTATAACGGAGTTAAGGCTGCCAGTGTAGCAAGACAGGTTTTTGATGCATATTACAGATAAGATTGTTTATGAAAGCCATCCCATACTATGAATATTCTTGATATGTATACTTTTTTCTGCTATAATGTTGCTTAGTTATGTGACACACCAATCTTTTACAGATACAGGAGGAATTGCAATGATTGAAGCAACAAGCTGTGGTGGTGTGGTAATCTTCAGAGGGAAAATACTATTACTTTACAAAAATTACAGAAACAAACATGAAGGCTGGGTTCTCCCCAAGGGTACAGTTGAAAAGGGCGAGGAACATAATCAGACAGCATTGCGGGAGGTACGGGAGGAAACCGGCGTATCTGCCCAGATAATTAAGTACATCGGGAAAAGCAGTTATACCTTTAATACTTCATACGATGTTGTGAATAAGGACGTTCACTGGTATCTGATGACGGCCGACAGCTATTACAGCAAACCTCAGAGAGAAGAATATTTTATGGACTCAGGTTACTACAAATATCATGAGGCGTATCATCTTTTAAAATTTCCAAATGAGAAACAGATATTAGAGCAGGCATATTCCGAGTATACTGTTCTAAAACAAAGAAATCTCTGGGGAAGTAAAAAATATTTTTAGTTTAATGCATGAAATAAGACCCGTTATCCGGGTTTTATTTCTTTGTAAGGAGTCAGTATAAGGAGAAGCAGCATGGATAATCAGGACAAATACGAAGCAGAAAAGGTATCAGATGGAATCAGGGGAAAATTGCCACGAAAAACGCCTGTTAAGAACAGCAATACCACTGTGAACCGACCTGCCGGGAAAATACCTGCAAAAAAAGAGCCGGCCGGCAGCAGACCTCCTCAAAGAAGGCCATCCGAAAAAAGCCTTCAGAAAAATGGCAGCCCGGTACAGCATAATCCGGCACAGAAAAGACCGAATTCCCATAATGTTGCTCATAATAACTCGGGCAGTAATAACGGCATTCACAAAAAAGAAGCGGTCACAAAAAAAACCGGTAAGAAAAAAATCAAAAATATAATATACAGAGTTTGCTTTGTTGTATGCTTTATTACATTTTGCGTATGTGCAGTTATTCTTGTCACATACATTGCAGATTGTATAAAAAGTGAAAAAAAAGTGGACAAGCTAAAGGAATATATTGATACTGAGGAACCAAGTATTCCTGATGATAATACCGCAACTTCGCAAAATGCAACTTCCGGTACTGATTTTCAATTGATAAACGGAGTTGCCGTACAGGAAAAGTTTGCCAAATTATATTCTATGAATTCAGATTTTGTTGGATGGATTACCATTGTGGGAACAGATATTGATTATCCTGTAATGCAATCTATGTACGACGAGGAGTTTTATCTTCATAAAGATTTTGATAAGGAATATACTAAAGGCGGAACATTGTTTATTGACACTTCATCTGATGTAAAAAAGCCAAGTGACAATATTTTGATATACGGCCATAATATGACAACAGGTAAGATGTTCCACAGTCTTTTTGAATACGAAGACGAGGAGTTTTATGAGAATCACAAATACATTACCTTTAATACCATTTACGGAGATGGAGAGTATGAAATAATCGCAGCATTCAGAACAAATATTTATCCCGTTGATTATACAGGTTTTAAATATTATGAATTTTTTGATGCTGCAACAGAAGAAGAATTTGATAATTATGTAAACAACTGTAAATCCCTTACACCATATAGTACAACTGCAACTGCAGAGTACGGCGACAAACTCATTTCCTTATCAACCTGTGCATATCACAGTGAAAACGGAAGATATGTAGTAGTTGCAAAAAAGATAAATAATGATTCAGAAGAATAAAATTAAGCTACTTAAGTAAACAGTATTTAATCTTGACACAAAAGGGAAAATATGATATATTTCCTTTTGTTTAGCCGGTGTGGCGGAATGGCAGACGCGGCAGACTCAAAATCTGTTTGTGGCAACACAGTGCGGGTTCAAGTCCCGCCACCGGCATTCTTAATATTTATCACCCATCCGGAGATTAGCGAAAAGCTAAGCCCCGGGTTTTTATTAATATTTAACAGAGGAATTAAAAATGAAGCGCTGCATTGCATTAGCCGGTATAGTCTGCAAAAACAATTACTTATTATAGGTTATAGGAGGAAGAAAATGACTATATCGGAAAACAAAATATATCCAAGAACAGGCGATAATCAAATCGTGTATTTGAAAAATGTGATAACCAATCCAAATATCCAGGTAGGAGATTATACAATCTATAATGATTTTGTACATGATCCACGGGAGTTTGAAAAAAATAATGTGCTATACCATTATCCGGTTAATAATGATAAGTTAAAAATCGGAAAATTTTGTTCCATAGCCTGTGGAACAAAATTCATGTTTACCAGTGGCAACCATACTCTTAATTCACTTTCAACATACACATTTCCCATTTTTTTTGAGGAATGGGAGCTGGATAAAAGCAATATAAGAAGTGCATGGGATAATAAGGGTGATATTAATATTGGCAATGATGTATGGATTGGATATGAGGCAGTTATTATGTCGGGAGTTACTATTGGAGACGGAGCTATTATTGGTACAAGAGCAGTAGTAACAAAGGATGTTCCACCATATACCATTGTTGGTGGAATTCCTGCAAAGCCAATCAAAAAACGATTTTCGGAAGACGTGATTAACAGGCTGCTTCAGATTAAATGGTGGAACTGGCCGGATAATAAAATAAAAGAAAACATTTCCATTATTCAGAGCGGTAAAATAGATGATTTGATGTAAGCTCACCTGAGATAAGCTTATTCCAAGAGCCCGGAAACGCAGATTAAGCATTTCCGGGCTCTTTTTTATCCTAACCGCAGCATTTCTCTTTTCAACCTTTTAATTATTTTCTTTTCAAGGCGTGAAATGTATGACTGTGATATACCCAGGTAATCAGCCACCTCCTTCTGGGTCATTTCCTCGTCGTCATGACCAATGCCAAATCTTAATTCAATTATTGTACGTTCTCTTTCCGATAATATGCCCATGGCCTGTTCAAGTAGATTTTTATCAATTTCATCCTCGATGTCACTATATATCATATCATCATCTGTTCCCAGGATATCTGACAACAGCAGCTCGTTTCCGTCCCAGTCAACATTAAGCGGCTCATCTATGGACACCTCAACCCTGGTTCTGGCACTTCGTCTGAGATGCATAAGTATCTCATTTTCAATACAACGGCTCGCATAAGTGGCAAGCTTTATATTTTTGTCAGTTTTAAAGGTATTAATTGCTTTAATCAGACCTATTGTACCTATAGAGATTAAATCCTCAACCCCAACACCTGTATTATCAAATTTTTTTGCAATATATACTACAAGTCGCAGGTTATGTTCAATCAGTGTCTGCTTTACATAGTTTTCATTTTCCTGAAGCTGTCTTAACACACATGCTTCCTCCTCGGAGGAAAGCGGCGGTGGCAAAACATCAGCTCCTCCTATGTAATGAACCTCATTCTTAGGGAATAAAATATAATTGGCAAAGCTTTTAATGTTAAATCTGATTTTGTTATTGCTTACGATGCTAATCATTTGAATTTCTCCTTCCTGTCTGGTTTTATATTTCTGTTTAGTAAAATTTCATAATTATTTCTTCCTAATTCACATCTGCTTATTCCGCAGATTACATTTTCTATCCTTTTATTTTTATTACGGAAGAAAAGAGCTTCAATTTTGAAAACCGGCATTACAGCCATACCTGTATCTACGGTTTTATATGCCAGCGGATAAAAATTAATTGCACAATCCCGGTTCATGCAAATGTAATTAAAAAAACCGGTATTATGATATTCTTCAATATAGCTGTCCTGGTTTTTAAAAATCTTTTCAAAATATCTGTAATCCATAATCACAACAGGGCATCCGCTGCATGGATCTGTAAGGCAATTGCCTGTGTCGTAATATGCCCTGCAGCTATATATCTTTCCTCCGAGAGAAAAGGAAATGTCATACTGATTATCTGAAGTTTCTGATATGTTTTTTGTGCCAATGGAAAAAAGTGAAATAAGAAAAAAAACAGGTATTATGGGCAGCATACCTATAATTACATTTCTAATCTGACCCTTGAAGAAAATGTTAAATATACCATTCAATATTATTAATGAAATAACAGAAACAAATATTTCAAAGAAATATTCTATATTAAAATTCCCCCTGAAATAAGTTTTTATCATAATCATATATGTTGCAGCATATAATATATGATAAATGTATCCGTTTAAATGGTATGTAAATATAAATCCAAGGGTCATCACCCCGCCAGCTATAAACGAATAAACTATTTTTCTTATTACCGTTGATTTATAATTTAAAATCCGTGATGACAAAAATAAAACCATCATGTTAATAAGGCAGTTCCACAAAAGCATTACATCCGGATAGATGATGTATGTCATTTTCACCTCCTTGCCATGTTCATTGATGATTATAATTACTTTGATATAAAAAAAACGTCGTTTACTGTAAAGGGATTGCGAAGAATTACGAGTATAAATTGAGGTTTTCGACAAAAATTAATGAATCGGAGAGAGAATATGGAAATGAATAACAGTAAAATAAGTACTGAACTGAACCTGTCCCTGAATACTACCGCTGAGGAAAGAGCCAAGGCTCTTGATTTGGATGTGGGATACAACAGAGAGCTTGACGAATGGGAGCTGATTATAAAATATACCGGTAATCTGGAGGAAATAAGCAGAGATATAGGCTTTTCATATATAAGTCTCTTAAACGGATATGGAATAATTATTATAAAAACTTATCTTATCGGTGATTTATCTATGCGCCCAGAAATAATATATATTGAGAAGCCCAAGACAATTTTTGAAGATAAAAGCAGTGTTATACAGGGCTTTAGTCAATCCTGCATGAGCTTTTTAAGAAGGGATGACAACCAGCTTACAGGAGAGGGCGTTATAATATCTGTAATAGATTCCGGGATTGATTATTCACATCCTGTTTTCTGGGACAATGGCCAAACAGTTATAAATGAAATATGGGATTTAGGTCAGGATGGGAATCCACCCTCTGATTACAGGCTAGGAAGTATTTACACAAAGGAGGATATAATAAGCTCAGCAAATGATGAGAACTCAAGACTTTTAACCTATGATGAATCGGGACATGGTACAGCGGTTGCAGGAATAATAACCAGTATAGCCCCAAAGTCAAGCCTGCTTATTATTAAGCTTGGCAGAGGCCAGGGTGCACCATCAACCACATCCTCCTTACTGCTTGGCATTGATTATTCAATAAACTATGCCATAAGAATGAATATGCCACTGGTTATTAATTTGAGCTTTGGAAACAATTACGGAGATCATGGCTCTAATTCTATTGTGGAGGATTACATTGATTCTGTATCCAGGGTTTCAAAAATTTCCATTGCAACCGGTACAGGGAACGATGGAGATGCCGCAAGACATGCTCAGTTTATACTTGGAGAAACCCCCTGGAAGGAAATAGAATTCGCTGTTAATAATTTTGAAACCGGTATCAATCTACAAATCTGGAGAAATTATTCAGATGTGGTTGATCTTATTATAAAAACCCCGTCAGGCATTGAATTAGGTCCAATAACTCCGGCATCGCAAATAATAAGATATACAGAGAATAATATGGATATTCTCGTAATAAACGGTGGCCCCAGTCCGATAAATGCCAATCAGGAGACCTACATCAGCATTATACCACAAAAACAATATATTGAAAGCGGTATATGGTCAATTAAGTTTAATCCCAAATCCATAAGCCAGGGAAGATTTGATATATGGCTTCCTGTAAGAGGAAGCACATCATCGGGAGTCTATTTTTTGAATCCTTCCGAGATGACCACCCTTACAATTCCATCTACTGCAAGAAATGTAATAAGTGTGGGAGCATATGATCCGGAAACACTTACATATGCTGCCTTTTCCGGGAGAGGATATACAGTAAATAACGATATAAAACCTGATATCGCAGCTCCGGGTGTCAATATCAATATTGCCATTCCCGGCGGAGGATACCGGACAGCAAGCGGAACCTCCTTTGCTACACCGTTTGTATCCGGAGGAATTGCAATAATGATGGAAAAGGGAATTGTAAATAAGGAAGACCCTTTTATGTATGGAGAAAAAGTAAAGGCATATATAATTAAAGGTGCAAAAAAACTGCCCGGATATAGACAATGGCCTAACGAAAAACTTGGCTGGGGAGCATTCTGCCTTGAAAATAGTATAAATTGGGATAATACATAGAACAATAGAAATGACAGATATTTTTCTTGTCAAAGGGTACTTGAATACCCGTGGCATATAAAGTAAAATAATAATGATTAATACAAAATAATAAGCAAAGAGGTGATATAATGGGCGGAAGTCATATTTCAATACCCACAATTCTTAAAATAGGCAAAGGAACCCTTGGAAACATAGGTGATTACCTGAAAGCCTGTGATATAAATAATGCTGTTGTATACTTTGGAAATGGTCTTATTGATATGTTTGGCAGTGTGGTGCTTGGATCCTTCGACAAAGCAGGTGTAAGAGTTATGGAGTATTGT
The DNA here is from genome assembly GCA_002476495.1 of Lachnospiraceae bacterium UBA7589. GTDB lineage: Bacteria > Bacillota > Clostridia > Lachnospirales > Lachnospiraceae > Coprococcus_C. The sequence goes on from DLKL01000025.1 coordinate 94,603, forward strand.
GAACTGGATTCAACAAAAATAGAAGATATTATAGAGCTGGCCTTTAACATAGATACCAAAGCAGAGGCTATTGTCGGTATAGGTGGCGGTAAAGTAATAGATGTGGCAAAATATGCGGCATACCTTAGAAAGCTACCCTTCATCAGCATACCTACCTCTGCATCCAGTGACGGCTTTTCCAGTGCCAGTGCCTCACTGATTGTAAACAACAGACGAACCTCCGTACCTGCCAGACTGGCATATGGAATTATAGTTGATACTGATGTATTAAAGAGTGCACCACACAAGTTCATCTACTCAGGAATCGGTGATCTGGTATCTAAGATAACCTCAATATATGACTGGGTATATGAAGACAAAATGGGATATACGACAGTTAATGATTTTGCTGTTATGATTGCAAAAAAAGCTGTTAACAGCTTTGTCAGGACACCCTTCACAAGTATAAATGACGATCTTTTTTTAAGAGAGCTGGTTGACTCTCTTGCCATGAGTGGAATTGCCAATGAAATAGCCGGAAGCAGTGCCCCCACAAGCGGAAGTGAGCATTTGATTTCCCATGCACTTGATAAGCTTTTGGAACAGCCTGAGCTTCATGGAATTCAGGTAGGAATTGCCACTTATCTTATGGCTCTTGTCCATGACCACAGATACAAGCGAATCAACCGGATTTTTACCGATACCGGATTTTGGAATTATGTTAAAACCCTGGATTTGAACGTTGCAGATTATGAAGCTGCAATTGATATGGCTCCATCAATAAAGCCATACCGGCATGTCTATTTGCATGAAGAAAAATACCGTGATATGGCTAAGGATTTTCTTCACAGGGATCCTATTCTTAAGGAGATATTTAAGATAAATTAATTAAGGATATTTTATGCTTATGAAGAATATTACATTAGGTATAGTAGCCCACGTCGATTCAGGAAAAACCACACTTACAGAGGCTATATTATATAAAACAGGCATAATAAAAAAGTGTGGACGGGTAGATAACAGAGATTCTTATCTTGACAATAATCCAATTGAAAGGCAAAGAGGAATAACTGTTTTCTTCAAACAGGCTGATTTTGCCCTGGATAATACCTGCATATCTATGCTGGATACTCCGGGGCATGTTGATTTTGCTCCTGAAATGGAAAGAACTCTCAGTGTTCTGGATTATGCCATATTAATAATAAGTGCCCCGGAGGGAATACGTCCACATACCATGACATTGTGGAAATTATTAAATGCATATAACATTCCTGTTTTTATATTTGTCAATAAAATGGATCAGCCGGGAGCAGATAAAGAGTCAATAATAAACCTTGTTAAGGAAAAGCTTTCCCAAGGCTGTATTGACTTTTCGGATTCACAATTTTCAACGGAAAGCATGGAGGATATGGCAATTCTTTCCTCTGATACAACATATAATCATATATTTAATCATTTTCTTGAACGGAATATCCTTGATTCTGAGGAAATCAGATTATTAATACACCAACGGATTGTATTCCCGGTTTTCTTTGGTTCGGCACTGAAGCTTGAGGGAATTGACAGACTTTTACAATGCCTTGATGAATTTACACTTCAAAAAAGCCATGATAATGAAGCTTTCGGAGGAATAGTTTTTAAAATCTCAAGAGACAATCAGGGAAACCGCCTTTCACATATAAAAATTACCCGGGGTGCACTTAAAATTAAGGATGTTATCGGAGACGAAAAGGTTAATCAGATCAGGATATATTCAGGGGATAAATTTAAGACAACTGACTTCGTTTCCCAAGGAAATATATGTACTGTTCCGGGGCTTGAAAAAACAAAGGCCGGTATGGGACTTGGGGTTGAAAAAGGGAATCCTGACTATCTTATTATGCCAGTTATGACATATGAGCTCATATGTCCGGTCAATATTAATAATAGAAAAGTATACCTGAATTTAAAAAATATAGAGGAAGAATATCCTGAACTTTCCGTTGAATGGAATGAAGAAAATCAAAGCATATCCTTAATGCTTATGGGAGAAATACAGATTGAAATTATCAGGGAAATAATTAAAAACAGACTCGGCTTTACACCGGAATTTTCCGTAGGAAAAATAACATATAAGGAAACACTTGAGGATGCAGCCCTTGGAGTAGGTCATTTTGAGCCTTTAAGACATTATGCAGAGGTGCAGCTTAATATTACTCCCGGTGAAAGAGGAAGTGGAATAACTATATCCTCACAATGCAGCGAAGATGTACTTGGCAGGAACTGGCAACGGCTTATTGCAACCCATTTAAAAGAAAAAAAGCATAGGGGAGTGCTGATCGGAGCCGAGCTTACAGATGTGAATATAACTATTGTAGGTGGCAGGGCCCACAGCAAGCATACTGAAGGAGGGGATTTCAGACATGCTACCTACAGAGCTGTCAGAAACGGTCTTATGTATGGCAAATCAGTAATCCTTGAGCCATATTATGATTTTACCCTTACCATACCATCTGATATGGTAGGACGGGCCATGACGGACCTTGATAATATGTATGCAAAAACAGATGCCCCAGTGACAGAGGATGGGAAAAGCATAATTAAGGGAAGAGCTCCTGTGGCCACACTGAATAATTACCAGCTTAAGCTTAATGCATATACTCATGGGGAAGGCAGCCTGAGCTTTTCCTTTTGTGGATATGATAAATGTCATAATGAGGAACAGATTATATCCCAGACAAGGTATGATCCGGAAATGGACGTTGATAACCCCTCATCCTCTGTATTTTGTTCCCACGGTGCCGGTGTCATTATTCCATGGTATCGGGTACGGGAATATATGCACTGTGAAAATCCTCTGGTTCAGGAATATAAAACCGAAAATAGCATGCTGCAAAGCCACAAAGGGGAAAAATTTGACTATTCTATTGACCTTGAAGAAATTGATGAAATTCTATCGAGGACATATAATGCCAATCTAAAAACAGAAAAGTCAGGATATAAAAAGAAAAAAAGCCTTGATTGCTATTATAAGCCAAAAAACGGTGATGCACCGAAGGAGAGGATAATAGTAGCCGACGGATACAATATGATTTTTGCGGATAAAGTGCTTAGTGAATTGGCTTTGCTTAATATTAATTCGGCAAAGGATAAGCTTATTGATATGTTGTCAAATTACACCAGTATCATTTCAGACAAAATAATTCTTGTGTTTGACGGATATAAGGTTAAGGATAACAAAGGCAGCACAAAATTAATCGGAGATTTAACTCTTATATACACAAAGGAGGGAGAAACTGCAGACCAGTACATTGAAGCATTTACGCAAAAAAATATGGATAAATACAAAATTACCGTCATTACATCCGATAATCTTATACAACAGGTTACCAGAGGCCATAATTGTTCTATTTTATCCTCAAGAGAATTTTTTCAGGTTATGGAAAATGAATTCAACAAATTAAGGGATACTTATAACCTGTAATCAGTTTCCGTATGCAAAACATATTGTATACAATATAAAAAATGCTATTTAATACTTAATTTTACATTTAATACTATTAAAATACTTGTTAATAATTCTACAATTTGTTATAATATTTTAAATATTTTTGTACAAATTAATGCAAATACAGGAGGCTTGTGATATGAAGCAGAAGATAAGTTTATTTAGTTCTATAAGAACAAAAATATGCATAGCATTGCTAATTATAGGCATGCTGGGCGGAGCGGTGCTTATATGGGCATATGTACCCAAGGTTAAAGATAATATGACTAATGCGGCAAAGAATAACATGGAAGATCTTGCCATATCCTATGGTCTTATGGTAGATAACCTTGTAACCGAAAAGGGGGTCCGGGCTGCCCTTACAAATGAAGAGCTGTCTCCATTGCTTGCAGATGTAGCTATAACTGATGTGGATAGCAGCTATGTTTATGTAGTATCCTCTACAGGAACAATGTTATACCATCCAACCGAGGATAAGATTGGAAAGCCTGTTGAAAACTCAGTTGTTAAGCAGGCTGTCGCCGATATCGAAGCCGGAAAAAAAGTTAAAAACGAGGTAATTGAATATGAATTTAAGGGTGTTATGAAATATGCGGGTCTTTTTGTCAACAACAATGAAGACTTTATTCTTATAGTAACCGCAGATGAGGAAGAAATCCTTGAGCCTCTTAACGAGGTATTAAGAAGGGGATATCTGGCCCTTGTTTTCCTTGCTGTTATTGCTGTAATAATCGGCTGTATTTTTGCTCTTATAATTATTAAGCCTCTCAATGCGCTTGCTGATATTGTTGTTAAAATTTCCAATATGGATTTTTCCGAGAATCCGACAATTGCAAAGATAAATGCCAGAAGAGATGAGACAGGACGTATGAGCAGGGCTCTTGACCAGCTCAGAATTTCCCTTGTATATGTTGTATCCAACATAAAGGAAAAAAGCGATTTTGTTATGAGTGCTTCAGATGCATTGAGCAATAATGTATCTGAGACAACCAACACAATGACCCAGGTTGAAAATGCAGTTAACGATATAGCCAAGGGTGCATCCTCTCAGGCTGAGGACACACAAAAAGCAACAGAACATGTGGTAGTTATGGGTGATATGGTTGAAGAAACCAATCAGGATGTGCAACGTCTCTTAAGCTATGCATCTGATATGAAGGAAGCAACAGAGCAGGCCAGAAATATTTTGAGTGAGCTTAACGATGTCAACCAAAAGGCTGAGGAATACATAGATATTATCGCAAAACAGACTAATACAACTAATGAGTCAGCCCTTAAGATTAATGATGCAACCAAGCTTATTACCTCCATCGCCGAGGAAACAAATCTTCTTTCCCTTAATGCTTCCATAGAGGCAGCAAGAGCCGGCGAGCAGGGACGGGGATTTGCAGTTGTAGCCGCTGAAATTCAAAAGCTGGCAGAGCAATCCAATGAATCAGCAAAGCATATTGAGGAGATTATACAGGAGCTCATTGTTGATTCTGAAAGAGCAGTTGAGACTATGTTTGATGTAAAAGAAATTATCCGTGCCCAGAGCGAACATGTTGAGCAGACAGATGTAGCTTTCAATAATATTACTGACGGAGTTAATAATTCCATAGAAGCAATTAACCATATATCTGAAAAATCCAAGAAGCTTGACGAAGCAAGAATAGGTGTTGTTGATGTTGTACAGAACCTTACAGCCATTGCCGAAGAAAATGCAGCAGGCTCACAGGAAACATCGGCATCTGTTACAGAGGTTACAGCTATTGTCGATGACATCTCAGACAAATCTGAATCACTCAAGAAGATTGCATCTGAGCTTGATGAAAGTATGAATATTTTCACTGTTTAATTATATCTATACAAAAGTCGGTTATATCCTTTTATAATGTATAATCGGCTTTTGTATATTTGTAAAGGAGGGAGTATATGACATTTGACCTGTTAAAAAAAAGAGTACGAAGAAGATTAAAGAAAATTAAACGTTTTGTCAGAAAATATATACGTTTTCTTGTAAGACACACAAAGGCCAAGGACTATAGTGTTCTCTTTTACACAATTGTAGGTTTTATTCTTCTTGTTGTTTTAATTTCTCTGCTTGTGTCAGGCATATCCTCATTGTTTAAGAAAAGCAATGATACAGCTGCTACTACAGAAGTGGTCACAATTTCCAGTGAAGAAAACACCTCTGAAGAAGTCCCCGACATAAAAACCCAGGCCGAATCCATATATGACAGTAATAAAGATATGCTGATTCTTGTAAATCAGGAAAATCTTTTAAGTCAGGATTATACATTTACCCACCATACTCTTAATTGCGGCATGGATGTAGACCAACGGATATATGATGATATGCTCAATATGCTAAATGATTTAAACAAGGAAGATCTTCATTATACCATTATTTCCGCTTACAGAAGTCATGAGGATCAGACAGCACTTGTTAATACAAGAGTTGCCGAGTATATGGAGAAGGGCATGACAGAGGATGAGGCATATGCAGAAACCTACAAATCTATTCAAAAGCCCGGTGCAAGTGAACACGAATCCGGCCTATGCTTTGATGTAGCCAGTGAAGGAACTGTAGTTCTTGATGAATCTGTAGCTGCACAGCAGACAGCCGTCTGGCTGGCCAATAATTCCTACAAATATGGTTTTATATTGAGATATCCCAAGGAAAAGGAAAATCTTACCGGAATAACATATGAGCCATGGCATTTCAGATATGTGGGGAAGGAAGCCGCTGCCTTTATGTACGAAAATGACCTTTGCCTTGAAGAATTTCACCAATTAATAAGTAAGTAACAGGAGCGAAAAATATGTCTTACATGAATAATAAAGGTAAGAATGCAAAAACAATAAAATTTAGCAGAAAAACATATATGATAATTAATATATGTTTTACCTTATTTTTGCTTTTATTTGTGATTTGGGGAATTTCACATACCTTCACTGGGAAAAATAAATACAGAAACAAGGGTATAGATTATTATAATCAGGGAGAATACGAAACAGCAACAGATTATTTTAACCGGGCTCTTGAATGCAATCAATGGTTTTCTGAAAAAATAAATGTTGATATTTCAATGTACCTTGGTGATTGCTATATCAGAACAGAAAAATTTGATTTAGCCAGAAATAACTATAATCGTATTCTTAAGGAGTATTCCTGCAAGTATTATAACAAAGCCGATATAGAATATCTTATTACAGTTATTGATAATCTTATTATTTTTTCAAAGGGTGATTACGTAACTCCTCTTGACGGATTAAAGGAAGCCGTCGACAAGGGCTATAACGAGCTTGCCCTGTATGTTGCCTTATGCTACGAAAAAAAAGATGATCCGGATAATATGAAAAAGTATTACGATATATACAGCTCATCCCAGGGACTTAATTCATATCTGGCGCTTAAGTATACCCAGTATTATATAACTGTCTCTGATTATACGTCAGCACTTGAATATGCTGACAAGGGACTTGAACTTGAAGATAAAAAATATGAAAAGGAATTAGAATATCTAAGGATAGTATGCAATGCAAAGCTTACCGACTTTGCTATTGCTTATGAACTGTCTGAGGAATATATTGCAAAATATCCTGAGGATTTGTCCGGCAAATCCCTTAACAGTTATCTGTACACAAGGGTTAATGTTGATCAGGTTCCGGTAAATGACAAATTTCATCTGTATAACCAGGAACAGTAATAATTTTATGTAAACAAAGAGGAATAATATGTATAACAACGAAGACTTGGTTGAAAAGGTTATTTTATTCTGTGCTGACCTTGACAATGGCGAGGACATAGAGGTAAATCTCAAGGAATTAGAAGAATTAGTCAAGACTGCCGGTGCAGTAGTAGCGGGACGGCTGATTCAAAAAAAAGAAAATATTGATAATGTAACCTATCTTGGTTCCGGAAAAGTTCTGGAGTTAAAGGATATGATTACGGAACTTGGGGCAACCGGAGTGGTATGCGACGATGAATTAAGTGCAATACAGCTTAAGAATCTTGAGGATATTCTTGATACAAAAATCATGGATAGAACCATGGTTATTCTGGATATATTTGCAAGCAGGGCCACAACCAGAGAAGGTAAGATACAAGTTGAGCTTGCCCAGCTCAAATACAGATCTTCCAGACTTCTTGGAATGGGGCGCTCCCTTTCAAGACTGGGAGGAGGAATAGGAACAAGAGGTCCAGGAGAAAAAAAGCTTGAGATTGACAGAAGAATTATCAGGGAAAGAATTTCACAACTTCAGCATGAACTAAATGACGTTAAGCAGCATAGAGAGGTTATGCGCAAACAGAGAATGTCAGGCAATCTGCCTATTATATCTATTGTAGGATACACCAATGCCGGCAAATCTACCTTGTTAAACAGGCTGACAGATGCCGGCGTTTTAGAGGAGGACAAGCTGTTTGCTACCCTGGATCCCACATCCAGAACCTACAGACTTAACAATGGTCAGGAAATAATTATTACTGATACCGTAGGCTTTATCAGAAAATTACCTCATCATCTGATTAATGCTTTTCGTTCTACCCTGGAGGAAGCGAAGTATGCAGATATAATTTTGCATATAGTTGATATTTCCAATCCCCAGGCTGACAGCCATATTGTTACCGTTTATGACACCCTAAGCAGCCTTGACATAAAGGATAAGCCTGTTTTAACCGCATTCAACAAGATTGATAAGTTAGATGAGCTTCCTGTGATTAAGGACTTTAAGGCCGACAGGGTTATTTACATTTCCGCCAAAAAGGAAATCGGTTTTGATAATTTGTCAAATGCTCTTGAGGACATAATAAATGGCTGCAGAAAATATGTAGAAAAAACTATTTCCTACCAGGACGCAGGACTACTAAACAGACTTAGAAAATATGGTACGGTTTTAGAGGAAGATTACAGAGAGGATGGTATATTTGTTAAAGCCTATGTAGAAAAGGATTTTAACATATAAAATGCTATGATATTACCCGATATTTTTGAAAAAAACATGAAAGAGCTGCTGAAAGATGATTTTCCCCTATATTTTTCCTGTCTTGATAAGCCTATGTTTCATGGTATACGAATAAACACCGGTAAAATCTCCGTAGAAGATTTTATGAAAATAAACCCATTTAATCTGACACCCATACCCTGGTGCATGAATGGATTCTATTTTGATGACAAAGTAGATAAGCCTTCAAAGCACCCATACTATTATGCCGGCTTATATTATATCCAGGAGCCGAGTGCCATGACTCCGGCAAGTGTATTGCCTATTAATCCGGGGGACAGAGTATTGGATATCTGTGCCGCTCCGGGTGGAAAATCCACAGAGCTTGCTGCGAAGCTTGATGGCAGCGGAATATTGGTATCAAATGATATAAGTGCTTCAAGAGCAAAGGCTTTGCTAAAAAATATTGAAGTATTCGGGGTCTGCAACTCGCTTATAATCAGTGAAGCCCCTTACAGACTGTCTGAAAGGTTTAGTGAATATTTTGACAAAATTCTTATAGATGCTCCATGTTCGGGAGAAGGAATGTTTAGAAAATCCATATCCATGGTAAATGCCTGGGATGAGACCAGAAATGATTTTTTCTCCGATTTGCAAAAGCAGATATTAAATGAAGCAGTAAAGATGCTGAAGCCGGGAGGGATGCTTCTTTATTCAACCTGCACATTTTCACCCAAGGAAAACGAAAAATCCATTGATTATCTGTTATCTCTGGATAGCAGGCTTAAGATACTGGATTTTCCTATGGCTGATGGCTTCGACAGTGGACATCCTGAATGGTCCTCAAGTAAAAATCCTGATTTGAAAAAGGCTGCAAGAATCTGGCCTCATAAGGTAAACGGTGAAGGACATTTTGTATGCCTGATTAAGAAGTCCGGTGAAGCTGCCGGTGAATATAACCGTGGAAGCTATCCGCTAAAGTGTAAGTCTTTACCGGATGAAGCTAAGAATTTTCTGGGACTGTTATCTAAAAAATATAACCCGGAAAGACTGGAAATATCCAATGATAAGCTGTACTATATTCCTGAATCATTTCCTGAGGTTAAAGGCTTAAGAATACTCAGATGTGGTCTTTTTATGGGAGAGTTAAAAAAGAATCGTTTTGAGCCAAGCCAGGCTCTTGCCATGAGTCTATCCTTTAATAATTTCAGCAATACGGTCAGCCTTTCTTCAGATGACCCACGGGTTATAAAGTATCTCAAAGGAGAAACCATAGAAGTCAAAGGTAAAAACGGATGGTGTCTTATATGCGTGGATACTTATCCTCTCGGATGGGGTAAGCTGAATAACGGTATACTAAAAAACAAATATTTACCCGGATGGAGGTTAATATAATGAATATTGCTATTATTACCGGAGCATCCTCCGGAATGGGAAGGGATTTTGTATATCAGATAGCCAAAAAGACAAGAACCCTTGATGAAATATGGGTCATTGCCAGAAGAAAGGACAGATTAGAGGAATTGTCTGTATCTGTAACCAATGTAAAAATCCGTTCCATACCCATAGACATAACAGACAAAAATGAATTAGATAAGTTAGGTCGGCTTTTACAGGATAAAAAGCCAACCATAAGAATATTGGTAAATTCGGCCGGTTATGGAATGATAGGTAAATTTGCCGAAATACCGGATGATAATATAGGTATGTGTAATCTTAATTGCGTTGCACTTACCGGAATTCTTAATATGTGTATCCCCTATATGAACCAAAAGAGGGGAAATATAATTAACTTAGCCTCAAGTGCAGGCTTTTTGCCACAGCCATCCTTTGCAGTATATGCAGCTACAAAGGCTTATGTATTAAGTCTTTCCATAGCTTTGGGCAGGGAATTAGCCAATACCGGAATAAAGGTTACAGCTGTATGCCCCGGACCTGTCAGCACTGAATTTTTTGGCAGGGCGGAAACCTACCATCAGGTGAAGCTTTATAAAAAGCTGTTTTATGCAAACAGCAGCAAAGTGGTTGCCCTTGCATTAAGGGATTCAAAAAAAGGCAAACCTGTGTCAGTGTACGGAGTAACATTTAAAGGTTTCAGACTTCTGTGTAAAATTCTGCCTCAGAGTTTTATAATAAAATTTATTAAATAAAGGATAAACTTATGAATTCGTTAAAAAAAGGAGATTACGGTTATCTCATACAACATAGAAGAAGAAAACTTTTTGCCACACTTACATTTGCATTAATGATTATTTTTATTGTCGTTACAATGCTTATTATGTTTGGTGATACAAAGAGGGTTGCTATTGTATTTGCAATACTTCTGGCTCTTCCTTTGGCAAAATACCTTATTGCTTTTATTCTTTGTGCAGGCTTTTTGCCTCTCAACAAAAATGATTATGCATATATAAAGAAAAAAACCGGTGATGACTTCAACGAATTGCTCTTTGATATGACCATAACAAAGTATGAGGGAGCAAGATTTTATCCGGTTATGCTTATAAAAAACGGCAAGATATATGCTTTTGTATATGAGAGCCGGTTAAGTAAAGGGAAGGCTGATTATCAGACATGGATAAAGGATGCTGTCTCACAGAGTAAGTATGAATATAAAATTTTTATTACCTCTGATATTGATGAATTTATAAAAAAAGTTCTTTCTGTCAGTCAGCCAAATCACAACAACAGGCTTATCGATAAACATATAAGAGAGCTTATTATGGAAAAGGGTATATAGTATGACAATTCTTAAGGTTTCTGCGGGGGAATCAGGGCAACGGTTAAATAAATTTCTTATGAAATATCTTAATCAGGCTCCATCCTCCTTTATATACAAAATGCTAAGAAAGAAAAACATAACAATAAATCACACAAAAGCAAGGGGAGATGAAATTATACAGGAGGGCGATGAAATCAAGCTTTTCCTGTCTGATGAAACCATAGATAAGTTTCAAAGCCATAAGGAAAAAAAGGTAATCCCTCCTACATCGGGAAAAATATTTGAACCAGAGATTCTTTATGCAGACAATGATATTATGGCTGTCCATAAGCCTGCCGGAATACTGTCTCAAAAATCCAGAGCCCATGATGTATCCATTAATGAGATAATTGTTGATTACTGTTATTTTAACAGACTTGTTTCGAAAGATGGCAATGCTGATTTTACTCCATCAATATGTAACCGGCTGGACAGAAATACATCAGGTATTATACTTGCCGGAATATCTCTCCACGGAAGCCAGATGTTATGTAATATACTAAGAGAACATGACTGTGAAAAATATTATGTTACATTGGTAAAAGGAGATTTCAGGGGCAGACAGAGCCTTGATGCATATATACGAAAGGATAGAAGCAATAATATTTCTGAGGTACTCCCTAAAAATGACTATCTGGCATTGGATGAAAATGAAAAAGATGCTTACAGCCACATTTCTTCTGTTTTTTATTGTATTTCGGGCAATGGCAGGTATACTCTGATAAAGGTTAAGCTTATTACAGGAAAATCCCATCAGATAAGGGCAGGATTAAAGCATATAGGTTATCCGGTTGCAGGAGATGGGAAATACGGAAATAGTGATGCTAACAACTATTTTATGAAAAAGTATGGCTTGAAACATCATTTGCTGCATTGTGGAAAGATAAGCTTTAATAACATAACCATAACAGACCCTCTTCCCGATATTTTTGTTAAAATATGCCGGGGAGAAGACATCGATATGAATTTTAGTTTGTGAGAGGTACTTATATGGCCACCTGGAACTCTAGGGGTCTTAGGGGCTCTACCCTGGAAGATCTTATTAATCATACAAATCAATTATATAGAGATAAGGGCTTAGGGCTTGTCCAGAAAATTCCAACTCCTATTACTCCTGTAAAGATAGACAGGGAAAAAGGAAATATTTCCCTTGCATATTTTGAAAAGGATTCCACTGTGGATTATATTGGAGTTGTACAGGGTGTTCCCATCTGCTTTGATGCAAAGGAATGTGCCGTAGACACGTTTTCCCTTAGAAATATACATAAGCACCAGATTGATTTTATGGAGGAATTTGAAAAACAGCATGGAATAAGCTTTCTTATAATCATGTTTACATCAAGAAACAAATTTTATTATATGCCCTTCCGGGAATTAAAGTTTTTTCTTGAACGTGTAAAAAACGGACATCCCAACAATTTTAAGTATGAGGAGCTGAAACAGGAATATTTTATTACATCTGAATCCGGCGCCATGGTTCATTATATAAGAGGTCTGAAAAGAGATTTGGAGGAAAGGTAGAAAAATATGTTTGATTATTACAGAATTGCCACAGCAGTTCCTGACCTTAGGGTAGGAGATATAGCATTTAACAAAAATAAGATAATAGAAAAAATCGACGAAGCAGGAAAAAAAGGAGTTCGTCTTATTGCTTTTCCCGAGCTTGCCCTGACCGGTTATACCTGCGGCGATTTATTTTTTCAGGATTTACTTCTTAAGGAGACCGGCCGGGCTATTATTGACCTGATTGCCGTGTCCTCCGTAGTTGACATGGTTATTATTGTAGGTGCACCTATAAAGCTTGGTTATCAGCTTTATAATGGGGCATTGGTGTACTACAGAGGTAAAATATCAGGAATATCACTTAAAACTTTTTTGCCGAATTATAACGAATTTTATGAAAAAAGGTGGTTTTCAGACAGTGGGGATATGGATAAGGATTATATATCAATAAAGGAGCTTATTCCCGAATGCAAGGAGTCCTATACAATTCCTATTGGTAATAACATTATATATAATATATCCAACGCATATAGGTTTGGCGTTGAAATCTGTGAGGATGTCTGGGCTCCGGTTACACCTTCAACCTGGCTTACCCTTGGTGGAAGTGAGCTTATGGTAAATCTTTCTGCCAGTAATGAAATAATCGGTAAAAGGGATTTCAGAAGAAATATTATCAAAAGCAAATCTATATCCCTGATGTGTGATTATCTTTATGTTTCGTCAGGTACAGGTGAATCCAGCACTGACCTTGTATTTTCAGGACACAGTATATGCTGTGAAAACGGACGTATTCTTGCAGAAAATACAAAGCTTGCCGATAATGATTATCTTATGGTAACAGATATAGACCTGGGCAAAATACGTGCTGACAGGTTAAAAGGAAAAAGCTATAAGGATGGACAGGGTATAATCAGAAAAAGTTTTCCTGTCAGGGAGGTTTTACTTAATTGTGATAATGATTTTGGATGTAACGGAGAATATTACAGAGTTTCGAAGCACCCATTTATTCCTTCATCAAAGGAAAAGAGGTTAGAACGCTGCAAGGATATATTTGAAATGCAGGTTCAGGGACTTATTAAGCGGATGAATGTGGCAGGGAATAAGCTGGTTGTCGGTGTTTCAGGTGGAATGGATTCAACGCTTACCCTTCTTGTATGTGCCCAGGCCCTTAAAAAAATGAACAAACCTTCGTCTGACCTGGTAGGAATAACCATGCCTGCCTTTGGAACAACTGACAGAACCTTTAACAATTCTGTTATGCTTATGAACACCCTTGGAATAACTGTAAAGAATATTCCCATAAAAGAGGCATGCATCCAGCATTACAAGGATATAGAACAGGATTTTAACAATAAGGACATAACCTTTGAAAATGTCCAGGCCAGGGAAAGAACCCAGGTTCTTATGGATTATGCCAATAAAATAGGCGGACTGGTAGTGGGGACCGGTGATTTAAGTGAACTGGCCTTAGGATGGTGTACCTATAATGCGGATCAGATGAGCATGTATGGTGTTAATGGTTCAATTCCAAAAACTCTGGTTAAATGGCTGATACACAGTGTAATAGAATTTAATCTTTTTCCTGAAAGCTCACAGGTATTAATGGATATTATCGAAACGCCTATCAGCCCTGAGCTTCTTCCACCGGATGAAAACGGAAATATATCACAAAAAACCGAGGAGAAGGTAGGACCATACCAGCTACATGATTTCTTTCTTTACTATATGATAAGATTTGGATTTTCTCCTTCAAAAATATATTATATGGCAAAAAGAGCATTTTCTGATGAATACCATAACGATGAAATATTAAAATGGCTTAAGGTATTTTATAGCCGTTTTTTCAGCCAACAATTTAAAAGAAGCTGTATGCCGGATGGAGTAAAGGTTGGATCGGTAGCTCTATCCCCAAGAGGAGACTGGAGGATGCCAAGTGATGCTTCTTTAAATCTCTGGATGAAGGAACTTGATTCTCTATCCTGATCCGGATATGTGCTTTATCTTGTTCTTTCCGAAGGTTCAGGCCAGCCTGGCAGCTTTGCCCTGGTTATAGCAGAAAAAATCTTATCCTTGCAACCTGGATTTTCCTTTTCCAAAGCGCGGATATGCTCCTTTGCATATTCCCGCTTTGTATAACCATCTGCCGGACATTTTGCTTTTACTACAGGAAGCTTCATTTCTCTTTCAAAGGAAGCAATTTCACCCTCAGCACAGAAAATTAGTGGTCTGATCATGGTAAGACTGCTTCTGTCAAGGTAGGTGACAGGAGAGAAGGTATGGATTCTTCCTTCAAAAACAAGAGACATAAACAAAGTTTCAATAATATCATCCTTGTGATGAGCATATGCAAATTTGTTACATCCCAATTCCTTTATTTTATTGTTTAATGCTCCCTTTCTCATTTTTGCACAAAGGCTGCACGGATTTTTTTCCTTTCTGTAATTAAAAATAATGTTATAAATTTCTGTCTTTTCGACATAATATTCCACATTAAGTGTTTTGCAAAGCTTTTCTATTTCATCAGTATTAAATCCCGGAAATCCAAGATCAATGGTAATTGCAATAATTTCAAACTTTTTGGGATAAAATTTTCTTAAGTATGCCAAGGCATACAAAAGTGTCAGACTATCCTTTCCTCCTGATATTCCTATAGCAATTTTGTCATTTTCATCTATCATTCCGTAAACGTCTACAGCCCGTCTTGTATGGCTTAATAATTTCTGCAGCTTCATATATTTCCTCCGAATCGTGTTATTCCATAACAGAATATCACGCATAAGGCTATACTTCAATAATCAATAAGCATTATAGATTATCCTTAATGCATTTAATGTTCATTGAGGATGCATTGAGGATTGTTTTACGAGTACATAATTATGACAATCCAGGCATTTATAATCAGGATAACGGTTAAGGGATGTT
>DLKL01000051.1:0-81804 GCA_002476495.1 Lachnospiraceae bacterium UBA7589
ATAAGCATGGATATAGAAAAGATAATTGCAAACGAATTACAAATAAAGGTATGGCAGGTTGAAAAAACAGTTGCACTTATTGATGAAGGAAACACAATTCCTTTCATTTCAAGATACAGAAAAGAGGTTACAGGCTCTCTCAATGATGAGCAGCTTAGAAATCTGGATGAAAGACTTACATATCTTAGAAATCTTAAGGATAAAAAGGAAATGGTTCTGGCTACCATAGAGGAACAGGGTAAGCTTACTGATGAATTAAGAAACCAGATTGATGAGGCGATGACCCTTGTCGCAGTGGAAGATTTGTACAGACCATATAAGCCTAAGAGGAGGACAAGAGCTACAATTGCGAAGGAAAAGGGACTTGACGGTCTTGCATGCATAATAGCTCTTCAGATGCCGGATAAGAATATAAGGGATGAGGCAAAGCAATACATATCAGATGAAAAGGGTGTATCTTCGGAGGAGGATGCAATAAATGGTGCAAAGGACATCCTTGCGGAAAATTATGCTGATGAGGCAGAATATAGAGATGTTATCAGAAATATGACAAGAAAGAAAGGCGAGCTTGTTTCCGTGGCAAAAGATTCCGAGGCAAAATCCGTGTATGAGATGTATTATAATTTCACAGAAAAAATCAGCAAAGCTGTAGGATATAGAATTCTTGCCATAAACAGAGGTGAAGCGGAAAAAGTATTAACCGTAAAGATAGAAGCTCCCCGGGAAGATATAATAACTTATCTTAAAAGAAAAATAATAAAAAGAGAATCATCTGATGCCGCGCAATATATAGAGGAGGCTCTTACAGACAGCTATGACAGACTTATAGCTCCATCCATAGAAAGAGAAATAAGAAACGAATTGACAGATATGGCAGAAACCGGCGCAATCAGTGTATTTGGCAAAAATCTTCACCAACTTCTGATGCAGCCTCCTGTGTCAGGACAGACTGTCCTTGGATGGGATCCCGCATTCCGTACAGGGTGTAAGCTGGCTGTGGTTGATGCCACAGGAAAGGTACTGGATACAATTGTAATTTATCCCACAGAACCTCAGAAAAAGGTGAAAGAAGCAAAGGAAGTGCTTAAAAGGCTTATTGACAAATATGGGATAACTCTTATTTCACTGGGAAACGGAACTGCAAGCCGTGAATCGGAAATGGTTATAGTAGAGCTATTGAAGGAGATAAAGCAACCGGTAAAATATGTAATAGTAAATGAGGCAGGTGCGTCAGTATATTCTGCAAGTAAGCTGGCTAGTGAAGAATTTCCTAACTTTGATGTAGGACAGCGAAGTGCTGCATCCATAGCAAGGAGAATACAGGATCCTTTGGCAGAGCTGGTAAAGATAGATCCGAAATCCATAGGAGTGGGACAATATCAGCATGATATGAACCAGAAAAATCTTGGGAATGCGTTAAATGCTGTGGTAGAAGATTGTGTTAACAGTGTGGGTGTAGATTTAAATACAGCGTCATCTTCTCTGCTGGAGTATGTTTCAGGGATTAATAAAACTCTTGCAAAAAACATTGTTGTATATCGGGAGGAAAAGGGAAGATTCACAAATCGTAAGGAATTGCTTAATGTTTCCAAGCTTGGACCGAAGGCATTTGAGCAATGCGCAGGATTTTTAAGGATTGCCGGAGGAGATGAGATACTTGATGCTACAAGTGTCCATCCGGAAAGCTATGAAGCTGCAAGAAAACTTATGGACAGGCTTGGAATTACCGATGAAGAATTAAAATCCGGAGGAATGAAAAATATTGGTAAAAGGGTTTTGGATATGGATATAAAGGAGCTTGCACGAGAACTGGAAATTGGGGAACCGACCCTGGTGGACATAGTTGGCGAGCTTGAAAAACCAGGACGGGATCCGAGAGAGGAAATGGAAAAACCTGTTTTACGGAGTGACGTTCTTGATATTAAGGATCTGAAAGTAGGAATGGAGCTTAAGGGTACAGTAAGAAATGTAATTGATTTCGGAGCCTTTGTGGACATAGGTGTTCATCAGGATGGTCTGGTTCACATTTCCAAAATGTCGGAAAAATATATTAAGCATCCCCTTGAGGCTGTATCGGTGGGAGATGTGGTTAATGTGACAGTAATAGGCATTGATCCGGAGAAGAAACGTATACAGCTTTCAATGATATAAGGTGCTTATAAAACAAAAAACGAAAAGGATATTGCATTGGCAATATCCTTTTCGTTTTACTCTAATATGATTATGCTCTCTCTACTTTGTTTGATCTTAAGCAGGATGTACAAACATAGATCTTCTTAGGAGTACCGTCAACCATAGCCTTAACAGACTTAATGTTTGACTTCCACATTCTGTTTGATCTTCTATGAGAATGGCTCACATTGTTACCGAAATGAGCACCTTTTTCACAAATACTACACTTTGCCACTGCTAGCACCTCCTTGACAAATCTATTAACCCGCAGGTTTGCAACGTACATATTCTAACAAAAAAATATATAATATGCAAGAAAAATTTTAACTATTTTAAAAATAAAATGCAAAACACCCAAAATCAGTACAAGATTAATTTAAAATACTTGATTAAAATACATATTGTGGGTATAATTAGTAAGATAATGGAATTGTTATGTAACAAAATATATTATTAAGGGGGTAATATTCATGAAAGGTTATATGGCTAATGAAAATGGTGGAATTATTATTGAAAATGAAGTAATTGCCCAGTATGCAGGTCATGCAGCACTTGAATGCTTTGGTATAGTAGGAATGGCTACCATAAGCATGAGAGACGGTATTGCTAAGTTACTTAAGGGAGATAGTGTAAGTAAGGGTGTTAACGTAGTTATTGATGACAATAATAACTTATATATTGATTTTCATATTATAGTTGCATATGGTGTCAGCATTTCTACTGTATGTGATAATCTTATCAATACAGTTAAGTATTCCATTGAAGAGATGACAGGTATGAAAATTAAAGCAATAAACATCTTCGTGGAAGGTGTAAGGGTTATAGATTAGTAGGAGGAATAAGAAAGTGACAATTGAGAAGATTGATGCGGGATTGTTTCAAAAGGCTTTCCTTGCGGGTGCATATAATCTGGAAAGAAATAAGGAGTATATTAATGAGCTTAACGTTTTTCCTGTTCCTGACGGAGATACCGGGTCTAATATGTCTCTTACAATTATGGCGGCTGCTAAGGAAGTCGGAGCTATTTCTGACCCGACCATTGAGGAACTGTCAAAGACAATATCCAGTGGTTCCTTAAGAGGAGCAAGAGGAAATTCAGGAGTTATTTTGTCACAGCTTTTAAGAGGCTTCTGTAAAGAAATAAAAGAAAAAAAGGAAATTACAGCCATGGTTCTGGCAGATGGATTTGTCAGGGCTGTAGAAACTGCATATAAGGCTGTAATGAAGCCTAAGGAAGGTACAATTCTTACTGTGGCCAAGGGCATGGCCGAGAAGGCTGTGGAGCTGGCTGACCAGGATAAGGATATTGTATCCCTTGGAAAGGGAATTATTGAATATGGTGATGAGGTTCTTGCATATACGCCTGAGCTTTTACCTGTCTTAAAGGAGGCAGGAGTTGTTGATTCCGGCGGACAGGGGCTTATGGAATTTATAAAGGGAGCATATAATGGACTTATCGGAATTGAAACCGTAGAACCGATAGCGGCTGCGGGAAAATCTTTTGCAAAAACATCGATAAGCTCTGAGGATATTGATACATCACATATTACATTTGGATATTGTACGGAATTTATTATTCTCCTTGAAAAAGAATATAATATGGATATAGAAAGAAAATTCAAGGAATATCTTACATCAATAGGTGATTCGCTTGTTGTTGTGTCAGATGACGAAATAGTTAAGGTTCACGTCCATACCAATCATCCGGGACTGGCATTTGAAAAGGGACTTGAATTTGGTCAGCTTACCAGTATGAAGATTGACAATATGCGTGAAGAACATAGAGAAAAGGTAATTAAGGAGCAGGACAGGGCAAAGGCAAGAAAGCAGGAAGAAAAGGAAGCTAAGGCTGAACCGAAAAAGGATTATGGCTTTGTAGCCGTATCGGTAGGCGAAGGTCTTGACAATATATTCAGAGAACTTGGTGTTGATTACATTATTCAGGGTGGTCAGACAATGAATCCAAGTACAGAGGATGTATTATCTGCCATTGATAAGGTTAATGCCAATACCGTTTTTGTTCTTCCGAATAACAAGAATATTATTCTTGCAGCCAATCAGGCAGCTTCAATTGAACAGGATAAAAAGGTTATAGTTATTCCGTCAAAAACCATACCTCAGGGTATTGGGGCAATGATAGGCTTTGAAGCAGCTCTGTCTGTTGAGGACAATGAGGAGAGCATGAAGGATGCCATGGCTTCAATAAAATCCGGTCAGGTTACTTATGCAGTAAGAGACACATCCATTGATGGAAAAGAAATTAAAACCGGTGATTATATGGGTATAGATGACAGTGGTATTAAATCTGTTGGGACAGATATCCGTCAGGTTGTTAAAGAGCTTGTTGAATCTATGTGTGACGAGGATTCAGAGCTTATCAGCATATATTATGGCAGTGATGTAGAGGCTGATGATGCAAAACAAATGGCAGATATGCTTCAGAAGGAATATCCGGACTTTGAGATAGATTTTAATCAGGGAGACCAGCCGATTTATTATTACATTCTTTCAGTAGAATAGAAATTTAATGTTATTATGCCGTGCTTTAACAAGGCACGGCATTTCATTTTTTTTAAAATGTTTTTTGCAACTGAAATCAGGAGAAGTGATTATGACATTAGCTGATAATATAACAGTAATAAAAGGAATAGGAGAAAAGTCAGCCCAGGCTTTTTCAAGACTTGGCATTTTTACTGTAGGGGATCTGATTAATACATTTCCACGTAATTATTTGACCTATGGAGAACCTGTAGACATAAGAGACACAAAAATCGGAGAAAGGCAGGCAGTACGGGGTACTATTTGTTCATATGTGGATGTGAAGCAGGTGAGAAGTCTTAAACTCACTACTCTTACAATAAAAGATACCACAGGTACCGTAAAAGCAATATGGTATAATTCACCCTTTCTTAAAAACGTATTTCATAAAGGAGAAACCTATATATTTGTTGGGATGGTGAAAATAAAGAACAATATGAGGGTTATGGAAATGCCGGAATATTACAAAGCCGGAACATACAATGAATTGTGCCAGGAGCTGCAACCAGTATATCCACTGACAAAGGGGCTTTCAAATAAAACTGTTCAGAAGGCAGTTATGGGAGCAAGAGAGGTTATATTTGCAATAAAGGATTATCTTCCGGAGCATATACTGAAAAGCAATTCTCTCATGGAGATTACAGAGGCATACGAAAATATACATTTTCCTTTAAACGATACATTGTTGAAAAATGCAATAAGGAGACTGGCCTTTGATGAATTCTACAAATTCCTTTTTGATATGGAACGGCTAAAGAGTGAAAATATGAGGCAGCGTAATCCTCATGTTATTGTTCAGGGTAAGGCTGTTGCGGATTTTGTATCGGGATTGCCATACAGGCTTACCAAAGGTCAGGCGGAAGCTATTGATGACATTCTGGAGGACATGGGTAGCGATAATGTTATGAACAGGCTTGTACAAGGAGATGTGGGTTCAGGTAAAACCGTAGTAGCCGCATCGGCTCTCCTGGCCTGCGTAAGGGGAGGATATCAGGGCACTCTCATGGTTCCTACAGAGGTACTGGCCAGACAGCATTACAGGGAGCTTGGCAAATTGTATGAAGGGGAAAAAATAAGAATCGGCTGTCTTACAGGTTCACTTGGAGTACGGGAAAAAAGAAAGATATATGAGGATGTTAAGGAGGGTAATATTGATATTCTTATAGGAACTCATGCTGTAATTGAGGATAAGGTAGAATTTAAGAATCTTGCTCTTGTGATCACCGATGAACAGCATAGATTCGGAGTTAACCAGAGAAGAAAACTGGCAGACAAGGGAACATTTCCGCATGTGCTGGTAATGAGTGCAACTCCTATTCCAAGAACGTTGGCAATAATTATGTACGGAGATCTGGATATTTCGGTTATCAGCCAAATGCCAAAGGGAAGACTTCCGATAAAAAATTGTGTTGTCGGAACAGAATATAGAAGCATTGCATATCGGTTTATAGCAGATCGGGTAAAGCTTGGCAATCAGACTTATGTCATATGTCCCATGATAGATGAGGGAGATTCCTTAGACGTCACCAGTGTAACGGAATACACAGATACTCTTAAGAACAATCTGCCTGCCCGGTGCCGGGTCGCCATGCTTCATGGACAAATGACTCCGGAGAAAAAGAACATAATAATGGAGGATTTTATTAATGGCAATATAGACGTACTTGTATCCACAACAGTGATAGAAGTGGGAATTAATAATCCAAATGCCACTGTTATGATGGTTGAAAATGCTGAGAGATTCGGACTTGCACAGTTGCATCAGCTAAGAGGACGTGTTGGGCGTGGTGATAAGCAGTCGTATTGTATATTCATCAATGGCAAGGAGTCAAAGGAATCAATGGAAAGACTTAAGGTGCTGGAAAACTCCAATGATGGCTTTTTTATTGCAGGAGAAGATTTGAAATTAAGGGGACCGGGGGACTTCTTTGGAATAAGGCAAAGCGGAGATATGCGCTTTTCAATAGCTGATATATACAATCATGCTGATATGCTTAAGCTTGCCTGTGATATTTTGAAAGAGAATAAAAGTGCGTACCCTCCGGGGGAGCTGCCCTATGTGAGAAACATATCAAAAGGAATTGCGTTATAATAATTATTTTGCTATAATTAATTGCTAAATATGAGTTTAGAAAGGATTTTATATTATGACAGTTGAGGTTGGATATATAACAAGTTGGAGAAAAAGAGTATTTTTTACGCTTGTTTTTTCTCTGGTTGCATTTGGAATAATTTCAACCCTTTGTACAGGGTATATTCCTATTAAAATTCTTGGGAATATAATCAGTATTTTTGCCCTTTTTATGTGTATCATCCTGTTTGTACTTGCTCTGGCAGACAAAAATGACAGATATGCGGGTAAGGGAACAGCCGATATAAAGGATGACCGCTTTGTTTATTGCGATAAAAAAAGACATTATGAAATATACCTTAGAGATATTAAGAAGGTTGATATTGAAAATATATCTATTGGAAATGCGGGTGGACAGGGAAAACCCATAGCGTACAGAATATTGATACAAACCCCGAAAAGGAAATATTATATTGAATCCGACAGAGCAAGAGGACGTGAATACAATGAGGTAGATTTATACCGGTTATATATTTATTTACAGGAAAACATCAACAGTCAGGGAGGAAAACAATAATGGGTACAGAAAATAGTACTA
This sequence comes from Lachnospiraceae bacterium UBA7589, assembly GCA_002476495.1. Lineage (GTDB taxonomy): Bacteria > Bacillota > Clostridia > Lachnospirales > Lachnospiraceae > Coprococcus_C. The sequence goes on from DLKL01000051.1 coordinate 7,380, forward strand.
ATGACAGGAAAAAGAACAATATTATTTTTATTGGAATTATTGCTTTTTTGTCAGCTTTGATTTTATGCCTTATTCTTATTATAGCCCATGGAGGAAAAAAAGATGATGGTTTATCAGATAAGAATACTACCGGGGAAGATATTATTGCTTCCGGTAACGATGCGGATGAAAACACGGCTGATAAGGACAATACTCCGGAAAAAGAAGAAAATACAGGAAATTCAGAATCACAAAAGCCTGATTGTTATGTAACAATAACCGGAGGCAATTCATGGGAAAATTCCGGTAAATTCTGTGGACAGCTTGATGCGGCAATAACTAACAACAGCGATGCTGAGATAAAAAACTGGTCAGTGCAGATTCCAGTATCCGACGGAACATCAGTTGACAGCTCATGGAATGGTAATTTTACTGTAAGCAATGGCATATTAACTATTAAACCCGTTGAATACAATGAAACTGTTGCAAAAAAGTCAACCCTTAAGGATATAGGCTTTATTGTATCCGTTAATTCAAAAAAAGATTTTGATGCAATGATAAAGGGTGCAATTCTTTTGGTGGATGGCAAAGAATATACATATGTTGCAGATAGCCAGAAGGAGGAAGCAGCAACCACTGAGGAAAGTACAGATAATGCGACCACAGAAGAAAAAAACGGAACTGACAATACACAAAGCAGTAAGCCTGCCGAGACAGAAAAGGGAACACCATTTGATAATCATGGAAAGCTTAAGGTAGCCGGTACAGATATAGTAGATAAGAACGGGAACAAATATCAGCTGAAGGGCGTGAGTACCCATGGTATAGCCTGGTTTCCTGATTATGTAAATAAGGATGCATTAAAAACCTTCAGAGATGACTGGGGAGCAAATCTGGTGAGAATTGCCATGTATACAGACGAGAATGGTGGATATTGTACCGACGGAAACAAAGACAATCTGAAAAAGCTTGTGGACAAGGGAGTTAACGCTGCTACGGAGCTTGGCATGTATGTGATTGTTGACTGGCACGTTCTCCATGATCTTACTCCTATGAAATATAAGGATGAGGCTAAAACATTTTTTCAGGAAATGTCAGCACAATATAAGGATTATGATAATGTAATATATGAGATATGTAATGAGCCGAACGGAGGTACCGACTGGTCAGAGGTTAAGGCATATGCTGAGGAGATTATTCCGGTAATACGGGCAAATGATCCGGATGCCTTGATTATTGTAGGTACACCTAACTGGAGCCAGGATGTAGATATTGCGTCGAATGACCCCATAAAGGGAGATAATATATTATATGCAATACATTTTTATGCGGCTACTCATACAGACGGAATAAGAAACAAGGTTGTCACAGCCATTGATAACGGATTACCGGTATTTGTAAGTGAATTTAGTATATGTGATGCATCCGGTAATGGGGCTATTGATTATAATCAGGCTGATAAGTGGTTTGAGCTTATAGACAAATATAATTTGTCTTATGCCGCATGGAATGTATCCAATAAAGCCGAGACATCATCTCTTATTTTGTCTTCATGCTCAAAAACCAGTGGATGGGCAGAGTCAGATCTTTCTGATGCGGGAAAGTATATAAGGAAAAAGATTAAGGGGATTGACTAATGAGAGTAATAGCAGGCACAGCCAGAAGTCTTAATTTGAAAACCATTGAAGGTCTGGAGACAAGACCCACTACCGACAGAATAAAGGAGACTCTGTTTAATATGCTTACCGGGTATATATCGGGTTGCAAATTTCTTGATCTTTTTGCAGGAAGCGGTGGGATAGGCATTGAAGCATTGAGCAGAGGAGCCGAAAGCTGTACCTTTGTAGAGATTAACCCTAAGGCCGTTGTGTGTATTAAGGATAATCTGAAGCATACCCGGCTTATGGAAAAGGCAGAGGTACAAAAAAGTGACGCAATCAGCTTTGTGCAGAGTCAGAAGGATATAAGCTATGATGTAATTTTTATGGATCCTCCATATGGAAAAGGTTTTGAAAAGAATGTTCTTGCCATTCTTTCCGGCAAAAGCTTCGATACAGATACGCTAATTGTTGTGGAGGCCGCTTTTGACGAAGATTTTTCATATGTATCAGATCTTGGCTATGAAGTAATAAAAGAAAAGAAATATAAAACAAACAAGCATATTTTTATAATGAAAAGGGAAAATTAGCATGATTACAGCAGTTTATCCGGGAAGCTTTGATCCCGTAACCTTAGGACATTTAGATATAATCAGAAGATCTTCTGCCATGTTTGACAGTGTTATAATAGGAGTTTTGAATAATACTTCAAAAACACCATTGTTTTCTTTGGAAGAACGTGTTAATATGTTAAATGATACTGTTTTCGGTATGAATAACGTATCAGTACAGTGCTTTGACGGATTATTGGTGGATTTTGTAAAACAGAACAGGTCTAACATAGTTATAAGAGGACTTAGGGCATTGACGGATTTTGATTTAGAAATGCAAATGGCTCAGGGAAACAGAGTTGTTGCACCTGATATTGATACAGTTTTTCTGTCTACCAGTGTTCAGTATTCATATCTTAGCTCCAGTGTTGTAAAGGAGTATGCCAGATATGGAGTTGACTTAAGAGATTTTGTGCCGGAATGTGTTATTCCAAAACTTTTAGATAAGATTAAATAACTGTAGGAGGGTCAGTTAAAATGGGAAAAAAAGGCGTTGAGGAAATGATTGATCAGATAGAAATTTTCTTGGAAAACTGTAAGTATCAGCCATTGTCTCAGAATAAGATTATAGTGCAAAAGCAGGAACTTGAATCTATGATTAATGAGCTTAAGCTAAAGCTCCCAAGTGAAATTGAAAGATGTAAGAAGATTATGAGGAACAAGGAAGCTATCCTTGCAGATGCCAGAACCCGTTCTGACGCTATTATATCTGAGTCTGTTAATGAGGCCAACAGGCTGGTGGACCAGCATCAGGTTACTGAGCTGGCCAATATCAGAGCTAATGAAATATTGGATATGGCAAGAAACCAGGCACAACAGATAGTGGATCAGGCCACTGAGGAGGCTAACGAAATTCGTCTTGGTGCAATGTATTATACTAAGGACAAGCTTTCGGAGATGAGAGACATATTTAATAAGATTCATGATATGGAAAAGGAAAATTACAGGACTCTTATTGAATCCCTTGAAAATGATACCTACGTTGTTGAAACTAATATGAGTGAGATGGAGGCTAATATTAACCTTCTGACTGCGTCAGGTAATGCAGGATATTCATCCTCCCATGATGATTTGGACAGTGCATTTTCTGATGAGGATGTGCCATCAAAGCCACAGCCGGCATCTGCTAAGGATTTAAGTTCAGATATGGGTGGCTCAGACGGATTCCCTGAGGATGACGATGATGATTATGATGACGATGATGACGATTTTTTAGATGAATAGAACAGCAAATGCAAAAGTGCTTATGCTGCATATGATTTTTTGTAATATATAACTTGCTATTGACAGCTCTGATTGTTGTATAACCACTTGGGTCTGGAATACAGAGGATATTCCGCCAAATGAGGTTAGGGCAATAATCAGGGCTGCTTTGATTTTTAACGGCCAGGAAGAAAAACACATGATATCTGTTGTACCTCTTGTTATTTCGATAACACCTGATAAAAGTAGTGAGAGGTTATCCGGAATTCCGGGAATAATGTATACAAATTCTATGACAATGGAACATAGCATAACATATATTCCTACCATGGTAATCTGTGATACAGTATTCATAAGATATCCGGACAGGTCGGAAGTTTCCTCCTGTATAGGGATGATTACTGATGATTTGTCCTTTGGAGATGAAAAAAGAAAAGCAAAAAGAATATTCAGGGCAAGGATTATAAAATAGGGTATATATATGTATAGAATAATATGCCAAAATGGTATTAAGTTATTAAGAAGCCCTCTGGCAACAAAACCTGAAATGAACATGGGACTGGAATTGTTGCACAGGGCAATAATAAGATTACCGGTTTTTCTGTCATAGGAGCCTGACATGGAAAAATCAGAGCATACTCTGGCTCCCAACGGATAACCGCAAAATATACCTATGAATATAGTGGAAAGAATTGCAATACGGCTATTGCCTCTCTGGCTTCTCTGTAATCCATTGATTCTGCCCACAAGTATACCGGAAATAAGCATAAAGGGGAGCAATAAAGGAAGCAGATTTTTGTACCAGAGCATTAGACCTTTTGAAGCTCCGGTGATGACCAGTGAACTGTTTTTGACAAAAAGGATTATTATTGCCACGCATAGGGTGATAACCATTATGATAAACCTCTTTTTTATACAGTTTATGGGAAATGGTATATTTTATGTCTTACAATATAGGCAAAGGGGTGATGAAATCGTTGGTATTGCTGTATCCAAGACTATTATATATAAGACAGTTATATAACTCGGTGGCTCTTGTATCCAACATCCACATTTGTCCTGAAGAAGCGGCATTACTGTTATATTTTTCAAGCTCCTTTGAAAAATCAGCCTTTTTGGTTATGACAGGAATCAGAGAGTTATCCTTTATATATTTTAGAAGGGACGAGCTGCTTCTTCTAAATCCAAGTATACTGCTGTAAAATGAATAACCGTTATCAATGAAGCTTTGCCTGTGTTCCCTTGTGTATCCCATGATAAGATGTATAAGACATCGTTTTATCCTGCTTTTGGTATATTCCTTTGTTGTGAGCCGGTTAAGAGCCTGAGAATAAGTTATATCCGCAGTAAGCTTTGATATTTTGTTGGAAATATCCTCGTTAATGTCGCATATTTCGGAATAATTCTCATTCAAAATAAGATGAGCCTGTAAAAACGGAGTAAGGTAATCTGTATAGACAGGCCAGCTTTTTTTGTATTTTTCTGATAAAATATCATACGTTGACCGGGGAACATCCTGCCTTATGCCGTCAAGAGCGTTTGCATTATAGAGAAAATTCCTTATAGCTGTGGCTGAACTGATTTTTCCATATAAGACCGGATCGTGGTAGCCGGCAGACTTCCTCATTATCGGAACAGGTACAATAGAAGAGCCGAGACGTTTTAAAGCACATATGTACTCAAGCCCCAGTATGTTATTCGGGGATGAGACAAAGGAAGCTATAAAATCATCCCTGAAATACTCTGTCAGGGCTTTTTGCCTTGCCGACGGGTAAGAAAATCCTCCGGACATGTAAGATTTGAGAGAATTTTTATATGAATCCGGCTCCTCCAGTATAACGTTTGCAATTTTGTAAAATATATTGAGTATTGGTGTTTCTGCACCAAAACAAAGATAATCTATTGAATTAAGGCTGTCCAGTATTGAAACAGCACCCATGGAAAAATCCAGGGCACTGCCTGTTGCATAGGGAAAAGGCAGCTCCAAAACCAGATCAATACCACTGCTTATGCACATATGTGCCCTGCTGTATTTGTCAATTAAGGCTGCGTCTCCTCGTTGAAGAAAATTACCACTCATGAGGGCAATACTGTAATCGGCCCCGGTTGCGGAAATACTTTGGGACAACTGATACATATGTCCGTTGTGAAAAGGATTATACTCTGCTATTATTGCAACGGTTTTCATTCTTATGGCCTCATTTTCATAAAATATAAGACGATTATAGCTTTATAAGTTTAATTAGGCAAGACTAAAGTAGAAAATACATTCTGACAAATTATGAGGTAAAATCCAATTAGATATGACTGAATTATAAAATATAGAATTTGTTTGTGAAAACATAAAGTTACAAATATTGGCTTTACACATTACCAAAATGTAAGGTACAATGCAAGAAGCATATTATTAATCTCAATCGAACATAAATTCGATAAAACTATTGACAACTTTGCTTCTATGCATTATATTTATAAAAAACAAACATATGTTTTATTTCAGGAGGTACTTATGGCAAGTGAAGAGAAGATTAAAGCCCTGGATGCGGCTTTGGCACAGATAGAAAAGCAATATGGCAAGGGTTCGGTCATGAAGCTGGGTGATAAGTCGGCTAATATGAATATAGAGGTTGTTCCAACGGGCTCATTAAGCCTTGATCTGGCTCTTGGTCTGGGAGGCATGCCACGGGGCAGGATTGTTGAGATATATGGGCCTGAATCCAGTGGTAAGACAACAGTAGCATTACATGTTGTTGCAGAGGTACAGAAAAAGGGTGGCATTGCAGGCTTTATTGATGCTGAGCATGCCCTGGATCCGGCATATGCAGCCAATATAGGAGTTGATATAGACAATCTTTATATATCACAGCCGGACAATGGGGAACAGGCACTTGAGATTACTGAGACCATGGTACGCTCCGGTGCTGTAGATGTTATAATCGTGGATTCCGTTGCGGCTCTTGTGCCAAAGGCTGAAATTGATGGTGAGATGGGAGATTCCCATGTTGGACTTCATGCAAGACTTATGTCCCAGGCTTTACGAAAACTTACCGGAATAATCAGTAAGTCCAATTGTGTTGTTATTTTTATTAATCAGTTGAGAGAAAAAGTGGGAGTTATGTTTGGCAATCCTGAGACTACTACAGGAGGACGTGCCCTTAAGTTTTATGCATCCGTAAGACTTGATGTACGCCGTATAGAGACACTTAAGGTAGGTGGAGAGGTTGTAGGTAACAGGACAAGAGTTAAGGTGGTTAAGAATAAGGTCGCTCCTCCGTTTAAAGAGGCCGAATTTGATATAATGTTTGGAAAAGGAATATCAAAAGAAGGAGATATTCTTGATTTGGCGGTTATGTATGACATAGTTAATAAGGCCGGTGCATGGTATTCATACAATGGCGAAAAAATCGGGCAGGGACGTGAAAATACCAAGCTTTATATGATTAATAACCCGGAATTTATGTCTGAGGTTGAACAAAAGGTCAGGGAAAAGTGCCTTGCAATACCGGATCGGGATGATGAGGAACGTGATGATAAGGAGTAATATGTATGAGTACATCAAAGGCATACCATTCCGCTTTTGATACAGCCCTGTATTATATAACCTATAAAGATAGAACCAAAAAGGAAATATGTATTAAGCTGAAGGAAAAGGGATATAGTAGTTCTGACATTGATTATGCCATAGAAAAGCTTATGCTTTACGGATATATTAATGAGGAAGGCTATACCCTTTCTTATATAAATAGTAATGTGGGTAAGAAAAGTGCCGGGCGTATATTGGCTGAATTAGTACAACGTGGTATAGATAAGGAATTAATTCTGGAAAAACTAGAGGATTTTCAATGGAGTGAGGAAGAAAGCATTATCCATGTTCTGGAATCGAGATTTTCCACGGCAGATTTCGGGGATGAAAGGACAAAAAGGAAAGTATATAATTATTTTCTGAGAAGAGGGTTTCATTACCATACTATAAGTAATGCCTTGTCAATTTATAGAAAAAATGATAAAAATAATTTGATTTTATGATACAAATTGCATAAAAAAAATCAATATTTCCTTGACACATATCTAAAAAAAGTATAATATTTAAGTGTTGTAGTTTTACAATTAAAACTTAATAAGGAGGTGCTCCTGAGTTATGGAATACGTTATCTTTGCTATAATAACTGTTCTGGCTGTTGTTATCACATGGTTTGCAGCTATTGCTTATCGCAAGAACATTGCAGAAGCAAAACTGGGCAAGGCAGAAGATAAGGCCAGGGAAATTATAGATGAAGCACTTAAAAGTGCCGAAGCTAAGAAACGTGAAACTCTTCTTGAAGCAAAGGAAGAAGCTCTCAAGACTAAGAACGAACTTGACAAGGAAGTTAAGGATCGCCGGAATGAACTCCAGCGTATGGAGAAGAGAGTAATCCAGAAGGAAGAGAACCTTGACCGTAAGAGCGAAGCTATGGAAAAGAGGGAAGCCTCTTTTGCAAAACGTGAAGCTGAGCTTGAGAAGGTGAAGAAGGACGTTTCGGAATTAGAAGCTAAGAGAACTCAGGAACTTGAAAGAATTTCAGGATTAACCTCTGAACAAGCAAAGGAATACTTATTAAAGACTGTTGAAGACGAAGTAAAACACGAAACTGCAGTCATGATCAAAGAATTAGAAACACGAGCAAAAGAAGAAGCCGATAAAAAGGCAAAGGATTATGTGGTTACAGCTATACAGAAGTGTGCTGTGGATCATGTATCAGAGACAACTATATCATTAGTTCAATTACCTAACGATGAAATGAAGGGTAGAATAATCGGTAGAGAGGGACGTAATATCAGAACTCTCGAAACCATGACAGGTGTGGATCTTATTATTGATGATACGCCGGAGGCTGTTATTCTTTCCAGCTTTGATCCTGTGAGACGTGAAGTTGCCAGAATAGCGTTAGAGAAGCTTATACTGGATGGTAGAATTCATCCTGCCAGAATTGAGGAAATGGTTGAAAAGGCGCAAAAGGAAGTTGAAACCATGATGCGCGAAGAGGGTGAGGCAGCTGCTTTAGAGGTAGGTGTACATGGTATTCATCCGGAACTGATACGTTTACTTGGAAAGATGAAATTCAGAACAAGTTACGGTCAGAATGCTTTAAAACATTCTATGGAAGTTGCTCAGCTTTCTGGTTTGTTAGCCGGTGAGATAGGTCTTGATGTTCGTTTGGCTAAACGGGCAGGACTTTTACACGACATTGGTAAATCTATTGATCATGAAATGCAAGGCTCACATATATCTATCGGTGTTGACCTTTGTAGAAAATACAAGGAGTCACCTATTGTTATTAATGCAGTAGAGGCACACCATGGTGATGTTGAACCTCAGAGTTTAATTGCTTGTATAGTACAGGCGGCTGATACTATTTCAGCAGCACGACCTGGTGCTAGACGAGAAACGTTGGAAACTTATACTACAAGACTTAAGGCATTGGAGGATATAGCTAATAGCTTTAAGGGAGTGGATAAAACTTTTGCTATTCAGGCGGGTAGAGAGATTCGAGTAATGGTAGTTCCAGAGCAGATAAGCGATGCGGATATGGTATTACTTGCGAGAGATATTTCTAAGCAGATTGAAAGTGAGCTTGAATATCCCGGACAGATAAAGGTAAGTCTTATCAGAGAATCCAGAGTTACTGATTTTGCAAAATAAAAGGAATTTAGCAAGAGGATGTCGTAGTTGACATCCTCTTTTTGGCTTAATGGAAAAGAGTGATAAATAATATGATAGAATTTGAGAGAAAAAAACTAGAACCGGTATATGATGGCAAAGTAGTGACCTTATATAAGGATTATCTTACAACACCGGGAGGGAATACCGTTTGCTATGATTACATTAAACATAAAAGCGGAGGCGGAGCAGGTATATTGCTTATTGATGACAAAGAATATACCTATCTTGTAAGTCAATACAGAAATTCCATTGATTCAGTGGATTTAGAAATACCGGCAGGAGGATATGGATATCCGGGTGAAGCCGGGGAAGCTTGCGCCGTAAGAGAAGCAGAAGAGGAGACAGGTTATATACCTGGGAAAGTGTATCACGTTTCAAATATTGTGTCGGCAATAGGAACCTTTGATGAAAGGACAGATATATACATAGGCACAAATTTGAAAAGGGGCAGGATAAAGCCGGATCCCGATGAATATATTGAGATAGTACATATTCCTGTTTTACAGGCTCAAAATATGGTATATGAGGGAAAAATTATTGACAGCAAGACCATAGTCGCCCTTCTTGCATATTCGGATATGAAACAAAAAGGAATAATTAAATGATATTTTTCATAGTAAGTAGAGAGTGATTAATTCACTCTCTTATTTACTTATGTATAAGATGATTGGACTTTTCTATTAATTGTGAAGGTGTGATAAATGTGCCAGGGAGGTTTAACTATGTCAGATATAAGAACTTTGAAATGTGATAGAAGAAGCTTGCTTGTTTTTTCGGTATTGATTTCATGCCTGACAATAAACATATTTATCAGAGCCGGCTTTGATTTTGAATATATGAAGCTTTCCTCAGGTATTTTAATAAATGACAGTGAGTCCTGCTTCGATATAACAGTATTGTATGTGCTGTATGTGCGAATAAAGCAGCTTATTTTTGTGATTTTATTAATGAAAATTTTAAATACTGAAACGGTATATAACTGTATTATTATTTTTCTCGGAGTAGTATTTGGGGCAATGGGAACAATACAGACATATTACAGCGGTATTGTAGGAATAGGGGAGCTGATATTATATATCTTACCTCATTATATATTTTATATATTGCTGATTCATCTTTTGTTTAGATTTTATAAGGGCTTTTATCGGGAGGAATCCCGATTTGGAAGAATACTTTTTCTGGTGGTTATTTTTATAGGAGGAATAGTAGCTGAGGCTGTTTTTTCAAGATTTTTTTTACAAAATTTTTATCAATATATAGTCATGCGGGGTATGTAAATTACTCTATTTTGTACTTTTTTAATATTTTTGTAAAAATATGTAATTTTTATGAAAAAAATGTGTTTGATTTTATGTAAATTAGTCTATATAATGTTAACATATACTTAAAATTGAGGGAAAACAAGGGGTTTGTGACATGGTTCAGTATGTAGATAATTACATAGAATATTTAAATACAGTTAAACATGCCAGCAGTAATACTATTGCATCCTATAAAAGGGATTTGCTCAAGTTGTGCAATTATTTCAGGTCTGTTGGTTGTAATACCCCTGGTGAAGTCAGTCCTACGGATTTGAATTCTTATGTTATTTTTTTAGAAAAAGGTGGAATGTCATCGGCTACTATATCTAGGAGTATAGCAAGCATTAAATCATTTTTTATGTATATGCTGAAAAAGGGAATTGTCAAAGAGGATTTTGCCGAACAGTTGAAGCCTCCTAAGCTGGAAAAAAAGCTGCCGGAAATATTATCTGTAGAAGAGGTTAATATTTTGCTGGAACAGCCCTCTAAGATTACTCCTAAGGAAATAAGGGATAAGGCCATGCTGGAACTTTTGTATGCCACAGGTATGAGGGTTTCGGAACTGATTGCTCTTAAGGTTGAGGATGTCAATCTTGGAATGAATTACATATTTTGCAGGGATGGCGGAAAAGAAAGGGTTATTCCTATAGAAAATGCAGCAAAAGCTGCATTGGAAAATTATATTAAAAATGCAAGACCAAACATGTGTGAGGATTGTAATTATTTGTTTACTAATCTTAAGGGACAACCTATGACAAGACAGGGCTTTTGGAAGCTGATTAAATCATATGCAAAAAGGGCAGGAATTGACAAGGATATTACACCGCATATGATAAGACATTCGTTTGCGGCTCATCTTGTTTCCAACGGAGCAGATTTAAAGGCTGTTCAGGAGATGCTCGGACATTCGGATATATCAACTACGCAGATTTACCTTAAAAGCAGACAAAGCAGAATAAAGGAAGAATATGATAAGGCTCATCCAAGGGCAGGAAAGCAGAAATAAGGAGTACATATGCACTCCTTATTTTTTGTGTTTCCCGGAACAATTTTCAAATTGGCATACTCGTATATTTTTATGAATAAACCTTGATCAAATTATCCAGTTTTGCAATTGCGTTTTCCATCATTAAATCAAGTATCGATATTGCACACATGGATTCTACCACAACCACGGCTCTTGGACCGATTATCGGGTCATGGCGCCCTTTGATTGAAAGGGATATTTCCCGGCTGTTTTTATCAACGGTCTGCTGCTCTTTAAATATTGATGGGGTAGGCTTGAAGGAAGCTCTTACAAGAATGTTGCTTCCGTCACTTATTCCTCCGAGTATTCCCCCTGAATGATTAGTTGCTTTTTTAATATTACCATTGCTGTTTATAAAACTGTCATTGTTCTCTGATCCGAGAGCATAGGTGACATTGACACCATCTCCGATTTCAACTGCCTTGACTGCACCTATAGACATAATTCCATGGGCCAAAATGGCATCAAGCTTATCAAAAACAGGTTCTCCTATTCCTGCGGGTACATTTTCTATAATACATTCCACAGATGAACCTATGGAGTCTGAATCAGCCATAATATCCTTAAGATAGGCAGAAGTCTCTTTTACACATTCACTATCAGGCATGAAAAACGGATTTTGCATAATCTGATTTTTATCAAAACGGGAATAATCAATTATTTTTTTCCCTACAGAGCGGGTGTAGGCTGTGAGGCTTATGCCGAAGAAGGAAAGAACTGCTGACGCAATGGCTCCGGCAGCAACTCTGCCTATAGTCTCTCTGCCTGATGAACGTCCTCCTCCGCGGTAATCCCTGAAGCCGTATTTTGAGTCATAAGAAAAATCTGCATGACCGGGTCTGTATGTGTATGCAATATTACCATAATCCTTTGAATGCTGGTCTTCGTTATATACCAGCATGGAAATAGGAGTGCCGGTGGTTTTTCCTTCGAAAATTCCGGATAGAATTTGTACGGTATCGGATTCCTTTCTCCGGGTGGAGAAGCTGCTTTGACCCGGTTTTCTCCGGTCAAGGTATGCCTGTATATATTCCCGGGTAATCGGAACGCCGGACGGACAACCGTCTACAACCACTCCCAGGGCTGTTCCGTGGGATTCGCCCCAGGTGCTGATTCTGAATAATTTACCAAAAGTTGAGCCTGCCATAATATTATCCTTAGAGTATAAATAGTAGTATTATTTTATGTCCCTCTCCAGAGACATAAATAATATAACATAGAAATTAGTACAGTCAAAGTTTTTTCTTTACATTTTTACAGACGTATGTTAATATAATCAAGCCGTTACTTAGTCAGTGGACACTCCGACCTTGACTCAGTAGCAGGATATATTATGTTTAGGAGGATTTGTAATATGATTACAACAGAGATGAAGAAAGAAATTATGGAAAAGTATGCCCGTACTGATGGAGACACAGGCTCACCTGAGGTACAGATAGCGTTGCTTACAGCGAGAATCAATGATCTCAATGAGCATTTCAAGACTCATCCTAAGGATCACCATTCAAGAAGAGGTCTTCTTAAGATGGTAGGTCAGAGAAGAAATCTTTTAGCTTACTTAAAGGATAAGGATATCGAGCGTTACAGAGCTCTTATTGAAAAGCTTGGACTTAGAAAGTAGTCATGCCGGAAATGGTGAGGGGATGTCATAATATGGGCATCCCCTTTTTTGTGCAGGAGTAAACATAGACTTTTAATTAAGAAGGGTGAAAATATGGAACTGATGAAATATGCCATTGAAGGCTATAAAAATGTAAAATCGGATAAATATATAGGAATTTTCGGAAATCCAATAAAGCATACCCTGTCACCGGTCATTCATAATACACTCAGTGAAAAACTTGGAATCGATGAAAAATATGTTCCATTTCATATAACAGGTAATCTGGGAGATGCAGTAAAGCTGGCTTATGATGAAGGTATACTTGGACTTAACATTACTGTGCCATATAAGCAGGAGGTTATACCCTTTCTGACAGATATCAGCCCGGAGGCAAGGGCTATAGGCGCGGTAAATACGCTGGTTAGAACTGACAAGGGATATAAGGGTTATAATACTGATATGCCCGGACTGGCAAGAGCTATTTTAAGTGAAGGCATATCGCTTATCGGTTCGAAGGTGGTTATTATCGGTGCGGGAGGTGCAGCAAGAGCAGTGAGTTATATGTGCCTCAGCAATAAAGCCACGGAAGTATTTATATTGAACCGTACCTATGATAAGGCCAGAGAAATAGCGGATGATATGAATAAAATTTTTGATTGCAATACAGTAAAGCCGGTAGATGTGAAGAATTACAGAGATATACCTGTGGACAGATATATATTTATTCAATGCACGTCAGTCGGTTTAAAGAAGGGGGACGGACTGCCGCTGATAAAGGATGATGAATTTTATAAAATGGCTTATTGTGGTGTGGATTTAATATATAATCCTGCAAGAACAGATTTTATAAAGACAATAGAAAAATCCGGCGGTGTTACTCTTAATGGCTTAAAAATGCTTTTGTATCAGGGGATAATGGCATACGAGCTGTGGAATAATGTAAAAATATCCGGGGAGCTTACAAATCTGGTATATGATAAGCTTAAAAAATCACTTTACAGGAATAACATTGTTTTGACAGGCTTTATGGGCTCCGGTAAAACCACAGCAGGCAGATATATTGAAAAAGAATATGGATACACCTTTCTGGATACGGATGAATATATTGAAAAAAAGGAAGGCTGCACAATAAGTGAAATATTCAAAAAAAAGGGTGAAAAGTATTTTAGAAGCTTGGAAACAGAGATTCTTACGGAATTATCGGAAATTCTTGACAACACAGTTTTGTCAACCGGGGGAGGCATGCCGCTAAGGGAGGAAAATGCCGTGCTGCTTGAGAATATAGGAAAGGTTTTCTTTCTTGACGTTGAGGCAGATACTGTATACGAAAGACTTAAAGGGGATAAAAGCCGGCCGCTTCTTTTGAACTATGACTCTCCGGAAAGAATAAAAGCCCTGCTTAAAGAAAGGGCAACCTCTTATAAACAGGGAGCGGATTATATTATAAAGGCAGATAACAAATCCTGCCGGGATATATGCAGGGAAATAATAATGAAGCAGAATCACTGAGTATTTTTAAACGTCTTTCACGCTACGCTGATTAATTGACATTATGTGGAATAAAGTATATAATATATGAAATAAAAAAGGAGGAGGCAGATATATGAAAGCAAATAAGTTAAAAAAACTGATGTATGCGTTGACCATGCCGGTTGTATTAATTATTCTTTCTGCTACCAGTCTAAGCGTTAAGGCAGAAGGCTGGAAAAACGATTCAAAAGGGTATTATTACTACTATGATGATGAAGGTAATTATTACAAGGATACAATAGCTGAAATCGGCAATAATTTGTATTACTTTGACAGCAACGGATATATGGTTACCGGTTGGTATAAGAATGAGTCCGGAGAATGGTATTACGCAAATAAGCAGGGTATACTTATTACCGGATGGGTTCAGGCTGAGGGACAGTACTTTTATGTGGAAGACGGGCTGATGGCTCGTAACAAGTGGGTTGACGGTGAGAGATATTATGTAGGCTCCACCGGAGAGATGGTTACACACAATGTTGCACCTTATACATATCCGGATGGCAGTGAAGCTTATTATTACCTGGATGCTACCGGAAGAGTTGGCACAAAGGAAGGCTGGAAGAAAGTTGTAGAACCGGCAGAATCAGCATGGACATATGTTGACAACAGAGGAAAAGTCAAAGAGGGATGGCTTTCCTTATCCGGCAAATGGTATTATATTGATTATGGCGTTATGGTATCAGGCGGAGTTTTTGAGATAGATGGAAAGAGATATGTATTCAACTGGTCAGGAGAAATGATTGTAAATGGCTGGTTTAACACATATTCCGGCTGGAAATACGGCAACTGGGTGTATGCAACATCTACCGGTGAATTAAAAACAGGCTGGCTGAAATATGGAAAGTCATGGTACTATTTCGATAAATACAGTGATATGAGAACCGGATTTTTTAGTGTTGAAGATGCTTCCGGTAATATAACAAAGTATTATGCAAAACCAACGGGAGAGCTGGTTTATGGCTGGTATCATAAGCTTGAAAAGGATAATAAGGGGAGAATAACCGAGGATTATTGGGTTTACACAAATCCTTCCACCGGTGCAACATATACAGGATGGGTAAAGAAGGATGGACAGTGGAAATATGTGGATGATAGCATAATGGTTTCGCGTTCAAGATGTATATGTCTTCAAAGAGATGATGATGGATGGTACATTGGTTCACCGAAATTTGAAGATTATAAGGATTATGGACAATATAGTGAGGATTACACAAATTATATCAAAGCCAATACATATGTATTTGATATAAACGGCAATCTGGTTAATGGCTGGTATACAATTAAAACATCTACAGATACTCATAATTATTATGGAGATTCCAACGGCAGGGCATATAACGGATGGATAAAATCAAAAGGAAATTATTACTACTTTGATAATGGATATATGCTTTCTAATACATATACCCCGGACGGATACTACGTAGATTATAACGGTATATGCCAATAGGCGAGAGAGGAGAATATTTATGTTAAGTAGGTATATTAAAAAAGGTATATATGCTTTGATTTTGCCATTAGTAATGGTATTTGTCCTTTCCGCAGGCATTATTGTGAATGCAGAGGATAAAACCGGCTGGAAGAATGATGGTAAGGGCTGGTATTATGTAGCATATGAAAGCGGAGAATATTATGTGAATTCTTACCAGGAAATAGATGGCAAGCTCTATTACTTTGGCACAGACGGATATATGAAGACCGGATGGATAAAGTTTAGTGAGTATGGGACATATTTCTATGCGGATAATAACGGTGTATTAAAGGAGAACGGATGGCTTCTTTATAAGGGTGAGTATTATTATTTTTCAGACAAATACATGGTGACCGGATTAGAAGAGATAGATGGAATTAAGTACTATTTTGCCGAAGACGGGCATATGATAAAGGGATGGTACAAGGATTCTTCAGGAACATATCACCTTGCATACAAAAACGGCCATGCTGTAAGTGGCTGGTATCTTGAAAACGGTAAATATTACTATCTTGATGAATATTGCAACATGTATGAAGGTGGTGCATATTCCATTGATGATAAGTCGTATTACTTCGATGAAGACGGAGTACTAAGAATCGGCTGGTTTAAGGATGAATGGGATAATGATAGGTATTCAGACAAGGATGGAGTCTTACATACAGGCTGGGTTAAATATGGAAAGGATTACTATTACATAGATGAAGGGTATATGTGTAAATATACCTGGGTGTGTGACGGTAACTACTATGTTGACGGAGACGGAAAAATGATAAAGAACCAGCTGCAATATTACAGCTATGGAGATGGCACAGGTTCATATTACTATCTTGGAAGTGACGGTAAGGTAGTTACCAGTGCCGGCTGGAGGCAGACTGTTCCTACCAGAAGCAATGAAGATGTCAGAAGATGCTATTTAAGAAGAGGTGGCAGAGCTGCTGTAGGCTGGGAAAAAATAGGTACAAAGTGGTACTATTTCAATCATGATGGAACTCCTAACACAGGTTTAACCACCATAGATGGTAAAAATTATATGTTTGATGCCCATGGTGCAATGGTTACAGGCTGGTACAATTATACAGCCAACTGGTATTATGGGGACAATTGGTATTATGCCGATTCAGATGGTAATCTCTATGACGGATTTCTTAAATATAACGGAAGCTGGTACTATTTTCTATCCGGGAAAATGTGCACAGGTGATATTGGTATATATGATGTATACGGAAATAGCACAAACTATTATGCAAAGTCATCAGGCGAGCTTGTATACGGATGGTATTGTGACGAAACTGTAGATGCGTATGGACAGAAGTTTTCTTCATGGTATTACACAGACCCAAAGACAGGGCAAAGGTATACCGGATGGGTAAAATCAGGAAAAGACTGGTATTATATTAATAATGCGCGTATGATAGAAAGTGGAAGTTATATATGTGCAGAACGTGAAGAAAACAGTTGGGAATTTAAAAATGCTCCAAAACGTGATAATTATATTTCTGAAATAGCTTTTGAAAGGGCATATGATGAATTCCTGAAGAATAATACATATGTATTTGATGATGATGGCAAATTAGTAAGTGGCTGGTATGTTATTGATACAACGTTGTATAAAGATACATATTATGCCAAGGCGGACGGAAAAGGATATGACGGATGGTTGAAATCAGGGAAAAACTACTACTATTTCGAGCGTGGACACATGCTTGTGGATTGTAATACACCTGACGGATATTATGTAGATGCAAATGGAGTTTGCAAATAAATAAAAAAGGGAGTGAAAATAGCAATATTTTCACTCTTTTTTTATGTTTTTTTTAGTTTTGCATTTTATCAGCTTAAGACAATTTTAAGATATTTGTAAGATATTTGTATACTGAGATACTTGAACAAAAAAAACAGAAATGGTATAATATTACGAACTGCATTAAGATAAAACCGAGACTTCTGAAAATATTATTATTTAACGTGTGATATTTTCAGTTGTTTCGGATTTCTTAATGAAAAACTATAATAAGGAGAATATATTATGTACAAAAAGTTTGAGATGGAGCTTGCCGGAAGAACATTGCGTGTTGATGTGGGAAGGGTAGCCAAGCAGGCTAATGGCGCTGCACTTATGCACTATGGTGATACTGTTGTTTTGTCAACTGCAACAGCTTCAGAGAAGCCAAGGGAAGGTATTGATTTCTTTCCACTTTCAGTTGAGTATGAGGAAAAGCTTTATGCTGTGGGAAAGATTCCGGGAGGCTTTAATAAGAGAGAGGGTAAGGCAAGTGAAAATGCCATACTTACCTCAAGGGTTATAGACAGACCTATGAGACCTCTTTTTCCTAAGGATTATAGAAATGATGTAACGCTTAACAATATGGTTATGTCTGTTGACCCTGAGTGCTCACCTGAGCTTACAGCAATGCTTGGTTCTGCCATAGCCACAGCTATTTCGGATATTCCTTTTGATGGACCATGCGCTACCACACAGGTTGGACTTATTGACGGTGAATTTGTATTTAATCCTAATGCATCACAGAATATGGTTTCCGACCTTAAGCTTACTGTTGCGTCTACAAGAGATAAGGTTATTATGATTGAAGCAGGGGCAAATGAGGTTCCTGAAGCCAGGATGATAGAAGCAATATATGCGGCCCATGCTATGAATCAGAAGGTTATTGCATTTATTGACCGGATTGTTGAAGAATGCGGAAAACCAAAACATGAATACACTAGCTGTGCTGTTCCTGAAGAGCTTTTTTCGGCTATAAAGGAGCTGGTCACTCCGGAACAGATGGAGGAAGCTGTATTTACAGATGAAAAGCAGGTAAGAGAAGAAAATATAAGACAGATTAAGGACAAGTTGGAGGAGGCATTTGCCGATAATGAGGAATGGCTCAATGTTCTTGATGAGGCTGTTTACCAATATCAGAAGAAGACTGTCCGTAAAATGATACTTAAGGATCACAAGAGACCTGACGGCAGGGCAATTACCCAGATCAGACCTCTCGCTGCTGAAGTTGACATAATACCTAGAGTCCATGGCTCAGCTATGTTCACAAGAGGACAGACACAGATTTGCAACGTTGTTACCCTTGCACCTCTTTCAGAGGCGCAGAAGCTGGATGGATTGGATGAAAATGTTGTATCAAAGAGATATATGCACCATTACAATTTCCCTTCATATTCCGTTGGTGAGACAAAGCCGTCAAGAGGGCCGGGACGTAGAGAGATAGGTCATGGTGCTTTGGCAGAAAGAGCCCTTGTACCTGTTTTGCCAAGTGAGGATGAATTCCCATATGCTATCCGTTCAGTATCAGAAACCTTTGAATCAAACGGTTCAACCTCTATGGCAAGTACATGCTCATCATGTATGGCACTTATGGCCGCGGGTGTTCCGATTAAAAAGATGGTGGCAGGTATTTCATGTGGGCTTGTTACAGGAGACAGTGATGATGATTATGTTCTTCTTACTGATATCCAGGGACTTGAAGACTTCTTTGGCGATATGGACTTTAAGGTTACAGGTACTACAGAAGGTATTACTGCAATTCAGATGGATATTAAGATTCATGGACTTACAAGACCGATTGTTGAAGGAGCTATTGCAAGATGCCGGGAGGCAAGGCTTTTCATAATGGATAGCTGTATGAAACCTGCTATCTCAGAGCCAAGACCTCAGGTTGGAGAGCTGGCACCTAAGATTATCCAGACCATGGTTGATCCTGAGAAAATCGGAGAAATCATTGGCCAGAGAGGCAAAACAATTAATTCAATTATTGAGGAAACCGGAGTTAAAATCGATATTGATGATGACGGAAGAGTTTCTATCTGTGGTATTGAGCAGGCGGGAATGGATAAGGCCTTAAAGATAATCCGTTCAATAGTAGATCCTGTGGAAGTAGGAAAAACCTATGACGGTAAGGTGGTAAGAATAATGAACTTCGGTGCCTTCGTTGAGCTGTCACCTAACAAGGATGGTCTTATTCATATTTCCAAGCTTTCGGATAAGAGAGTTGAAAAGGTTGAGGATGTAGTAAACATCGGAGATGAGGTAAGAGTTAAGGTGCTTGATATTGACAGAATGGGTAAAATAAGCCTTAGCTTGAAGGATGCGGAATAAAACTATATAAAGCAGGAGGGTGAATAATGAGATTTGGCTATTTTGACGAGGCGAATAAGGAATATGTAATTGACAGACCTGATACTCCGGCTCCCTGGGCCAATTATCTGGGCTCACCGGAGTATGGTGCGATTATATCTAACAATGCAGGTGGTTACAGTTTTGTTAAATCTGGTGCAAACGGCAGAATATTAAGATATGTTTTCAATAATTTTGATCAGCCGGGAAGATATATATATATTCGTGACAATGATACAAAGGATTACTGGTCAGCTTCATGGCAGCCTGTAGGTAAACCACTGGATGCATATAAAAGCGAGTGCCGTCATGGTACAGGATATACCAATATGAAGGCCTCATACTCTGGCATAGATACAGAGGCACTTTACTACGTGCCTCTTGATAAGACTCATGAGGTATGGAGACTGAAGGTTACAAATAATTCCAATAGCACAAGAAATCTTTCTGCAATTGGATTTTGTGAATTTACAAATGATAACAATTATGAGCAGGATCAGGTCAATTTACAATATACTTTGTTTATAACCAGAACCTATTTTATGGGCAACAGAATTAAGCAGGTTATTAATGAAAATGTCAATAAAGGTATTTCTATGGATGGAAATGTGGCATTTACCAGATTTTTTGGCCTTGTCGGAGGAGAAATCAAAAGCTATTGTGGTGATAAAGAGGTATTTCTGGGAAGATATCATTCTTACGGAAATCCTGTTGGAGTAGAAAACGGTGATTTGGGTAATGCCCTGAATTATAATGGCAATGCATGTGGCGCATTGGAAACCTGCATTACCCTTAAGCCGGGTGAATCTAAGGAAATTGCCTTTATTCTTGGTATGAAGGATGATGCTGAGACAGAAATGGTTATGAATGAATATAAGGATGTTCATGCCAAAATAGAATGTGAGCTGGAAGAACTTAAAACAAACTGGCATAGCAAGCTGGCTCATTTACAGGTTAAGACTCCAAGTGAGGCATTTAATGCCATGATTAATACATGGAATGCATACCAATGTTTTATGACATTTATCTGGTCAAGAGCTGCATCGTTTTCGTATTGTGGTTTGAGAAATGGATACGGATACAGAGATACAGTACAGGATATTCAGGGTATTATCCATCTTGAACCTGAAATGGCACTGGAGAAAATCAGATTTATGCTCTCGGCCCAGGTTAATAACGGTGGAGGCCTGCCTTTGGTGAAATTCAATCATAATGCAGGCCATGAGGATACACCTGACGATCCGTCCTATGTTAAAGCTACAGGACATCCGGCCTACAGGGCAGATGATGCGCTCTGGTTATTTCCAACCATTTACAAATATATTGCTGAATCGGGCAACGTTGATTTTATTGATGAGGTTATTGTTTTTGCCAATGGAGGAGAGGACTCGGTCTATGAGCATCTGAAGAGGGCTATTGATTTTTCAATGAACCGGCTTGGCAGCAACGGAATGCCGGCAGGCTTACATGCTGACTGGAACGACTGCCTCAGACTTGGAAAAAAGGGAGAGTCGACCTTTGTGGCAATGCAGCTTTATTATGCAATGTCAGTTCTCAAAATTTTTGCGAAAATGAAAAAGGATGAGGATTATATTGACTATCTTGATGAGGTACAAAAAAAGCTTGGAGACATCATCCAGACAAAGTGCTGGGAGGATGACAGATATATAAGAGGATACAAGGAGGATGGTCAGATAATTGGCTCTAAGCATGATCCTGAGGCTAATATGTGGCTTAACCCTCAATCCTGGTCAGTAATAAGTGGACTTGCGACAAAAGAACAGGCTGAACTTGCCCTTGAATCTGTGCATAGAGAGTTAAGTACACCATATGGATGCCGTCTTATGGCACCATCTTATGTTGAACATGCCTTTGAAGGAGCCCTTATGCTGTTGTTTAATCCTTCTACAAAGGAAAACGGGGGTATTTTCTCACAGCCACAGGGATGGATTATACTTGCTGAGGCACTTATGGGACATGGAAACAGAGCATTTGAATATTTCACTAACAGCTCACCGGCAACCATGAATGATAAGGCTGAGATAAGAAGACTTGAACCATATTGCCATGGACAGTTTACAGAAAGCTCGGAGAGTCCGTTTGAAGGAAGAAGCCATGTACATTGGCTTACAGGTACAGCTTCAACTGTTATGGTTGGATGCGTAGAGGGTATTCTGGGACTAAGACCGGATTTTTACGGATTGCGAATTTCACCTTCAATATCCTCAGACTGGAAGGAATTTTATATTGATAAGGATTTCCGCGGTAAAAAGCTTAATATCAGGGTTAATAATCCTGATGGAGCACAGAGTGGGTATAAGAGTCTTATACTTAACGGAAAGACTATGCCGGATAATTATATACCGTTTGATGAACTTACAGATGTAAATGAGATAGTTTTGAACATGTAAGAGGTAACCGTGAGTAGCTATTTTGACTATTCCGGTAATGTTATAATATTCCCAATGGATTGCCTGGGAGAGTCAGGTGATTCGTATATGGGGTGTTTTATAATAAAAAAGGTCTTTGACACAACCTTTGGTTGGGATAAGGACCTTTTTTGTTTCCCGGATTTTTGTTAAGTTAAGAATAAATATTATATTTTAAACTGTTATACATATATTATTAATAGAAATAACTATTGATATTTTCCGGTGTTTGTGTTACTTTATTATTTGTTTAAAATTATGGCAATAATGCCTTGTTATAAGGAGAGGAAAGATGTTTAAGAAAAATTTGTTAAAGAAAGCTGCAATCGTTGTAATGGCAGGTGTTATGAGCTTGTCTCTTGTTGCTTGTGATAAGGATGATAAGGACGATAAGAAGGACAAGAAGACAACTACTGAAAACACAGCTGAGGATTTTGATAACCCACTTGATACTCAGGATAATATTTTAACTCCGGATGTGGATATGCCTGACATAGAGAACA
This sequence comes from Lachnospiraceae bacterium UBA7589, assembly GCA_002476495.1. Taxonomy (GTDB): domain Bacteria; phylum Bacillota; class Clostridia; order Lachnospirales; family Lachnospiraceae; genus Coprococcus_C. The sequence goes on from DLKL01000051.1 coordinate 30,471, forward strand.
CTGATACCCAGGAGCCTGATGTTCAGGAAGGAACAGAGGAGGCTATCAGTACACCTGCAACTTCAGGTACCGATACAATCGGTAATGTAAGCTTTGTGGTTCCTGAAGGATATACAAAGGATTCAAGCTCTACATCAAGCTCGGCTACCTATGTTAATTCCGAAGGGTCAGCTTTTGTTGTTGCGGCTGATAACCTTAATTCTATTAGTGAAAGCGATGCAATATCCCAGTTTGATACCCAGATTAAGAACGTATTTGGTACCCAGGTTACAAACAGTTCTGTATCATACAGCGATTTTACAGGAACAGAATGGGTTACTGATGCGGCTGACGGATCATACAAGGGACGTTCACTGGTTATCTGTGACGGAAATAATTTGATTTATATTGAATATGTATCTTATGTAGGCAATTTGGATCCATATTATGAAATAGTTGAGTCAGTGCAATACTAATTTGTTTAATTTAATATTTTTAAAAGGCATGTCACTTTGTGATGTGCCTTTTTTGTTATGAGCCTTACCTTTAGATATGCTTTGATAGGATGATATATTTAAAACTTATATCTGAATAAAATTACCCACCGGTGACACATAATATAAGTAAATATTGTCAAAAGGAGAAGAGGGTATTATATGGATAATAAGAACAGTGATTGTGAAACAAAAAACAGTATAAAGGATGAACAGATAAAAAAAGAGCTGATTAAGGATTATGGTCAGATAACCCTTGATGGAAACCGGTACCATCAAAGGATTCACCTGCTTAATATTATAGGAGAAATAGAGGGACACGAAAACCTGGGTACAAATTCCAAAACCAGTAAATATGAGCATATTCTTCCACAGTTGGCCGCTGTCGAGGACAGCAGTGATATTGACGGAGTGTTGGTTCTCCTTAACACTGTTGGCGGTGATGTGGAGGCCGGACTTGCGATTGCCGAAATGATAGCCTCCTTAAGCAAGCCTAAGGTGTGCCTGGTCTTAGGAGGGGGACATTCCATTGGTGTTCCGCTTGCTGTTTCGGGTGATGTTACATTTATAGCACCTTCTGCAACTATGGTGATTCATCCTATACGGGTATCGGGAATGGTGCTTGGCGTAAAACAGAATTATGAATATATCGAGAGAATGCAGGATCGTATAATAGAATTTACGGTAACTCATAGCAGCATAGATGAAAAGAGCCTGAGAGGAATAATGTTTAATACAACTGAGCTTACAAAGGATATAGGTTCAATGCTTGTAGGCTCTCAGGCGGTTGACAGGGGCATAATAGACAGAGTAGGAGGAATTAGCAGCGCATTATCTTGCCTTTACGACTTGATAAATTCCAGTAAAAATAGTAGAATATCAGAGTATGGAATAAAAGAAGAATAACTTATTAATAATATATGAGGAGTTAAAATGGCAAATAAGGGGAAAACCGGAGCTAATGTCCAAAGAACCGCATCAAGTGGCAGGTCAGGAGGACGAAACTCCGGTAACAGGATTAACGATACATATACCAGGGATCGCAAAGCAGCAGCAAGGAAAGCCATGGAGGAACCTGAGGAATCAAGAAGCAATGAAATCCGCCTATTTATATATCTGGCTATTTCTGTTTTTTTGTTGTGCAGCAATTTCGGATGGTGTGGGGTGGCAGGTAATTTTATATCCAAAATAATATTTGGAATAGTGGGGACAGTAGCTTATATACTTCCTCTGTATTTGTTTTTTTCTGCGGCTTTTTTACTATCTAACGGAGCTCACAGAAAGATAGTTAAGAGAGTATTATGTGTCGGAATATTTATTGTGGCTGTTGGATTTGTATGCCAGCTTATACACGGAGCTTCGGACATTGGAATTCTGGATTTGTACAAAGATGGAGCAGATGATAAAAAAGGCGGTGGCGTAATTCTCGGGGGTGTTCTGGTTATTTTACATAAGCTTATAGGAACAACAGGCTCGATTATAATTATTGCTCTGCTTACAATTATAGGTATAATAATTGTTATGAATGTATCGTTAGTTGATATGATCAAGGGCTCGGTAAAGCATGGTATTGAATCAAAAAGCGTGGACGTGGAAAATGAACCGACAATGGATGATATACGGTACAATAATGCCAATACTAATATGCTGGATAAGATATGTGTATTGGAATCTCCTGAATCAGCAAAGAAAAAAAGTAAGAAAAACAAAATTGTTGAGACAGAGGAGGTTCACGAGCTGAAGCCACTTAAAAATAACGAAATATTTGATCCTGAATATATGCCAAAGAAAGATTTCTTTGACGATAATACTGATTTGGACAATACTGATGAATTCACCGTTATTGAACCGGTTAAAAAGAGAAAAAAAGTCAGGGAAACAACCAAGGATATTGCTAAGCCTGTAGTAATGAAACAAGAGGCTGATATAATGGACACAACAGCAGGTTCAATATCGAAGAAACAGGAAATTAAAGAAAATATTGAATCTGCTCAGAGTTATGACGAAAATAATAAAATCATTAATGGTGAATACAATTTTCCACCTATAGATTTGTTAAAACCTTCTAAAAACAAGTCAGGAGGAAACCAGGATGCTTCTGTGAGGGAAACTGCAATGAAGCTTAAGAGTACCCTGGAAAATTTTGGCGTTAATGTAACAATAACCGATTACAGCTGTGGACCTTCTGTAACCAGATATGAGTTACAACCGGAACAGGGGGTTAAGGTCAGTAAGATAGTCAATCTTGCAGATGATATTAAGCTTAATCTTGCTGCGGCAGATATAAGAATTGAAGCACCTATACCGGGAAAGGCTGCCATAGGAATTGAAGTACCGAATAAAGAAGCCTTATCGGTTTCTTTCCGTGAGCTTCTTGAATCTGATAACTTTAAAAAGTTTCCGTCCAAGATTGCCTTTGCTGTTGGTAAGGATATTGGTGGACAGGTCATTGTGGCAGATATTGCAAAAATGCCTCATCTTTTGGTTGCAGGTGCAACCGGTTCGGGTAAGTCAGTTTGTATTAATACCCTTATAATGAGTATTCTGTACAAGGCACGACCTGATGAGGTTAAGCTTATTATGGTGGATCCTAAGCAGGTGGAATTGAGTATATATAATGGTATTCCACATATGCTTATACCTGTTGTAACGGATCCTAAGAAGGCTGCGGGAGCACTTAACTGGGCAGTTCTTGAGATGACTAACAGATATCAGCTTTTTGCACAATATAACGTAAGAAATCTGCAAGGCTATAATGATAAGGTTAAAGAAGTTACCGGAAGTGAGGAAGGTAATGAGGATTTGAAAAAGCTTCCTCAGATAGTGATTATTGTTGATGAGCTTGCTGACCTTATGATGGTTGCCCATAATGAGGTTGAGGATGCTATAGTAAGGCTTTCACAGCTTGCCAGAGCTGCCGGAATTCATCTTATCATTGCTACACAGCGACCATCTGTAGATGTAATTACCGGATTAATTAAGGCAAATGTTCCGTCGAGAATAGCCATGACAGTGTCATCCGGTGTTGATTCCAGAACAATTCTTGATATGAACGGAGCTGAAAAGCTGTTAGGAAAGGGAGATATGCTTTTCTATCCGACAGGTTATCCCAAGCCTGTACGTGTGCAGGGAGCATTTTTGTCTGATGATGAAATAGCCGGAGTAGTTAAGTTTTTGAAAGAAAGTAACGGAGAGATAAGCTATGATCAGAATATATCCAGAGAGATTGAAAGCACATCCCAGGGAGTAAGCATTGAAGGAGCATCCCAGGGTGAACCTGATGTGGATGAGTACTTTGTTGACGCCGGCAGATTTATAATAGGAAAAGATAAGGCTTCCATAGGAATGCTTCAACGAGTATACAAAATTGGCTTTAACCGTGCTGCAAGGATAATGGATCAGCTTTCGGAAGCCGGGGTTGTTGGTCCGGAGGAAGGAACAAAGCCAAGAAAAATTATTATGACAATGGAAGAATTTGAAAATTATGTGGAAGAAAATTTATAATATCCTTCCACAAAAAACATAAGATGATTTAAGGAGAAAGAAATGCTGACAGATATTCAAATTGCACAGGAATCAAAACTTTTCAACATTAAAGATGTGGCTGCATCAATAGGAATCAGGGAAGAAGACCTGGAAATGTATGGAAAATACAAGGCTAAGCTCTCTGATGAATACATTGAATCAGTTAAAGAAAATAAGGATGGCAGACTTATCCTGGTTACTGCAATTAATCCAACTCCGGCAGGAGAAGGGAAAACTACAGTTACGGTAGGTCTTGGCCAGGCTATGTCAAAGCTTGGAAAAAAATCTATAATAGCTCTGAGAGAGCCATCACTTGGACCATGTTTTGGAATAAAAGGCGGAGCAGCAGGAGGCGGATATTCACAGGTGGTTCCGATGGAAGATTTGAATCTTCATTTCACCGGAGATTTTCATGCCATAACTTCAGCGAATAATCTTCTTGCTGCAATTATGGATAATCACATTCACCAGGGAAATTCTCTTAGGATTGATCCTAAAAGAATTGTATTTAAACGTTGCCTTGACATGAATGACAGAGCCTTAAGAAATGTTATAGTCGGAATGGGAAAAAGAACCGACGGTGTTGTAAGACAGGACGGATTTGTTATTACAGTGGCTTCGGAAATAATGGCAATTTTATGCCTCGCCGATGATATTAAGGATTTGCAAAAAAGGCTGGGTAAAATTATAGTGGCTTACAATTATGATAACGAGCCGGTAACAGCTTCTGATTTAAAATGTGTAGGTGCTATGACAGCCTTGCTTAAGGATGCCATTAAACCAAATATTATCCAGACGCTGGAGCATACACCGGCTCTGGTCCATGGCGGACCGTTTGCCAATATAGCCCATGGCTGTAATTCTATAAGGGCTACAAAGACAGCACTCAAAATTGCGGATTATGTAATTACAGAAGCAGGCTTTGGTGCAGATCTGGGTGCTGAAAAATTCTTTGACATTAAGTGCCGTACAGCAGGTCTTAAGCCGGATGCCGTAGTTCTTGTGGCTACAGTAAGGGCATTAAAGTATAATGGAGGAGTTCCCAAGGATGAATTAAACATGGAAAATCTGGAGGCTCTGTCCAGAGGAATAGTCAATCTTGAAAAGCATATAGAAAATCTCCAGATGTATGGAGTACCTGTGGTGGTAACTCTGAATAGATTTGTTTCTGATACAGAAAAGGAGCTGACCTTTGTAAAAGAGTTTTGCCAGGAAAGAGGTTGCGATTTTGCTCTTGCGAATGTATGGGAAAAAGGAGGAGAAGGTGGAATTCAGCTGGCTGAAGCAGTATTGAACACACTGGAAAATAAGCCTTCAAACTTTAAGGTATTATATGAGGACAGCCTTTCAATTAAAGAAAAGATAAAAACCATAGCTACAAAAATCTATGGAGCAGCAGATGTATCATATAGCAGTGAGGCTTCCAAAGCGATAGAAAAAATTCAGGCAATGGGATTTGGAAATATGCCTGTGTGTATGGCGAAGAACCAGTATTCTCTTTCGGATGATGCAGCTCTTCTCGGAAGACCACGGGGCTTTACGGTAAATATAAGAGAGGTATATGTAAGTGCGGGAGCCGGCTTCGTGGTTGCTATTACAGGAAATATTATGACCATGCCGGGATTGCCAAAATCACCTGCTGCAGAGAGAATTTTCGTTAACGATGACGGAGTTATAGAGGGGCTTTTCTAGGCTTAAAAACTAAACATTTTACGGAGGTATCAGGATGGCACAGATTATTGACGGAAAGATTATATCGGGGCAGATAAAGGACGAATTAAAGAAGAAGGTACAGGAACTTAAGGAACAGGGCAGAGAGATATGTCTTGCGGTTATTCAGGTTGGAAATGACCCGGCCTCTACTGTGTATGTAGGTAATAAGAAAAAGGCCTGTGAATATATTGGAATAAAATCACTGGCATATGAGCTTCCTTATGAAACAACAGAAGAAGAACTTTTGCATATAATAGATAAGCTTAATGCCGATAATTCTGTTAATGGTATACTTGTCCAGCTTCCTGTGCCAGAGCATATTAATGAGGAAAGAATAATTAATTCCATCTCCCCGCTTAAGGATGTTGACGGCTTTTCTCCATCCAGTGTGGGTGCACTGAGCATAGGACAAAAGGGCTTTGTATCCTGTACTCCTGCAGGTGTAATACAGCTGCTTAAGAGGTCAGGAGTTGACATTGAAGGTAAGGAGTGCGTGGTTGTAGGAAGAAGTAACATTGTAGGCAAGCCTATGGGAATGCTTCTTTTAAGAGAGAGTGGCACAGTTACCATATGCCATTCCAGAACAAAAAATCTCAAAGAGGTATGTAAAAGGGCAGATATTCTTGTTGTTGCTGTAGGCAGACCAAGGATGATAGATGCATCCTATGTAAAGGATGGAGCCTGTGTAATAGATGTAGGTATTCACAGGGATAAAAACAATAAATTATGTGGTGATGTGGATTTTGAATCTGTTGAGCCGGTGGCCGGATATATTACACCTGTGCCGGGAGGGGTCGGTCCAATGACCATAGCTATGTTGATGAATAATTGTGTGGAAGCAGGGTTATATGAATAGTATGAATATATTGTTGGTTTCTCTGGGCTGCGATAAGAATTTGTGCGACAGTGAGGCAATGCTGGGTATATTACAAAAAAATAATTATAATATTACAAATGACGAAGCATTGGCTGATGTGGTGGTAATTAATACCTGCAGCTTTATACATGATGCAATGGAAGAGAGTATTAATACCATTTTGGAAATGGCCAGGCTTAAGAAAAAAAGATTAAAGTATCTTATTGTAACCGGGTGTCTTGCACAACGGTTTAAGGATGAGATATTTGATGAAATTCCGGAGATTGATGCCTGCCTTGGAGCTGCAAGCTTTGACCATATTGTTGATGCAATCAGGGAACTGGAACACAAATCAAGGGTTTCCATGTATGATGACCCGGACAGACTGGCTTTGACAGATGTACCTAAGGTTATTACATCCGGTACATTTATGGGATATCTGAAAATTGCTGAGGGATGCGATAAATTTTGCACATATTGTGTTATTCCCCATATAAGAGGGCATTACAGAAGTGTTCCAATGGAAAAGCTTGTGAAGGAGGCAGACTATATGGCTTCAATGGGTATACGGGAGCTGGTTCTTGTTGCCCAGGAAACAACCTGTTACGGAACAGATATTTACGGTAAAAAGTCATTGGCAGAACTGGTAAGACGTCTTGCCGGAATTGAAGGTATTGAGTGGATAAGGCTCATGTATTGCTATCCGGAGGAAATTGATAGTGAGCTGATAGAACTGTTTGCTACAGAAAAAAAACTTTGTAAATATATTGATATGCCTTTACAGCATTGTGAGGATAACATTCTTTCCCGTATGGGAAGGAAAACAGATAAAAAATCAATAATGGGTGTTATAGGAGCATTAAGAAAAAATTGTCCGGATATAGCAATAAGAACCACCTTTATAACAGGATTTCCGGGAGAAACAGAGGAAAATCACGATGCACTTCTTCGGTTTATTGACGAGGTGGAATTTGACAGACTCGGAGTCTTTACATATTCAAGAGAAGATGGAACTCCGGCGGCGGATTTTCCAAATCAGGTAGACGGAAAACTTGCAGAAAAATGGAGAAATGAAATTATGGAGCTTCAGCAGGATATTTCTCTTGAAAAAAACAGCCGGCTCATAGGGACTGTACAAAAGGTAATAATTGAAGGATATTCCCCTGATGAGGACATATATATAGGGCGTACCTACAGGGATGCACCTAATGTGGATGGTCTTGTGTTTGTTGAATGCGATTATGAGCTGATTTCGGGAACTATAGTTGATGTATTGATTAAGGATGCAGGTCCATATGATTTAATAGGAGGAATAACAGATGAACTTACCTAACAAACTTACTATATTAAGAGTTGCACTTATACCGTTTTTTCTGGTTGCTCTTATGGTTGAGGGCATACCATACGGAAAATGGATTGCTGTGTTTATATTCTGTGCAGCCAGCCTGACAGATATGTTAGATGGAAAGATAGCCCGTAAATACAATCTTATAACTAATTTTGGCAAATTTATGGACCCCCTGGCAGACAAGCTTCTTGTGTGCTCTGCTATGATTGCCCTTATTGAATTGGGCAGAATCCCGGCATGGGTTGTAATTATAATAATTGCAAGAGAATTCATTATAAGCGGTTTCAGACTTGTAGCTTCTGATAATGGAGTTGTAATAGCAGCCGGATGGTGGGGAAAAGTAAAAACAGTTGTACAGATGATAATGATAATTGTTATAATATGTAACTTTGGAGGAAAACCGGCAGAAATTATTGAACAGATTCTTATATATGCCGCTTTAGTGCTTACGATTATATCTCTTGTTGATTACCTTGTAAAAAACAGAGGAGTTCTATCAGAGGTTAAATAATGACAGAAAATGAATATACAGCATTAATATATGATATAGCAGAGCAGCTGGTAGATATGCTCAAAATAAAAAAATATACCATATCTACAGCAGAATCCTGTACAGGTGGAATGATTTCCACGGCTATTGTTGATATTCCAGGGGCATCCTGGGTTTTAAACGAGGCTCATGTAACCTACTCGAATGATTCAAAAATGAGGATTTTGGGAGTCAGGGAAAAGACCCTGGATGAATTTGGAGCTGTGTCAGGAGAAACAGCAAGGGAAATGGTAAGAGGAGCTGCAAAGATTGCCTGTGCAGATTGCGCGATAGCAGTTACGGGAACAGCGGGACCCGATGGAGGAACAAAAGAAAAGCCTGTGGGGACAGTGTATGCCGGATTTTTTCTGAAAGGAGAAATTCAGGTAGTAAGATATAATTTCACAGGAAACAGACAAGAGGTAAGAAGAGCAACAACCTGTAATACTCTCAGACATATGCTGGAGTGGCTGGAAAAACAGTAAAACCATACCAGTTTTATAATGCATTATTTTAAGGCAGTTTTAAGAAAAATAATTAAAGATTTTCTTAAAATTGCCTTGATTTAATGACGAAAAAAGTATATTATGATAGACGGAAGAAATTGGTCTTATTTGACCTAAAATAAATAAAATGGAGGACTAAAAATGGGTAACAAACTTAGCTTGTCTGCAAGCGACAGAATTGCGAATTTGCTGGACGACGCGAGCTTTGTTGAAGTGGGTGCCTATGTTACAGCAAGAAGCACCGATTTCAACATTACAGCAAAGGATACTCCAAAAGACGGTGTAATAACCGGATATGGTGTGATTAATGGTAAATTAGTCTATGTTTACAGCCAGGATGCATCAGTACTTGGCGGAGCAATAGGCGAGATGCATGCAAAAAAAATTGCCGGAATCTACGATATGGCAATGAAGGTAGGAGCACCGGTTATCGGTCTTGTTGATTGCGCAGGATTAAGACTTCAGGAAGCAACAGATGCGATGAATGCTTTCGGAGAGCTGTATCTTAAGCAGACACTTGCTTCAGGTGTGGTTCCACAGATTACGGCTATATTCGGAAATTGTGGAGGAGGAGCGGCATTAATCCCTGCTCTTACGGATTTTACTTTTATGACCGAGGAAAATTCCAGACTTTTTGTGAACAGTCCTAATGCCCTGAATGGTAATTATACAGCTAAGCTTGATACAGCGGATGCACAATATCTTGGCAAAAATACAGCACTGGTAGACAGAATATGTGAGGATGATGCAACCCTTCTTTCCGAGATAAGAGCATTGGTTGACATGCTGCCTTCAAATAATATTGAAGACGAAGCGGCTGAGTGTATCGATGACTTAAACAGAATCATACCTGATTTAGACAGCTTTTCGGGAAATGCAAGAGCTGTGCTTTTGAATATTGCTGATAATAATCACTTCTTTGAAGTTAAGAAGGATTACGGCAGTGATATGGTAACAGGATTTATTAAGCTTAACGGAGCTTCTGTTGGATGCGTGGCAAACCAGATTGAAGACGGAAATGATATGATTTCAGCCAAGGGAGCAGAACTTGCGGCAGACTTTGTCAACTTCTGTGATGCATTTAATATTCCTGTGCTCACACTTGTCAATACAAAGGGATTTGTGGCAACTGTAGATAATGAGAAGCTTATGGCAGCTGCAGCAGCTAAGCTGACATACGCATTTGCTAATGCAACAGTGCCAAAGGTTACACTTGTTATGGGAGATGCCTTCGGAACTGCATATACTATTATGAATTCAAAAGCAATCGGAGCAGATATGGTTTATGCATGGCCAAAGGCTAAGATAGGAACCATGGATCCTGAGATGGCAGTAAAGATTATGTATGAAAAGGAAATAGCAGAGGCCAAGGATAAGGTTGCGGCTGTTGATTCCTATAAGAAGGCTTATACTGAGCTGCAGTCAAGTGCACTTGCTGCGGCAAAGAGAGGATATATTGATGATATCATTGAGCCGGATGCAACTAGAAAACGTGTTATTGCTGCTTTTGATATGCTGTATAGCAAAAAGGAAGAAAGACCTTATAAGAAGCATGGAGCAGTTTAAGAAGAGGTGACAACTAAATGAAAATTAAAAAAATATTATTATTAGTTTCCATGTTAGCTGTTATGTTTTCATTGGCCGGTTGTGATAATAACAAGGAAAAGCCTTTTGATTATGATGAAAAGGAGATTGTGCTTAATACAATGTCAAGCTTTTTGACATATTCAAATATTTCCGAAGATTACGTGGATTATTATTTAAATAGCGGCACAGATTTTGAAAAGTCGGCAATAGATGGTATGAAGCAGGCACAGAATACTGACAAGGTCGGTGAATTCGAAGATTATTCTCTTTATGCTGAGGCAGTCAGCAACAATACATTTACTATTGACATGGTAGATGCGGATATTGTCAATGAGGATGATTATGTTTCTGTAAGTATAATTAACAAGGCTGCTGACAGAGATGTGAAGATAACAGTTAAGTATGTGGAAAATGCAGATTATTACATGATGTATAATGAGCTTGGAGCTCAGATTAACGAAAGTACGGTTACACAGGCACTCCTTAATGAGTACTATACATCGGGAGCAGATCCTGAAACCATTATAGCCGGCTATGGGTGTAAAAATCTTCAGGAATTTGTAGAGCTTCAGAAGGAGCAGACCATGCTTGAGCAGGGAATATACAAATATATTCCTGAGGAAATGGTTGTTGCAGCGGTCTACTCAAAGGGTGAGCTTATGAAGCAGGCAGGAATTAATACCCTTATCGGAATGGGAACAGTATTCGTTGTGCTTATTTTCATCTCCTTTATTATTTCCCTGATGAAGTTTTTACCTGCACTCTTTGCAAAAAAACCAAAGGTTGAAGTTAAGGAAGCAGCAAAGCCTGTACAGGCTCAGGCCACACAGGAGGAAGAGAATCTTGTGTCTGACAGCGAGCTTGCAGCTGTTATAACAGCTGCAATTTATGCATCATCAGGAAATGAAGGGGCAGTCAGCAGGGATACACTGGTTGTCCGTTCAATTAGGAGAGTAAAGAGATAATATATTTGTTTATAGGAGGACATTAGTATGAAAAATTATAGAATTACCGTTAATGGTACAGCGTATGACGTAGCAGTTGAGGAATTAGGTGCAGGAGCAGCACCTGCGGTACCTGCAGCACCTGCCTCAAAGGCAGCACCTGCAGCACCTGCTCCAAAGGCAACAGGCAATGCAGGCTCAATCACAGTTGAATCTCCAATGCCTGGTAAAATTTTAAGTGTAAAGGCTTCTGTAGGTTCTTCGGTTAAAAAGGGTGAGGTAATACTTATCCTTGAGGCTATGAAGATGGAGAATGAGGTTGTTGCACCTTCAGATGGTACAGTAGCAAGTATTAATGTTTCTGCCGGAGACGCTGTTGAGGCAGGAGATGTTTTGGCAACTTTAAACTAATTTGTACCTAAAAACAGGAGGTAAACAGCTAAATGAGCGGATTTGTAGATATATTAGAAAATCTCGCCCTTCAGACCGGCTTTGCAACCCTTACATGGAAGCATTATATTATGATTATTGTAGCCTGCTTCTTTATGTATCTTGCAATAGTCAAGGGATTTGAACCATTACTTTTAGTACCTATTTCTTTTGGTATGTTCCTGGTTAATATGTTCCCTGCAATTATTGAAGAGGGCGGATTGTTACACTTTTTTTACTTGCTGGACGAGTGGAGCATATTGCCATCTCTCATATTCATGGGAGTCGGAGCCATGACAGATTTTGGACCACTTATTGCCAATCCGAAAAGTTTTTTGCTTGGTGCGGCTGCCCAGTTCGGAATTTATGCAGCCTATTTCCTTGCGTTCCTTATGGGATTCAATGGCAAGGAAGCAGCAGCAATTTCCATAATCGGTGGTGCTGACGGACCTACTTCCATATTCCTTGCCGGTAAGCTTGGAATGGGTGGAACTCTTATGGGACCTATAGCAGTAGCGGCATATTCTTATATGGCACTTGTTCCTGTTATTCAGCCACCTATTATGAAATTACTTACAACCGAGAAGGAACGTAAGATTAAGATGGGTCAGTTACGTCCGGTTACAAAATTGGAGAAAATACTTTTCCCAATAATCGTTACCCTTGTAGTTGTTCTTATTCTTCCTACAACAGCACCGTTGGTTGGTATGCTTATGCTGGGAAATCTCTTTAGGGAATGTGGTGTAGTTAAGCAGCTTACTGAAACCGCATCTAATGCAATGATGTATATTGTGGTTATACTGCTTGGAACTTCGGTAGGTGCTACAACAAGCGCAGATGCATTCTTACAGCTTAGCACACTTAAGATAGTTTTACTTGGTCTTATTGCCTTTGCCTTTGGTACAGCGGCGGGAGTTCTGTTCGGCAAGCTGATGTGCAAGGTTACTAAGGGCAAGGTTAACCCGCTTATAGGTTCGGCAGGTGTTTCGGCTGTGCCTATGGCAGCCAGAGTATCACAGAAGGTTGGTGCAGAGGCAGACCCTACAAACTTCCTTCTTATGAATGCTATGGGACCTAATGTGGCAGGTGTTATCGGTACAGCAGTTGCCGCTGGTACATTTCTGGCTATATTTGGTGTTTCATAAAATAAAGGAGGTAAATTAAATGTCTGTAGAAAAAAAACCGGTAAAGATTACCGAAACTATATTGCGTGATGCTCACCAGTCTCTTATTGCAACAAGAATGACTACCGAGCAGATGCTCCCAATTATTGATAAGATGGATAAGGTTGGCTATCATTCTGTGGAATGCTGGGGTGGAGCAACCTTTGATGCGTGCCTGCGTTTTCTTAAGGAGGATCCATGGGAGAGACTTAGAAAGCTTAGGGATGGATTCAAAAATACAAAGCTTCAGATGCTTTTCCGAGGACAGAATATTCTTGGATATCGTCATTATGCCGATGATGTTGTTGAATATTTTGTTCAGAAGTCAATTGCTAACGGTATTGATATCATAAGAATTTTTGATTGTCTTAATGACTTGAGAAACCTTGAGACTGCTGTTAAGGCAGCAAACAAAGAAAAGGGACATGCCCAGGTTGCACTTTCTTATACATTAGGAGAGGCTTATACTCTTGACTACTGGAAGGAAACTGCTAAGAGAATCGAAGATATGGGTGCTAATTCAATCTGTATAAAGGATATGGCAGGACTCCTTGTTCCTTATGCAGCTACAGAGCTGGTTACAGCACTTAAAGAGAGTACATCTCTTCCTATCCAGCTTCATACACATTATACTTCAGGTGTTGCTTCAATGACTTATCTTAAGGCAGTAGAAGCAGGCTGCGATGTGATTGATACAGCCATGTCACCTCTTGCAATGGGTACAAGCCAGCCTGCTACTGAGGTTATGGCTAAGACTTTTGAGGGTACACCATATGATCCGGGCTTTGACCAGAATCTTTTAGCTGAAATTGCTGATTACTTTAAACCAATGAGGGAAGAATGGCTTGCAAGCGGACTTCTTAATCCAAAGGTTATGGGCGTTAATATTAAGACTCTTCTTTATCAGGTACCTGGTGGTATGCTTTCAAACCTTGTGTCCCAGCTTAAGGAAATGAATGCCGAGGATAAGTTTGACGAGGTGCTTGAGGAGGTTCCAAGAGTCCGTAAAGACTTTGGCGAGCCACCACTTGTTACACCTTCAAGCCAGATTGTCGGTACACAGGCAGTTCTCAATGTTGTGACAGGTGAGAGATATAAGATGTGTACTAAGGAGTCAAAAGCATTAGTTGGAGGAGAGTACGGACAGACAGTATCTCCAATGAATCCTGAGGTTGTCAAGAAGGTTATTGGAGACAAGAAGCCAATTACCTGCAGACCTGCTGATTTACTTGAGAATGAGCTTGATAAGCTGGAAAAGGAAATGGCTCAGTACAAGAGACAGGATGAGGATGTTCTCACATATGCTCTTTTCCCACAGGTTGCCATGGATTTCTTTAAGTATAGAGAGGCACAGGATACCGGTATAGATGCAAGTCTTGCAAATACCGATAATAAGACATATCCTGTATAAATAACAAGGTGAGTTTATCACAAGCTTTGAACTAATATAGGAAATGGTAATTAATTTTCTATAAGCTAAAAGCAAATAAGGATGTCGCAGCCGGTGACATCCTTATTTTTTAAAATAATATGAAGAGGCAGAAAAATGAAAGAGGTTGTTATAGCAGGAGGTGGCGCTTCCGGCATGATGGCAGGAATCATTCTGGGTGAGAAGGGCTACAATGTAACCATAATAGAGAAAAATGACAGATTGGGTAAAAAGCTTTTTATTACAGGCAAAGGAAGGTGCAATCTGACCAATTGTTGCGATGTGGAAGAACTGTTAAAAAATGTAGTGTCAAATTCCAGGTTTTTGTATAGTGCATTTTATGGCTTTACCTCTGAACAGACAATGGATTATTTTGAAGATATGGGAGTGCCTCTTAAGGTTGAGAGGGGGAACAGGGTTTTCCCTGCCTCCGACCATTCTTCGGATATAATCGGAGCAATGTCAAGGAGACTTAAAGAGCTTAATACAACAATACTTCTTGATACAAGGGTCTGTGATATAATTACACAGAAAAATGAAGAAGGAGAAACACTTGTAAAGGAAGTGCACATTGAAGACTCACATGGGAAAAGAAATATATTAAAATCCGAATATGTTGTTATAGCAACAGGAGGTAAATCCTACCCGCTGACCGGTTCAACGGGAGATGGATTTAAGTGGGCAAAAAAGCTGGGACTTGATGTGGTAAAGCCTGAACCTGCACTTGTACCAATGGAAACAAAGGAAGACTTTTGTAAAGATTTGATGGGTCTTTCCCTTAAAAATGTCAGGACAACATTTGTAACAAAGGTTAAGCAGAGAGAAAAGGTTATTTATTCAGATTTTGGTGAGATGCTTTTTACACATTTTGGTGTAAGTGGTCCCATGGTTTTAAGCGCATCCTCTTATATAGGTAAATTTATTGAAACGGGTGTTACAATGATAATAGATTTAAAGCCTGCGCTTGATGAAAAACAGCTTGATACAAGAATTCTCAGGGATTTTTCAGAGAATATTAACCGCCAGTTCAGAAATTCCCTCGGAAATCTGCTTCCCAAAAGGCTTATTGATATAGTGATAGAAAAAACCGGGATAACTCCATACAAAGAGGTAAATAAAATAACCAGGGAGGAGCGTCAAAGACTTATATATGTGCTTAAAAACTTTAAGATAAGTATAACCGGCTTACGTGGCTTTGAAGAGGCAATAATAACAAGGGGAGGGGTTTCTGTCAAGGAAATTAATCCTCACAATATGGAGTGTAAATCTATAAAAGGTCTGTATTTTGTCGGCGAGGTTTTAGACGTGGATGCACTTACCGGGGGCTTTAATCTCCAAATAGCCTGGAGTACTGCGGCGGCATTGAGTTAAATATTATATCAGGAGGAATACCCATTTAGGGAATATTAATTATGAATATTGCAATTGACGGACCTGCGGGGGCAGGTAAAAGTACAATAGCAAAGCTATTGGCAAAAAAATTAGGATATGTATATGTGGATACAGGGGCAATGTATAGAAGTATTGCATTGTATTTTATTGAAAATAGTATTGATACAGAGGATGAATGTCAAATAAAAAAAGCCTGTGAGGATATTAAACTGGATATAAAATATAACCGTGATGGACAGCAGATTTACCTTAACGGCGAAAATGTGTCAGTGAAGCTCAGACAGGAGCAGGTAGGAAATATGGCATCCAGAGTGGCAACAAAAAAAATTGTCAGGGAAAGACTTCTTATGTTGCAGAGAAATCTGGCAAGGGAAAATGATGTTGTTATGGATGGAAGGGACATAGGAACTTTTGTTCTTCCTGATGCCCAGATAAAAATATATCTTACGGCATCGGTGAAGGTCAGGGCAAAAAGGCGTTATGATGAACTTGTTTCAAAAGGTGAAGCACCGGATATAACCATTATAGAGGCAGATATCGAAGCAAGGGATTATCAGGATATGAACAGAGAGATTGCACCATTGAGACAGGCTGAGGATGGAATATATCTGGATTGCTCGGATATGAGCATAGACCAGGTTGTGGATTATATATATAATCTTACCATTAAGTAAATTATATGAGGTAGTTTATAATGAGAGAAGTAATTCTGGCTAAGACCGCAGGCTTCTGCTTTGGAGTGAAGAGGGCAATTGATACTGTGTATGAGCATGTCAGCGCTTCGGGTAAAGATGGCTTTTGCGTATATACCTATGGACCGATTATTCATAATGAAGAGGTAGTTACGGATTTGGCCTCCAGAGGAGTAAGAATAATACATGATAAAAAAGAATTACAGGATATAATAGAAAATAAAAATGATACCGATAAAATAAAGGTGATAATACGATCTCATGGTGTAGGGAAGGAAATATATGATATTCTCAATAGTGGAGGAGTGGAGATTGTAGATGCCACATGTCCATTTGTAAAAAAAATACACAGGATTGTGAGTGACAGCGATAATTCAGATAAGAATATAATTATTGTAGGTGATAAGAATCATCCTGAAGTTCAGGGGATTGTAGGATGGTGTTTGCATAACCCATATGTGGTTGATTCCGTGGAAAATGCAGTCATGCCTGAAGAAAATCCGGGGAAAGATACAGTTATAGTGGCACAAACTACATTTAATAGTATAAAGTTTAAAGATTTAGTTGAATTTTTTCGAAAAAAATATTATAATGTTTGTGTTTATGATACCATCTGTAATGCAACGGGGGAGAGACAGAGGGAAGCAAGGGAGCTGTCGGCCTCTGTTGATGCTATGATAGTGATAGGTGGTAAGAGCAGCTCAAATACACAAAAGCTGTATGAGATAAGCAAAAAAGAATGCAGAAATACTTACTATATACAGACACTCGTTGACTTGGATTTAACTGTCATTGAATCCGCTAAGAGGGTAGGTATTACAGCTGGGGCATCTACCCCAAACTATATTATTAAGGAGGTTCAAGACAGTATGGCAGAATTAAGTTTTGAAGAATTATTAAATCAATCAGAGGAAAAAGGAAACTCAATTAAGCCGGGCAGCATAGTTGAGGGAAAGGTTATCGGGGTAAAGCCGGATGTGATTTATGTGGACATTCAGTATAAGGCTGATGGTATTATTACCAGAAACGAGTACTCAAATACACCTGGTATAGATTTGACAACAGTTGTTAATGTAGGCGATCCTATTACTGTAAAGGTTGTTAAGACAAATGACGGTGAAGGACAGGTTCTTCTTTCCTATAAGAAGGTTGCTGCCGAGAAGTCTTATGAAAAGCTTGAGGAAGCCTATAATAATGAAACTGTGCTTAAGGCAAAGGTAACCCAGGTACTTGATGGCGGACTCAGTGTGCTTGTAGACGAATGCAAGGTATTTATCCCTGCCAGCCTTGTGTCAGATACATTTGAGAAGAATCTGGATAAGTTTATGGATCAGGAGATTGAGTTTGTTATAACAGAATTTAATCCTAAGAAGAGAAGAATCATTGGTAATAGAAAGAAGCTTATTGTTGCAAGAAAGGCTGAAGCAGCCAGAAAGCTTTTTGAGTCAATTAAAGTTGGTGATGTAGTGGAAGGAACAGTTAAGAATGTAACTCCATTTGGTGCTTTTATTGATTTAGGAGGAGCTGACGGACTTCTTCATATTTCTGAGATGTCATGGGGAAGGATAGACGATCCTAAGAGTGTACTTAAGGTTGGCGATAAGGTTAAGACCTTCATTAAGGATATCAATGGTGAGAAAATTGCTCTCAGTTTAAAATTCGAAGATGCCAATCCATGGACTAATGCAGCACAGAAGTATGCAATCGGTAATGAGGTTACAGGAAAGATAGCCAGAATGACTGCATTTGGAGCATTCGTTGAGCTTGAGCCGGGAGTAGATGCACTCTTGCATGTTTCCCAGATTTCAACAGAGCATGTTGAAAAGCCTGAGGATGTATTTAAGATTGGCCAGGAGATTACTGCACGAGTTGTTGATTTTAAGCCGGAGGAGAAAAAAATCAGCTTAAGCATAAGAGCAATGTTAAAGGACGAGGCTGCTGATAAAGAAGTGGAAGATACTGCAGAAGAGGAATAATATATGGCATATGGGTACGAAGAATTCAAAAGGGATGTTTATGGTTTGACAAACATTAATTTGGATATGTACAAGGAACGCCAGATGAAAAGAAGAATTGAAGCTCTTATTGACAGAAAGGGCTTTGATGGTTATGAAAGCTTTTATAAGGGTATGAAGCAGGATGAGATTCTGCTTCGTACCTTTGTTAGTTATCTTACAATTAATGTTTCTCAATTTTATCGTAATCCCAATCAATGGGAAAACTTTGAAAAAGAAATAATACCATACTTAGTTAAAAATTATGGAGAAAGGTTTAATATCTGGAGTGCGGCCTGCTCAACGGGGGATGAGCCATATACTATTGCAATGATATTGTCAAAGTACATTCCTATGAATAAGATTAATATTATTGCTACAGATATAGATGAGGACGTTCTCAATTTTGCCAGGGAAGGGATATATCCTGAAAAAAGTCTTGTTGATTTACCGGAAGAATATATCAAAAAGCATTTTGCTCCTGTTGATGAAACCTGTTACAAAATACATGACGATATTAAAAAATGTGTATCCTTCAGGAAACATAATCTTTTGGAGGATAAATATTTTCAAGGCATGAATCTTATTGTATGCAGGAATGTTGTTATATATTTTACAGATGAAGCTAAGGACGATATATATGTAAAATTTCATAATTCCCTTGTGGACAAAGGAATTTTGTTTATAGGCAGCACTGAACAGATTTTGCATGCGAGAGAACTGGGATTTAAAACAATGAGGACCTTTTTTTATCAGAAGGATAATATGGATATTGATTAAATTACAACCCCCCCTTTGGATTGTCTTGACCTAAAATACAAGTTGTAATATAAAAATTCATAAGACTAAAATGAAAATTAACTAGAGTCAATCAAATCGCAATCAGTTAAATTAAAGTCAGTTAAATAAAAGCAATTATAGTAAAAGTAATTAAAATAATTAAGTTAAATTAAGTAAAAGTAAAATAAAAAAGCTTGATTTGTATGGAATATTATGATAAACTGTACGAGTTGTGAAAAGTGGGATGGTCCTCTGTATCAGATAAGATATAAGAACGTCTAATATATTTAGGAGGTCACACAGATGAAGGGAAATGAGATAATCAAGAGTATTGAGGATGCTCAGATTAAGGAAGTTGCTGATTTTAATGTTGGTGATACTATAAAGGTATATGCTAAGATTAAAGAGGGTAACAGAGAAAGAATACAGGCTTTTGAGGGTACTGTTCTTAAGAGACAGGGTGGAAGCTGTAGGGAGACTTTCACAGTAAGAAAGACATCTAATGGTGTAGGCGTGGAAAAAACATGGCCGCTTCATAGCCCAACTATTGATAAGATTGAAGTTATCAGAAGAGGTAAAGTTAGGAGAGCTAAGCTTAACTATCTTCGTGACAGAGTTGGTAAGAAGGCTAAGGTTAAGGAGCTTGTTAAATAATTAACACAAACACTGAAAGTATTAAGATGACTGGAGATATTAGCTCCAGTCATTTTTAAAATAAAGGATGGCCGTTTATGTCAATGAAAATCTTAAAAAGAATAAACAAAGACAATAATACCCGAGAAGAAACCTGCAAGGGGAAGGCTGCGAAGAGGTTAAGGTTTAAGGGAATTCTGAATTGGTTTTTGCTGATTTTCGCTGCTGTTATTGCAGGATATTCAGTTGTTACCTTTATGTTTCAGACAATTCATGTAACAGGACCTTCAATGAATGATACTCTTGTTGAGGGCCAGGTGGTATTAGTCAATAAAATTACCTATAGATTTAGTGATGTTGAGAGGTACGATATTATTGCATTTTCCCAGGTTGAAAGAGATGAATATTATGAAATAAAGCGTGTTATCGGACTTCCGGGAGAAACAGTTTTAATAAAGGACGGCTTTGTATATATTGACGGCAATAAGCTTGAGGATTTGCCGTTACAGGAAAGAATATTAATTGCAGGAATAGCCGGTGAGGAAATAAAACTTTCGGATGAGGAATATTTTGTTTTAGGCGATAATGTAAACAACAGTGAGGATTCAAGATATGCAAATATCGGTAATATAAGCAAATCAGAAATTTTGGGCAAGGTTACTTATATATTAAGTCCCAATAGTGCAAGAGGAAAAATAAAATAATATTTGATAAAAATCGGGATGGTTAAAGAAATGGAGAATTCACAACAAAATAATGAAAAAAAGAATACTGTAATTAACTGGTATCCTGGGCATATGACAAAAGCCAGACGTATGATGCAGGAGGATATTAAGCTTATCGACATTGTTGTGGAGCTTTTGGATGCCAGAGCACCTATGAGCAGTAAAAATCCTGATATTGACCAGCTGGCTAAAAATAAATACAGGGTAATACTTTTAAATAAATGGGATCTTGCAGACCCATTGGCTACGGAGCAATGGGAAAAATATTACAGAGAACAGGGATATTTTGTTGTGTGTCTGGATTCAAGAAATAATTCAGGGATGAAGAATATAACCAATATTATCAGGGAAGCCTGTAAGGAAAAAATAGAGAGGGATAGAAAAAGAGGGATAATTAACCGTCCCATAAGAGCTATGGTGGTAGGAATACCTAATGTTGGAAAATCCACATTCATTAATTCATATGCAAAAAAAGCCTGTGCAAAGGTAGGAAATAAACCGGGAGTTACAAAGGGAAAACAATGGATACGCCTTAGCCGTGAGGTGGAATTGCTGGATACACCGGGAATTTTGTGGCCTAAGTTTGATAATGCCGCAGTAGGGATGCATCTGGCATATATAGGTTCGATTAATGATAATATTATAGAAAAGACAGAGCTTGCCGCTAAGTTCATAGAATTTCTACAAAATAGATATTGTAATACTTTGCAGGAAAGGTATAATATAAATATCAATAAAGATAAATATGAAATACTGAGGGACATAGCTATAGAACGAAGATGTATATCAAAAGGAAATGAACCGGATATTGAAAAGAGTGCTTCACTTTTGTTTGATGACTTCAGAAGTGGAAAGCTGGGACGAATCAGTATTGAATTTGTATAGAATATATTAGGAGAATCCTTATGAGTAAAAAAGAAAAGGAAAATCAGAAGATAATAGAAGAAATTGGTGAAGATGCTGCGAATACAGCAGATAAGGATGCAAAAAAAAATTCAAAAGCAAATAAGAAAAAGAATAAAGAAAAATCACAAAGACCGGAGGATGTTAATATAGTTAAGGATTTGCTAAGCCTTATTATATATATTGGCATAGTGGTGCTTCTTTGTTATTTCATAATTAATTATGTTGGATGCCGTTCAAGAGTAGATGGGTCATCCATGGAGCCAACCTTATCAGATGAGGATAGTCTTTGGGTTGATAAGCTTTCATATACATTTGGGAAACCTGAGCGCTTTGATGTTATTATTTTTGATTATGACGAGGATACAACCTATGTAAAGAGAGTAATCGGGCTTCCGGGTGAAACTGTGAGAATTGATCAAAATGGAAATATATATATTAATGAAAAATTACTTAAGGAAGATTATGGCAGGGAACAGATTTTGCCATCCAACTTAGGAAGGGCAAGCCAGCCGGTTGTTCTTGGAGAGGGAGAATACTTTGTTCTTGGAGATAACAGAAACAATAGCTCTGATAGCCGTTGGCCTGATGTAGGCAACGTTAAGGAGGAGGATATTGTAGGTAAAGTTGTTCTTAGAATATATCCATTTTCCAGCTTTGGAACAATAAAGTAATGTGTAGGGGATGCCATTTACAGGCATCCCCTGGTTTGATTTCAGACAGGAGAAAAGCAATATGACAATTGGTGATATAAAAAATACATATAAGAATATTTCAGGTGAGGAGGAACTCTTAGCTTTTATCAGGGAATATAAGGATGATACAAGAAACGGTGTTAAAAACCTGGTTAGTCAGTCACAAAAAAAGCTCGAGCAGCTTTACCGGGAGCAAAAGCGAAGCTATAATATGCTTTCCTTTGAGAGGAAGTACTATGATATGGGATATAAGCTTATATGTGGTATAGATGAAGTAGGAAGGGGTCCTCTTGCAGGTCCTGTGGTAGCTTGTGCGGTTATTCTTCCTAAGGATGAAACAATTCTATATCTGAATGATTCAAAGCAGGTATCACAAAGCAGGCGAGAGCAATTATATGATATAATTCTTGATAAATGTATTGCCTGTGGCATTGGAGTTGTGTCTGAGAAACGAATTGATGAAATTAATATATTACAGGCGACTTATGAAGCAATGAGAATTGCTATTACCAATTTGAAGGTTAAGCCCGATATACTATTAAATGATGCAGTAAAAATTCCATTTGTTGAAATACATCAGGTACCTATTGTAAAGGGTGACACATTGTCCGCATCTATTGCAGCAGCCAGCATTGTTGCCAAGGTTACAAGAGACAGAATTATGACTGAGTATGATAAGCTTTATCCGGGATATGATTTTTCAAGTAATATGGGATATGGCTCACAAAAGCATATTGAGGGATTAAAAAGACTTGGCTGCTGCGAAATACATAGACAAAGTTTTATTACCAATATTATATAAGGTGGTATATTTATGCACATATCTGATACAGGCTACAATTTTAATACAGGTAACAATATTTTTGTAAATACCGGAGAGGTACCTGGGGATACTGCCGGGATTACCGGTTCAGGTGATGAGGGAACTTGGATAAAAGATGCTGCTCCGGGACAGCTTTTTGCCGGTCAGATATTGGATATAACAAAGGATCAGGTAAGCATCTTATTGGAAAACAATATTAAAATGCAAGCCAGATTAGGTGAAAACGTTAATCTTAATATAGGCGACAGTATTGTATTTCAGGTTAAAGAAAATACAGGTGAAAGTATATTAATCAGACCCGTTAATAATTCTTTGGCTAAGGAAATGGACAGCACCGTATACAAGGTGCTGGAGCAAAATAATCTTGCCATGTCTGAAAAAAATTACCATGCTGTAAAAGCCTTAATGGATAATGGTATGCCTATTGATAAAGGCACTTTGGTAAAAATATTGAATCAGTCTTACAAGTTTCCTGATGCACCTATTAAAATGCTTGTGATAATGAACAAATATAATATACCGGTAAATAAGGAAAATATAAGCCAGCTTAAGGATTATATGGAAAATCAACATCAACTGACTAATAATATAACAAGACTGGAAAAAGATTTACTTTGTTTTGCCGAAACTGTTATGGCAGACATTGAAAATACCTGCATTGACAAATCTGAAATGAAAAAACAGGTTCTTGATTTTAACTTCCGAATTTTAAGTGCAATTTGTGATGAAAATGAATTGGAAAACATTTCTAAGGCCGGGGAAACAATACATAGTAATATAATAAATGAGGAGACAATTGCACCTTTTGAAAGGCTTGATGTATCAAGGACAGATATCAGGCAGATATTTAATTTTTTACAAAGTGAAGGATTTGGCAAAGAGAATCTTGAAAAGGTTATAAATAAATCAGATTCTGCTCTAAGGCTTCTAAATAATATTAATTACTTTTTAAGCAATAATAAAGATATTGATATAGATGTAAGTAAGCTGTTTTCCCTGGATGGATACAAAAGAATATTAAGCCGGGGGATAAGGGATAAATTCTCACTGGAACCACAAAAGATGGAATCTCCTTTGGAGATAAACCATATGTACCAAAGCCTTTATGAAAAGGCAGGAAAGATAATGGAAAGCTTTGGACATACAGGAGATTTTGGTGAAAATTTAAAGGATACAGCAAAGGGAGTGCAGGAAAGACTTGATTTTATTCAAAATCTAAATAGTATGTTTGGATATTCACAGATACCTGTAAAAATGTCATCTTCCGAAGTAAATTCAGAGCTTTTGGTATATATTAATCAGGGAAAAATAAGGAAAGGAAAGGAAGATATAAGTGCCCTTTTACATCTGGATATGGAGCACCTTGGACCTACAGACGTACATGTAAGCCTTAAGGGTGGTATAGTAAGTACAAGATTTTACGTTGAGGATGAGGAAAGTGCGGTTATACTTACAAAATATATGAATATGCTGGAGCAGGCTGTTAAGGAGAAGGGATATATACTGTCAAACCAGGTTATTACAAGGCAACCGGAGCAGGAGAAAACCTCTGATAATATAATTATGAATATGTTAGGAACAGATTTGGAAAAAAGCATCAAGAGATATTCCTTTGATGTTAAAATGTAGGTGATTGTATGAGTGAATATGCATATAACAAAAAGAATACAGATGAAATTATTCCGAAAAAGAAAGCTGTTGCGTTGCTGTATGATCCGGAGAATCAGGCACCTCAGGTAGTTGCATCCGGGCAGGGAGCCCTGGCAGAAAGGATAATTGATAAAGCCAGGGAAAGTGAGGTTCCCTTATACAAGGATACCAATTTGACAGAAACCCTGTTAAAGCTGGATATCGGAGATTGTATTCCTCCGGAGCTTTATGGAGTTGTAGCTGAAATACTTGTATATGTAGACAGAATGGATAAAATTAGAGCAAAAATAAGATAAAACAGAAAGTTGCATATGAATAATCGGGAAACAGGTAAAAATAAAGAAAAACTGGCAGAAGAATATTTGAAAAAACAGGGATATTTTATAATTAGCAAAAATTACAGAGTAAGACAGGGTGAAATCGACATAGTTGCCAGGGAAGGAGAGCAGATAATTTTTGTGGAGGTAAAGTACAGAAGCAAAGCTTCATGTGGAAATCCCCTGGAGGCCGTGGGAATAAAAAAACAAAAGCAGATTTCAAGAGTGGCTTTATTTTACCTGTATCAAAACAAAATATCCATAGATAATACTCCAATAAGATTTGATGTAATCGGAATTCTTGGAGATGAAATAGTACATATTAAAAATGCGTTTGATTATATAGGATAGGAATTATGAGAAAGATATTTACATTTACTCCTGATGAGGGAAGTCTTTTAAAGGAATATGAGGATAAAATTAAATATATCAATGGCTATGATATTAATAATCGTTCTACCACAACAGATTTTGTTGCCATAGATAGTAATGTAGGAAAAACTGTGCCTGTAATAAAATACAGAATATTTGACGGCTGTGATGACATTGTCCATGGTTTTTCTACCAGACTTGGTGGGGTAAGCAGGGACTGTCTTTCCACCATGAATCTTAGCTTTTCCAGAGGTGACAGCAGGAAAAATGTGATTGAAAATCATATACGTTTTGCAAGAGCTGTGGGTTATGATTATAAAAGTCTGGTTTTTTCGGATCAGGTACATAAGGATAAAATCTATATGGTTACCAAAAAGGATATGGGAAAAGGTATTGTCAGAGAAAGTGACATTAAGGGTATAGACGGACTGGTTACTAATGTTCCGGAAATTCCTCTTATGACATTTTATGCCGATTGTGTGCCATTGTACTTTTTTGACCCTGTCAAAAGGGTGGTTGGTATGGCACATTCCGGCTGGAGAGGAACTGTGGAAAAGATTGGTGCAAAAATGATAGATTTCATGAAAAAGAATTACGATTCGGATCCAAAGGATGTCTTATGTGCTATAGGACCATCAATATGTAAAGATTGTTATGAAGTAGGCAGTGATGTTGCAGAGGAATTTGAAAGAGCTTTCAGTGCAAATGAGTACAATTCCATAATTTACAAAAAGGATAATGGAAAATACCGGCTCGATTTGCAAAAAGCCTGCGTTTATAACCTTATAAATTCCGGCATACAGGAAAGTAATATCGGATTGCCGGATATGTGTACCTGCTGTAACAGCAACGTACTTTTTTCTCACAGAGCAACCCGGGGCAGGAGAGGGAATCTTGCAGGGGTTATAATGCTTAAAAAGGCGTAGGACTTATTATTAATAGGAAACAGGAAAGAGTATTATGAAGAAGCATATTATTAACGACGTTGTTAATGGAAGTATAGGAGATGAGCTTGAGATTGAAGCCGGCGATGCTCTTATATCTATCAATGATAAGGAAATAAAGGATATATTTGATTATCAATATCTGGTTGAGGATGAATATCTGGAAATTCTTATAGAAAAAAAAGACGGAGAGGAATGGCTCTTAGAGGTTGAAAAGGATCCTGATGAGGATTTGGGACTGATTTTCGGGGAATCCCTTATGGATAGTTATAGAAACTGCCACAACAAATGCGTTTTTTGCTTTATTGACCAGAATCCACCGGGAATGAGAGAAACAATATATTTTAAGGACGATGATACAAGGCTGTCCTTTTTACAGGGAAATTATGTGTCTCTGACTAATCTTAAGGAAGAGGATATTCAAAGAATTATAGAATATAAGCTGGCACCAATTAATATTTCTGTCCATACAACTAATCCCGAATTACGATGCAGCATGTTAAATAACAGATTTGCCGGAAGGGTTTTGAAATATATGGACATGCTGTATAAGGCTGATATTCCCATGAATGCCCAGATAGTTCTCTGTAAGGGATTAAATGATGGAAAAGAGCTTGAAAAAACCTTAAATGATTTGCTTGGTTATGCCCCGGCATTAAGAAGTGTTACCATTGTCCCGGTAGGACTCAGCAAATACCGGGAGAAGCTTTATCCGCTGGAAAGCTTCAATAAGAACGATGCTATTAATTTAGTGAAGCAGGTACACAGATTTCAAGACATTGCCATGGAAAAGCTTGGATGTCATTTTGTACATGCCAGTGATGAATGGTATATTAATTCCGGTATACCTATTCCAAGACCGGAAATATATGATGGCTTTAACCAACTGGAAAATGGAGTTGGAATGGTAAGACTTATGCTTATGGAAATGGAAAAATCCATAGATGAATACCTGAGAGATCACAATAATGAGATGTACATGGAAGATAAAACAGTATCTGTTGTTTGTGGGACACTGGTATATGAATATATGTGCAATGCGGTAAAAATGTTTTCCAGGGTAGCTCCTAATGTGCGATTTAACGTGTATCCGATTGTTAATAATTTTTTCGGAGAAAAAATAACAGTCACCGGTCTGTTAACCGGAGGCGATATAGTTGATCAGATAAAGGATAAGGAACTGGGGGATATGGTATTTATATCCGATAATTGTCTCAAGGCGGATGAAGATATTTTTTTGGACGATATGACCTTAAATGATTTTCAAAGTGCTTTACAAGTTCCGGTGATTATTGTACAATCAAGCGGTATGGATTTTTTGACCAGTATTATTGAAACGGAGAATAGAAATGAGTAAACCTGTTGTGGCAATTGTTGGAAGACCGAATGTTGGTAAATCAACTTTATTTAATGCTCTTGCCGGCGATAAGATATCTATTGTTCAGGATACACCTGGTGTAACAAGGGATAGAATATATGCTGATGTTTCCTGGCTGAATTATAATTTTACAATAGTAGATACAGGTGGAATTGAGCCTGAATCAAGTGATATAATATTAAAAAGTATGAGGGAACAGGCAGAAATTGCCATTGCAACCGCAGACGTAATAATGTTTATTACAGACGTAAGGCAGGGACTGGTGGATGCAGACGGTAAGGTTGCAGATATGCTCAGACGTTCGGGAAAGCCTATTGTACTTGTAGTAAACAAGGTTGACAATTTTGAAAAATTCATGCCGGATGTATATGAGTTTTATAACCTGGGCCTCAATGATCCAATGCCTGTTTCGGCAGCATCCCAGTTGGGAATAGGTGATATGCTGGATGAGGTAGTAAAGTATTTTCCCGAATCTACCATTGATGATGCAGAGGATGAAAGACCCAGAATTGCCATAATTGGTAAACCTAATGTAGGTAAATCTTCCATAATTAATAAGCTTCTGGGAGAGGACAGGGTTATAGTATCAGATATAGCAGGAACCACAAGGGATGCTGTTGATACAGTTATAAAGAGAAATGGGACAGAGTACGTTTTTATTGATACGGCAGGCCTCAGACGAAAAAGCAGAATAAAAGAAGAAATTGAAAGGTATAGTATTATCAGGACTGTTTCTGCTGTGGAAAGATGTAACGTAGCTGTGCTTGTGATAGATGCTGCAGAAGGTATAACTGAACAGGATACAAAAATTGCCGGAATTGCCCATGAGCGAGGCAAGGGCATGATTATAATAGTAAATAAATGGGATATGGTAGAAAAGAATGACAAAACCATGTACAGGTTTACCGAGGATATAAGACAGAAGCTTTCTTATATGCCATATGCCCAGCTTTTATTTGTGTCTGCAAAAACAGGACAAAGGCTGCCCAAGCTTTTTGATACTATTGACGTGGTTATTCAGAATCATTCCCTAAGAATTGCAACGGGAGTGTTAAATGAAATTATGGCAGAGGCTGTAGCTCTTAACCAGCCACCGTCAGATAAGGGAAAAAGATTAAAGCTTTATTATATTACCCAGGTTTCTGTAAAGCCCCCAACCTTTGTTATATTTGTAAATGATAAGGAGCTTATGCATTTTTCTTATACAAGATATATTGAAAATAAGATTCGGGAGGCTTTTGGATTTACCGGTACTCCTCTCAAATTTATTATCAGGGAGAGAAAAGAATCATAATGTTATATAGATTTTTATGCCTTTTAGGCGGATATTGTTTTGGGATGATTCAGACATCATATATTTACGGAAAATTACACGGAATTGATATAAGGGAGCATGGCAGTGGTAACGCAGGTACTACCAATGCTTTGCGTGTTCTTGGGAAAAAAGCGGGAGCTGTGGTTTTTTTTGGAGATCTGATTAAAGGCTTTGCAGCAACACTTATTACCAGGCTGATATTTAATCACATCGATCCTTCCAATGTATATATGTATATTGCATATTCAGGGCTTGGAACTGTCCTTGGCCATAATTTTCCTTTTTATCTTAAATTCAGGGGTGGAAAGGGAATTGCTGCTACCGGCGGAGTTATTCTGGGCTTTTTGGATCCGGTATTGATTATAACCGCAGCCATTGTTTTTTTTGGACTTTGCCTGATTACCAGATATGTATCAGTTGCCTCCATATGTCTTGTGACATTTTTTGCATTGGAGTACATAGTATTTGCTCTTATGGGAAGATATCCTTTTGAGATGGACAATAATATTTCACACAATTGTATGATAGAAAGTGTTATAATAGTAACCATTATGGCATTGATGGGAATTATAAGACACAGAGCCAACATAAAGAGACTGATTAATCATGAAGAAAACAAGCTGGGTGTGAAAAAAACATCTTAAATATTGAGTAACAGGAGGTATATATGAATATAGGAATTTTAGGTGCCGGAAGCTGGGGTATTGCTCTGACAGACCTTCTTTCCGTAAATAACCATAAGCTTACCGTATGGTCTGTAGATAAAAATGAGATTGATATGTTAAAGCAGTACAGAGAACATAAAACTAAGCTTCCCGGAGTTATTTTAAAGGAGGATGTTGAGTTTACGACAAATCCCCGGGTTGCAGTGGAAAATATGGATATGCTGGTGATGGTTGTTCCCTCGCCATACATACGGAGTACATCCAAGACTATTGCTCCTTATGTAAAAAAGAATCAGCTTATTGTTAATGTGTCCAAGGGGATAGAAGAAAATACCCTCATGACCCTTACTGATATAATAAGTGAAGAAATACCATGTGCCAGAGTAGGTGTGTTGTCCGGACCAAGTCATGCTGAGGAGGTTGGAAAGCACCTTCCTACAACAGTTGTAGCAGGAGCCTATAAAAAGGAAATAGCAACCCTTATACAGGATACATTCATGACAGATTATTTCAGGGTTTATACAAGCCCTGATGTTATAGGAATAGAGCTTGGAGGTGCCTTGAAAAATGTTATTGCACTTGCTGCGGGAATTGCGGATGGCCTTGGATGCGGTGATAATACAAAGGCAGCGCTTATCACAAGAGGAATTGCAGAAATAACCAGATTGGGTGTGGCTATGGGTGGAAAAGTTGAAACCTTTGCAGGCCTTTCGGGAATAGGAGATTTAATTGTGACCTGTGCATCAAAGCATAGCCGTAACAGAAATGCCGGCTTTCTTATCGGACAGGGTAAAACATATAAGGAAGCAATGGCAGAGGTAAAGATGGTTGTTGAGGGAGTTTATTCTGCCAAGGCTGCTATGGCACTTAGCGAAGAATATCATATAGAAATGCCAATAGTGAAATGCGTTAATATGATGCTTTTTGAAAATCTTCCGGCTATAGAGGCTATGAGGATACTTCTGGGAAGAGATAAAACTAAAGAAGTGGAAACATTATCATGGAATTAGTGTAGAAGGGTGAGAGCTGCAATGAGTACCAACAGGGTTACCCGTGAGGATATAATAAGATTAAAACTTAATAAAAGACGGCAAATGCGAAGAATTATATATTCTTTTATAGCATTTTTGCTGGTTGTGTCATGTATATCATTATTTGCTGTACATAGGATTAATAATACTGATTCAAAACAGTCCGGAGGTCAGATTAATGTTGGAGTTAATCCAAATCTTGGAGATGACAGCAAAGAAGAAATACCTGATTACAGTATAATAAAAAATAATAATACTTCATCAGATGAGGAAAATACTACTGAGGATGACATATTGGAAACATTTGTGTTTGAGGTTCCGGAGACTGAGCTCCCGCATATTGATGGCTCAGTGGGAGAGAACTGGGTTGATCCTGAGGTGTTTACCAGAGTTGATGCTTTGGCAGATATAAGATATTTTTCTGATGTGGTTTTTGTAGGAGATTCAAGAACCGAGGGACTTATTCTTTATGCGGGATTGCCTAACCTTAATGGCTTTTGCTATAAAGCCCTCGGAATTAACAAGCTTGATAAGGAAGAAAATATTGTAGTACCCGGATATACAGGAGAATATACCTGTTATGATGCAATCGCCATGACTGATTATGATGCCTACTATTTAAGCTTTGGGGTAAATGAACTGGGATGGGTTGATGTGGATGTGTATATTGAATTTTACAATAAGCTTATTGACCATATATTTGCTGTGAATCCGGATGCGATAGTTTATGTGGAAAATATTCTTCCGGTTTCCAGAAAAAAATCAGAAGAAAGTGATGTATACAATATAGAACGAATTAATGAATTTAACGATAAAATTCTTGCAATGTGTCAGGAGAGGAAGGATGTCATATATCTTGATGTTGCTGCCTCAGTGTCGGATGATGAAGGATATCTGCCTGAAGAAGCATCCTATGACGGAATTCACTGTGATTCCGGTTATTGTAAAAGAATTATACAGTATATAAGATATAATACATATACAAAAAAATAATTATTTGTAATACCCCCCTGCGACTTTACATATATATGTAATAGTGTAAAAGTTATATGGGGGTATTATTATGGATATTTATAAGGATATTGAAACAAGAACAAATGGTGAAATATATATGGGTGTGGTGGGACCTGTCAGAACAGGGAAGTCCACATTTATAAAAAGATTTATGGAATTGCTGGTGGTTCCTGCAATTAAGGATGAAAACAGCAGAACAAGAGCAATTGATGAACTGCCTCAGTCTGCAGCAGGGAGGACTGTCATGACAACTGAACCTAAGTTCATACCAAAGGATTCAGTAGAAATAATTCTTGAAGACGGGGTTGAATTTAAGGTTAGAATGATTGATTGCGTAGGATATATGGTTGATGAGGCAGAGGGACATGAGGAGGATGGAAGAGAGAGACTGGTTAAAACCCCCTGGTTTGACTATGATATTCCATTTACCAAGGCTGCTGAAATCGGGACAAAAAAGGTTATATTTGAACACTCAACAGTAGGAATTCTGGTTACCTGTGATGGGACAATAGCAGATATCTCCAGGGAGGCATATATAGAGGCCGAAGAAAAAACCGTAAGAGAGCTGACAGAAATCGGTAAGCCGTTTGTTGTAATATTGAATTCAAGGCGTCCGGGCTCAGAAGAAACCGTTATACTTGCCCAGGAGCTTTCAGAAAAGTATGGCGTAGCTGTTATACCGATGAATTGTGATCAACTGAAGCCTTATGACGTTAATAAGATTTTTGAAGAACTGTTACTGGATTTTCCTATTACTGCGGTTAATTTTAATATACCAAAATGGATTGAGGCTATGGATAGTGAATGCAATATTAAGGCCTATCTTATACAACGGGCAAAGGAAATATTTGCCGGACTTCATCATATGAAGGATATTAAGAATATGTCTTGTGAGGCAGATGAATACATAGAAAAAATAAACATGAACAATATTAATATGGCTGATGGAGGAATAAATATTAATATTGTGCTGTTTGACAGGTATTATTACGATATGATATCTGAAATGCTTGGATGCGAAATAAGAAATGAATATGATTTTATAAAAGAAATAAAAGAAATGTCAGACACAAAGAAGCAATGCCAGAAGGTCAGCATGGCTCTGATGCAATCCTTAAAAACCGGATATGGCTCGGTCACACCTGAGGAAAACGAGATTAAGCTTGATGCTCCTGAATTAATTAAATCGGGAAATAAATATGGTGTAAAAATAAAGGCAAAGGCACCGTCAATTCATCTTATCAAAGCTAATATAACCACAGAAATTGCTCCTATTGTAGGGTCGGAAGAGCAGGCAAAGGATTTAATCAGCTACATTAACAGCGACGGAATTGAAAAGGATAATATCTGGAGTGTTAATATATTTGGAAAGTCAATACGACAGCTGGTTGAGGATGGATTAAAATCCAAAATTAATAAAATTAATCAGGAAAGCCAGCAAAAGCTGCAGGATACCATGGAGAAGATTGTTAACGATTCCAACGGTGGTATGGTTTGCATAATAATTTAAAACATGTTATTATACCACCACAGCTTAAGATTTAGGAGATACATATGTCACAGGATAAGTTAGAATTTAAAATAAATGAATTTGAGGGACCTCTTGATCTCTTGTTACATTTGATAGAAAAAAATAAATTTAACATATTTGATATTCCTATTGTGGAGATAACAGAACAATATCTTGACTATGTGAATGCCATGGAGGAATCAGACCTTGATATAATGAGTGAATTTCTTGTTATGGCGGCAACTCTTATAAGTATTAAGGCAAAGATGCTCCTGCCAAAGGAGGAGAAGGACGAACCCGAGGAGGAGGATCCAAGAGCAGAGCTGGTAAGAAGATTGCTGGAGTACAAAATGTACAAATATGCTTCTTATGAATTGAAGGATATGGAAATTGATGCTAACCGGGCCTATTACAAAAGACCGAGTATACCGGAGGAGGTTAAAGAATACAAGGAGGAGATAGATCCTGCGACTATTGTGGGGGATATTACTCTTGCAAGATTGAGTGAGATATTTAATCAGATAATGAAAAGGACTGTGGACAGGGTAGATCCAATCAGAAGCAAATTCGGAACCATTGAAAAAGAAGAGATAAGAATTGAAGATAAGATGGAGGAAATAAAAAACACGATGAAGGGTCTAAAGGGAATTAATTTCCGGACTCTCCTTGAAATTCAGGCCTCCAGAATAAACGTTATAGTTACATTTCTGGCAGTACTTGAGCTTATGAAAGTGGGAAGTATTGCCATAAGACAGGAGAATCTTTTCGGGGATATTATTATTGATTCCTTAGAGATTGATTAGTTTACCGGGGAGGGAATATGGAGAATAGTATTTTGAAAACTGAAGCCAAAGTAGAGGCAATATTATTTTCTATGGGAGAAGCAGTTCCATTGAAGGAGCTGTCTAAGGCTATAGAGATTGACGAGACTACATTGGAAAAAATAATTTTAAATATGATGGATAAGTATGAAGGTGAAGACAGAGGAATACGGCTGATAAAGCTGGAGTCATCATACCAGCTGTGCACAAAGAATGAGTATTATGAGGTTTTGTCAAAGCTGGTTAATATGCCCAAAGCCCATAATCTTACAGATTCTCTTATGGAAACACTTTCTATTGTGGCATATAAGCAGCCGGTTACAAGACAGGAAATTGAGGCCATAAGAGGAGTATCCTGTGTTCACGCAATTAATAAGCTGGTAGAATATAATCTTATTACAGAGGTAGGAAGGCTGGATGCCGTAGGCCGGCCTATCCTTTTTGGAACAACAGAGGATTTTCTCAGAAGCTTTGGAGTAACATCCATGGATGAGCTGCCTGTTATTTCTCCTGATAAGATAGAAGATTTTAAACAACAGGCAATGGAAGAGGCACAGTTAAAAATAGATGTCTAAAAAAGTTATAGTACTTTATCGATGGAAACATCAGTATTTTTTGACAAATCAATAAAGGAGTTGTTTGTTTTTATAAGTGGCTTTGACAGATTAACCATATTGATATATACAATATCACCCTCTTCTCCGTTGCTTAGCTTCACCTTGCAATTTACATAGCTGTTTACAACTCTTTGTAAAAAAGTGAGGAGAAAATGTGGATTGTATTTTTTTAGTCCGTTTATCTCAAAGCTGTAAATTACTTCAAAGGGATTTATGGCATCCCTGTATACTCTTTTTGAGGTCATTGCCTCATAAACATCTGCAATGGTTACAATCTGTGAAAAGAGATTAATCTTATCACCTGTAAGACCGAGAGGGTAGCCTGAACCATCACATTTTTCGTGGTGCATCAGGGCCGCATACTGAATGTGGGTATCGACTTTTTTTGATTTTAGCAATTCATATCCTTTTATGGTATGTCCTTTGATAATTTCGTATTCCCGGGAAGTAAGCTTTCCGGGTTTTTTTAGTATGGATTCAGGGATATATAGCTTACCAATGTCATGAAAAAGTCCACAGGAGGTAACCATTCGTATATCCTCCTCGGAAAAATCAAGCCATTTTCCCATTATATTGCATATAAGTCCTACATTTAAAGAATGGTTAAAGGTATCGTCATCATAATTTTTCATTGTGGACATCATATTGAATATACTGAGAGGAGAGCTTGCAGAATCCATGATGCTTAGAGCATTGTTTAGTAAGGTATCCACATCAATGGAGGCATTTTTATTGACAATGTCGCTAAGATGCTCTGACATGATAATGATATTCTTATCGTAGCGATTACGGAACCTTTTGTATTCCGGAGTTTTTTTCAGATTTTCTTCATATTCTGAAGAATGGGAAAATAAAGAGGCATTATTATTGCTGCTCTCCGGATTATCATATATATCTACCATAAGTACGGAGTTAGATAGAAGCTTGCTGATAATGCTCTTGGTTATAAGTGTATCCTTTGGCAGAACAAGACGTCCCTTGGAGGAAAAAGTGTCCTTAAGGGTAATCATGCCTTCTTTAAGTTCTGAAGTAAAAAGTGTACTCATGGCTTTATCCTCCAATAAAATATTATAGTAATTATACAGAAAAAATTCCAATATTTCAATTGGCAAGTCTATATTTTAGCCTGATTAAATATATTATAATGTATACCTGATTGAGGAGATAATATGGCTAAAAAAATCATATCCTGTATAATGGCGGCTTTTTTATTGATAGGTGTTATATATACAGATATATCTGAGGGTAAGGAGTTTAATGGAAACGAATTGTATGCTTTATCAGCCGTACTTATGGACGGAGATAGTGGAAGGGTTCTTTTTGGCAAAAACTGTGATGAACAAAGACCAATGGCAAGTACAACAAAAATTATGAGTCTTATTATTGCATTGGAGTATGGAAATGTGGATGATATTGTTACTGTGAGTGATTATGCTGCAAAAATGCCTGATGTACAGTTGAATATAAGGGCAGGTGAACAATATGTATTAAAGGATCTTATGTATTCTATGATTATGGAAAGTCATAATGATTCAGCTGTGGCTGTGGCGGAACACATAGGGGGGGATGTAAAAGGCTTCGCCGGACTTATGAATCAGAAGGCCGGCGAAATAGGTCTTAAAGCTACATACTTTATTACACCTAATGGGCTTGATGCATGTGATGACAAGGGGGTTCATTCCACCACAGCAAGAGAGCTTGCACTTATTATGAAATATTGCATAATGGATTCTCCAAAGCATGAGGAATTTATAAGTATGTGTCAGACAAGGGATTATAGTTTTACGGATTATGAAGGTAAAAGAAGCTTTAACATCAGAAATAAAAATGCACTTTTTGATATAATGGATGGAGTAATAGCGGGAAAGACAGGTTTTACGGCAGATGCGGGTTACTGTTACATATGTGGGGTAAAAAGAGAGGATAAGACCTATATTGTCGCCCTTCTCGGATGCGGATGGCCAAATAATAAATCTTATAAATGGTCAGATACAAAAAAGCTTATTTCCTATGGAGAAGAAAATTATACATATAGGAGAATAATTGATGGAGAATATGAAATACCATATATAGAAGTGAAAAATGGAATTGAATCAGAAAATATATGTCTTTGCATTAAGGATGAATGTGATCTGGTGCTGTGTGATGATGACAAGATTACCTTTAAGTCTAACCTCCCGCCATAT
Source organism: Lachnospiraceae bacterium UBA7589 (assembly GCA_002476495.1). Lineage (GTDB taxonomy): Bacteria > Bacillota > Clostridia > Lachnospirales > Lachnospiraceae > Coprococcus_C. The sequence continues at coordinate 67,430 of DLKL01000051.1, forward strand.
ATTAATGCTCCCGTGAAGGAGGGAGATATTGTCGGAAGTCTGGATATATATATTAATGAGCAATATTTTACGTCTCTTAATATATATGCCGAAAGTACTGTCAACAGGATTAGTTTCCGGTATTGCCTGAAATCCGCATTTTTTTCTTTTTTTCCATAGATTAAACATTTTTTTTGTTTAGCATATAATAGAGTATCGTAAGGGAGTTGATAGATTGAGTTACAATAGCATATGTGTTTTGGGAAATGATAACCGGATGGATTATGTGGCTCAGAAATTCTACGATTATGGATATGATGTGTATAGAGATATAGAAAATATTGAAAAAACCTCCATTGTAATTTTACCTCCTCCGGTGGGTAAAAATGCAATGAATGAAATATTTCCTTATCTGGTGCCGGGAGTAACTGTATATGGTGGTGCAGTATCAAATAGATTTGTACACGAATGCCTGATAAAAAAAATCATGGTAATTGATTACCTTAAATGGGAAAAGGTGACTGCACTAAATGCAATGCTTACTGCAAGGGGGGCAATAACTGATGCAGAGGAATATTCCAAAATTGAAATGGGAAATTCCTGTCTGGTAACAGGGTATGGCTTTTGCGGAAAGGCACTTGCAAAGGAATTATCCCTTCATACGTCAAATATATCTGTTATGGTGCGAAGAGAGGAATTAAAGGGCAGGATAGAAGAAGCGGGCTATAAGTATATCCATATTGATAGCAAAAATCATACTAATCATAGCTATGATTTTGTTTTTAATACTGTTCCGGCACCTATTCTTGATGAAGAATTTCTTAAGGAGCAGTCTTGTGATACAATTATTATAGATATAGCTTCGGCACCGGGGGGCACTGATTTTTCCTATTGTGATAAAAATAGTATTACAGCAAAGCTGTCTTTGGGAATACCCGGAAAAAGGTATCCGGAAGAAGCAGGCTGCATAATATTTGATGCAATAATTGATAATCTTAATTCAATCTGATATTCCCTGGAAATATATATGAAAGGCTAATTTAATATGAAGATATCAGGGTGCAATATTGGTTTTGCCATAACCGGCTCGTTTTGTACTTTTGATAAAATTCTTCCTCAAATAAAAGTTCTTGTAGATGAAGGTGCAAGGGTAATACCTATTTTTTCGTATAATGCTTATTCCTTTGATACCAGATTTGCAAAAAGCAGTGATTTTGTAAATAAAGTAAGAGAAATTACAGGTGAAAAGGGGATAACAACCATACAGGAGGCTGAGCCTATAGGTCCTACAGGTATGCTTGACATTATGGTTATTGCTCCATGCACAGGCAATACAGCTGCAAAGCTGTGTAACGGAATAACCGATACACCTGTGTTGATGGCTGCAAAGGCTCATATGAGGAATAACAGACCTCTTGTTATTTCCATTTCCACTAACGATGCCCTGGGAATAAATTTTCAGAATATAGGTAAGCTTATGGTTATGAAAAATATATACTTTGTACCATTTGGGCAGGATAATTTTAAGACTAAGCCTAATTCCATGGTGGCAGATGTTGAAAAGCTTAAGGATACAATTATCATGGCGGGAAGTGGTATGCAGCTCCAACCACTAATTTTATAGATAGGTAACCTGATATAAAATGAGGGCAGAAGCTTTAAGCTTCTGCCCTTTTTTGTTGTTAATAAAATACTGCCTTTATATACCGGTGCCTTTTGACGTATAAGCTAATCGATAAATGTATGGTTTGCTTTTATTATGCCCCTCGGGAGAGCATCCTTGGAATTTTTCCAGGGTTCGTCCCTGTATCTGTAATCAAATTTGTCAATAAACCAGGATACATCTGAATTAACACGTTCAATATTATCAAAGAAAACTCTGTCAAGCCAGATGACAAATTCTTGGAAGGTATCTTTTGACAGCTTCTTTTCTGCCATGCCGTGGAGCATACCATAATGATATACACAAAAGCCCTTGGATGATTTGAATTTGTCGTGAAATTGGATATCCTTTTTCCACAGATGGAAAAGTGTATCTATATATCTTTCAAAGGTAGAATTAATTCTGTCGCATATAAAGCAGCTATTATCAAGAGAAGTTGTATATTCGTAGACTGAAGAAGCTTTATCCTTTTTAAACAAACTGTTTTTTGAAACAGATCTGTTTTTGCTTAAGACCTTTAAATCACTGATTGTTTTATTAAGATGGGTGTTAAGCATAAGGGCAAGTCCAAGTTTATTCTTGTGTGTATATAGAATTTTAATGTGGCGGCTGCAAAATCCTAATTTGTCGGTAAGCTCCCGGTTGTCGTCCTCCATGTAACTTGGCCCCATAGTGTATTCAACCGCATTATCCTCAAGCTGCTTATGTAAAAAGCATAAGGGACATTCACATTGGGCAAGAAAGGCTTCATTAACGGGGATTGTATACAATTGCTCTGCCATATATTTCTCCTTTATAAATGGTTTCTTAATAGATAAATTTAGTATATAATAGGTTTATTAAAAATACAAATGATAAATGGCATAGAATTAAGGAGCTGTGAATATGAATATATACAGTAGGGATAAAAATCTTCTGTTAGAGGAAGTATCCGATTTTGATATTGAGGATGTTCTTGAATGTGGACAATGCTTCCATTATAACAGGCTTTCACCTAAGGAATATGAGCTTATAGCTATGGGAAAATATTTACATATAAAGCAGGAGCAAAATAAAAATCAGGATAGTGTAAACCTGATTTTTTATGATACGGATACAAATACCTATGAGATGATATGGAAAAAATATTTTGATATGGACCGGGATTATGGGAAAGTAAAGGATAAAATAATATCCTTTGACAGCAGACTAAAGAAGCCTGTTGATGAAAAAAGGGGTATTCATATACTAAAGCAGGATTTTTTTGAAACTCTCATATCCTTTATAATATCCCAAAATAAGCAGATTCCCCATATAAAGCAGCTGGTATATACTTTGTCTGAAAGATACGGAAGAAAAATTATTACCCCTGATAACAGGAGGGCTTATTGCTTCCCTGATGTAAATGAGCTATACAGGGTTTCAGAGGAAGAACTGAGGGAGTGCAGGGTTGGTTTCCGTGCACCGTATATAAGGGATGCAGTAGAAAAGGTATATCATGAAGATATTACAGAGGAAAGACTTGCTAAGCTTAGTCCCGCTGATGCAAGGAATCTTTTGATGAGTATAAAGGGAGTAGGAGAAAAGGTGGCAAATTGTGTTCTACTGTTCGGATTAGGTGTAACAGAGGTTTTTCCTGTGGATGTATGGATGAAAAGGATTATGGAAAATATGTATTTTGACGGAGATACAAAGAAGGATATTATAGAAAAATATGCCATGGACAAATTCGGACGATATGCAGGCTTTGCCCAGCAATACCTTTTTTACTACGGCAGGGAAAAGGGTATTGGAAGATAAAATATGTATATTTTGTTAAATGTTAATTTAGGGGTTGATTTTTTGAAAAAAACGGTTAAAATAATAACTATGTTAGCACTCAAAGTTAGTGAGTGCTAAAAAGAATAAAGGATTAGGAGGTAAATGAAATGAAATTATCACCACTTGGAGAGAGAGTTGTTTTAAAAGAGGCCGTTGCAGAAGAAACTACAAAGTCAGGTATTATACTTGCGGGTCAGGCAAAGGAAAAACCACAGTATGCTGAGGTTGTTGAGGTAGGCCCGGGAGCAACTGTTGACGGAAAAGTAATTCCTATGGAAGTTAAGGTTGGAGATAAGGTTATATATTCAAAATACGCCGGCATGGAAGTTAAGCTTGGGGAAGAAGAGTATATAATTGTTAAGCAGTCAGATATACTTGCAATAGTAAAATAAAAGTAATTAGGAGGCATAAAAAATGGCAAAGGAAATTAAATACGGAGCCGAGGCTAGAAAGGCTCTTGAGGCAGGAGTAAATAAATTAGCGGATACAGTAAGTGTAACAATCGGACCAAAGGGTAGAAACGTGGTATTGTCAAAATCATTCGGAACTCCACTTATTACCAATGACGGTGTAACAATTGCCAAGGAAATAACTCTTGAGGATCCTTTTGAGGATATGGGAGCACAGATTGTAAAAGAGGTCGCGACAAAGACAAATGATGTGGCAGGTGATGGTACAACAACTGCAACAGTATTGGCACAGGCCATGATTAATGAGGGAATGAAGAATCTTGCTGCAGGCGCTAATCCGATTATACTTAGAAAGGGAATGAAAAAGGCTTGCGATGCTGCAGTTGATGCAATTTCAGGAATGAGTGAAAGTATTAATGGCAAGGAGCAGATTGCGAGAGTTGCATCTATTTCTGCCGGAGATGACAATGTAGGTGAAATGGTAGCTGAGGCTATGGAAAAGGTTTCTAAGGATGGTGTTATTACCATTGAAGAATCAAAGACAATGAAAACAGAGCTGGATCTTGTTGAAGGTATGCAATTTGACAGAGGCTATGTGTCAGCTTATATGGCTACAGATATGGAAAAAATGGTTGCAGAGCTTGACAACCCATACATTTTGATTACCGATAAGAAAATATCTAATATTCAGGATATACTTCCTCTTCTTGAGCAGATTGTCCAGGCAGGCCAGAAACTTCTTATTATCGCTGAGGATGTGGAAGGTGAAGCACTTACAACACTCATTGTTAATAAGCTTCGTGGAACCTTCTCGGTTGTTGCTGTTAAGGCTCCGGGCTATGGAGACAGACGTAAGGAAATGCTTAAGGATATAGCTATTCTTACAGGAGGTGAGGTAATCTCAGAGGAACTTGGTCTTGAACTTAAGGATACTACACTTGATAATCTCGGACGTGCAAAGAGCGTAAAGGTTGCAAAGGAAGAGACAGTTATAGTAGACGGATACGGACTTAAGGCTGATATTGATGCCAGAGTTAATCTGATTAAGAATCAGCTTGCTGAAACTACATCAGAATTTGATAAAGAAAAACTTCAGGAAAGACTTGCAAAGCTTGCCGGTGGTGTTGCGGTTATCAGAGTAGGTGCTGCTACCGAAACCGAGATGAAGGAAGCCAAGCTCCGTATGGAGGATGCTCTTAATGCAACCAGAGCCGCTGTTGAGGAAGGAATTATCGCAGGTGGTGGTTCAGCATATATCCATGCAACTAAGAAGGTTGCCGCCCTTGCAAATACTCTTCACGGAGATGAAAAAACAGGTGCAATGATAGTATGTAAGGCTATGGAAGCTCCTTTAACCCACATAGCTGCCAATGCAGGCCTTGAGGGCGCCGTAATAATTAATAAGATTAAGGAATCTGAGGTTGGTGTCGGATTTGATGCATATAAGGAAGAGTATGTTAATATGATTGAGTCAGGAATAATTGATCCTGTCAAGGTTACAAGAACAGCACTCCAGAATGCAACATCTGTAGCATCCACATTACTTACAACAGAGTCTGTTGTTGCAGATATTAAGGAGGATACCCCAGCTATGCCTGCAGGCGGAATGGGCGGCATGGGTGGAATGATGTAAAAACCACTTATATTGGATTAATTAAAAGAGGCTGTCACACTAGTTAGTGTGGCACCTCTTTTTTATGTCACTTTATTTAGCTTATTAAGCACCGTAACCTATATTGTCAACCTATAATAAATGTAAGGTTGACAATATAAAGCATATATGCTAGTATTCATAAGAAAAATATTACTGACGGCGAGGTGGCTTAAATGAATACCAAAGAAAAGCTATTACAGCTTTTTGAATTAAACAGGGGAAAGTACTTTTCGGGAGAAGAGCTGGCAGGGATGCTGAATGTATCAAGAACTGCCGTATGGAAGGCTGTAAAAAATCTTAGAACTTCGGGATATGAAATTGCTGCGGTTACTAATAAAGGATATTCGCTTTCGGAAAAAACTGACATTTTATCTCCTCAGGGCATATGCAGATATCTGAATGATAAAAATATGGATATACAGGTTGTATCTACAATTAATTCAACAAACCTTTATGCCAGAGAGAGGGCTGTAGAAGGGGAAGAAGAAGGATATGTAATCTTTGCCAATCAGCAGACAAAGGGAAGAGGCAGATTTGACAGAGAATTCTTCTCTCCGGCGGGAACCGGAATATACATGAGTATAATATTAAGGCCTGTTGATTATGCTGCCACCCAGGCTGTCAGAATTACGGCTTTGGCGGCTATTGCCATGTGTGAGGTAATAGAAAGCTTATCAGGAAAGAGTCCGGGTATAAAATGGGTAAATGATATATATGTGGATGGAAAAAAGGTGTGTGGAATTTTAACAGAGGGCTCCTTTGATCTTGAAACAAACACCTTGGAATATGCTGTGCTGGGTGTTGGGATTAACCTTTATCCTCCCTATGAAGGCTTTCCCTGTGAGTTGGAGGATAAGGTGGGATGTCTGTTTGATTCCACTGAAACTGATATGAAAAATAAGCTGGCAGGAGATTTTATAAACAGATTCATGGATTATTATAAAAGAATCAATTGTGATGACCAGGTGGAAAAATATAAGAAATATAGCTTGGTTCTGGACAAAGAGATATATGTAATAAAGAAAGGTTATAGCAAAAAATGTATAGGAAGGGATATAGATAAGGACTATCATCTCATTGTACAATATGAGGATGGCTTAAGGGAATGCCTGTATTCAGGAGAAATAAGCCTGAAGCTTGAATAAAAAAGTGCCGGGGGCAGTGAAGCTTCCCGGAAACAATATACAAAGGAGGATAATATATGCTTATAGCAATCATACTTTACATAATAATACTTTTTGGAATAGGAATATTTGATTTTTTTAAGGTTAAGAATTTTGAGGATTATGCTGTTGCAGGAAAAAATCAAAGCTTTCACAGGGTGTTTTTATCCCTGATGGCAACAATGATTGGAGCATCTGCAACAATAGGAATAGTTGACCGTACGGTTCTTATAGGCTTTCCGGCTTTCTGGTGGCTTGCAGTAGGCTCGATGGGTCTTATATTACAGGCTGTGCTTCTTTCGGAAAAGATAAGGAATCTGGATGCGGATACTCTTCCGGATGTGGCTGAAAAGACAGTTGGTTCCATGGGAAGAATATTACTTGCTATTATTATATCCATATCCTGGATAGGTGTAATTGCAGCCCAGTTTGTTTCAATAGTAAAAATTGTAAGTGTGGTTGTGCCGGATGCAAGCAAAAATATCATACTTGTTATAATTTCACTTATAGTTATAGTATATACTCTTTTCGGAGGACAGATTTCTGTTATTAAGACTGATAGTATACAGGCAATAATTATTGCTCTTGGGATTATAATTACCTTCATATATATATTCACAACAGGATCGGAGAACAATGGTGAGATATTCGGCAGCATGAATCTTATAAACGACAGTTTTTCAGGAATGGATTTGTTTAACCTGATTTTTATAACCGGCGGTGCATACTTTTTGGGCCCTGATATTGTTTCAAGAAATCTTGTTTCAAAGGATGGAAAGACAGCAAAAAAGGCTGCTATAGTATCGGCGATAATTCTTGCTGTATTTAGTGTTATAATTACTCTTATTGGAATGTGGGCAATTTATAATATAGATAAAGATGTGATGAACGGACAAAATCCACTATTATACATAATGGACAGATATGTTCCGTATCCATTGGCAATCCTGCTTTGCATTGCCCTTTTGTCAACGCTGCTTTCTTCTGTGGATACATGCATAATAAATGCGGCATCCATAGTAGAGCATGACCTGCTTAAACGAAATAAGGTTGGTGAGGTGAGAGCTATAGTTGGAGTTCTGGGGGTTGCCGGATTGCTGATTGCCATGTACAAGACTGATATTATATCACTCCTTATGAGCTCTTATTCCATATATGTTCCGGGAATTGTATGCCCCCTGTTTTTCGCCATATGGTTTCACAAAAAAAGAACAGTATGCAGACCTATATGGTGTATTGCCGTAATGGCGGGAGGAATTTTAGGATTTTTAAATTCGGTATTTGCAATAGGCTCTCAGTATCTGCCTTTAATAGGCATGGGAGTGTCATTGGTAATAAGCGGAATATCGGTTATTATGGGTAAAAAAGCAGAAAAAGAGAAATAAAAAGGTTTATTTTTACAAAAACTAGGTATAGAAATTGTAAGCATAGTATGATACAATATATTGTGGTAATTGGTAATTATTTGTATGAGGAATTGATATGAGTACCAGCAAAAAAATATTATTCTTGGCTATGTTTATAATGATTATTGTTGTATGTCTCATGCCTAATATTAACAGTGAGGACGGAGAAGTACCATATAAGGAGATTTCTGCGTCAACCCAGACAGAAAGTGTCAGGGAGTTCCAGCTGGATAAGGGAAAGGCAGATTTTGTGGGACTTAGTGCGAAGGCTTTTTCTGAGGAAATGATAAGAGACATATATATTAGTAATCTTATGTCACAAATGACTGTTGAGGAGAAAGCAGCACAGCTTTTCTTTATAAAGGATGATGACAGATTTGATTACAGGCTTCTTGACAAATATCCTGTTGGAGGCATAATTTTTTTCTCATCTGATTTTGCAGGGGAAACGGAGACTTCTTTAAGATGCAAGCTGGCCGATTTTCAGGATAATTCAAAAATCCCTTTACTTTTGGGTGTTGATGAAGAGGGAGGAGATGTAATAAGGGTAAGCAGATATCCGGCCCTGGCCGATTACAGATTTCTTTCACCGAAGGAATTGTACAATCAGGGAGGATATGACAGAATATATGAGGATACCATTACAAAGTCAAGGCTTCTTGCTTCCTACGGAATCAATGTAAACTTTGGACCGGTGTGTGATATATCCACAGAGCCCTCTGAGTACATGTATAGCAGAAGCTTTGGAATCAGTCCCGAGGCTACAGCCTGTTATGTAAGCACTGTTATACGGGCTATGGAGGAGGAAAACATGGGGAGTGTTTTGAAGCATTTTCCGGGATACGGCAGCAATGGAGATACCCATAAAGATATAGTAAGAGATAAAAGAGCATATACAAGTTTTGCAAAAAATGATTTTATTCCTTTTATACAGGGAATAAAGGATGGTGCAGACTGTATTTTAGTAAGCCATAATATTGTGGAGTGTATGAACGATGAAATGCCCGCATCCCTGTCCCCTGAGGTGATCAATATTCTCAGAAAGGATATGGGATTTGAAGGTGTTATAATTACTGATGATCTCATGATGAACGGAGTTTCGGATTATATTGATGAGGATGAAAGTGCTGTTGCGGCATTTCTTGCAGGAAATGATATGATTCTTTCCACTGATTATGCCATACAGTATAACAGTGTTTTACAGGCCTGCTACGACGGAAGAATATCAATGGACAGGCTGGATGAATCTGTAAGAAGAATTTTAATGTGGAAATACAAACTTGGCTTGTTCCGGTAAAATATATTAATTAAAAGAGGGCATTTTGTGCCCTTTTTTAAGTTTATTTCTTTATATAACAAACTTTATTTTTTTATGTGAAATAATTATGAAAAGTATTGGATTATATGTGATTTTGTGTTAAACCATATAGAAATATCATATGTTTGGAGTGACAGTATTGAGGGAAAAATTGTACAGATTTATGAATGGAAGGTATGGTGTGGACAGTCTTGGATATTTTCTTATGTGGTTTACCATAGCAGAGATATTAGTCAATCTGTTCATTGAAAGCAGACTGTTGAATGCTTTAAGCTTTTTCCTGATTATATATTCATATTTCAGAATGCTATCCAGAAATATAGCTGCAAGAAAAAGAGAAAATGCATTTTTCTTAAGTATGACTGCCGGAGCGGGAAGATGGATTAAACGTAAGAGGGCATTTCTTTTGCTAAAGAGAAGGTATCGTGTTTACAAATGCTCCGGGTGTGGTCAAAGGGTTAAGATACCCAAGGGAAAGGGAAAGATAGAAATAACCTGTCCTAAATGCATGCATAAATTTATTCGCAGGAGTTAAATATGTTTGGATATATTGTACCGAATAAACCGGAAATGAAAATAAAAGATTATATGAGATATAGGGAATATTATTGCGGAATATGTCATTCACTAAGAAAAAGACAGGGACAGCTAAGCGGTGTAACGTTAAGCTATGATATGACCTTTGTGGGACTTCTTCTCAGTGCCCTGTATGAGCCTGCCGGTGAAAGAAAAAAGGCATTATGCCCGCTTCATCCGTTTTCACAACATCTATTTTTGGAAAACCCATATATTGATTATGTGGCTGATATTAATGTGGTTTTTGCATATTATAAGTGCATTGACGATTACAGGGATAATAGAAGCTGCATCGGATATGCCGGCAGTAGGATTATGAAAAAAAGGGTAAAAAGAGTAAGCAGATTATATCCCGATAAGGTAAAGGCAATTTGTAAAGGAATAAGGGAGCTGAACCGGATTGAAGAAAGCGACTGTCCATACATTGATAAACCCGGAGGGATATTCGGAAATATTATCGGGGAAATTATAAGTGTGTATCCGGGATATTTGAAAACCTGCGGGAAAGAAAAAAATTTTGAAAAAAACTGGCTTCCCACATTGAAGGAGCTTGGATTTAATCTTGGAAAATTTGTATACATTTTGGATGCATTTGATGATATAGAGAAGGATATAGCTGAAAAGAATTATAATCCGTTTTTGAAGAAATATGATTTTTTACGTGAAAGACAGTCCTTTGAAGCTGCGGAGAATGAGACAAAGGAAATACTTGCCATTTTGGCGGCAAATGTGGCATATCAATTTGAAATGCTGCCTGTAATAAAGGAAGCTGATATATTAAGGAACATAATTTATTCGGGAATATGGACAAGGTTTTATTCAATATGTGAAAGGAGACATAAGAAGTATGAAAAATCCCTATGAGGTTTTAGGAATCCGGGAGGGGGCATCTTCTGAAGAAATAAAAAAAGCATATAGGAGATTGAGTAGAAAATATCATCCGGATGCTAATTTGAATAACCCGGACAGAGAAATAACCGATGAAAAATTTATGGAAGTTCAGAATGCTTACGATACTCTTATTAATAGATCGAAAGAGAATGATGCCTATGCTCATATTTTCGGGAATTTCACAAAAGAATCAGGAATGGGAAATTCAAAGGATGAAACAAGGCTTATGGCAGCACAGAATTTTATTGTAAACAGAATGTTTAAGGAGGCCTTGAGGACTCTGGATGATATAGAAATAAAAAACGGGCGCTGGTATTATCTGAGTGCTGTAGCAAATATGGGACTTAATAATCAGTCCATAGCCCTGGAGCACATAGACAGAGCTATAAATATGGAGCCTGATAACATGGAATATAAAATGTTAAAGTTAAGATTTCAGGGTAACAGTGACAGGTATTTTGCCAGAGGAACAAGCTATGGAATGCCTGATATATCCTCAGGAATGTGTGGAAATGATTTTTGCTATAATTATCTTATGTGCAGTATCTGTACTCCGTGGGGTGGATGCTGTTGCTAATCAGGTATTATTTACCTGCATATGGTCTGGTTTTGCAAAAGTCCAGAAAATTAGATAAAACACTGGATTTTTGATTGCCTGAAGGATAAACAAAGCCTACATTTCGTTCCTCAATCTGGGTATCAAGAGGAAGCTCGACAATTTGACCGGAATTGATGTAGTTCATGGCAAATTCTCTTACTACACTTGCTACTCCCATTCCGATAGAAGCAAAATCAATAAGAAGATCCATGTTGTTAACCTCAAGTATCCGGCTTGGGTATATGCCCTTGTAGTTAAGATAGTTATCTATATGTGTTCTTGTAACATTGTTTTTTTCCAGTAGCATAAGGTTTGATTTTTCTAATATATCCTTAACGGATAAATCTCTTTTTTGCCCATCGTTTGAATCTCCTATAAGAGAGGTAAGATTACCGGAAAATATCCAGGGATATTCTGTACCCTTTGAAGAATCCTCAATTTCACGAAGCTTAAGATTGTCAAGATATGAATAGGAAGCGACAAAGATGTCATGTATTGCGGCAAGCTTTTTAAAGGTAAAGCCCTTTGGAATATCAGTTTCGCATATCAGCCCGATGTCGATTTTATCCTCTGATAAGAGGCTTAGGGTGTTGAGGGTTGAATGACAGCGTATAGTCACTTCAATGTGTGGATTCTGATTAATAAAATCCTTGAGGTAATCCAATAAAATATGCTTGCACAGAGATGTGCTTACACCAATTCTCAGATGACCGATTCCCAGACCATTTATTTTCTTTATTTCTTCTTCTCCCTTATTAATGCTTTCAAAGGCGTTTTTTATGTGGTCATATAGTATTTTCCCTTCATCGGTTAATGTTACACCTCTGGATGTACGAAAAAAAAGGGATACATTAAGACCTTCCTCAAGCTTTGCTATAGATTTGCTTATAGCCGGCTGGCTTATGTAGAGAATATCGGCTGCTCTGCTGATATTTCCCATAGCTGCCACTGTATAAAAAATTTTGTAATTGTTAAGATTTTCATACATATATAATATTTCTCCCGGGTAAAAATGTCATATTCTGTATTAAATATTAGTTAATACATATTGTCATTGTATCACGGGATAGACATAACCACAAGTTATAACTTGTATTCATATTATATATTTTTATTATATAAATATGTGTGTTAAAATTTTCACAATAAATATTATACGGAGGAAATAGAAATGGGTATGACAATGACACAAAAAATCCTTGCAAAGCATGCCGGCTTGGATATGGTATCAGCAGGACAGCTTATTGAGGCTGATTTGGATTTGGTGTTAGGAAATGATGTTACAACACCTGTAGCGATTCATGAGATGGAAAAATTTAATAAAAAGGAAGTATTTGATAAGGAAAAAATAGCCCTTGTCATGGACCATTTTACCCCTAACAAGGATATTAAAAGCGCAGAGCACTGTAAATGCGTAAGAGAATTTTCCTGTGCAAATGACATTAAAAATTATTTTGACGTGGGTCAGATGGGTATTGAACACGCACTCCTTCCGGAAAAAGGACTTATTGTAGCAGGCGAAACCTGTATAGGAGCTGACTCCCATACCTGTACATATGGAGCTTTGGGTGCGTTCTCAACAGGCGTCGGAAGTACAGATATGGCTGCGGGCATGGTAACAGGTAAGGCATGGTTTAAGGTGCCGGCTGCAATTAAATTTAATATTGTAGGCAAAAAAGCACCATGGATAAGTGGCAAGGATGTTATCCTTCATATAATCGGAATGATTGGCGTTGATGGCGCTTTATACAAATCCATGGAATTTACAGGTGAGGGTATAAAGAATCTTACCATGGATGACAGATTTACAATTGCCAACATGGCTATTGAAGCCGGAGCCAAAAATGGAATTTTCCCTGTAGATGACCTGACTGAGGAATATATGAAAGAGCATTCGGTAAAGAAATGGACAAAATATGAGGCTGATCCGGATGCAGAATATGATGAGGAATATACTATAGATTTATCACTGCTTAAACCCACAGTTGCATTTCCACATCTTCCTGAGAATACAAAAACCATTGATGAAACAGGTGATATTAAAATCGATCAGGTAGTCATAGGCTCATGCACCAACGGACGAATCTCTGATATGAGAATTGCAGCTGATATTATGAAAAATAAAAAGGTTGCAAAGGGATTAAGAGTAATAGTTATCCCGGGTACTCAGGATATTTATCTGCAGATGATAAAGGAAGGTCTTACTGAGATATTTATTAAGGCCGGTGCGGTTGTCTCAACTCCTACCTGTGGACCTTGCCTTGGAGGCCATATGGGTGTTATGGCTGCCGGGGAAAAATGTGTTTCAACAACAAACCGTAATTTTGTCGGAAGAATGGGGCATGTTGATTCTGAGGTATATCTTGCCAGCCCTGCTGTTGCAGCGGCATCTGCAATAACCGGTAAAATCAGCAGTCCGGCTGAGATTATGTAATTATATAGATAAGGAGAGTATAGATATGAAGGCATTTGGTACAGTTCACAAATATGGTGACAATGTTGATACAGACGTAATAATTCCTGCAAGATATCTTAATTCATCTGATCCTGCCGAGCTTGCAAAAAATTGCATGGAGGATATAGACAAGGATTTTGTTAAACGAGTTAAGCCGGGAGATATAATGGTTGCAAAGAAAAATTTCGGCTGCGGCTCATCGAGAGAGCATGCACCTATAGCTATTAAGGCATCAGGTATAAGCTGTGTAATTGCGGAAACCTTTGCAAGAATTTTCTACAGAAATGCAATTAATATAGGGCTTCCTATTATTGAATGCCCTGAGGCCGCAAAGGGAATTGATGCCGGAGATCAGGTGGAAATTGATTTTGACAGCGGCATGATATATGACCGTACAAAGGGGACAGAATTTAAGGGACAGGCTTTTCCTCCATTTATGCAGGAAATCATAAAAAACGGAGG
>DLKL01000051.1:81886-116130 GCA_002476495.1 Lachnospiraceae bacterium UBA7589
AAAAAAACAATAGTAAGGATTTTGGAATTTTTAATTGGTATACTTGCAGGAATAATATCCTACAAGACAAAACCTTGTTAAAATGGCGGTATACATACTTTTTTGCGTTGTGATTGTTTTGTTAATTACATATGTGATAAGAGTGTTTGCAGACAGCAAAAACTTTACGGTTTTCAGTCATTTGTATAACATACGGAATAGTATTCTGTGTATTATGTAGTTTGCTGGAAAAATCATATTATGAAAAGCTGAAAAAAGAAAGAAAACGTTGTAAATTACTAATTTGTGAAGTGAAAAACGAGAATGAATATGATACTTACAGTGTTATATCAGAAAAAAAGACTTTTTCGGCCTGCTATGGTTATACCATCATGGCGTTATTATAGGACTGGCGAGCTGATTGAAAAAAACGATAGTAAGCTATGTGATGAAATGATGAAAAATAAGCATCTGCAGAATGTTACATGGCAGGGCTAGAAGAAACGGAGGATAGTTATGAATTGTAATATAGCAGTTATAAAGGGCGACGGAATAGGTCCTGAGGTTGTAACCCAGGCTATGAAGGTTCTGGATGCAATAGGAACTAAGTATGGTCATACTTTTAATTATGAGCAGCTTCTTATGGGAGGCTGTTCAATAGATGCATGTGGTGAGCCGCTTACTGACGAGACAGTAGCCAGGGCTAAGGCAAAAGATGCAGTATTACTTGGCTCAATCGGCGGAAATACATCTACCTCACCATGGTATAAGCTTCCACCTGCTAAACGTCCTGAGGCCGGACTTCTTAAGATTCGTAAGGAACTTGGATTATTTGCAAACTTAAGACCGGCAAATCTCTACGAGCAGTTAAAGGGAGCCTGCCCGCTGAAGGAGGAAATAGCTGACAGAGGCTTTGATATGATGATAATGAGAGAGCTTACCGGCGGTCTTTACTTCGGAGCAAGGGAAACTAAGGAGATAGATGGGGTTATGACAGCCGTTGACACTCTTACATATAATGAGAATGAGATCCGGCGTATAGCCAAAAAGGGCTTTGATATAGCGATGAAGAGACGTAAGAAGGTTACATCGGTAGATAAGGCAAATGTACTTGATTCATCAAGACTCTGGAGGAAGGTTGTAGAAGAGGTAGCCAAAGATTATCCGGAGGTAACCTATGAGCATATGTTGGTTGATAACTGTGCTATGCAGCTTGTAAAGGACCCTGCACAGTTTGATGTGGTGCTTACAGAGAATATGTTCGGTGATATCCTTTCAGATGAGGCATCAATGATAACAGGTTCTATAGGAATGCTTGCGTCTGCGTCACTGAATGAGACAAAATTCGGTATGTATGAGCCTAGCGGTGGTTCGGCACCTGACATAGCAGGACAGGATAAAGCTAATCCTATAGCTACAATCCTTTCAGCAGCGATGATGCTCAGATACACCTTTGACCTCGATAAGGAAGCTGATGCCATAGAGGCAGCAGTTAAGCAGGTGCTTGTAGATGGATACAGAACCTGTGATATTGCGTCAGAGGGCACAGAGCTTGTAGGCTGCAACAGGATGGGAGACCTTATAGCAGAAAGAATTTAATGATTATGAAAAAACAAACCAAGGTGCTTAAGCTTCTGGTTGTATTGCTTGTGATTGCCCTCGATATAATTGTGGTGAAGGTTGTTGTTTCGGACAAAAAAGTTAAAACCAATAGCTCTGTGGTATCGTTATATGACAGAGGCTTGGAGGCTGTTAAGCCGGAGATATAATATCTACGTATATGATTCGGCATATCCTGTTATGATATCTTATGTTCCGGGTGAAGATGGAGCGGTAAGTATGAATGCAAACTATATTATAATAGATGATATGACAGGCGCAGATAAGGCGGCTGTACAAAGTAGTATGGCTCCGGGTTTGTTGAAAGTAGAAGTTGAAGAAGTAGAAAGATAGAAGAAGATAAAAAGGAGTAAAGCTATGAAGAGTGATAATGTAAAGGTTGGTATGCAGCAGGCACCACACAGAAGTTTGTTCAATGCACTTGGTATGACAGAGGAAGAGATGAAGAAGCCTATGGTGGGTATTGTATGCTCTTACAATGAGATTGTACCGGGACATATGAATCTTGACAAGATTGCACAGGCTGTAAAGCTTGGAGTTGCTGAAGCAGGAGGAGTACCGGTTATGTTCCCTGCAATTGCAGTGTGTGATGGTATAGCCATGGGACATATCGGGATGAAGTATTCACTGGTAACACGAGACCTTATAGCTGATTCTACAGAGTGTATGGCTATTGCACATCAATTTGATGCACTTGTTATGATACCAAACTGTGATAAGAATGTTCCGGGACTTCTCATGGCAGCAGCAAGAGTAAATGTTCCTACCGTATTTGTATCAGGTGGACCTATGCTGGCAGGGCATGTTAAGGGTCATAAAACTTCCCTGTCAAGTATGTTTGAGGCAGTCGGCTCTTATGCGGCAGGTACTATGACAGAGGATGATGTAAAAGAATTCGAGTGTAACGCATGTCCTACCTGCGGTTCATGCTCAGGCATGTACACTGCAAACTCTATGAACTGTCTGACTGAGGCACTTGGCATGGGTCTTCCGGGCAATGGTACAATTCCTGCAGTATATTCTGAGAGACTTAAGCTTGCCAAGCGTGCTGGTTATGCAGTTATGGAGATGCTCAAGAAGGATATACGTCCGAGAGATATTATTACTAAGGATGCTATTATGAATGCACTTACTGTAGATATGGCTCTGGGCTGTTCTACAAACTCTATGCTTCATATACCTGCAATTGCTCATGAAATTGGTTTTGATTTTGATATATCACTTGCTAATGAGGTTAGTGCAAAGACTCCTAACCTTTGTCATCTTGCACCTGCAGGCCCTACATATATGGAGGATTTAAATGAGGCAGGCGGAGTATATGCCGTTATCAACCAGCTTTGCGAGGCGGGACTTATAAATGAGAACTGCATGACAGTAACAGGAAAGACTATAGGAGAGGCTGTAAAGGGTCATAAGAATATGAATCCTGAGGTTATAAGAACTCTTGATAACCCATATTCAAAGACAGGAGGCCTTGCGGTTCTCAGAGGAAATATTGCACCTGACGGTTCAGTGGTTAAACGTTCAGCAGTTGTTCCAGAGATGCTTCAGCATGAAGGTCCGGCAAGAGTATTTGAGTGTGAAGATGATGCAATCGAAGCGATAAAAAGCGGTAAGATAGTAGCAGGGGATGTAGTGGTTATAAGATATGAGGGACCTAAGGGCGGTCCCGGTATGAGGGAGATGCTTAATCCTACATCAGCTATTGCCGGTATGGGTCTTGGTTCATCGGTTGCACTTATTACAGACGGACGTTTTTCGGGTGCAAGCCGTGGCGCTTCAATCGGACATGTATCTCCGGAGGCTGCTGTAGGTGGTCCTATAGCTCTTATAGAAGAGGGAGACATCATCAGTATAGATATTGATGCATGCACAATTAATGTCAAGGTATCAGATGAGGAGCTTGCGAGACGTAAGGCGGTCTGGACTCCGAGAGAGCCAAAGGTAACGACAGGGTACCTTGCAAGATATGCAAAAATGGTTACATCAGGTAATCAGGGAGCAGTCCTTAAACTTTAGTATTTGAAATATTTAGTATAATGTGATATCATTCTCATATTTAAAGGTGTATAACCGTATAGAGTGTATTGATATTCTAATAACATGCGGAAGTAATAAAAGGAGAATTATTATGAAACAATTAACAGGCTCAGAAATCATCATTGAGTGCTTAAAGGAACAAGGGGTAGATACTGTATTTGGATATCCCGGAGGAACTATTCTTAATGTATATGATGCTCTTTATAAGCATCAGGATGAAATAAAACATATATTAACATCCCATGAACAGGGCGCAGCACATGCCGCTGACGGATATGCCAGGGCAACAGGCAAGGTTGGAGTATGTATGGCAACCTCAGGTCCGGGCGCAACCAATCTGGTTACAGGTATAGCAACTGCTTATATGGATTCAATTCCTGTTGTTGCTATTACTGCCAATGTTGGTGTGTCTCTTTTGGGCAAGGACAGCTTTCAGGAAATTGATATTGCAGGTGTTGTTATGCCTATTACTAAGCATAGCTTTATTGTAAAGAATGTGCATGAGCTTGCCGACACAATCAGAAGGGCATTTAAAATAGCCCAAACAGGACGACCTGGCCCTGTTTTAGTTGATATAACAAAAGATGTTACAGCTAATGTGGCAGATTATGAGCCGAAGGCACCTGAACCGATCGAAAGAAAGGTTAATACTATAAAGGCCGATGATTTAGATAAGGCAATTAAACTCATTGAAAAAGCAAAGAAACCTATGATTATTGCAGGCGGAGGTGTTATTACAGCAGATGCCTCTCCGGAGCTTAAAAAATTTGCGGAAAAAATTGATGCCGCCGTGTGCGATACACTTATGGGAAAGGGAGCATTTTCAGGACTTGAACAAAGATATACAGGCATGATAGGCATGCATGGAACCAAGGTATCTAATTTTGCAATTAACAGGTCAGATCTTATTGTAGTTATTGGAGCCCGTTTTTCAGACAGGGTTATAGGAAATGCAAGTAAATTTGCACCTAACGCAAAAATAATACATATTGATATAGATGAAGCAGAAATAAATAAAAATATATTAGTCGATTGCAGTGTTGTAGGAGATGCAAAGGAAATTCTTAAGATGCTGGCAACAAGAATAAAAGCTGTGGAGCATATTGAATGGAGAGAGGAAATCCACCGGCTCAAGGAGGAATATCCTTGTGTAGATGATTATAGTATTTTTTCGGGTCCGGGTATAATAAACAAAATCTATGAGCTCACCAATGGCAAGGCAACAATTACTACAGATGTAGGACAGCATCAGATGTGGGCTGCACAGCATTATAAGTATACAAGACCAAGACAGCTTATAACCTCAGGCGGTCTCGGAACTATGGGCTTTGGCCTGGGAGCATGTATTGGTGCAAAGCTTGGCAGACCTGAGAATTTGACAATTAATATTGCGGGAGACGGCTGCTTTAGAATGAATCTCAATGAAATTGCCACAGCAGCAAGATACAATATACCTATTATACAGGTTGTAATTAACAATCATGTGCTGGGCATGGTAAGGCAATGGCAGACACTGTTTTATGACAAGAGATATTCTAATACCGTGCTTAATGATAATGTTGATTTTGTTAAGGTAGCTGATGCGTTGGGAGCGACAGGAATAAGGGCAACTAATCTTGAGGAATTCGAAAATGCATTAAATAAGGCCATAGAGCTTAATAAGCCGGTAGTGATTGACTGTGTGATTAATGAAGATGATAAGGTATGGCCAATGGTTGCCGCAGGAGCAGCTTTGGAGACATGTTTTGATGCCAAGGATTTAGAAAATAAATAGGGAGGATTTAAAAAATGGCAAGAGTATTTAATTTTTCAGCCGGACCATCAGTATTACCTGAGGTAGTGCTTAAGCAGTGTGCAGAGGAGATGATGGATTATAAGGGCTCAGGAATGAGCGTAATGGAGATGAGTCATCGTTCAAAGGTATATGATAATATCATAAAAGAAGCAGAAAAGGATTTGAGGGAGCTTATGGATATTCCTGACAATTATAAGGTCCTTTTCCTTCAGGGCGGTGCATCACAACAGTTTGCAGCTATTCCGATGAATCTTATGAAAAATGGAGTTGCAGATTACATTATAACAGGACAGTGGGCTAAAAAGGCATATGAGGAAGCAAAAAAATACGGAAAGGTCAATGCCATAGCATCATCAGCTGACAAAACATTTTCATACATTCCGGATTGTTCGGATCTTCCGGTATCTGAGGATGCAGATTATGTTTATATTTGCCATAATAATACAATTTACGGAACAACATATAAGGAGCTTCCTAACACAAAAGGAAAGATTCTTGTTGCGGATATGTCATCAGATATTCTTTCACAGCCGGTGAATGTGTCCGACTATGGCCTTATATATTTTGGAGTTCAGAAAAATGTGGGACCTGCAGGAGTTGTTGTTGTAATTATAAGAGAGGATTTAATCAGAGATGACGTTCCTGAATTTTGCCCTACAATGTTAAAATATAAGACACAGGCAGACAATGACTCACTCTATAATACACCACCATGCTATGGGATTTATGTATGTGGTCTTGTATTTAAATGGGTTAAAGAAATGGGTGGCCTTGCTGCAATGAAGGCTCATAACGAGAAAAAAGCAGCCATTTTGTATGATTTCCTTGATTCTTCAAAAATGTTTAAGGGAACCGTTGTAAAGAAAGATCGTTCACTTATGAATGTTCCTTTTGTAACAGGAAATGAAGAATTGGATGCAAAGTTTGTAAAGGAGGCAACTGCAGCGGGCTTTGTAAATCTGAAAGGACATAGAACAGTAGGCGGTATGAGAGCATCTATTTATAATGCCATGCCGATTGAAGGTGTTGAAAAGCTTGTACAGTTTATGAAAGAATTTGAAGAAGCAAATTCATAAGATTGGTACGAATACAGAGAGCATTATCAATAAAGATATATTAAAGCAGGAAAAGAAGCGTTTTTTGAAAATGCATTGATATTGCCGGATTATGTAATATTATTATATGGGAGAAAGAATATGGTAAAGGTTAATTGCTTAAATCCTATTGCAGCATGTGGTATGGATTTACTTACAGATAATTATGAAAGTACAGATAATTTTAAAGATGCACAGGCAGTTCTGGTAAGAAGTGCGGCAATGCATGATATGGAACTGTCTGATGAGCTGCTTTGCATAGCAAGGGCAGGTGCAGGAGTTAACAATATTCCTCTGGATAAATGTGCCGGTAAAGGTATTGTTGTATTTAATACACCGGGGGCGAATGCAAATGGTGTAAAGGAACTGGTTATTGCAGGACTTATGCTTGCATCCAGAGATCTTATGGGTGGCTATAACTGGGTTAAGGCTAATGCCAATGCTGAGACAATAGCAAAGGATGTAGAAAAGCAGAAATCAAAATATGCCGGAAATGAGGTTATGGGTAAGAAACTTGGAGTTATCGGTCTTGGTGCAATAGGTGCCAGGGTAGCAAATACAGCAACTCATCTTGGCATGGAGGTATATGGATTTGATCCATATGTTTCCGTTGATGCAGCATGGATGTTGTCGAGAAATGTCAAACATATTACAAATGTTGAAGATATATTCAAAGAGTGTGATTATATAACCTTGCATGTTCCGGCACTGGATTCTACAAAGGGCATGATTAACAAGGATACAATTGCAATGATGAAGGACAAAGTTAAAATTTTGAATTTTGCCAGGGATATTCTTGTAAATGATGATGATATGATTGATGCTCTGGAAAGTGGAAAGGTATCTAAGTATGTAACAGATTTCCCTAATGCAAAGATTGCAAGTCATGATAATGTAATAACACTGCCACATCTGGGTGCATCAACAGAAGAATCTGAGGATAATTGTGCGATTATGGCAGTTAAGCAGACTATGGATTTCATTGAGAATGGTAATATTAAAAATTCAGTAAATTATCCGGCATGTGATGCAGGAAAATGCACAGCTGCATCAAGACTTACAGTTTGCCACAAAAATATTCCTAATATGCTTACCCAGTTTACGGGTGCCTTTTCATCAAAGGGTATTAATGTATCTGATATGGTAAGCAAGTCCAGAGGTGACTGGGCATATACAATTCTTGACACAAGCGAAAAAGCTAATGAGGATATGGTGAAAATGATTGAAGCCATTGACGGAGTTGTAAAGGTTCGTGTCATAAAATAGACAGGAGGAATAATTATGAGTGATAAGTTAAAGGTTGGTATTCTTGGTGGAACAGGAATGGTAGGACAGCGTTTTATATCTTTGCTTGAAAATCATCCATGGTTTGAGGTAACTACAATTGCAGCAAGCCCAAGAAGTGCCGGAAAAACATATGAGGAGGCGGTTGGAGACAGATGGAAAATGGATACTCCTATGCCTGAGGCTGTAAAAAAGCTTATAGTTTATAATGTTAATGAGGTAGAAAAGGTGGCATCTACTGTAGATTTTGTTTTTTCTGCCGTTGATATGTCGAAGGATGAAATAAAAGCTATCGAGGAGGCCTATGCCAAGACAGAAACACCGGTTGTTTCTAATAATTCCGCTCATAGATGGACACCTGATGTACCTATGGTTGTACCTGAGATTAATCCTGAGCATATGAAGGTTATTGATTTTCAGAGAAAAAGGCTGGGCACAGCAAGAGGATTTGTTGCGGTTAAACCAAATTGTTCTATTCAGTCATATGCACCTGTGCTTACAGCGTGGAAGGATTTTGAACCATATGAAGTTGTGGCTACAACATATCAGGCAATTTCAGGAGCGGGTAAAACCTTTAAGGACTGGCCTGAAATGATAGGAAATATTATCCCATATATTGGTGGAGAGGAAGAAAAATCCGAGAAGGAACCTCTTAGAATATGGGGTAAAATCCAGGATGGTGTTATAGTGCCTGCAGATGATATTAAGATTACATGTCAATGTATCCGTGTGCCGGTATTAAACGGACATACAGCTGCAGTATTCGTAAAATTTAAGAAGAAACCTACAAAGGATGAACTCATAGAAAAGCTGGTTGAATTTAAGGGAGTACCACAGGAACTTGGTCTTCCGAGTGCCCCAAAGCAGTTTATCCGGTATATGGAGGAGGACAACAGACCACAGGTAACACTGGATGTTGACTATGAGAAGGGTATGGGCATAAGCGTAGGCAGAATTCGTGAGGATTCAATTTACGATTGGAAATTTGTCGGCTTATCTCACAATACAGTAAGAGGTGCAGCAGGCGGAGCAGTACTTTGTGCAGAGCTGCTTAAGGCACAGGGATATATAGATAAGAAATAGTATTTGAATATATAAGCTATAATGGGGTGCCCGCACTGGGAATACAGTGCGACACCCTGTTTTTACATCCATCAAATGCCGGTGGGTTCAATTTTAAAATACTATTAAATAAATAGTATTTTAAAATTATGTATACTAAATTATAAGACTGATATAATGTCCTTACGGTTCATAATAAAGGAACTTTGAACTATAGTAAAAAATAGGTGGATTTTTTGTAAATACTGTGCTATTATGCTATGAAGCAGTTATTTATGACGATAAAATATAATAATTCTTATTACTTATTATGGGGGGATAGTATATGAAAAGTGGCTTACTTAAAAGGAAAAGTGTAATTGCACTGGCTTTTTTCAATTTATCGATGTTTATCATTTTAGCAGGAATTCTCATATTATATTTCTCACACAATCAGGATACATTATTAGAAAAGGATTTAGATGATATAGTACATCTTACGGATTCATCCTCAAATATAGCTACATCGTATGTTAAATGCCATAGAGAAAAACTAATTGACATAAGAAAGTATGCTGAAAAGAAAAATATGTCCTTATCTGAACTTAACGAATATATGAGCTGTTCTACATACAAAAATGTTGGTGAATATAAGCTCATAGATATGGACGGAAATATTCTTTTTTCAACAGGAGAGGGAAAATGGAATGAGGATATAGCAGCAAACGAAAATATTAGGATGGAATTAAAAAAAGAGGAAGAGGATATGCCCCTTGAGGTTAACTATCTTCCGGAGTTTGTTGTTGCATCTACAGGAGAAAAGGTAATCGGAGTTTATACAAAGTTTTACATAAAAGATGATTCAGGCAAAAATGTTACATGTATTCTTGCCAATGTTTATAGTGCTGATAATATTAATAAGCTTATGGATTTTCAGAAAAAATATGATGACATGAGCTTCTCTATTATTGATGGCAATGGAAGATACATGGTAAATGGTGATAGCCGGGATGGGGATGACTTTTTTTTAAAGCTGTTGGAAATGAACATTTTTTCTCCCTATATTGTAAATGATGATGTATCATACAATGTAAGTGGAAGCTTTTTCTATTATGATAAACAAGGTGACAGGGTAGTATTTTCATATTCGCGCATTATTGGTACAGATTGGTTTGTTGTAAGCAGAATTAAAATGCATAATCTTTCTGCCGGAATTGAAGGTCTTAATATAACGCTTTTTGTTACGATGATGTTAATATCACTAATTATTATTGATATAGCTTATATGTATAATATTAATGAAAAGCTGATTTATTCAATGGAAAATACAAAAATGCTTACATATGCGAGAAACCATGGCAGTGCATTGGAAGAGGATTACACAAATAGGCATGAAGATATTATTCCTGTAGCCAATGAATTTTTTGATATAAGAGCATATGTGATTGACAATGAATTTCCAAGTTGCGATAACGTTTCCAGATTGTTTGAGCGTATTGGTATTTACTGTGAGTGGGGGATGACAGGCAAGGAAAGCCTGAGAAGAATCACAGATTGTGAAGCCGATAAGCCATTTAATATGTTTTTTATACAATGGGAATTGACAGATATGAAGGTTGCTGAGCTTGTTGACCAAATCAGGGAGATTAAAGGACAGGATGTTACAATAATTATTCTTGCCGATGAGGAAGGTGAACAGCTTGAGGACTTTATTAAGAATAAGAATATTGCTTTCTTTGCCACAAAGCCATTATTTATGTCTGAATTGATGAAGATTCTTTATGATACGGTAGACACCGATATAAGCTAAATATGTAATAAATAAAAGGAAAAAAGAAAGAATAACATAGAAGCGTGTTTATATATGATAATAAAAATAATTGTAATGAATATTCTTGTACGATTATTGATTTTATGATAGAATAATGATAATTTGGTGAAAATTTTTCACATTATTTTTCGAATTATTTTTAGGAGGCATATATATTATGAAAAAGCTTATATTAGTTACCTCACCACCTGCCTGTGGTAAGACATTTATTTCTAAGAAATTGGCAAAAGCACTTACAAATTGTGTTTATCTTGACAAGGATACATTAATTGTTCTTTCTAAGCAGATATTTAAGGTAGCGGGGGAGGAATATAACCGTTCATCTGATTTCTTTCAGAGGGAAATAAGAGATTATGAATATTATGCGGTTTTGGATCTTGCCTTTGAGGCATTAGATTATAATGATACTGTACTTATTAATGCACCTTTTACGGAGGAGATAAGAAATAACGAGTATCTTGATAATTTGAGAGCAAAGCTGAGGGAGAAGGATGCTGAGCTTTTTGTCGTATGGGTTCATGCTGATCCTGAGGTAGTTCATCAACGTATGATTAAGAGAGCATCCGACAGGGATGTGTGGAAGCTTGAACATTGGGATGAATATATTGCTACCCAGAATTTTAATCAGCCTGATAACATTCCGGAACTTTTTGTGTTTAACAATTCAACAGAGGAATCATACAAAAAATCCATTGATGAGGCGGTTAAGGCTATAAGAGGCTAATCCGTATGACATAAGGAGAAAAATATGGCTATAGTAAAACCATTTTCAGCATATAGACCAAGAAAGGATATTGTAAGTCAGGTTGCTGCCCTGCCTTATGATGTATATAACAGGGAAGAAGCAAAAAAGGCAATAGAAGGTAAGCCACTGTCTTTTTTAAGAATTGACAGGGCTGAGACGTTTTTTGACTATAATGTGGACATCTATGCTCCATGTGTATATGAAAAAGCCAGGGAATTGCTGGATGATATGATTGACCGGGGTGATTATATAAAAGACACCGGGGATATGTATTATATTTATGAGCTGGTTATGGATGGACGAAGCCAGACAGGGATTGTTGCATGTGCATCTATTGATGACTACATAAACGGTATTATAAAAAAGCATGAAAACACACGTGAAGATAAGGAGATAGATCGTATTACCCATGTTGATACATGCAATGCCCAGACAGGACCTATTTTTCTTGCTTACAGGAATATTGAAGCTATAGATGAAGCAGTTGAAAGAACTAAAAATAAGGAGCCGGAGTATTCGTTTATATCAGAAGATGGTATATGTCACAGAGTGTGGCTGATGGATGATCCTAAAGATATGGATATTGTGAGAGAATCTTTCATGAATTTGTCAGATATTTATATTGCAGACGGACATCACAGAGCTGCTTCAGCAGTTAAGGTAGGGATTAAGAGACGGAAGGAAAATCCGGATTACAGGGGAGATGAGGAGTTTAATTTCTTTTTGTCTGTCCTTTTTCCTCATAATCAGTTGAAAATTCTTCCTTATAACAGAGTTATAAAGGATCTTAATGGATATACTAAGGAAAAATTTCTTTGTGAGGTAGGTAAGAATTTTGATATAGTTAAGACAGGTAAACGAGTTTTACCTGACAAAAAGGGCATATTTGGTATGTATCTGGATGGTGACTGGTATAAGCTTACCGCACATATCGACATATTGGTTGATGACCCTGTGGAGGGGCTTGATGTGTCCATATTACAAAATAACATTCTTGATCCGCTACTTGGTATAAAGGATCCGAGAACGGACAAAAGAATAGATTTTGTGGGTGGAATAAGAGGATTAGAGGAATTGGAAAAAAGGGCGCAGAGTGATATGTGTCTTGCCTTTTCCATGTATCCTACCTCAATAGACCAGCTTTTTGATGTTGCAGATGCAAAATTGCTTATGCCACCAAAATCAACCTGGTTTGAACCAAAATTGAGAAGTGGAATTTTTATACATAGATTATAAAAGGGAGATAATTTAAGATGTCCAGAAGAAAAGAAGTCTTTGCTATAAATTGGATGGAAGTTGATGCTCTTGTACAGGGTATTCATAATAATCCCCATCATATTCTTGGAATGCATCAATGTATAGATGACCTTTATATTAATGCATATCTTCCCGGAGCCAGGGTGGTTACAGCAATTGATACAGCTACAAAGAAAAAATATACACTTGTTTCAGAAAGAGTACCGGGATTTTTTTCTGTTCTGATTAAGGATAAAAACCGGTTCGATTATAAGCTTAATGTTAAATTTGATAATGGTGAGGATATTACTTATATCGATCCATACATTTTCGAACCTGTAATTGACCCTATAGACATAAGCCTTTTTAATGAGGGGGAACATTATAATATTTATGAAAAAATGGGAGCGCATCCTCTTACAGTAGATGGTATAGAGGGAGTTTTGTTCGCAGTCTGGGCTCCTAACGCAGAGAGGGTTTCCGTAGTCGGTAATTTCAATAATTGGGATGGCAGAAGACATCCTATGAGAAAACTTGATTATTCAGGAATATTTGAGCTTTTTGTTCCGGGAAAATTTCTTGGAGAAATATACAAATATGAAATCCGTTCTAAAAAGGGTAGTATATGTATGAAAAGTGATCCATATGGATTCAGCAGTGAGGTCAGACCTGCAAATGCATCAAGGATTGTAGATTTGTCGTACAACTGGAAGGATGTTAAATGGATCACAGCAAGGGAAAAACAAGATTATATTTCCCGGCCTGTTAATATTTATGAGGTGCATCTAGGTTCATGGAAAAGACCTGATGATGGAAGAGAATTTTATAATTACAGAGATATTGCCCATGAGCTTGCAGGATATCTTATAGATATGAATTACAATTATGTAGAACTTATGCCTGTTATGGAGCATCCTTATGATCCATCCTGGGGATATCAGGTTACAGGCTATTATGCCCCTACCTCAAGATATGGTGACCCGGTAGATTTTATGTATTTTGTAGATTATCTCCACAGCAAAAATATAGGAGTCATCATAGACTGGGTTCCTGCACATTTTCCAAAGGACGAGCATGGATTGGGCAGATTTGACGGAACATGCCTGTATGAGCATGAGGACCCTAAAAAGGGTGAGCATCCTCACTGGGGAACATATATTTTTAACTACGGAAGAAATGAAGTAAGAAATTTCCTTGTTGCCAATGCTTTGTATTGGGCAGAAAAGTATCATATAGATGGAATAAGAATGGATGCTGTTGCATCTATGCTTTATCTTGATTACGGACGTCAGGGTGGAGAATGGATACCTAATATTTATGGTGGCAATGAAAATCTTGAGGCTATAGAGTTCATAAAGGAAGTTAATCTTAAGATGCATGAGCTACATAAGGGTGTGCTTATGATTGCTGAAGAATCTACAGCATGGCCAATGATGACCCATCCGGTCAAGGATGGGGGAATGGGCTTTGATTTCAAATGGAATATGGGCTGGATGAATGATTTCTTAAGATATATAAAGCTGGATCCGTTGTATAGAAAATATCATCATAATGATCTTACATTCAGCATGGTATATGCATACAGTGAAAATTTTATTCTGGTTCTTTCACATGACGAGGTGGTACATGAAAAGGGCTCAATGATAACTAAAATGCCGGGAGGCTACGAGGATAAGTTTTCCAATCTCAGGGTTGCATATGGATATATGATGACTCATCCCGGAAAAAAATTACTTTTTATGGGTCAGGAGATAGCACAGTTTGCCGAATTTAATGAGGCAGGTCAGGTTGACTGGTCATTATTTGAGTTCGATGCACATGTGTATATGCAAGGATATGTAAAAGCACTTAATTCCTTATATTTATCTGAGCCGGCCTTGTATGAGCTGGATAATTCCCAGGACGGCTTTGAGTGGATTAACAGTAATAATGCAAATGCAAGCCTTTTGTCATTTGTCAGAAAAGGACAAAATGAGAAGGATAATCTGGTTGTAATATGTAATTTCACCCCTAATGAGCATAAGTCGTACAAGCTCGCTACTCCAACCGGAGGAAAATGGAAGGAAATTTTTTCGAGTGATAATCTGAAATATGGTGGAGAGGGAAGAAATAATAAGACAGCAAAACAGGCAAAGAAGGAAGCTGTGGACGGTTTTGAGCATAATATTCAGATTAATGTTCCCCCCCTGTCCATTACAGTATTTAAAAAAGTTATAGGAAGACAGTAGCTGAAAGAGGCTATAATAAAACAAGGGGGATTTTTCCCCCTGTTGTCTTTTAAATGAGGTGAAAATATGGATGTAGCAGTTGATTTGGATAAAAACAAGCTGGAACAGTATGGTGACCGGATTATTAACTGGATTGTTGACAAATGTTTTGATTTATTTATTGCTATAATTTTTATTGTTGTAGGTCTTAAGCTTTGTAAGCTTATTGTAAATCTGATAAAAAAATCCTTTAAACGTTCAGGAATGGAAAATAGTGTTGCCGGATTTCTGATATCTGTCATAAGAGGAGTCCTGTATGCAGTTGTATTTATAATGGCAGCCTCCCTGTTGGGATTTCAGGTAACATCTCTGGTGGCTATCCTCGGAACAGCCAGTCTTTCTATAGGCCTTGCATTGCAAGGAAGCCTTGCGAATTTTGCGGGTGGAGTCCTTATTCTTATAATGAAGCCTTTTAAGGTTGGAGATTATATAATTGAGAACGATAAAAACTGTGAGGGCACAGTAGAAGCAATTGATATATTTTATACAAAGCTGGTAACTTATGATAACAAACATATAGTTATACCGAATGGTAATATAACAGCTAATTCTATTGTTAATGTAACAGCGGAAAAAATAAGAAGACTGGATATATATGTGGGAGTAGCATATGATTCAGATCTTGTTAAGGTAAAAAGAATACTTGGGAACATTGTGAAAGAATCAAAATATTATGATAGTAGCAAAGATATAGATATATTTGTGGATTCATTGGAGGACAGCTCCGTTAAGATGGGGTTGAGATGCTTTGTTCACTCAACAGATTATTGGAATGCAAAATGGGAAATAAATGAAAATATTGTATGTAAATTTCGTGAAGAGGGTATAGAAATACCATTTAATCAGATGGAAATCACTGTAAAAAATCAAACAGATATTTGAGAATGGGAAGATGTAATATAAATATATATTTAGAAAATATTATATTTACAAAAAAGAAATCCGACGTATTCTAAATATATGGTATTTTATCTTGGAATGTGATATTATATTTTGTTGAGATTTTTCAACATTGAAAACTTAACAATGTGAAGATTATTATTATTTGAAAGAGGCGAAAATATGTATTATAGTAATGTTTTAGATTTAATCGGGAATACCCCTCTGTTATCCTTACAAAGCAGTACAGGATATAATATATTTGCAAAGGCTGAGTTTTTAAATCCCGGGGGCAGTATTAAGGACCGGATTGCGAAGAATATGATAGAGGTGGCAGAAGCACAGGGAAAGCTCAAAAAGGGCATGACAATTATTGAACCTACAAGTGGAAATACAGGTATAGGTCTTGCACTTTGCGGTGTACAAAAGGGATACGATGTAATCATTGTTATGCCAGAGAATATGAGTGAAGAAAGAAAGAAGATAATAAAAGCTCTTGGAGCAAAGCTTGTTCTTACCGAGCCTAAGCTGAGTATTGGCGGAGCTGTTGATAAGGCGGCGGAAATATGTAATTCTGACCCTGAAAAATACTATATGCCTCAGCAGTTTGTTAATCAGGCTAACCCGGATATTCATTATAGAACTACAGCAAGGGAACTTACTGAACAACTGGGCAGGAAAATTGACATATATGTGTCAGGTATCGGAAGCGGAGGGACACTTGGAGGCATAGCAAAGTATCTTCTTGAGCAAAATCCGGATACAAGGATTGTTGCTGTAGAGCCTAAAAATGTTTCAGCCCTGCTTGGACATGAACCCGGTCTTCATCAGATACAAGGTATTGGGGACGGCTTTATTCCTGAAATACTGGATACAAGTATAATAACAGATATAGTTGAAGTAAGCGACCGGGATGCAATTGATACAGCCAGAAGTCTGGCAAGAAATCAGGGACTTCTTGTCGGAACATCCTCAGGGGCTAATGTATGGACTTGTATGCAGATGGCAAAAAAGTATGGCGAGGATAAGGTTATTGCAACTGTTTTAGCGGACAGAGTTGAGAGATACTTCAGTACATCACTTATATAAAATTAATTTATAGAAATATTTTTTGAATTTGCTAGGAGGAAAGTAAAAATGACAAAAATTGATATCTTATCAGGCTTTCTGGGAGCCGGAAAAACTACATTGATTAAAAAGCTTATTAAAGAGGCATATGCGGGTGAAAAGCTTGTTCTTATTGAAAATGAGTTTGGCGAAATTGGGGTTGACGGTGGATTTTTAAAGGACGCAGGCGTGGAAATAACTGAAATGAATTCCGGTTGTATCTGCTGTTCTCTTGTGGGAGATTTTGGCACAGCATTAAAAAAAGTTATTACTGATTATGCTCCTGACAGGGTTATAATTGAACCATCGGGTGTTGGAAAGCTTTCAGATGTAATAAAGGCTGTAACAGATGTAAAGGCACAGGCAGACGTAGATATAAATAGTGCAACTACAGTTGTTGATGTTACAAAATGTAAGATGTATATGAAAAATTTCGGAGAATTTTTCAACAATCAGATAGAAAGTGCCGGAACAATAGTATTAAGCCGTACTCAGAATACAAGTGAGGATAAGATTGTTGATACAGTAAAAATGTTAAGAGAACATAATAAAGCTGCTGCCATTATCACAACTCCATGGGATGACATAGATGGAAAGACAATACTTGATGCTATGGAACATTCTAATACACTGGATACTATGATAGAGGAGATAGAGCATCACCACCATGATGATGAGGAGTGTGGACACCACCATCATGATGAGGAGTGTGGACATCACCATCATGAGGAGGAGTGTGAGCATCATCACCACCATGATGAGGAGTGTGAGCATCATCACCATGATAATCACCACCATGATAATCACCATCATGAGCATGGAGAGGAATGCACCTGTGGATGTCATGACCATCATCACCATCATGCGGACGAAGTATTCACAAGCTGGGGGAAAGAGACAGCTGTAAAATATACAAAGGAGCAGATAGATAGTATTCTGAAGGAGTTATCAGGAGAAGGAGATAAGTATGGTATAATTTTACGTGCAAAGGGAATTGTACAAAGTCCTGATAAAGAATGGCTTTACTATGACCTTGTCCCGGGTGAATATGAAATCAGAACCGGAAAACCGGATTATACCGGAAAGCTTTGTGTCATAGGAAGTAATTTAAATGAAAAAATGTTGGAAGAACTTTTTTGCATAAAATAATATCATTTCATACGGAAGGTTGAATTAAAAATGAAAAAGGAAGAAATTCGTGAAATCCCGGTATATATGTTTCTGGGTTTTTTGGAAAGCGGGAAAACCACATTTGCAAATGAAACCCTGATTGACAGAGGTTTTACAGAGGGAGATCCAACTCTTTTGCTTGTATGTGAAGAGGGTATAGAGGAATATGATGTAGAATACCTTAAAAGTAAAAATATATATGTAGAGTATTTGGAAGAAAATGATGTAAATACTGAACATCTTCTTGATTTGCAGGATAAGTACAATCCAACGAGAGTAATGATAGAATATAACGGTACCTGGAAACTTGAAAAGCTTTTTGGCACAAGAGTTCCCAAAGGCTGGACTGTTGTGCAGGTTATAACCTTTGTAGATGCCACAACCTTTGATGTATATCTTGCAAATATGAAATCTCTTATTATGGAAAATTTGGCTACAGCTGATATGATTGTATTCAACCGTTGCGATGAGAATACAAAAAAAGCAGAATACCGAAGGAGTATAAAGGCTGTTAACCGTAGAGCACAGATCATATTTGAAAATAAGGATGGACTTGCCGAGGTAGGAGATGAGGAGCTTGATTTGCCATATGACATTGATCAGCCTGTAATCAAGCTGGAGGATGAGGATTTTGGCATATGGTATATTGATTCCTGCGACAATCCTGCCAAATATGAAGGAAAAGAGATAGAATTCAAAGCAATGGTTCACAGACCTTCCGGCTATAAGGATAATGAATTTGTTTCGGGAAGATTTGCAATGACATGCTGTGCGGATGATGTGGCTTTTATAGGATTTAAATGCTATTACCAGGGAGCAAAGGAGCTTAAGGACAGGGAATGGGTTATTGTTAAAGGAGTTATAAACAGTGAATACTATCCTGAGTTTGAAGGAGAGGGACCTGTAATAAAGGTAAGTAAGGTTTTACATTGTGAACCTGCCGAGGAAGAATTGGTTTATTTTAACTAAGTTTTTAACATAATGTCGTAAAGAGGCTTGTATGGAAGATATAATGGGGAAAAAGAAAAGCAGCTTTATCTGTATTATACTGGCATTTTTTATATTATTGTCAGAGTTATACTTTGAGCCCGAGGTATCAAAGTATGATTTGCTGTGCCCTTATACAAAAAACAGCGAAAATGTTATTTCCCCGGTCAGCCAAAAAGACTTATGTAAAGCATGTACCACCAGAATGCTTGGCATAAGGGATACATCAAAGTATATAGAAACAATTTCAAGGTACAATTCAAATAATAGTAGTGCAAAAAATAGTATTTTTTACTTTTTCTGTTATGGGGAAGGCTCTTTGAAATGTAATTTTTTTTGTAATAATTATGCCGTAGTTCATCTTAAAAATAAGAACAATATATATTTAAACGGAGTTATATTGACAGCTTTTATCCACAAATCTGATGGAAAAAAGCGAAGCATATGTTAGCTTTTCCAACCTGATGATAAGAAATATCAGCAGGATGCTATTTTTGTGTTTAAAAAGGAGGTTATACATATGGTTATGAATATAATTGCAGGCATTATGTGTGCTATTGTTGTAATAGTCGGAATATATGGATGGCTGATGGAAAATGCCGGCAGCTTTAAAGATAAGGACGAGAAAACTAAGGAAATGGAAGATGATAATAAGAAAGCATCATGAAGTATAATAATATAGTCCAAGGAGAATTTATTGAAAGACCGAACAGGTTTATTGCAAGAGTAAGGATTGAAGAAAAAGAAGAAATTGTCCATGTAAAAAATACAGGCAGATGCAAGGAAATATTAATTCCGGGAGCAAAGGTTTATCTGGAAAAAAGTAATAATCCGAACAGAAAGACCTCATATGACCTTGTTGCAGCCTGTAAGGGTGACAGGATAATTAATATAGATTCCCAGCTTCCAAATTACCTGGTTGAGGAGTGGCTTAAAAATCAATCTCTCATAACTGATATAAAATATGTAAAAAGAGAAAAAACTTTTGGTAATTCCCGATTTGACTTCTATATTGAAACGGAACAAAGAAAAATATTCATGGAAGTAAAGGGTGTTACTCTGGAAAATAGTAATATAGTCAGCTTTCCGGATGCACCTACATCAAGAGGCGTTAAACATGTTTATGAGCTGATAAAAGCAAAAGAACAGGGATATGATGCTTGGATATTTTTTGTTGTGCAAATGCAGCAAGTGGATTGTTTTATGCCGGCATGGGACAAGGATCCTGAGTTTTCGGGAGCCCTTAAAAAGGCAGAGGAAAATGGCGTTAATATAATTGCCTATGATTGTCTGGTGGATAAAGACCGGGTGGTGATAAATTACCCGGTGAGCTGTATTTTTGACAGGACTTGAATTATGACAGGTCTTTACTAATTTTAATTTTAATGTTATATTATCGCTGTATTAAAGCAAAATGAGGAAGGAATGTATTATGTCACTTTTGACTTGTGAAAATGCTTCTTTTGGATATGAAGGAAAAATCGTGGTGGAAAACCTTAATTTCAGGGTGGAGAAAAATGATTATCTATGTATAATCGGAGAAAACGGTTCGGGAAAGAGTACTCTTATGAAGGGAATTCTCGGGTTGAAGTCACCGATGTCCGGTACTATAACCACAGGAGACGGGCTGAAACAAAATGAAATCGGATATCTTCCGCAACAGACTATTGTTCAAAGAGATTTTCCCGCATCAGTAATGGAGATAGTTATGTCAGGTTTCCTTAATCATAGTGGACTCAGACCTTTTTATAATAAAATGGAAAGGAAGCATGCCATGGAAATTATGGAAAAACTGGGAATAGATAATCTTTCCAAAAGATGCTACAGGGATTTGTCGGGAGGCCAGCAGCAGAGAACTCTGCTTGCCCGGGCTCTTTGCGCAACAGGGAAAATGCTTCTTCTCGATGAACCGGTAGCAGGTCTTGATCCTGTTGTTACAGCGGAAATGTATGAACTGATAAACAGACAGAATAAGGAAGGAATTACAATAATCATGATATCCCATGATATAAGCTGTGCTGTCAAATACGCAAACAGAATATTGCATGTCAGCGACAAATCCGAGTTTTTTTATGATAAACAGGATTTCCTTAACAGTAAAATATATAAGGAACTGTTAAATTCCGAGGGAGGTATAGGATAGTGGATACCATAGAAAAGCTTTATTACTATTTTCAACATCCGTTTGTTGTCAGGGCGTTTATTGTTGGCATACTTATTGCTTTTTGTGCTTCTTTGCTTGGGGTAACTCTTGTTTTGAAGAGATTTTCATTTATTGGAGATGGACTGTCCCATGTGGCTTTTGGAGCAATGTGTATAGCAATGATACTTAAATTTACCAACAACAATCTGCTTATTTTGCCTGTAACTGTTGTTGCGGCTGTTTTGATGCTTAAAACAGGGCAGAACACCAGGATAAACGGAGATGCAGTTATTGCCATAATATCTGTAGGTTCGCTGGCTCTGGGATATCTTCTTATGAATATTTTTCCTACGTCACAGAATATTTCAACAGATGTGTGTACAACTCTGTTCGGTTCTTCTTCAATGCTGACTCTGACAGATTTTGATGTTAAGCTTTGTATTGTTATGTCAGTGCTTATTCTGGTATTTTATGTTTTGTTTTATAACAAAATATTTGCAATTACATTTGACGAAAACTTTTCAAAAGCAACGGGTATAAATGCGGGGGTATATAACATTTCCATGGCTGTGGTTATTGCAGTGATAATAGTTCTTGCCATGAATCTGGTTGGCTCACTTCTGGTATCGGCCCTGATTATATTTCCGGCATTATCGGCAATGAGGATTTTTAAGAATTTTAAAGCTGTAGTAATCAGTGCGGCTATTTTTAGCATTGTATGTGCAGTTATCGGACTTTTGATATCACTTCTCGCCGATACACCTGTTGGCCCAACTATTGTAGTGGTGGATTTATGTGGATTTATAATGTTTTCTCTGATAGGGGCTGTATTTGAATAATATATCGTGATGATTTTCATCTGACTATGTTGTCATGGAAATTATTACAAAATGCAAATTATTTGCAAATTTAGATTGACACATCTTTATAGTGTGATATAATTCTAAATTGCAAATGGTTTGCATTTTTTGCATGGAGGGATATTCATATGAGAAAAAGTGGTTCATACAATACAGAAAAAAGGAATAAGATAATGGAGTATCTTATTAATCATAAGGATGAAAATATAAGCGTCAGGGAGATTGAGACTTACCTTGAACAGGAGGGTATCGGAGCAAATTTGACCACTATATACAGATATCTGGACAGACTGGTTGAGGAGGGCTGCGTATTAAAGCATAATGATGAGGGCGGCAGTAAATCAACCTTCCAGTATATTACGCCTGACGGAGAATGCTGTAATCACCTGCATATGATATGCAGCAGATGTGGAAAAATTTATCATATGAATTGTGAATATATGAAAGAACTGGCTATACATATATTTGAACATCACAATTTTGCACTTGATTGCAAAACATCAATGTTGTATGGAATTTGCAATAGCTGTGACAATAATAATATAGAAAAGAGTGATAGAAATGAAATATAATTATATTAAGCTTTGTATTGCGGCAATGGCAACTATTGTAGTAATGATGTTAACCGGTTGTAAAAATACATACAAAGATCAGACAGATAAGATTAATATTGTATGCACCACCTTTGCCCAATATGATTGGGTAAGAGAAATAGCAGGAGATAACATGAGTGGTATTAATTTGGTTTTATTAGGAAATGGGGCAGATATGCATAGTTACCAGCCAACAACCGGAGATATACTTACTATATCAGATGCAGATATGTTTATATATGTGGGTGGTATATCTGAGGAATGGGTAAAAAATGTGCAAAAACAGTCTGAAAACCCGAATATGATTGTAATAAATATGATGGATGTTCTTGGAAACCAGCTTTACGAAGAGGAACATATAGAGGGAATGGAGGAGGAACATGAGCATGATCATAGTCAGGTTATAGAATATGACGAGCATGTCTGGCTATCTCTTAGAAATGCAATCAAAATATGCGAATCCATAAAGGATGGGCTGGTAACTCTTGATAATGCAAACGAGGAAGAATATAATACTAACTATAACAATTATGTTAAGAAGTTAGAAGAAGTTGATAAAGAGTATGAAATGGCAGTGGATAATGCAAGCTGCAAAACCCTGTTGTTTGGTGACAGATTTCCGTTTATATATATGATAAAGGATTATGGATTAAAATATTATGCGGCTTTTGTGGGTTGCTCAGCGGAGACTGAAGCAAGCTTTGAAACAGTTACATTTCTGGCAAATAA
Organism: Lachnospiraceae bacterium UBA7589; assembly: GCA_002476495.1. Taxonomy (GTDB): domain Bacteria; phylum Bacillota; class Clostridia; order Lachnospirales; family Lachnospiraceae; genus Coprococcus_C. Next base: position 105,287 of record DLKL01000051.1, read on the forward strand.
GCTTGACGAATTAAATCTTCCGGCAATACTAATCGTGGAGGGCTCAAAGGTCAATCTGGCAAAAACAATTAATGAGAGCACAAAAAATGGAAATTATCCTATATATACATTGGATTCTATGCAAAATGTAACCATAGATAATATTGAAAATGGAAAAACATACATTGACACAATGAAATCAAATCTTGAAATTCTGAAGAAAGCATTGGGATATGTAGAAAGCTAATTCACAATTTCTTGACATTTTTATCAAAAAAACACCATAGATTAGGAATATTATACTAATAAGATGATAAGAAATATCAGGGAAAGGATATGGTGTATATGGCAAATAATAATGATGGTAATTCATTTTATAATATGAGCACAAAGGATTATATTAATGTAATTGCCGAAAACGCAAATATGAATAATCAGGAAAATATCCGGTCAGATAATTACAATAATTTGTATGACATGGATTATAACAATGGACATGAGTCGGCTGATGAGAGTGAGGATTATACCAGCAAGCTAATATCAAACAGTAAAAAGAAACCTTGTAAGCAAAACAGGAAGAAAGGTATTGGCAGGCTTGTGTGTCGTTTTGCAACACTCACTGCCAGCGCATTGATATTTGGCGGTGTGGCAGCATTGATGTTTAATTTTATTAATAATAAGCTGGATAACAAAAACAAGGATAGTGTTGCTATAGTGGAGGAAACACCCCGGGAAAATAATCATACCGGTACAAATGATGATACAGTGGATAATACTGTGACAGAGGGAATAATTGATACTGTATCCACTGATTCAGGAGAGGCTACTTCTGCTTTGGATGTGTCTGATATTGCCCAAAATGCCATGCCATCGGTGGTTGCCATAACTGTAAAAGCTGTTGAGGAGTATAACTATGGCATGTTTGGTGGAAATTATGAATATGAGACTGAAGGATCTGGTTCAGGAATAATAATCGGTCAAAACGACAAAGAACTTCTTATTGTAACCAACAACCATGTTGTGTCAGATGCTAATACTGTCAGTGTGTCATTTATAGACGGAAGTGTATATGAAGCTAAGGTTAAGGGAACCGACAGTGAAAATGATCTTGCGGTTATAGTTGTTTCCTTAAATGAGCTGACAGAGGATACTAAATCCCAGATTAAGATTGCAAAACTTGGAAATTCTGATTTGCTTGAGGTAGGTGAGCAGGTTGTTGCTATAGGTAATGCCCTTGGATACGGACAATCTGTTACGACAGGTATAGTAAGTGCGGTAAACAGAATGAACAGTACTAATGCAACTCCTCTGATTCAGACAGATGCTGCGATTAATCCGGGTAATAGCGGAGGAGCGCTTATCAACATGAAGGGTGAGGTTATTGGAATTAACTCTTCAAAGTACATGTCAACCGATGTTGAGGGAATGGGTTATGCCATCCCTGTATCAGCAATTGAGGATATTTTGGATGATTTGGTAAACAGAGAAACCAGGGAAAAGGTTGATAAAGATAAAATAGGCTATCTTGGTGTGGGATGTGCAACAATAAATGATGATGCGGCAAACATGTATGGGATGCCTAAGGGAGCACTTGTTTCTGAAGTAAAGAGTGGTTCGCCTGCCAGAAAGGCCGGTATTAAGAAAAATAATATAATAGTGGAATTTGATGGCATTAGTATTTCAAGTGCAGAGCAATTAGTCGATCTTCTGGAGTATTATGAAGCAGGTGAGACAGTAACTGTAAAGGTCGCGTATCTGTCAGGAGAAGAATATAAGGAAAAGGAAATAGATATTGAACTTGGTAACAGGGCTTCATAAATGTGATTTTTAAAATGGATTAAGGACATAATGAAAAATAACGGTCAGTCATATAAATTATGACTGACCATTATTGTTGTTTTTTAAATTACTTATTTAGATTTTTACGGGCTGTTGCAAGCATTAGTTTGATTCTGTTAATCTGGTTAACCTCGGAAGCACCGGGATCATAATCGATAGCCACAATGTTTGCTTCAGGGTAGGTCTTTCTAAGCTCCTTGATAACTCCCTTTCCAACTATATGGTTTGGAAGACAGGCAAAAGGCTGACAACATACAATATTACCGGCACCACTCTTGATAAGCTCAATCATTTCACCTGTCAAGAACCAGCCTTCTCCGGTCTGGTTGCCAATGGAGACAATCGGCTTTGCATATTCAGCAAGGTGTTTAATATGAACAGGAGGATTAAATCTTTTGCTTTTTATAAGAGCATCCTTCATGGGTTTTCTCATAAGCTCCAGAGCCCAGATACCAATATTGGCATTTCTGGCTGACTTTTTAGGCTTACCTAAGAACTCATATTTGTAATTATTGTTGTAAAAGCTATACATGAAGAAGTCCAAAAGATCCGGCATAACAGCTTCGGCACCTTCGGCCTCAAGAAGCTCTACAAGGTGATTGTTGGCAGAAGGAAGGAATTTGACAAGTATTTCACCGACAATGCCTACTCTTGGTTTAATTGTATCTTCATTGAGTGGAAGATTGTCAAAGTCCTTTACGATAGCCTTTATGGTTTTCTTAAAATTCCTGCCGTTTGAGGTTATATTGTCAATACATACTTTTTCCCATTTATCATGGAGAGCGTTAGCAGAGCCGGCAACCTTTTCATAGGGCCTTGTTCTATATAAAACTCTCATAAACAAATCGCCATATATCAAAGCCTGAATAGCACATTTGGCAGTTCTAAGGTTGAATTTGAAGCCTGAGTTTTTCTCAAAGCCCTGAACACTAAGTGCAATTACAGGAATATGTCCATATCCGGCCTTTGCAAGGGCACGCCTTATAAAACCGACATAATTTGTGGCACGGCAGCCACCTCCGGTCTGTGTCATGGTTACGGCAAGCTTGTTTGTGTCGTATTTTCCTGAATTAATTGCATGCATAATCTGACCGACAACTATAAGGGAAGGGTAGCATGCATCATTGTTAACATACTTTAAGCCTGTATCAACTACCTCCTTGTTGGCATCTGGGAGAGTAACGGCATTTATGCCCATATGTCTTAATGCAGGCTGAAGCAGATTAAAATGAATAGGGGACATCTGTGGAACAAGAACAGTGTAATCCTTACGCATTTCCTCTGTAAATTCAACTCTTTTTATGGCACTGGAAACAGGACATGGAGTAAAATGCTGTTTGCGTCGCACATTTACAGCGCTTATAAGAGAACGTATCCTGATACGGGCAGCTCCCAGGTTGCTTACCTCGTCTATCTTTAACACAGTATATATCTTTCCGGAGTTAGTTAATATGTCGTTTACACAGTCTGTGGTAACCGCATCAAGACCACAGCCAAAGGAGTTAAGCTGTATAAGCTCAAGATTTTTACTGGTCTTTACATAGTTTGCTGCTTTGTATAATCTTGAATGATACATCCACTGGTCTGATACTATGAGAGGCCTTTCTACATTGGCAAGATGCGCCACAGAATCCTCTGTAAGGACTGCAATATCAAAAGAATTAATCAGCTCCGGGAGACCATGGTTAATTTCGGGGTCGAGGTGATAAGGACGACCTGCCAGAACAATGCCCAGACGATTGTTGTCGTCAAGGTATTTTATGGTTTCCTCACCTTTTTTCTGAATATCATGTTTAACAGCCTCTGCCTCATCATATGCTGCATCTACGGCCTGGGATATTTCGTTCATGGTAACATCTGTATACTTCGAAAATTCCCTAAGAAGACGTTCCTTTAAAGCAGTCTTGTTATCTAAGGCAAGGAATGGACGAATATATGTGATGTCATCAGCACATATTTCTTCCATGTTATTTTTAATATTTTCAGCATAAGATGTTACGATAGGACAGTTGTAGTGGTTATTTGCATCAGGTGTTTCGTTCATCTCATAAGGTATGCATGGATAGAATATGGTTTTGATGTTTTCGTTAATTAACCACATAACATGACCGTGGGATATCTTTGCAGGGTAACATTCTGATTCGCTGGGAATTGATTCTATTCCAAGTGTATAAATATCCCTTGATGATTTTGGGGATATTATAACCCTGTATTTCAGGCATGTAAGAAATGTGAACCAGAAAGGATAATTCTCGTACATATTCAAAACTCTGGGTATGCCGATAACACCTCTTACAGCCTCTGCCTCGCTTAATGGTTCATAATCAAACAATCTGTTAAATTTGTATTCAAAAAGATTTGGTATATTATTTTTATTCTTTTTTAAGCCTAATCCCTTTTCACATCTGTTTCCGGATATAAATTGACGCCCGCCTGAAAATTTATTTATGGTAAGAAGACAGTTGTTGGTACATCCCTTACATCTTGCCATGCGTGTTTCGTAGGTAAGGCTTTCGATACCTTCCCTGTCAAGCATGGTGGATTCGTGACCTTCTTCATACCGGTCCCTTGCAATAAGAGCTGCACCAAAGGCTCCCATAATTCCGGCAATGTCAGGTCTTATTGCTTCTCTTCCTGAAATAAGTTCAAAGCTTCTTAATACGGCATCATTGTAGAAGGTTCCACCCTGAACTACTATATTTTCTCCGAGAGATTTAGGGTCAGTAAGCTTGATAACCTTTAAAAGGGCATTTTTTATTACTGAATATGCAAGACCGGCTGAGATGTCAGCAACACTTGCTCCCTCTTTTTGTGCCTGTTTAACCTTTGAATTCATAAATACTGTACATCTGGAGCCTAAATCTATCGGACTTTCCGCAAAAAGGGCAATTTTTGCAAAATCCTTAATATCGTAATTGAGGGATTTTGCAAAGGTTTCGATAAAAGACCCACATCCCGAGGAACATGCCTCGTTAAGCATTACATTATCTACAACTTCGTTTTTGATTTTTATACATTTCATGTCCTGACCACCGATGTCAAGAATACAATCTACATCCGGATTAAAAAATGCTGCTGCAGTGTAGTGGGCTATAGTTTCCACTTCACCATATTCCAGCATAAGAGCAGATTTAATAAGGGCTTCTCCATATCCTGTAGAGCAGCCTGCAACTATTTTAACATCCGAAGGAAGCTTTGAATATATATCCTTAAGAGCTCGTATTGTAGTTTTAAGAGGACTTCCGTTATTGCTGCTGTAAAAGTCATATAAAAGAGAACCGTCCTCAGCTACAAGGGCAACCTTAGTAGTGGTTGAACCTGCATCCACCCCCAAAAAGCATTTTCCCTTATAGGTTGAAAGATCTGAACGTAAAACCTTGTATTTGGCCTGCTTTTCAATGAAAGCATCGTATTCCTTCTGGTTGGCAAATAGAGGATCGAGTCTGTCTACCTCAACAGATATAACAAGATCCTTTCCCAGCTTATCTGCTATTGCATCGAGAGAATAAGTTATATTATCCTTGGCCTGAAGTGCAGCTCCCACTGCGGCAAAAAGATGTGAATGGGAAGGTGCTATTATATGTTCGGGAGTGAGCTTAAGAGTTCTGATAAAAGCCTCCTTAAGCTGGTCAAGAAAATGCAGCGGACCTCCCAGAAATGCAACATTTCCCTTTATAGGCTTACCACATGCCAGACCACTTATGGTCTGGTTAACCACTGCCTGGAAGATTGATGCTGCCAGATTTGGCTTAGTTGCTCCTTCGTTAATAAGAGGCTGTATATCTGTTTTTGCAAACACACCGCAACGGGCGGCAATAGGATATATTGTGTCATAGCTTTTTGCATATTCGTTAAGACCTGTTGCATCAGTTTGAAGAAGAGAAGCCATCTGGTCAATAAAAGAGCCTGTACCTCCTGCACAGACACCATTCATTCGCTGTTCAACACCATTAGTAAAATATATTATCTTTGCATCCTCGCCACCAAGCTCTATGGCCACGTCTGTGTGAGGGGCATAATCTGTAAGTGCTTCAGAAACACAGACAACCTCCTGCTCGAAAGGAATGCCAATTACCTGAGCCAGGGCAAGACCACCGGAGCCTGTTATGGTTGGAGCTACCTCAATATTACCAAGTGTTTGGGAGGCATTCTCAACAAGCTCCTTCAATGTTTCCTTTATATTGGCAAAATGCCTTTTGTATTCTGAAAATAGTATTTTGTGTTCCTGGTCAATAACAGCAATTTTAACTGTGGTTGAACCAATATCAATTCCAAGCTTTTTCATAACCTGTTGTGGCTTCAGCCACACCTCCTTAAAAAATTTCGTAAAATACATTGCCATTATAATTTATAAATAGACAAAATACAACAGTTTTAGATGTGAACTTTTTCTTATTTAATGTGTGTCAACACTTTAACTTGTTCTGCATAATATAAATAAAAAAGGTGAAATTCATGGAAAAAGAGTGTAACGGTGTTATACATCAGGTGGTAGCAGGGGATACTTTGTATAAATTATCCAAAATGTATGGAGTCAGACTGATTGACATTATGAAGGAAAATCCTTATGTAAACATATATAACCTTCAGGTTGGTGATGAAATATGTATACCTACCGGAGTATATGAGGATGAGGAAAGAAGGTATTACTCTACAAGGGTAGGGGATACCTTCGGCAGCGTTATTGAGGACATGGATACAGATATAAAAATGCTTATGGATTATAACAAAGAATTGTATAATACAAGATTGCCCCTTGGTACAATTTTACGCATTCCACCTCACAATAAGGACACAAAATCATAACAATTACAGGGATATGTTTTTGTTGTTTTTTACCTGTTTATAATATATAATATTAAATGATTGCAAAATAACAGGAGTGCTATGCCATCCGGCATAGTACTTCAATAAATAAAAATGAGGATGACGACGTGAATTTTTTGTACAAGCTTGAAAAGAAATTTGGAAAATATGCAGTGAATAACCTTTCATTGAAAATAGTTATAAGTTTTGCCATTTCATATGGAATATGGATGATTGTACCGGGCTTTTATCAATATCTTATATTTGATACAGCCAGTGTATTTGCAGGGCATCAATATTGGAGAATTTTTACATGGATATTTACTATTCCCGGAAGTGTGAGTATATTTACATTTCTTATGCTTTTTATCTATGTGAGTATAGGCAATAGCATAGAAAGAGTTGTCGGAACATTTGTATACAATGTATATATCCTCGGTGCGTATTTTCTGATAACAATATCCCAGTTTGTAACAGGCTTGGTATCATATATGAAGGAACCGGAATTGTATTCTGCTTTGTTTGAATTCCTTTCCCAGCCTGGAGGAGGCTTATCACAGGAGGAACTTGGATATTTGTCTGATATGGGTCCTACTTATTTGATAACAGTCAGTGTTTTTCTTGGATTCGGACTTGTTTTTTCGGATGCCATGCTGCTGCTTTTCTTTATTATTCCGATTAAGGCCGGCTGGTTTGCCATTGCTGATATTGCATATCTTTTATATGTATTTTTCAAATATGATAACCTGCTTATGAGAGGAATAATATTTGCGGTATTATTGAATTTCTTCATATTTTATATGATTGTTAAAAAATATAACTCTTACCGCAGATTCCATACAACGCCTGATCAGCTTAAGCGAAGAAAGGTATATCGTCAGGCTGTAAGGGAACAAAAAGAGGAGGCCGAAAGACCTGAGGGCATAACCAGACACAAATGTGCTGTATGTGGAAGAAGTGAGAAGGACGGAGACAATCTGGAATTCAGATTCTGCTCCAAATGCAATGGTAATTATGAATATTGCAATGAACATCTTTTTACCCATAAGCATGTAAAATAGCAAAAAAGTTGGAGATTAATCACATGATAAGCAAATGTAAAAAGCTAGTGACAAATATAAACAGAAAAACAGACCTTGAAAGGGATTTGCCCGAATATGCCGGGTTACTTACCGAAAGATATAATTATTATGCAACAGTAAAAATGTGTATGAATTATTATACAATAAGGGAAATGATTGGCGAGGAACCGGATGATTCGCCGCTTAATAAAAATCTTGCGGATATAACAGGGCTTATACAGGATCATATTATTGAAAGAAATCCTGTTACAGAACATTCTCTGAATAAGATATCGGAGCTTAGAAATGAAATAGAATACAGAATGAAAAACCTTACGGCATTTACGGATGGATTTGAGATATATGAGTATATTCTTAACAGGATAGAGGGCAGAATTAAAGGTAAGATGCAGCCGGTAGATATAGATCAGCTGTCTGCAAGAATGTTCAGGTATGTTTTTTCAGAAAAGGATACGGTGGTAATTAACAGTAAGCTTCAGCTTCTTATGGGACAGCTCCCTGTTCGTATGACTAAGAATAAGTTTTATGATATAATTACAAACACACTTTCGATATATAAAGGCGGTGAGATATCTTCAGCAGAGGATTTCGCTGACATGCTTAGAAGTGCGGCACTTATATCTAAGCCACAGGGCTTTGAAAGTCTGTATCCGGAGCTGTTTAATTTGTATATTACTTTGGAACAGAAGGATTACAAGAATATTAATGGGCCGGAGTATGATTCTATGGTAAGAAAAATTGAAGAAGCTGCGTCCTTTATAAGCAGGGAGGTATCCTCATATATGCTTATGCAGGAGGTAGTAAATGATGTTTATACTATAATTCTTTCCATAGATGACAGCTTTGAGAATAATATGCTTAATAAAGGATATAAAGCGGCTGTATCAATATTGAAAGCATGCCTTTACTGTGATTCTATAGATGAGATATCTGATGCCACAATGGATTTATTTGTAGAATTGGAAGGTGTCCAGGAGGAGGTCTATGAAAGCATTGTGATTTTGGAGACTGCTTTTGATGACATAAGAAAAGGAGATGCATTGATTCTTGATGAATTGAAGCTTACCGAAAACTTTGACAGGCTTGATACAATAGAAAAACTTATGTCTACAAGTCTTTTTGTTGATTTAAAAGGAAAGACTACATCTAAGGAAGCAGTAGCAGACAGTGACTATATTATGAACCTTAGAGATACTATAACAGATGAATTCGCAAATCTGTTTAAAAATAAGGACAGGCAGGTTATCAGGAGTATTATGTGCAAGATTCTTGCGTCAATGCCGATATTCTTGAATTCACAGCAGGAAATTAAGGATTATTTTGATTATGTCCTGGAAAATTGCAAGGATGAGAGCGAACTTATGGCATGCAATAAGCTTATTTGCGAGATAATTAACCAGGATGAATAACAAAACAGGGTGGTTTTATGCAGATTGCAAGTGAAATATATACATATGGTTTTAAAAAGAGAAAACTGGATAAAATCATGTCAAAAATAAAGAAAATGAAAAAGGTATCAGGACTTTATCTTATAGTAATGCCTTTGTTCAATGATGGAATTATGGAAATTTACGAATACAGGCAGATGCTTCAGCCGTATTACAGAAGCAGATGGGATGATATAATTGTTCTGGGAATTACAGGGAGCATCGCTGAGGCAAAATTAATTGTGCTAAAGATAGTGCAGGATCTGTATGATGCCCATCTTGATTTTAATGTGGGAGAGTATTTTAAGGTTCAGGGGTAGATATGATTCATATATTGTTAACTATTCTTAAAATTGTATTATGTATTGTATTGGGTATATTGGGACTTATACTCTTAATTATTCTCCTGGCGTTATTTGCACCTGTAAGATATAAGATAGATGGCGCATATTATGGTAAGGCAAGGATAACGGCAAAAGTAAGCTTTCTTATGGTTTCTATAAAGGTATTTTTTGACCAGGAGCAAAGCCGGCTTACAAAAACAGTCAGAATCTGTGGAATAAGACTCGGAAAAAGAGATAATAAGACAAATAAACGAAAAAGAAAGCAGGATAACGAAATCAGTACTATAAAACAATCCTGCGAAGCAGATGATGTAAATGATGATGGTGCAAGGCCGGAAGCTTTAAATAGTAATAAAGATGATATAGACCAGGGCTATGCTGTGGAATCTGAATCACAAATACTTACAGAGCTTAACCACGATGAAGAAAATTCAGGTTTATCCGGAACCTTTGACATTTTTTCCGATGAGACTCTTACCCGGGACGAAAAATCCGGTGGCGGAAGAATCAGGGTTTTAATAAAAAGAATAAAGGATAAACTAAAATATATAAAGCGTTTTACAGAGACCCACAGTGCTGACAGTGTATGTGAGGCATTTAATAATAAATTGAAAAAAGTAAAAAGGTCATTGCATAGACTGGATATATTCTGGAATATGAAATGCACCGTAAAAACCAGAATTTATCTGAAAAAATATCTTGTTAGTGTAATAAGACATATTGGACCGCAATCGATAAAGGGTAAGATTCATTTTGGATTTGACGAACCGTATAAAACAGGCAGGGTAATAGGCTTTATGAGTGTTTTACCTGTAGTATATCAAAAAAATCTTTACTGGGAACCTGATTTCTATAATGAAATCATGGAAGGAGAGGCAGAGGTAAAGGGAAGAGTAAGACTGGGCTATATTTTAAGAATAGCGCTTAATATTAACATATGGAAAACAATAAAGGCATTTTCTAAAATGAGAGCATAATAATGGGAGGTTATGATATGGATAATAATTTTAATCAGACAGTTGGATCACTTTTTGAAGGTATGAATACATTGCTGACCACAAAAACAGTTGTAGGTGAGCCTACAAAAATTGGAGATACAATTATTCTGCCTTTGGTGGATGTGAATTTCGGCGTTGGGGCAGGCGCGTTTTCCGGTAAGGGAAATAAAGCCGGAGGTGGAATGGGAGGCAAAATGTCACCATCTGCAGTGCTTGTAATCCAGAACGGAAAAGCCAAAATGGTAAGTGTAAAGAGTGAGGATACAATCAGTAAGATACTTGATATGGTTCCTGATATTGTTGATAAAATTGCCTTTGCAACAGGCAAGGGAAAAACCGGGGATGAGGAAGAAATAAGCCAGGTTATAG
>DLKL01000006.1:0-15984 GCA_002476495.1 Lachnospiraceae bacterium UBA7589
CAAAAAAGACCTGTAAGACCTGCCGAGGGACATAATAGCAATGACAGAAGCCCAAACAATAAAACAAAAAAGGAAAAGACTGTAGAGTGGCTGTTAAAGATGCTGGGATATTTTTTGTGCACCATATTGCTTGGGGTGGGTATTATCACCATAGCATATATTGCCAGGATGAATGTTGTTCCGACAAAATATATAGTGATTTTTGCAATAATTTTACTGATAATAATAATTGTTTTTTTTGTTTTGCAAAGGTGGAAAATTCCCGGAATTGTAGCGAAGGCATTGTCCTTCATTATATCTGTATTGATGATAATAGCCTGCTTCTATCTTGATTACACCTATAAGCAGGTTCAGACTATGCTGGATGTAGATACAAAAATAGACAATGTTGAGATATATGTTTTAAAAGAAGACCCTGCCCAGGAACTGGAGGATGCAAGAGATTATACCTTTGGAATATTGACTGTACAGGATAGAAAAAATACTGATATAACCCTTGAGGATATAAACGATCAGGTTGGCAAGGAGGTATCCGTTGCCCAATATGACAGTGTGATTAATCTGATACAGGCTCTTTATGATAAGGAAGTAGGGTGTATAATACTTAATTCCGCATATATAGGATTTGTTTCAGAGGATGAAAACTATAAGGATTTTGAAAATCGTGTCAGGTCTATCGGTAAAAAAGAAATTGAGACCGTTGTAGATAAAAACAAACAGGATAAGGATTATCTTAAGAGCGGTGAGCATGTTTTCACAGTATATATCAGTGGTGTTGATACAAGAAGTGTTGCCAATGTAAATAGTAACAGTGATGTAAATATTATTCTTACTGTGAACACAGATACCAACCAGATACTCATGATTAGCACACCCCGGGATTACTATGTGCCGCTGTCTATTTCGGATGGAGTAAGAGATAAGCTTACCCATGCAGGCGGATACGGAATAGATGTATCCAAGGATACTTTGGCTATGCTGTATGGAGTGGACATTGATCATTATGTGAGAATCAATTTCTCCGGATTCAAGAAGATTATAGATGAGCTTCAGGGGATAACTGTTTATTCGGAGCAAAGCTTTAGCTGGGATGGATATAGCTTCAGTTCAGGTTATAACGATTTGCGTGGAGAGGCTGCCCTGGCATTTGCCAGATGCAGAAAAACTCTTTCCGGTGGAGACAGACAGCGTGGAAAAAACCAGATGGCAGTTATAGAAGCTGTTATCAATAAGATGCTTTCAAAGGACATGCTGATGAATTATAAGGATGTATTAAATGCAGTTTCTGATAGTATGATTACAGATATGTCATATGATGAGATTTCTGATCTGGTAAAAATGCAGCTTGAAGAGAACAAAAGCTGGGAAATAATGAAATTTAGTGTGGACGGATACGATGCCATGGATGTGACATATTCCATAGGAAATATGGCAGTTTACGTTATGAAGCCAAACGAGGAAACAGTTGAACAGGCAAGAGAATATCTTAAGAAGATGTATGCGGGAGAAAAAATCCATATAGAAGCTGGAGAATAGCAATATAAAGGACCGGAGAATAAAACCTCCGGTCCTTATTTTTACCTTGGTGAAAAAGCACATAAACGGATAGATAATACAAGCATTATTGTAAGGACAATCCAGTTAATGTATCCCCAGTTGTGGTAATCATATATAAGATTAAAACACATAATATTATCAGGTATGTAACCATCGGCATTGTACAAGCCACCGTTCCATGGGGACAGATTAGGGACAAGTCCCAGCCTGACAGGAGAAGAAGCTTCGGTAATATTTGTGAGGGTCATGCTGTATTGCTCTCCCTCCTCAAGGAAAAATCCATCAAAGATTAATCTTGTATATTCATTTTTTTTCATATCAGAGACGGATAAATCAATACTCCCAAGAAGCCTGTCCTCAGGATCGGAAAAGGAAATATTGTATATAGATGTGTCACCCGCCATGAAATTATCGGCATCAAACCAAAGCTCTATACCCGATATGGTTTTTGGGGTATAGATTATCTGTATGTAGTAATCCCCGGTGGAAATACAAGGGGTATACAGAGAAGGGACATTTCCTTCTGAAGCATCGGGAGAATTTTTACCCTCACCGGTGTCTGTCCCGGCCTCGGGAAAGGCAATCGGAAATACTTCTCTTGCCGGCTCTTTTTTATTCATTACAAACAGTAAGACGGATAAAATTCCATACACAACTATTATAGGGAGTATGAGCCGTTTTTTACCGGAGCCCTTATCCTCCAAGGAGGACTCCGGAATATCGGATTTTACAGGGTATACTGCCTTGTTCCCATAGAAGGAGGAAATAAGAAGGAATATAAAGGGGTTATAATTCAAATCAAGGAGATGGTGCTCTACTGTGGAATGTAAAGCAATTATGACTATAACCAGCAGACCTGAGTAATCCTTATTTTTTCTTGCAATAAACCCTGTAAGAGTAAATAAAATTATAGTGCACATAAATACAAAAATTCCGAACCGGAACAAAACCGACAGATACGAGGAATCAATAAAATTATATCCTGAGTTGCCATTTGAATAATGGTTAAGCCCGGAAAGAGAATAACCGCCGTTTCCCACCATGTCGATGTGCTGGCCAAAAAGCTTAAGCGGGTAATAGTCAAAAATTCCTTTTCCCAGACTAAGCCTGGAGGACAGCAGAGAGTCCAGCTCTGCCAAGATGTGATTATCAGGAGAGTAAAAACGGGACAAGCCAAGAGAGATAGCGGTACATACAGGAAATGCAAGGGCTGCTGAAAAGGAAATCCAGCGGGGTATATTTTTTACAAGCTTTATCAAAAGCACAGATGTTGCCAGCAGTAAAATGCAAATTGTACTGTTGCGGGCATAAGAAACCTTATATACAACTGCGCCCAGACCATACATAAGGACGATTTCGGGATAGCTTATTTTATCCTTTCTTAAAAAAATCCATACAAGACAGAAGTACATAATATATGCAGCAAAATCTGTGGGATAATTAATTCCGAGAGCCATGCGGAGCCGTCCACCGGAAGTATAGGTAAGATTGTTAAGAATTCCGAGCATGGAGGATATGCTTATAATTATTACACCGGTTCCTATTGTGGCTGCAAATATTGACAAAAGCTTTTTGAAATCTATGTCAACAAAGGCAATTGTGAATAAAATAAGCTCAAGGAGAATGCCATAATTTCCTTTAATATATGCAAGTGCAAAGCCAACGGCACAAAAACCGAGAATTATGTATATCCCCGGGTTATTTACCCATTTTAAAAGACTTTTGCCAAGAACCAGCAATATAAGTATTATTTTGAGAGAAAAATGATAGTACGGATTCCAGTTGATATTGAGAGTTGTGCTTCTCAAAAATGCCTCCACAACAAAGAGCCCGTAAAGAGCAAGGATAAAATAGTCAAGCATGGCGATGACTGCTGTAAATCGTTTGCTGTTATTAATATAAAAGTCTTTTATTCCGGTAATCATAAAAACCTCACTGTAAAAACATAATAAAAATTATAGCCTATAAGTATATAAATTATATTATACACAAAAACCCCCGGCACTTCAATTATAACAGTGAATACGTAAATGTAAGTGATAATATACGGGGAAGGGATAAACAGTATCCTGCTGTATATATAATTGTCCGGAGAGAAGCGACCAAGACAGCTGTAAACTTGACATTAAGGGTATAATAGAATATTATAATAATGTATAATTGCGTGATTTTTTGGGAACCAAAAGGTTTTTAAGAATAAATTTTACATTTTCAGGAGAGTTAATTAATTATGAAGGGAATTATTTTGGCGGGAGGTTCAGGCACACGTTTGTATCCTCTTACAAAGGTAACATCAAAACAGCTCTTGCCTATATATGATAAGCCTATGATATATTATCCCATGTCTGTGCTTATGAATGCGGGAATAAGAGATATACTTATAATATCAACACCACAGGATACACCAAGATTCAAGGATCTCTTAGGTGACGGGCATCAGTTCGGAGTGAATCTTGATTATGCGGTGCAGCCATCTCCTGACGGATTGGCACAGGCATTTATTATCGGAGCTGATTTTATCGGAGACGATACTGTGGCAATGGTTCTCGGAGATAACATTTTTTCGGGTCACGGATTTAAAAAGAGACTCAGAGCGGCAGTTGAAAATGCTGATTCCGGCAGGGGTGCTACTGTATTTGGGTATTATGTAGATGATCCGGAGAGATTTGGAATAGTTGAATTTGATGCTTCCGGCAAGGCTGTGTCCATAGAAGAAAAACCGGAGAAACCTAAAAGCAATTACTGTGTCACAGGCTTATATTTCTATGACAACCGGGTTGTGGAATATGCAAAAAATCTTAAACCATCAGCCAGGGGTGAACTGGAGATAACAGACCTCAACAGAATCTATCTTGAGGATAACAGACTTAATGTAGAGCTTCTGGGACAGGGCTTTACCTGGCTGGATACCGGAACCCATGAGAGCCTTGTGGATGCTACGAATTTTGTAAAGACAATGGAACAGCACCAGCATAGAAAGATAGCCTGTCTGGAGGAGATAGCATATCTTAACGGCTGGATAAGCAAAGATGAGGTCATGAAGGTATATGAGGAGCTTAAGAAAAATCAGTATGGCCAGTATCTTAAGGATGTAGTAGATGGCAAATATCGGGATGAATTGAGATAATACATTTTATTGGAGGTTTATTATGAGTAAGACTGTTATTGTTACCGGTGGTGCCGGATTTATAGGAAGTAATTTTATTTTCCATATGCTGGACAAATATCCTGATTATAGAATAGTATGTCTGGATAAGCTTACCTATGCCGGTAATCTAAGCACCCTTGAACCGGTTATGGACAACCCATGCTTCAGATTTGTAAAAGAGGATATCTGTGACAGAGAGGCAGTATATAAGCTGTTTCAGGAAGAAAAGCCGGACATTGTTGTGAATTTTGCTGCAGAGAGCCATGTTGACCGTTCCATAGAAAATCCTGAGATTTTCCTTGACACTAATATTAAGGGTACTGCTGTACTCATGGATGCCTGCAGAAAATATGGCATTGAACGATATCATCAGGTTTCTACAGATGAGGTGTATGGTGATCTTCCGCTTGACAGACCGGATCTCTTTTTTACAGAGGAAACACCGATACACACAAGCAGTCCATACAGCAGCTCCAAGGCCGGGGCCGACCTTCTTGTTCTGGCTTATCACAGAACCTATGGATTGCCGGTTACAATATCAAGATGCTCAAATAATTATGGCCCATATCATTTTCCGGAGAAGCTTATTCCACTTATGATAGCCAATGCACTAAATGACAAGCCTCTTCCTGTATACGGGGAAGGACAAAATGTCCGTGACTGGCTTTATGTGGAGGATCATTGTAAGGCTATAGACCTTATTATCCACAAGGGAAGAGTAGGTGAGGTTTATAATATCGGTGGCCATAATGAGATGAAAAACATAGATATAGTCAGGATTATATGTAGGGAACTGGGAAAGCCGGAAAGCCTTATAACATATGTTACCGACAGAAAGGGACATGATATGCGTTATGCCATAGATCCTACCAAGATTCATAATGAGCTTGGATGGCTGCCGGAGACAAAGTTTGCAGACGGAATTAAAAAGACAATAAAGTGGTACCTGGATAACAGGGAGTGGTGGGAAACCATTATTTCAGGTGAATACCAGAAGTATTATGAGAAAATGTATGCAAACAGATAAGAAATGTTAATTACAAATATAAAAGAGGTTTTGTTATGAAGATTTTAGTAACAGGAGTTGCCGGACAGCTGGGACATGATATTATGAACGAAATAGCAAGAAGGGGACTTAGTGGAATAGGAAGTGATCTGGCACCGGTATACAACGGAATTGATGATGGCAGCAGTGTGGTAACCATGAAGTATCTTCCTATAGATATAACCAACGAGGATCAGGTCAGAGCCAGGGTAATATTTGAGCTGCCGGATGCAGTAATACATTGTGCTGCCTGGACAGCTGTGGATGCAGCGGAGGACGAAGTTAATAAGGACAAGGTGAGAGCGGTTAATTATACCGGCACCCTGAATCTTGCCAATGTATGTAAAGAAATGAATATACCAATGATGTATATTTCTACGGATTATGTATTTGATGGTCAGGGAGATAAACCGTGGGAACCGGATTGCAAGGATTATAAGCCCCTTAATTATTACGGAGAGACAAAGCTTATGGGAGAGGAGGCTGTAAGCAGCAGCCTTGATAAATTCTTTATTGTAAGGATTGCATGGGTTTTTGGTAAAAACGGTAATAACTTCATTAAGACAATGCTAAGTGTGGGTAAAACCCATCCGACGCTCCGGGTGGTAAATGACCAGATTGGAACTCCGACCTATACCTATGATTTGGCAAGACTTCTTGTAGATATGATACAGACGGATAAATACGGATATTATCATGCCACAAATGAGGGCGGATATATCAGCTGGTATGATTTTGCCTGTGAAATATTTAAACAGGCAGGATATAATACGGAGGTGGTTCCGGTAACTACCGAGGAATACGGACTTTCCAAGGCAAAAAGGCCATTTAACAGTAGACTGGACAAGAGCAAGCTTGTCTCCATGGGCTTTGAATCATTGCCAATTTGGCAGGATGCACTGAAAAGATATTTAAAAGAGATAGATTATTAGGAGAGAGAAAAATGGGTCAGATAAAGGTTTCAAAATGTCCAATCGAGGGACTTTATATAATTGAGCCTGCTGTACATGGTGACAGCAGAGGATATTTTATGGAGACGTATAACCAAAATGATATGCATGAGGCAGGTCTTGACATGGTATTTGTTCAGGATAATCAAAGTATGTCGACAAAGGGCGTTCTCAGAGGCTTGCATTTTCAAAAGGAATATCCCCAGGGCAAGCTGGTCAGAGTAATCAAGGGTCGTGTGTTTGATGTGGCCGTTGACCTTCGAACCGGCAGCGATACCTATGGAAAATGGTATGGTGTGGAGCTTACGGAGGATAACAAAAAACAGTTTTATATATCAGAGGGCTTTGCCCACGGATTTCTTGTGCTTAGCGATACAGCAGAATTCTGTTACAAGGTTACAGATTTTTATCATCCCGGTGATGAAGGGGGGCTTGCCTGGAACGATCCCGATATAGGAATAGAATGGCCGGAGCTTTCCGGGGAATATAAGGGTAATCCTATGGCAGATGGTTATACCCTTACAGACGGAACACCTCTTAATCTTAGCGACAAGGATCAAAAATGGTCCGGACTTAAGGATACCTTTAAGTTTGCTTAAGTGAACCTGTTAAACTAATAACCGAGGAGAAAGAAATGCAGCATATTTTTATTGTAGGGTCAAAATCCATCGGAGCCTATGGCGGATATGAGACCTTTGTATATAAACTAACTGAATATCATCAGAATAATAAAAATGTAAAATATCACATTGCCTGCAAGGCTAATGGCGACGGGTGTATGGATGAAACTAAGCTGGATAATGTAAAGCCTCTTGGAAATAACGAATTTGAATTCCACAATGCACATTGCTTCAAGCTGAATATACCTAAGATTGGACCTGCACAGGCGATATACTACGACGTTGCTGCATTGAAATATTGCTGCAGATATATAAAGGAGCATAATATCGAAAAGCCGATAGTATATATCCTTGCTTGCAGGATAGGACCTTTTATGAGACGGTATACCTCAAAAATCCATAAGCTGGGTGGAAAGGTGTATGTAAATCCTGACGGGCATGAATGGAAGAGGGCAAAATGGAGTCCTCCGATCAGAAAATATTGGAAGATGTCGGAAAAAATGATGGTGAGACATGCGGATTTGCTGGTATGTGACAGCAAAAACATAGAAAAGTATATTCACGAATCCTACGATGGAATATGCAAGGGAAAGACAAATCCCGGGACAACCTTTATTGCCTACGGCTGTGATACCTTCCCTTCAAGACTTAAGGATGATGATCGTGAATTTACGGACTGGCTTAAGCAAAAAGGGCTTAAGCAAAATGAATATTATCTTGTTGTGGGAAGATTTGTGCCGGAAAACAATTATGAAACCATGATAAGGGAATTTATGTCCTCTGATACGGATAAGGACTTTGCCCTGATAACCAATGTCAGTGATAAATTTCTTGAGGAGCTTAAGGCTAAAACCGGTTTTGACAAGGACTCGCGGATAAAGTTTGTAGGTACAGTATATAATCAGGAATTACTCAAGAAAATAAGGGAAAATGCATATGGATATTTTCATGGACATGAGGTTGGAGGAACTAATCCCAGTCTCCTTGAAGCTCTTGGGTATACAAAACTTAATCTTTTGCTCAATGTGGGCTTTAACCGTGAGGTGGCTGAGGATGCAGCCTTATATTGGACCAAGGAAAAGAATAATCTTGCCGGGCTTATAGAAAAGGCAGACAATATGACCCGGGATGAGATTGAAGAATACGGAATAAGAGCAAAAAACCGTATTAAGGAAGCATATAGCTGGGAATATATATGTGACAAATACATTGATATTTTTGTAAGTTAAATAAATTATATTTAGTAAGGAGAGAAAAGTTATGTCAATCTACAAGGGACTTTTAAGTGGTGATGAAAGGCTTGCACTGGTAGGACTCGGATATGTGGGAATGCCAATTGCGGTTGCATTTGCAAAAAAGAATTTGAAGGTTATAGGATATGACCTTAATGAAGAAAAGATTAATTTGTATAAATCGGGAGTCGATCCAACAAAAGAGGTGGGCGATGAAGCGATAAAGAATACCTCACTTGAATTTACCAGTGATGAAACAAGACTTAAGGATGCAAGATTTATAATTGTTGCAGTTCCTACTCCTGTTAATACAGATCATACTCCTGATCTTACCCCTGTTATAGGAGCATCAGAGATAGTGGGACGTAATCTTACAAAGGGAAGCATTGTAGTATATGAGTCAACAGTATATCCGGGTTGTACGGAGGATGTATGTATTCCGATACTTGAGAAGGAATCAGGTCTGAAATGTGGAACAGATTTTAAGATAGGCTACTCTCCGGAGAGAATTAATCCGGGGGATAAGGTTCATCGCCTTGAAAATATACACAAAATTGTTTCCGGTATAGATAAGGATGCCCTGGAAGAAATTAAAAATGTTTATGACCTTGTTATTGAGGTTGGAACATATCCGGTATCAAATATGCGTACAGCAGAAGCTGTTAAGGTTGTTGAAAACAGTCAGAGAGACATTAATATAGCATTTATGAACGAGCTTGCAATGGTATTTGACAGAATGGATATTGATACCAACGAAGTGGTTGACGGTATGAATACAAAGTGGAACGCTCTTGGCTTCAGACCGGGACTTGTAGGAGGACACTGTATCGGTGTTGACCCATATTATTTTACTTATCAGGCTGAAAAGCTTGGATATCACAGCCAGATAATATTAAACGGAAGAATTGTGAATGACAGTATGGGTGGATATATTGCAGATTCGGCTATTAAGCAGATGATAGAAGCAGGACAGGCACCTAAGAAATCAAAGGTTGTAATTCTTGGCTTGACCTTTAAGGAAAATTGTCCTGATACAAGAAACAGTAAGGTGAATGACATTGTAAAGCAGCTTAATACCTATGGAATTGAGCCTGTGGTTGTAGATCCATGGGCAAGTGACAGGGATGCAAAGCTTGAATATAACATTACTCTTACAAAGCTTGAAGATGTCAGGGATGCAGACTGTGTAATTGTTGCAGTGGCTCACAGAGAATTCAAGGAATTAGGTCTGGACCGTATTAAGACTCTTTTCAAGGCAGGAGAGGATGAAGGCAAGGTTCTTATTGATGTTAAGGGATTATATACAATAGACGAGCTTAATGCTTCAGGAATGAGATACTGGCGTCTGTAAAATTTTATTAAGGGAAATAAACTATTATGAGAAAAAAAGTATTACTTGTCAGGACAATGCCATATGATTTTGATCCGAATTCATATAATGTTCAGGAAATCGGCATAGGAAAGGCATTCTGCCGTCTTGGATATGATTATGACTATATTACCGTAAAAAAACATGATCAGAAGGAATGGGTATTCTATGAGTACGAGGGCGCCAGGGCTAAATGGATTGAAGTACCCAGAGTGAGAATTCTCAGGATGGGATTTAACCGTAAAATATGCAGGAAGGATTTTTTAAAGCAATATGACCTGGTCATAGCCAGGGAATATTATCAGCTAATGACCTACTGGATATCAAAAAATACATCAAATGCCAGCTTCTATTCCGGACCATACTGGAATATGTTCATGATACCATTTATGTCTAAGGTATATGATTTGCTGTACACAAAGAAGATGAACAAAAACATGAGATGTAAGTTTGTTAAATCCGATCTTGCAAGGGAATTTCTTGAGAAAAAAGGATATACAAATGTCAGGACAGTAGGTGTTGCACTGGACACAGAGCGATTTGACAGCTGCAATGAGATGGCAGAGGAGACTGCAGGCATAGCAGAATATATGAAGAATAATGACTGTATATTGTATGTGGGAACCCTGGATAAAAATAAGAATTATATGTTTCTCCTTAAGGTTTATGAAAAGCTTCTTGAGAAAAACCCTGACCTTAAGTTCGTGGTAGTAGGAAAGAGTAAGCAGACAGCCCTTGCCAAGCTCATGGGGAAAAAGGATGAATCCTATGAGCAGGAATGCTATGAGAATATTTCTGAAGATGTAAAAAAGGGAATATACAGGGTACAGAGGATAGAAAACCCACAGCTAAAGTTCATATATCCTCTTGCAAAGGCATTTCTTTTGCCATCCAGACTGGAGATATTCGGAATGGTTATGCTGGAGGCTATGTATCTTAAAGCTCCGGTGGTCACAAGCCGTAATGGTGGTTCGGTAACTCTTATAGAGGGAAGAAATACCGGTAAAATTGTAGCAGAATTTGACGTTGATAAATGGGCTAAGGCTATTCAGGAGTACCTTGATGACAGGAAAAAAACAGGAGAAATAACCGAAAATGCCTATAGACTTGTGAAAGACAGATATAATTGGGATTATATCGTTAAAACAATGGTGGAAGATATGGAGGCATAAAAATGAAATATTGTTTTGTCATACTCCATTACAAAACCCATAAGGATACTATTGACTGTGTCGAATCCATAAAAAAAATAAGAGTAAATGAGGGCGACAGCTACAGGATAATAATAGTTGACAATTTTTCATCCAACGGAAGTGTTGAAATTCTTGAGGGAAAATATAAGAATGATCATAACGTGATTTTTATAAAAAACACTGAGAATATGGGCTTTGCCAGGGGAAACAACGTGGGTTATGATTATGCAAAAAATCAGGAAAAGGCAGATTTTATACTTATATTGAACAATGATATTGTCATAGATTCTGAAGATATCCTGACTACAATTAAGGATAGTTATATGGATAAAGGATTTCACATTATGGGACCGGATATTATATCTCTGGTGGACAAAAATCACCAGAATCCCCCATGTCCTACATCTACTAACATCAAGGATATAAAGAAAGATATAGCAAGATTCAGAATGCTTATTGTGTTAAGCAGGCTTTATGTATATGATATGTTGAAAAAAATGAAGGATACTCCGGAAAAAAACGGAGCAGATGTAAAAGAGCGTAAGGTAAATCCTGTGGAATCTCCAAGGGAAAACTGTCAGCTTCACGGTGCATTTTTGATATATTCTCCTTTATATATAAGGAATGAGCAATATGCCTTCTATCCGGGGACCTTTTTATACTGTGAAGAACCAATCCTTTACCGACATTGCGTTAAGAAGGGTTATAAAACGTTTTTTAACCCCGGGATTACGGTTTTTCATAAGGAGGATTCTTCTACATCCTTTGTGAACAATTCCACAAAGAAAAAGAGGGAATTCGTATTCCGGCACCTTATAAAATCGAGAAAAGAGTATATTAAGTATCTCAGGGACGATTCTGTCTGGAAATAAGATAATTATTACTTCCGGATTGATTAGAATAAAGAATAAGAAAGGAAGGCTAAGCAGCCGTATATTACCATGTTCAAAGTATATGATGATACCATATTTTATTTATTATGCCCGGCAAACAAAAAGACCGGTGGAACTGAGCTTGCACATCAGCTGGTAAGAGAACTTAATTTAAACAATGTAAAGGCATATATAACATACTATTATTGGGAGAAATTTCCTGAACCGATTAATCCGGCGTTTAAGGAATATGTAAAGGAATATAAAAAGATACAGGAGATACAGGATGACAGTAAAAATGTTTTGCTGGTGCCCGAGATAAACTGGCTTGAGCTTGATAAATTTTCAAGGATTCAAAAGGGAATATGGTGGATGAGCGTTGATAATTATGTTAAGAACGCCGGTTTTATGGGAGCGTGGAAAATTAATGGATTTGTCAAGGCACTTAAGGCACTCATAAAAGGACATGTATCCCTTTTTATGAAGGATTTTGACAAGGATGTTGAGCATTTCTATCAAAGTGAGTATGCACGTAGATTTTTAATGGATAAGGGTATTAAAAATCCTATGAAGCTTTCCGATTATGTAAATGATTCATATCTGGAAAGTACTCCGGCAGTAAGCAGGGAGAACAATGTTTTATATAATCCCCAAAAAGGAATAAAGTACACAAAGAAGCTTATAAAGGCTGCTCCGGATTTTAACTGGATACCTATTCAGAATATGACAACCGGTGAGGTGAAGGAGCTTCTTTCAAAAAGCAAGGTATATATTGATTTCGGTAATCATCCGGGAAAGGATAGATTTCCGAGAGAGGCTGCAATTTCCGGATGCTGTGTTATAACAGGGAAAAAGGGAAGTGCTGCATTTTATGAGGATATACCTATCGGAGATGAATTCAAATTCCGTGGCCAGGATAGTGACATACCTGAAATTATAAACAAAATCAGGAAATGTCTTGACGATTATGAAGAAATGTCAGAACATTTTGAAAAATACAGGGATATGATAAAGAAGGAGCATGAATGGTTCCGGGAGGATGCAAAGAAAATAATAAAGATTTGCAAAGAGAAGTAATATGAGTTCAAAATCACTACTTAATAATTCACTATATAATATGCTATATAAGGGATTGAACATAATTTTCCCTTTGGTCACAGTTACTTATGTGTCAAGGATACTGCTGCCTACAGGTGTGGGGAAGGTATCCTATGCCCAGAATATAGCACAGTATTTTGTTACCCTTGCAGCTCTTGGAATACCCAACTATGGGATAAGGGAGATTGCCAAACGAAGGGAGAGCACAGAAGAAACAAGCAAGACCTTTTCTGAGCTTTTTACCATTAATTTAATATCCACGATAGCTTTTACACTCTTATATTATACAATGATATCTGTGTTTCCTGCTTTTAAGGAAAACTATTTTTTAAGTCTTATAGTGGGAAGCTCCATAGCTTTGAATGTAATAAATGTGGACTGGTTTTATCAGGGAGTTGAAGAATATCAATATATTGCCATAAGAAGCTTTGTTGTCAAGATAATATCTCTTATTATGGTATTTGCCTTTATAAGAGAACCCGGGGATATGGTTATATATGCGGGAATTAATTGCCTTGCCGTATGTGGAAATAATGTGCTGAATATTCTTAATCTGAGAAAGTTTGATATAAGGCTCAGCTTTAAGGGACTTAACCTCAAGCCTCATATGAAGCCCATATTTCTTCTTCTTGCATCGGTAATATCCGTTGAGCTTTATACTCTGCTTGACACTACTATGGTAGGCGCCATATGTGATGATGATTCTGTTGCATATTACACTAATTCCATGAAGCTGATTAAGCTGCTTATAACATTTATAACAGCCATAGGCGGGGTTTTGCTGCCAAGGCTTAGCTATTATCACATGAACAACGAGGAGGAAAAATGCTCTGAGGTTGTATCAAAGGTATTTTCCATAATGCTGTTTTTGTTTGTTCCGTGTCAGATTGGTATATTTATGTTATCCGACGAAATGGTGAGGCTTCTTTTCGGACAGGCCTTTGCACCTGCAGGAATTACGCTTAAGATAGCAAGCTTTCTTATATGTACTCTGGGATTCAGCAATCTGTTCGGAACCCAGGTTCTTCTTACCTATGGAAAGGAGAAGCTTTTACTTATGACAACCATTGGAGGAGCAGTTTCCAATATTGTTTTAAATTCAATTCTTATTCCTGCTTATGCCCAGAATGGGGCAGCCTTTGCATCTGTCATAAGCGAAACTATTGTAACGATATTATCCTTTATTCTGGCATCAAAGTATATAAGGGTAAGCCTGGATAAAAGATACATTGCTGATATGCTTATATCGGGAGCAGCTCTTGTGTTAGTCATAACAGGTATTGTAAATCTGATGGACAGTTATATATTAAAGATTGCTTTATCGGTTGTATTTGGAGGAATTGCATATATCGGAATTAATATCTGTGCAAAAAATCCGATATTGGCAGATCTTGTATCTGCACTTAAGAAAAAATCATAAGATGCCCATGTTGGGGAGGAGGCAAATATGTGGAAATATATATTACTTTTATTGAGTATATTCAATATTATTATTACGGATAAGAAAGATAGAAAAATCAGTAATCCATCCATATGTTTTTCTCTGCTGTGGACCTTTGTGGTATCTCTTGCAAGCTTCAGATGGCTGGGTCTGCATAAAACTAACGAAGAAGAATATCTTCTGATCTGTCTGGGTGTAATGGCATTTCTTGTGGGATTTCATCTGGCGGCCATATTCAAAAATAAAAAGCTGGTAATGGTTTCCGGCTATGACAGGGAGTATACACCCAGGTATAATATACTTTGTGCAGTTACATTAATTTGTATAATATATTATCTTCCCGGCTTCTTTAAGTCTATGGTTAGTATGCTTAGCGGTATGTCGCTTAATGATGTAAGAGGAAATATTCAGGGATCGGAATATAGCACCGGTCTGTCCAATTTTATTCCGAATTTTGTTATTCTGCCTATATCTGTTGCCTTAGAACCGCTTGCTATTGTAGATTACTGGTTTGGGGAGAGAAAGAAAAAATTTATATATCTGGTTCTTGCCCTTGTGCTGGTCAGAACCCTGGGAGACGGTGGAAGGACACCTGTGTTTAACCTTGTCCTTTATTTCGTAGTTGCCAATGCAATACTAAATCAGAGACGCAAAAAGGATAACCGGGAAGAAGATAAATCAGAGAAAGAAAAAAATAAAAGGGACAAAAAAGTATTCAAAAGGGTTTCTGTATTAGGGGTTCTTGCCCTGGCCGGGCTTACATTTATGCGAGCTGCCAACACCGTATTCAGAAAATTATATTTTTATTTTGCTATGTCACCTGTGCTTTTGTCAAGGTGGGATGAATACATAAGAAGCATAGGTTATAGAGGGCATGGTCTTGTATCCTTTAACGGAATAATATACCTGTTTGAATATTTCCGTAAAAATCTTACGGGAACGGCATATTCTCATAAAATAATTGAGGCATATAAGCTGGTTGCCATGACTGACAGCCAATGGATGAAAATAGCACCCACCACCACGGCAAATGCATATGTATCCTGCTTTTGGTTTTTCAATGCGGATTTTGGAATGACAGGAGTTATTATATTGTCCCTGCTTTACGGATTTACACTCGGATATTTTTATCACAGGATGAAAAATAATGGAAATCTGTGTACACTTGCATTGTTTTTATTACTTTATCAGGGAGTATTTTTCTCCTTTATCAGATTCCCATTTGCAAAAGCCTATTATATAATTGCTATACTTTTCATATGCTTTGTGGCATATAAGAAAACAATGAGGAGGGAGCTTACATGGAAGAATTAGGAATAAGGGATACGCAGAGAATTTCACTGGAGATATTGCATACTATAGCAGATATATGTGAAAAGGAAGGTCTGAGATATTATCTTATATACGGAACTCTTATCGGAGCAATAAGGCATAAGGGATATATTCCCTGGGATGATGA
>DLKL01000006.1:16062-16304 GCA_002476495.1 Lachnospiraceae bacterium UBA7589
GTATTTAACCATAGGGAATGTAAGGAGTACCCTTATATGATTACCCGTGTAAGTGATGACAGGTACACAATAGATATGGATAATGAAAAGCCATACGGAATGGGAGTGTTTGTTGACGTATATCCCTACGATGGTCTGGGGGATACAAAGGAGGAAGCACTGAAATTTGGTCTTAAGGGAGACAGACTTTCATCTCTTTGCTATCAGTCGACAAGATGTCATTATGCAGTGGAAACTACAAA
>DLKL01000006.1:16326-16565 GCA_002476495.1 Lachnospiraceae bacterium UBA7589
GGTATTATAAAAAAGATTGCCAAGCTCCCTGTATACTGGGCAGCCAGAATAATAGGTAAGGATTATTTTCAAAACAAATTAGAAAAGCTGGAAGGGAAAAAGGAATATGATTCCAGCAGGTATGTAGGCTGTGTGGTTTGGCTATCCGGAGGCATAAAGGATATATTTCCAAAGAAATGGTTTGATGAATACATTATGGTAACCTTTGATAAGTATCAATTCAGGGCACCAAAATACTA
>DLKL01000006.1:16580-23390 GCA_002476495.1 Lachnospiraceae bacterium UBA7589
GATAAAATGCTCAGACATATTTATGGGGATTATATGGAGCTTCCTCCTGAAAAGGAAAGAGTGGGACATCACTACTACAGAGTATATAAAAAGAATTGAAATATAAAAAGTGGTCTTTAATATTGACAAGGACCATTTTTTATATTAGAATGTTCACAAAACAAGAAAGAGGCGAGTACATGAACATTCAAGAAAGTGATATATTGAACGCTCTGGCAAAGGAAAGATTTTCATCTCAGAGAGAACTTGCTGAGTATACCGGATATTCTTTGGGGACAATTAATAAGGGAGTAAAAGCTCTTACAGAGAATGGATATATAGATGAGCATTTTGCTCTTACAGAAGGTGCAAGGAAGCTCCTTAAGACAAAGGTAACCAAAAAGGCNNATTATCCTGGCTGCAGGCTATGGAATGAGAATGGTTCCGATTAACACGGAAAGACCAAAGGGACTTCTGGAGGTCAGAGGGGAGACTCTTATAGAGAGAATAATCAGGCAGCTTCACGAGGTGAATATAAGAGATATAACGGTAGTAGTGGGATTTATGAAGGAACAATATGAGTTTTTGATAGATGATTATGGAGTTAAGCTTCTGGTCAATCCGGAATATGGAGTCAGGAACAATCTTCACTCCCTGTATCTTGCCGGAAAAGATCTGGCGGGAACATACATAATTCCCTGTGATATATATTGTACGGGAAATCCATTCAGCATTACGGAGATGTATTCCTGGTATATGGTTACAACAGAGCTTTCAAAGGAAAGTGATGTCAAGGTAAACAGAAAAAAGGAGCTCGCCCTTGTGGGAAGTAATTCTGAGGGAAATAAAATGATAGGAATTGCTTACATTGATAAGGAAGATGCTGATATTATAACCGGGAGACTTGAGGAGATGGACGAAAGGTCAGAGTATGATAAAGTATTCTGGGAGCAGTCTTTGTATATCGGTGACAGGATGATTATTTCATCCAGATGTGTTTCCTCTGATTTTGCCATTGAAATCAACACCTATGAACAACTGAGGGAAATAGACAGGAATTCCGGCAATCTTAAGATTGAAGCTATTGATGTTATATGTAAGGCGCTTAATGTACAGCCGGAAGACATAAAGGATATAAAGGTTATGAAAAAGGGTATGACAAACCGTTCCTTTATATTTTCCTGCATGGAGAAAAAATATATTATGAGAATACCCGGTGAAGGCACAGACAGACTGATTAACCGCAAGGAAGAGGCTGATGTATATAATGTGGTAAAGGACAAAAATATCTGTGACAATATTATATATATCAATCCGAAAAACGGGTATAAGATTACAGAATTTATGGAGAATACCAGGGTTTGTGACCCTCTTGATGAATCAGATGTAAAAAAGTGCATGGCGGTTCTTAAGAAGTTTCACAGCAGAGGCCTTACAGTGAATCATCGTTTTGATATATATGGACAGATGGATTTTTATGAATCTCTGTGGGGAGGAACAGCATCTGTATACAGGGATTACAAGGTTACAAAGGAAAAATGCTTAAGACTTAAGGAATATATTGATAAGCAGGATATAAAAGAGTGCCTTACCCATATTGATGCAGTTCCGGATAATTTTCTCTTTGATATGAACGGGGAGGACGAAAAAATAAGGCTTATAGACTGGGAATATGCAGGTATGCAGGACCCACATGTAGATATAGCTATGTTCAGTATTTATTCCTTTTATGATAAGGAACAGATAGACAGGCTTATTGATATATATTTTGAAGGGGAATGTGATATTAACACAAGAATCAAGATTTATTGCTATGTGGCAATATGTGGTCTGCTCTGGAGCAACTGGTGCGAGTACAAGAGAAATCTTGGTGTGGAGTTCGGGGAATATGCTTTAAGGCAATATAGATATGCCAAGGATTTTTACAGCTACGCAAAAGAAGAAATGGCAAAGATAGGAGAATAGGTATGTATCGGGTTGAAAGAGGTATAATTATGGCTGCGGGAACCGGCAGCAGAATGCGGCCGGTAACGTTAGAAACACCAAAGCCTCTGGTTAAGGTAAATGGTGTCCGTATGATAGATACCGTAATAAAAGGGCTTCAAAATAATGGAATAAATGACATATATGTGGTTGTCGGATATCTGAAGGAAAGATTTGAGGAATTGAAAAAAGATTATCCGGGTATCCATATAATTGAAAACCCGTATTTTGATACCTGTAACAATATATCGTCGCTATACATGGCAAGAGATTATCTTGAAAATTCCATAATACTGGATGGAGACCAGATAATATATAATGACAGGATTCTTGAAAAGGAATTTGAGATGTCAGGGTATAATGCAGTATGGACAGATGATATGACAGATGAATGGCTTATGCAGGTGGAAAATTCCAGGGTGACTTCCTGCAGCAGAACCGGTGGAAAAAATGGCTGGCAGCTATACAGTATTTCAAGGTGGAACAGGGAGGACGGCAAAAAGCTTAAGACTTTTCTGGAACAGGAGTTTGAGGTGAATAATAACCGGCAGGTATATTGGGATGATGTACCTATGTTTTTACACTTCAAGGACTTTTGCCTGGGGATAAAGAAGATGAGCCGGGGAGACATAATCGAGATAGACAATATTGAAGAGCTGGCCGGAATAGATGAGCATTATAAAAAATATATAGTGGAGGATTAAATAAGATGGAAGAAACCAATAAGAGCACAAAGGGGAAAATAGACTGGATAATAACAATCGTTCCGGTAGTTATAATTGTAGGTCTGGCAATTTTATTTTTTGTTTTTCCTGAGAATTCAAATGAAATATTGAGCAAGGTAAGATATTTTTTCGGGGATACCCTGGGAACATATTATCTGGTAATAGGATTGGGAGTATTTTTGATATCTCTGTTTTTAGCAGGCTCTAAGTATGGCAATATTGTTCTCGGAGGAAAGGATGAGAAACCTAAGTATTCTTTTTTTACATGGGGAGCAATGATGTTTACCTGTGGACTGGCTGCTGACATTTTATTCTATTCCTTTTCGGAGTGGATATTGTATGCTACGGATCCACATATAGCAGAGCTTGGAAGTATTCAGGACTGGGCAGGAGTATTCCCACTTTTTCACTGGAGCTTTATCCCATGGTCATTCTATCTGGTTCTGGCTGTAGCTTTTGGTTTTATGCTGCATGTTAGAAAGAGAAATCGTCAGAAATATTCAGAGGCATGTCGTCCTATATTGGGTAAGCACACAGACGGTATTGCCGGAAGGGTAATAGATCTTCTTGCTGTATTTGCACTTCTCGCAGGGACAGCAACAACCTTCAGTGTTGCTACCCCGCTTATGGCAAATGTAATAAATAAGCTGTTTCATGTGGAAATTAATACAACAATACTCACTATAATAATTCTGGTGGTAACCTGTATTGTATATACATATTCGCTTCTCCATGGGTTTAAAGGTATAAGTATACTGGCTAAGGGATGTATATATTTATTCTTCGGACTTCTTGCCTATGTGCTTATATTCGGAGGAGAGGCAAAATATATAATTGATACCGGATTTTCTTCTCTGGGAAGAATGATACAGAATTTCTTTGGACTTGCCACCGAAACTGATCCATTGAGAAATACTTCATTTCCACAGAACTGGACAATATATTATTGGGCATACTGGATGGTATGGTGCGTTGCCTGCCCATTTTTTATAGGAAATATATCAAGAGGAAGAACCATAAAACAGACCATACTGGGCGGATATGTATTTGGAGTAGGTTCAACCCTTGTAAGCTTTGTTATTCTTGGCAATTATTCCCTTGGCAAGCAGTGTCAGGGAGCGATAGATTTTATTGCTTCATATAGTGAAACAGGAGATTTGTACGGTCTTATAGTTAATATCATAGATACATTGCCATGTGCACCGTTTGTACTTGTACTCCTGCTTATTACAATGATAGCATTTTATGCAACCTCCTTTGACTCAATAGCTTATACAGCCTCATGTTATTGTTATCACAAGCTGGAGGAGGATCAGCAGCCGAACAGACTGATTCAGCTTATGTGGTGTCTTTTGCTTATAGTTTTACCTATAGCATTGCTGTTCTCGGAAAGCTCTATGAGCAATATCCAGTCTGTAAGTATAATAGCCGCATTTCCGATAGGTATTGTTATTATGCTTATAATAGCAAGCTTCATGAAGGATGCAAAAAAATATATGAATATGGGAAAATAGAATAATATAATAGTATGAAAAATAGTAATACACAGGTTACAGAGCTGACAGCCGTAATCAGTGTGTTACTATTTTTGCATTGTAAAAAATATTAATAAGCTACCAGTGATTATTATCTTTTTTTTAGTTATAATTGAGTATTTTTCCTTATTATGTTACTATGTGTACAGGTGCAGATATTGAACATACACAAAAAAAGGGGGAATTTTATGACAAAAATCCGTACAGTATTAATAACTATGCTATTTTGTTCATCACTGGCATTCGGTTCCCATGCAGCTATGGCAGGGGAAAGGGAAAGCACATCGGGTGATATATATTATGTTCAGGAGTCGGAGACAGATTCTGTTGAGGCCGGTGAAGAATCGGAGCTTCTCTGGGGATATGTGGACAAACAGATGTATAATGACGGAATATCCTTATATAGTGCCAACTGTCTTGGAGACGAGCTTACAGATAACAATAGGATTATATATGACTATGTTAAAGCGAAAGTACAGGATATAGCTGCAGGAAAGCTTTCGGAGACAAAAATTATTATTCCTTCGGATAAATTGTCAATGGATAAGCAATACTGGTCAGCTTCAGATCTTGGTGTAAGCACTGTAGTTGAGAATGCTACAATTTCAAAAGATGCTGTGCAGGCACTTAACCGTAAGGCAGATTACGATATGAAAAAGGTAATCAGAACAATCATTACAGACTGCCCATATGAAATGTACTGGTTTGGCAACACATATACCTATTCAGGATTTCAGGTTGGGGCAACATATATAGATGGGGAATATAAGTTATATATTTCCGGAGATTTAAGCGTTCAGCTTGCGGTTTCCCCGGATTATGCAGGAACAGATAATTATGAGGTGGACATTGCAAAAACAGCCTCTGTTTCCACGGCTGTTGACAATGCAAAAAAGGTTGTTTCCCATGCCGCAAATATGTCTGATGTGGAAAAGCTTGATTACTATCTTGAAACAATTTGTGAATATACAGATTATAATTATGATGCGGCAGACAGCAGCTATACCGGAGGATATGGAAATCCATGGCAGCTTATATATGTCTTTGACGGAGATTCTTCTACCAAAGTAGTCTGTGAAGGATATGCAAAGGCGTTCAAATATTTATGTGACATGACAAGCTTTGACAGTGATGAAATATATACCTACTGTGTAAGTGGCAATATGATAAGCTCCAATGGCGGAGGCGGGGCACATATGTGGAATGTTATACATATGGATGACGGAAATTGCTATCTGGTTGACGTGACAAATTGTGATCAGTCTACTCTTGATTCCTGGCTTTTTATGGCAAAGCCTTATAGTGGGGATGAGGAAAACGGATATCTGTTTTGTAAGAATTCATCCTACAGTCTGACATATACTTACAGCGAAGATACAAAGAGTCTGTATTCACAGGATAGTCTGACACTCTCAAACGTAGATTACAGTGAACCCCAGACTATGGAAAATCTTGGACTTAAGATAAGCTATCCTGACAATATAAAGTGTGGAGAAGAGGTTACCTTCACATTGGAAGGACAGAATGGTACGGGTAATTACCGATACTATTTAAGCTTTGTAAATATATATGAAAACGGAAGTTATACCTATGTGGTAGATCCAAGTAAGCTGCCCGGATATTCTTCCGATAATGAGATTAAATTTACCTTCTATGCATCGGGAAATTATTCATTAAGATTTTATGTCATGGACACAGGAGTTACTCCTGCAAAGACAAAGAGTGAAACAATTTATATTAATATAGATGACAGCAATTATCCGAATGTGGATTCCCTTGTAAAAAAGGTGTGTGAGGAGTGTGTACTTGCAGGCAATGAAACAGACTATGACAAGGCATTGTGGCTCCATGACTGGCTGTTAAACAATTGCAAATATGATTCAAGCTATACCTATTGTGGGGCTGAGGGAGCTTTGGCAAGAGGTCTTGGAACCTGTGAGTCTTACTATGCTGCATACAAGATGTGCCTTGACTATTTTAATATACCTAATGGAAGAGTTACAGGGAATGGACATGTATGGAATGTAGTAAAGCTTGGTGACGAGTGGTGTCATATTGACTGTACCTGGGATGATAACGGA
This sequence comes from Lachnospiraceae bacterium UBA7589, assembly GCA_002476495.1. Classification (GTDB taxonomy): domain Bacteria; phylum Bacillota; class Clostridia; order Lachnospirales; family Lachnospiraceae; genus Coprococcus_C. Next base: position 22,884 of record DLKL01000006.1, read on the forward strand.
TACAGTAGTCTTTCAGACTATGACAGTCATCTGTATTTCGGACTTAATGATGAGCTTATTACAGCTGCACATTCAGAATATAAGCCGGTTTCGGGATACATAGCAAACAGTCTGGATAATAATTATTTTATACGTACCGGGGAAATATCCCAATGGTCAGATGAATTTATTTCCCAAATTGAGGAAGGACTCAAATCCGGGGATAAGAATTTTAATATACCGGTTGAATATAGTATGCCTGACAGTTATGCAAATATAGTATATACTCTTGTTGCATATGACCTTTCGGAAAAGGACTGGAATGGAAAAAGGATTAGTGTAGTTTATTCCATGGATGAGCATAGCTTAGGCATTGAAGCAGTCAAAACAGGATGGGTATGCAGTGAAGGTGTCTGGTATTATTACAATGAAGACGGTACGGCAGCAGTTGGCTGGAAGCTTATAGGTGGTAAATATTACTATTTTAATCCTGACGGAGACATGGTGACAGGCTGGAAGCTCGTAGGT
>DLKL01000015.1 GCA_002476495.1 Lachnospiraceae bacterium UBA7589
ATATTGCTGACGTTTTCATCTCCATAGTCGGTATTGTCTTCCGTGATGATTACATCAATACTGACACAACCTTTTTTGTCATTCCACTTGATGGATTGAATCATAAATTGCTTAGTTCCTTGATATTCTCAAAACCTGTGGGCTACTCCTGCTTGAGTTCCTTTCCCACCCTTGACGGAAGTGCTTCCCTCGCTCCGCTTGATTGCTCAAGCCTCTTCGCAAGGTCTGTTAACATAGGATACAGCTCATGAATCCGTTTTCGGATTGTTTTTCAAAGTACAAATTCAATAAAATTTGTATAGAACATTTGTTCGCGATGTGTTATAATGGCGATAGTGATTTCACTCGCTTGCAAGAGTGAAATCACAAGCCGAATTACAAGCTATGCTTGTAATATATTCATGTAACCATTCCATCTGCCTACCTGCTTATGGCGGCTACGTTTTCATGGGTTAATGATACAAAATTCTGACCGGGATTATCATTGACGGAGACTTGACCAAAAGTTGACAAAATAGCCTGCAAATAAAAAATTGCAGAACCGGATTACTTTCTCCAATGTAATTGGAGTGTTATTGGAAAATATAAAGAAAACCTATGCACAGTACCGGATGATTGAAGATATCTTCTATGACTGCCTGTGCAACATGGATATATTTGAAAAAGAAGATTTTGAAAAGAATGTCACCTACAGCAGATGGTGTACCGGAGAACGTTCGATATCAGTATAACGGAGCGTATTATTGTGGATGATGGAGCATATTTTTTGCTGTTTTTACAGGATATGTTCCCTTATCTGGACAAATACCTTGTATCGGATTATCTTCCGAAGCTTACTGAAAGAATCAGCTATGTTATGGAAGAATACAAGCCGGAGTCTCCCCCTGTGATAAGGCATTACTATTGGATTATAAGGCATAATGTTTCCTGTTGAAGAAAGATTATGGAAATGCTGTTAAGAAGCGTGAAAAGGCAATCAGTATCTTGGAAAAACTTCACAATAAGGATGCAGATATGCGGACTGCCAACCTGCTGTCCAATCTGTACAACAATCTTTCCAACACTTATCTGCTAATGAAGCGTGGGAACGAGGCAGCCAAAGCACTGCGTACTGCTTTTGATATCCGTATGGAATATACACACTTGGGACTATCCGATTCCCATGATTCCCTGCAACAGATGATGAACCTTATCAATATGCTGTTGCTGGCAAAAGATGTGAACAATGCCAAGATTGTATTGGAGCACTATGAAACCTTGGTACTTGAACATCTGTCGGATACCTCTTTGGATTATGGTATCTGTAAGCTAAGCTGGGGTATTATTGGTATGATGGAAGGAAAGCCGGAACCGGCAGAGATGAATCTGCTTGGGGCTGAGAGTATTATTGGAAATGCTATGGGTATAGATAATGACTATATGAAGACGACCTATCGGTACCTGAATAATCTGTATGCACGGTGGAAGAAGCCGGAGAAGGCGATTGAGTATAGGGATAAATTTCTTGGGGTAAAACAATCACTTTCAAGGCAAGAATAATATTGATTTGTAACGCATAAACTACTATCACCACTAAAAATCCATTTGACAGCCTTCGCTTTCGATGGTATATTATCTTTAGTGGTTGCGCTGCGGAAACTTGCGATGCCCGCAGCCGGTGGAGTTCCATGCGTGGGCTCCACTTTTTTTATTGCCACAAAACAAAGGAGGATGCAAAGATGGCTAATAAAACATTTTTCACATATGATGAGCAAATTGAAAAACTGGAAAAAGAAAAACAGCTTGTTATTTCTGATCCTGAATTTGCCAAAAACACTTTACAGAAATTAAGCTATTTTTCACTAATCGGTGGTTACAAAGACTTATTTAAGCATAAACCATCCGGTAATTATTTGCATGGTGTTACTTTTGAAGAGATTACTTCCTTTTACTACTTTGATGAAGAATTGAGAACACTCTTTCTCAAATATATATTACATGTTGAAAGACAGTTAAAATCTATGTTGTCCTATTACTTCTGCGAAAAATACGGAGAACCGCAAACTGCATATTTAACTGCAGGAAATTATAACCTCACGCGCAAAAATTCCGGCAAAATAAATCGTTTGATTACAACCTTGAGTCAAACTATTGCATTACCCAGCAACTATAGTTATATCACACATCACGCAAGAGTATATGGTAATGTGCCTTTATGGGTAGCAACCAATGTACTTACATTTGGACAAGTTTCAAAAATGTATCAATATTCAACTTCTGATATCCGCACCAAGGTAAGTATTAATTTCGCCAACATGTCAGAGGTTCAGTTGCATCAGCTCATCCGTATCCTTGCAAGCTGTAGAAATGTATGTGCTCATAATGAGAGACTTTATTCCTTCCAAGTAAATGAAGCAATTCCTGACATGGTTTTACATAGCAAATTACATCTACCGCAAAAAAAAGGACAATATACTCTTGGTAAGAAAGACCTGTTTGCTGTCGTAATAGCGTTACGTTACCTAATTGATAATCAGGAATTTAAACAGTTCAAAACGGAACTCAAGCGATTAATTCATTCTGTTCTCAAGAACTGCCCTCATATCAGTCAGGAACTGCTGTTTTACAAAATGGGCTTTCCTGAAAACTGGGAGAAAATTGTGCGGTACAAGAAATAATGATTATTATATAATATCCCAAGTCAATATGAAACAATAACCAGAACTTCTATCTGTATACTTGGGTAAAGGGCGACATGGGCTACACTCCAATGCCGCCTTTAATTCTCACTCAAAGCTATTGGCAATTCTACTAAATGTATCTGTTTCATTTTTTTGAATTATCTCATTCAATTTTTTCCAATCAGATTGCGAAAGCACATTTTTAAGTCTTCTACAAATAACTCTGTATAAATTCTCTTCAAAATTCAACCACTTCTCGTCATAAATAATCTGGTCTCTTGCAGAATTTAAATTCAAATCACTATTTACTCCAATATCCAATCTAAAAGAAAACGGAAATGGTATTTTAAGGACTGCTTTTGACATCTTTAAATCCATATTCTTCACAAGTCAAATCAATGTCGATTGTACGAATATTTTTTGTATTATTCCAAGAATAATCTAATAGTGGCTCTAGATCTAAATCGTCAAAATAATCGCTTGAGTATGATTCACTTCTTTTGTCTGTTTCAATTTCAATTTGTACCGCCGAATTTGGTACAATGGTTTTTACACATTGTACAAATTCATCTTCATTCATTCTATCCCATGGATGCACTGGACGTAATGTCAATATAGTATCTGTTCCAGGTTCTTTTTTATCCGAGTCTGAAATTACAAAAAGACTTTCGTAACCTTCAATAGATATATGCAATGTTTCGTCACACTCAAATCTTTCTCTGTAACAAAGTCAGGTAATCGAATAACAGAAATCCAGTTAAATGTGTCTTTATTTCCGTAGTCCACACCATCCACATTATCTTGCCACCAAAACTTCTAATGGGGGACAACATATTCAAAAAATCCTTCTATCTTTCATCATAACAAATGTCTGTAGAAGCCTTATTAAGTTCTTTTTCCATAACCTCATAGGCAAGTATTATACTATGATCAACCTTGTTTTTCATTAGGATTATTTGCAAAATCAAAAGAGCATACATCAATATAAACACAATATTTCAAAAAAGGAGAGGCTCACAAATGAATACTTTATTTGCTACCACTGAAAACTATCTGGAATACTGCAAAACGCAAAAAAGGCTTGATAATAAAACGATAAAAGCATATCGTACCGATTTAAGTCAATTTGTGTCTTTTTTCAACAACTCTAGCATACATACTATATCCATAACCGATCTAGAAAAATATATTGGATATCTGCATCAAAATTGCAAACCCAAAACAGTCAAAAGAAAACTTGCTTCAATAAAAGCTTTTTATCACTTTCTCGAATATAAAGATTATATTGAACAAAATCCTTTCAATAAAATTAAAATAAGCTTTCGGGAACCAATCATACTACCTAAAACAATCCCACTTTACATAATGGAAAATTTACTTGCAACCATGTATAAGGAATTTTCTCTTGCCCATACCAACTATCGTAAGAAGCGCACTCTTCTTCACATTGCTATATGTGAAACACTATTTTCTACCGGCATGAGAATTTCTGAGCTATGTAATTTAAAAAGCTCCGATGTTGACTTACATGACGCAACAATTCGCATATATGGAAAAGGTTCAAAAGAACGAATGATACAGATTGGAAATAGTGACGTCATAAAAATGCTTAAAAAGTATGCTGTTGAATATATGTCCGAAATAAATAAATGCGGATATTTCTTTGTTAATCCTAATGCAACCTCAATTTCAGATCAAGCTATCAGACGCATGATTAAAAGGTACTGTTCTCTTGCATCTATAGATTTGCATATAACTCCACATATGTTTCGCCACACCTTTGCTACAAGCCTACTTGAAGCAGATGTGGATATTAGGTACATTCAAGAAATGCTTGGACATAGTTCAATCACCGTAACTGAAATTTATACGCACGTTGCTCTTTCAAAGCAACGAGATATACTTACTGCAAAACATCCTCGACAGAGTTTTAAAATATAGCTCTCTTATACAGGTGATGGATAATTTTTAGTTATCC
>DLKL01000041.1 GCA_002476495.1 Lachnospiraceae bacterium UBA7589
CTCGTAAGAAGATTCCTCCTCAGGTTCAATATTCTCTATGCTATTTTCATTTTCTGCCTGATAAGTATCATTATCCATTCTTCCAAACTCATCATCTGTTGAAGAGAAATCATCCACTTCAAATTCATCCTCATCATCATTAAATTCAAGTTCAACATCATCAAACAAAAAATCTGCATTTCTTTTTGGAACAAATATAGGTTCTTCCTTTTCCTTTTTTATTGCACTAATGCTATCAAAAGGATTGGAAAAATCTTCATCCTTTAATCCGTCAACCGTATCAGCTTCAGCAGTAAAATCATCATTGTCAAAATCAACAGATACAACAGGAGTATGCTTGTTTGTATGTAGCTCGTGCATATGAACCCCTTTCTCTTCCCCACTATCCTGATTTAATAATTCTCCCATATTCTCATGATTGGTATCATTATATTTTTCACCATCAGCTTCCACATATTCTGTCTCGGTGGCATTAGTTTCCGTCTGTTCTGTCTCGGTGCCATCAGATTTTGTCTGCTCTGTCTCGGTGTCCTCGGATTCTGCCTGCTCTGTTTCGGAAATATCGCCATCTGCAATTTCATCATCAGATTCATCCGCATCTTTTTTCCTTTTTGAGAAAATTTTCCTAAATAAGGATTTTTTGTCAATATCCTCTTCCTGTCCGGAATTTGTTTCAGAGTCTGCAGCAATTTCTTTTTCATATTCATCAGAAACAGCTTCCTCGTTCTGATTTTTTTCACTGTTTTCTTTCCTGCTCTCACTCTTAAGAAACTTTTTCAGCCGATGCTTTGTGCCTACGTCTGCCTCTTCATAGTCATCAACCATGATGGTTATCTCGGCATCACGCGGGTTAACTCTTAATTCATCAGCCTCAAGAAGAAGCTTTTCTTCTTCCCTTTCCTCCTCCTGCTCCGGGTCATCATCCACAAGGCTTTCCCTATTGTAAACATAAAAATAGGAATCCGGTTTATCTTTTCCGGATAGGATTTTTTCTATAATTTTGCTATTATCCGTATTCTTAAAATTGGCGCAGTAATCTCTTCCCAAAATATCCGCATCATCATTTTTACCCATAATGATAAGCAACAGGAAAGTTTCAAAGCTCCAATCATAATCCCAATTGTGTATGTAATACGGATATATAAGAGGATACAAGTCCCTAAAAGGAGCTCCCTGCGCTTTTTCAAATATATACTTAATCTGATTGGTTTCAGGATTTGACAAATCCGCATCAAAAAGATACAGGTTGTAATATGTGTCTGCCAAGTCCTTGTATCCCATTTTCAGATACAGATTTACAAGAGAAAAAATCACCCTTTTCCCTTCAGGTGCCAGCTTATGTGCCATAAGTAAGGTTTTTCTGGCATCCTTATAACGGTTATTATTAATATATACATCTCCGCAAATACGTAAAAACTGTGGATTAAGGGATTTACTTAAATCCTGACTGTCAACAATGTCCAGTGCAAGACTATACTCTCTTTGCTCAGCCAGTTCTTTAATCTTATTTACACTAGTCATACTAAGACCTGAGCCCATTATTCTTCACCTCAAACAAAAAGTTATTATTTTAAGTTTATCACATAGACAGGTCTTTTACAATATTTAATGACCTTCAAAAACCTTTTCAACCTTTTCAATTACAGTATCCTTCATGTTTCCTCTTGTTTTTTCATATTGAAGTCCTGACTCCATAATCTCAAGAAGCTCCATTCTATACTCGCTGTCGATATCCTTGATATATTCCATAAGAACATCCTTAATTTCCATAACATATTCCTTGGTTTGCATCTTGGCAATCATCTCGTCAGGATTAAATTTGGATGTACTCTTCATATCTTCCTGCTTACGTGAACAAACCATACATTCCTCTGAGCCTGCTTCATTGACATATCCACAATTACAAGTCCATATCATGCCATCTGTTCTATACTTTTCAACAGCATCAATACCTCTTTTTTCCTTAAGGGCAGCAAGCCTGTGCAATGGCATTGTGACATTAATAGGAACATCATTACATGCAAAAACACCACGGCTTGTAACATACTTGGATATTGTTACCTTAGAATCCTTAATAAGCAAAATATCCTTTGCCGGCAATTTGCATTCAATAGGATTTGATTCAATAAGAGTTACATTTCCTTTCTCAAATACGAAATCAAGCTCCTTGAGAAGTAGTTTTTCTTCATACAGATTAGTAAGTTCAACATCAGCTCTTACGGCCTTTATATCATCCATATTATAATTATAGAAGGAGGCTGAAATATTAACATTCTGCTTGTCACCTGTCAATGTAATCCTTACAGGTCTTGGCACAAGCCTGTTATAGTAATTACTTACATACAGCTCCTTCTGAATAACAGTCTCCTCAACAATCTTCTTAACCAGTTTGACTGCTGTACCTGATGCAATTGTGCCCACAGAATTATTAGCAAACTGTGTATAATTAAGTTCAAGTCCTATTATTGCGTCAGCCCCCCTTGCCGCTGCAACCTTTTTAAGCTTTTCCATAGCCAGATCATTGGCCTGTTCCAGCTTACTGGTGAGCTTTTCACTCTCAGAATCAGACATCTCTGTTACGCCTGTTGCAAGTCCCTTAAAGAAATTAGAACCCAATGCTGTCTGTCCGCTGACAAAGCCCAAATATTCCTTAATCTCATAGCCTTCAAAATCAAAACCTGATGTCAACATTATATCTGTCATACCATTTTCCTCCAAATACACTTTTTTCTCAAAACATAGGGAAATTATAGCATATATTTTCTTTGTTTAAAAGAGTTTTTGTACTATTTATTAAAATTTTACAATCATTTTTGTGCACTTTTACATATTATTGTCAACCAGATACTATCCAATCAAAACATAACAGGACTCAGATTTTCATATTTGTAAAAATAAAATTCCAAGTTAAAATATGTATGTTCATCACTGTCAGCTACAATCCTCCAATTATCCATTTTGTCCAGATCCGGAAAAAATGTGTCAGCATCGTAATTATAATTAATCTTTGTCACATGGGCATAACGGCAATACGGTAAAAGCATTTCATATATTTTACCCCCACCAATAACAAATATCTCACGATCCTTATACTTTCTCAATATCTCAAAAAGCTCATCCTTGGAATGGGCTATGATTCCTCCTTTAACTCTATATTCCGGGTTAGTTGAAAGAATTATATTGTCCCTGCCGGCAAGAGGAAGTCCGTTAGGAAAACCTGCAAGGGTTTTTCTTCCCAATACAACCACTCCTCCCATTGTTGTATTGCGGAAGAATTTGTGATCCTCCGGAATTGAAACCAGCAAATTTCCTTTATTTCCAATTGCCCAATTGTTATCAACCGCTACAATTAAATCCATATATTCCTCCTTAATTAAACCGCTATAGGTATATTCTTAACCTGTGGTCCTGTCTCGTAATTGTCTATTCTGAAATCATCCGGTGTAAAGTCATAAAAATCCTTAATATCCGGATTAATCCAAAAATCCGGAGCCGGATGAACAGGTCTTGCTATAAGCTCCTTCACTATAGGAATATGTCTGTCATAAATATGTGCATCTGCTATTACATGTACCAATTCTCCTGGTTTAAAGCCGGTGACCTGGGCGAGCATATAAACCAGAACGGCGTATTGAACGACATTCCAGTTATTTGCAGCAAGGACATCCTGGGAACGTTGATTTAAAATAGCATTCAATCTGTCTCCGGTAACATTAAAGGTTACACTGTACGCACATGGATAAAGATTCATCTCATTGAGATCCTGATGAACATATATGTTGGTCATAATTCTTCTACTGAAAGGGTTATTTTTCAAGTCGTAAATTACCCTGTCTACCTGATCCATCATACCCTCTTTGTACTTGTGCTTTACACCAAGCTGATACCCATATGCCTTTCCTATGGAACCATTTTCGTCAGCCCAGGCATCCCAGATATGACTTTTTAAATCGTGCACATTATTTGACTTCTTCTGCCATATCCAAAGCAACTCATCTATTGCCGATTTTACATATGTTTTTCTGAGGGTAATAGCCGGAAATTCTTCAGATAAGTCATATCTGTTTACAATGCCAAACCGCTTAATTGTATATGCATAGGAGCCATCCTCCCATTTGGGCCTTACCTTTTCTCCCTCCGTACTATATCCATTATCAATTATATCTTTGCACATACTAATAAAAATATCATCCGCTTTACTCATAATTTTACTTTCCCCTTTGTTTTTTCACTTTATTTTTTCTATGCATGTTCTATCTTTTATAGTTCAATTACCGATTCACTGTCTTTAATTTTCCTGTGATTTGCATTTTGCACTTGATTTATTATCACAAATCATGCTAATATCACAATATAAGGATATTTTCTGTATCCGTTTCGGGTATATATCACAATAATCTTTTATCATTTTCGCATATTACCCAATAATCATAATTCTATTTTACATTAGAAAGGATGTATATCTATGTCACGCAATCGTTTTGGAACTATACTCACAGAAAAAAGAATAGCAGCAGGATTAAGCCAGGCAAATGCTGCCGAAGCTTTATATGTAGCCCGGTCAACCTACAATCATTATGAAACCGGCACCAGAATTCCACCTGTGGAAATTCTCATACAGATGTCCATATTATTCAAATCGGATCCTATGGATTTGATTATTGCTCTTATGCCGGATAACATATTAATAGAATATCCCCAGTATTATAAAAAAGACTCACATGAATTTCTGTCTCTCCGGGAAATACAGCTTATAACTCTCTTCCGTTCTATGAATCAGGATTCAAAATATGCTCTTATAAACCTTGCTTCCCTTTTAACTCATTCATATTATAATCCGGATTAAACCTTTTCATCTACATAAATCCCGGCAATCATTTCTCCTTCAATAAGCTTTCTTCCAACGTCATAAGGATTGCTGTTATCGTATTTTATCTGTGTTGTTGTAAGACCTCCGGCCACATATCTTTTCCCACATTCAGGGCATGTAGCCATCTTCAATGTAACAGATGCACTTATAAGCTTTGCCCCCGGCCTGTTTCCTTTTTTAATAGCATTAGATACATGCTGCCTTTCGTGGGTGCTTACCATGGCATAGGATTGTTCAGGTGCAATTTTACCCGGTGTTTTGAAGGATACATTATTTTCGTCGGAACCGTCTACATAGCTTCTGCTGGCACAGGTTTTACATTCCCCGGTGCTTTCAATCTTCGTGGAACTGTCCACGGAATTATCCGTATTAACAGGAGTAACATATTTTACATTACTCACCGGCATAATATAATTATTGCTCATTCCGCTTATATACATGTATTCACCTCCCAGACAATTTTGTATAATAATTTTACTATATTTAATCTCTGTCTACAAGAATTTGTTGCTTCTTTTTTTCTCTTTCGGCCTTGCTGAAAATACATCCGCAATAGTCCTGTCTGTACAAATTATATTCCTTGGACAGTTGTATCGAATGGGCATATCCGTTTTTCTTTTTGAAATCGCTATACAAATAATCTATTCCTGTTTCCCCCGATAATCTGTTTCCAATCTCATTTATCCATGTCGAATTCTTATGTGGGCTTATGGATAAGGTAGTTGTAAAAATATCAAAATTTTGTTTTTTTGCATATTCCGCAGTTTTTTTCAATCTCATATCATAGCAATTATAACATCTTTTCCCTTTTTCCGGCTCATTTTCAAGCCCCTTCGACATAGTGAAAAACTCTTCCGGAGCATATCCGCCGTCAATCACACATATCCCTCTCGCAAATTCAGCCATACCGGTAAATCTTATCAATTCATTTATTCTCTTTTTATATTCATCCTTGTCAGTTATATTGGGATTATAAAAGAGCAAAGTTATATCATATTCTCCCGACAAAATATACAACACATGGGAGCTGCAGGGTGCACAGCATACATGCAGAAGCAGCCTTTGTTTATTACTTGTAATTGACGTATTCATAGTTTTTCTCCCAGCATTTTCAACAATTGAGTACTTAAAAAGCAAAGTCTATTTTTAAATTTTTAGTTATTTTTAATAGTTGACTTTGGGCATATTTTACAATATACTGTTTTTAGTGATAAGGTATAGTACTATTATAATACTGTTTTTGTACTAATCAAGGAAAAATTGGAATTCCAGATAGGAGGTAGTTGTAATGACTGTAGATCAGGCTGTAAAAAAATTCAAATTAGAGCCTCTTAATGTTTATACAGCAAAGGCAAAAGCAAAAGAGCTTAATGTTGATGAGGTTCTTTATATGAACGTCCAGAAAAACAAATACACCTACATAGTAAAGGACGGAGCCCGCGGATTCGTTTTATATCAGGATGAAAAGAGTCTATATACCAAGATGTACAAAGGTCTTAAGATGACTCCTTTGGAACCATAATACATATAATCTTATTATTATCCGAACTTTTATAACCAGACTTAATAATTTAAGTCTGGTTGATATTTTTCTTATTTCTTATATATTCTATATTTTCACCGAAAATATATTTTCTTATCATGCTGTCCATATACACGCAAGGAAGACTTATCAAAGCCCAGAACCCACTAAATAGCGGGCATATCTGTCCTAACACATTACAATACATATTTGAATAATCCCACACTTTCATATCAAATACTATATTTACAATTATTCCGGTAAAAAGCTCCATGGTTGTAATTATAAGACTTCCAACAAGCATAATTGAAAATACGGCAATCTCAGGTATGCTGTTCTTTTCCAGAATTGTTTTACCCACCATTCCTACAAGGACAAAGCTTATTCCCCCACAAATAAACATCGAATAATGAGAATAGCCCCTTGTCATTATTTCAATAAAGAAATAGAGAGTCCCCCCAAACAAAAAGGATATAATTTTTCTAAGAATTTTACTCATACTTTTTTCCCACATCATTTTTTATTGTTATTTTTCTTCTAATTGTCTTTAATTATACAAGCTAAAATAATCCATATTTTTATGGTTTAAATATATAAATGCACCAAGGTGACTAATTTGTAAAAAGGAGGTTTCACAATGAAACAAAAAAAATCACTTATTTTATTTTCCGGGTTGTTTATCTGTCTGCTGGCAGTCCTTTACCTGAGTCGTCAGACTCTTATGGCTGATAACAGGCATCAGGTCACATCCGTAACACCGGTAAGCTTTACTGACCAGGTAGAATTTTATGGGAATATATTTACCATAGACAATACCTACACAGCTCTGTGTCTTGACAGAAGCAAGGATACCCCACAGACAGGCACAAAGGTAAGCCTGAGCACAAATAGTAATCCATATATTAAAAAAATACTGTACTATGGGTACAAAGGTCCAATGGAATGGTCGGGATTTTCCGGTGAAAGTGAAGCAATTCTGGTTACATCAATAATGTTGTCCCAGGAATATTCGGGAAACGGTTATAAAAATATCTGTGACAGCTTCAAGGAGTACCTTGACACTATGCCTGATCTTCCCGATTATAGCATTTCCTTTTCCGAAAACAATATAGGTACATATATCGAAAATGGGGTACAGAGAACCAAAGATATAACTTTGACAGGTGACAGCAGACTCTCCACCAATCTGTATCTTGATCAGGAGATGATTGTTCACTTCTCCAGCGGACTCACCGGGACAGGAAATGTAACCCTGCATGGTGGAGATACATTTTACATTTCCGCCCCACTATCCTGCAACGGAAGCTGGAGCAGCGGCCTGCTGTCTATTAACGAACCGGGATATCAGGTTATAATCGCCACCTGTGAAAGTGATACAACCCAAAGTCTCGGATACCTTATTCCCGATTCTGACTCTTCCGTGACACAACTATCTGTAAACTGGATGGATATGGGCTATATAGAAATTTTAAAGCAATCCCTCACTCCGGATATCATACAGGGAAATCCTTACTATTCGTTGGGAAATGCCTCATACAATGTTTATTCCACAAAGGATGATGCTATAAATTCCACTAATTCCATATGCACTATAACAACAGATTCCTCAGGATATGGCAAGTCTGTTGCTATACCTTTCGGAACCTATTACATCAGAGAAGTGGTTTCCCCTAAAGGCTTTGCTCTGTCAGATGAAATAATTACCACATCAGTCAACTCAATCGTTTCATCACCTGTTACGGTATCTGATTCCCCTATACTAAAGCCTATTGAGATAAAAAAATACGGTGAGGTGGAAAATGATTTGAAAAGCCCTCTATGGGGAGCCGGATTCATGATTTGTCCTGTATCTTCACTTGATATTGACCAACAGGGAAATTACATCTGGGACTATGACTGTACAATTCCCCTTACAGAATCTGGTGAAAAGGAAATATTCACAAACAGCGGAGGATATGCCGTCACTATTCCCCTTCCATACGGTACCTATCTTATTAAAGAAACTACCGTTCCCAAAAATTATCTTCCTATGGCAGATACCACAGTCACTATAAATCAAAATGATAATTCCAACGAAAAAATGATTTATCTTACAGATAAAAGTTTCAAGGCCTATGTAAAAATAGTAAAAACGGATTCCACAACAGGTAATATAATTCTTGATAACCCTGCTACCTTTAAAATATGGTCCTTCGATTCCGAAAAATATGTAAGCTTCGATATCGAAGATAATGGCATATGTTATACCCTGGACGAATTCTGCACCGATTCTGAGGGAACTTTAATAACCCCGCAGCCATTAATGCCGGGAAAATATCTTCTGGAAGAAATATGTCCGCCACAGGGATATTACCTGAATTCCCCGTCTCGAGGATATGTGCTGGATATATCCATGGACTCAGATTATGAAAAATACTGTGAAAACGGAACACCTGTAGATGGGGTAGGTATTTTCACGGTAACTATTGAAAATACACCTGTCAGAAAGAAAATACAAATTGTAAAGAAGCTGGAAGACCCTTCATATAACGGCAATTTTATTCCCGGTGCAGATATAAGCTTCAACATCTATGCATATGAAGATATATACTCACCCGGCAGCAAAAACTTACTTTTCAAAAAAGGGGAGCTGGTAGAAACCATAACCACGGGGGCAGACGGCATATGTAAGACCTCCAAAGACTTACCTCTGGGAACTTATACCATAGAAGAGGCAAGTCCTCCTGCCGGATATGAAAGCTCACCTGTGAAAATTGTTTCATTGTCACAGGAAGCCGAATCCATGTCGGATGACCCCGAGATTGTCACACTTACTATTACAAATAATCTGAAGCCCCCTTTGGTTTTAGGTGAAACACACACTCCGGCTACAGGAGACAGAATGTATATATTCTTATTCATATTTCTTATATCAGCCCTTTTACTTTTTCTTCTCAGAGTTAAAAAAATAAAATTCTGATATTCACATTAAATCCAAATTAAAAATCCGGAATTCTTAATTATCAGTATTATTGTAAAATATACAATCAATACCAATACAAGAATTCCGGATAATTATTATAGCTTAATCAAGCTTCTTTTTGTAGCAATCTAAAATATGTTCCTCTGTATTCTCATTTAAGTCCAGAATTACTCCTACAGTTCCTCCTTTTGTATTCACAAAGAAAACATAACTTTTCAGGGTACCGTCATCCTTGCCTGAGGAGAAATCCTTCACGGTAAGATTCGCATTCACCTTAAACTCATTCTGGCATTTATCTGATTCAAAGGTCAAAACTCTTGATACATCAGATTCTTTAAACGAGTATATATCCTTTCTTGAGGACTTATTAACTATTTTCGAAATATCACAATCTCCGTTCACAAACAGATATTCATACTCAACATTAAAGCCTTGCTTTACCATGTATGTAAGGAATCCCGCTACTACAATAATAGCAATACCCGGGCTAAAGCTTACAAACAAAATAAAATAAATCCCAAGACAGACACCGGATATACAAAGTCCCAAAAGCCCTTTCTGTTTAAAGTCCGGTTTAGCTATAAGAATTTGCTCAACATATTTATCCAAAATATCACTCCTGTTATTTTATCTTTCACTGAGAGCTTCATCTATAGCTCTTGCTGCCTTCTTGCCGGCACCCATAGCAAGTATTACTGTGGCTGCACCGGTAACCACATCACCACCGGCATACACATTTTTTCTTGTAGTTTCATTAGTCTCATCCTGGACAATAATGCCGCCCCACTTTTGTGTTTCAAGACCTTCCGTAGTCTTTCTGATAAGCGGATTAGGTGACTGACCAATAGCTATAACTACAGTTTCCACATCTATCACATAGTTGGAGCCTTCTATAGGTTCAGGTCTTCTTCTTCCTGATGCATCAGGTTCACCAAGCTTTTGTTCCACAACCTCTATTCCCTTAACCCATCCTTCTTCTCCGTGGATTTCTACAGGATTATTCAAGAGTTTAAAGATTACTCCTTCTTCCTTTGCATGTTCTACTTCTTCAGCCCTTGCAGGAACCTCCTCGGCACCTCTACGATAGACGATATATACTTCTTTTGCTCCAAGTCGTTTTGCTGTTCTTGCTGCGTCCATAGCAACATTTCCCGCTCCTACTACCGCAACTCTTTCACCAACCTTAACAGGTGTTGGAACCTGCCCCTTTTTATATCCCTTCATAAGATTAACCCTGGTAAGAAATTCATTTGCCGAATACACTCCAAGCAGGTTTTCACCCGGTATTCTGAGGAAATTAGGCAGACCTGCTCCTGTTCCGAGAAATACTGCCTCAAAGCCCTTTGCAAACAAATCATCAACAGTAAGAGAACGTCCTATTACCACATTAGTTTCAAGCTTTACACCCATGTCGGTAATATTTTCCAATTCCCTGGCCACAAGAGACTTAGGAAGTCTGAATTCGGGAATACCATAGCTCAGAACTCCACCTGCTTTATGTAAAGCTTCAAAAATGGTAACCTCATAGCCTTTTTTTGCCAGCTCACCGGCACATGTTATTCCCGCCGGACCTGATCCTACAACTGCAACCTTTTTACCGTTCTTTACTATATCGAGTTCAGGTTTAGTACCATTTTTCATATGGTAATCGGCGACAAAACGCTCCAATCTTCCTATGGATACTGATTCACCCTTTATTCCTCTTACACACTTACCTTCACACTGGTTTTCCTGCGGACATACTCTTCCACATATAGCAGGCAATGCATTTTCACTGGTAATAATTTCATATGCTTTTTCAAAATTTCCGGCCGCAACCTGCTCAATAAACCCTGGAATAGGTACATTTACAGGGCATCCTGTCATACAAGGTTTATTTTTACAATTAATACACCTTGCAGCTTCCTCCATTGCCATCTCGGCTGTATACCCCATAGCTACTTCTTCAAAATTCTTATTTCTTATATCAGGCTCCTGCTGTGGCATTGGAACCTTTGTCAGACTCATATTCGGCATAGCTTTATCTCCTCTATTCTGCAATTCTCATCATACATTCATGTTCTTCTTCTTTAAAGAATGTCTGTCTCTTCATACATTCATCAAAATCAACAAGGAATCCGTCAAAATCAGGACCGTCAACACAGGCAAATTTGGTTTCCCCACCTACGGTTACACGACAGCCTCCACACATTCCTGTTCCATCTATCATAATGGGATTGAGGGAAACTGTAGTTTTAAGATCAGCCGGTTTTGTTGTAGCTACAACAAATTTCATCATAATAAGAGGTCCTATTGCAATTGCATGGTCGTATTTTTCACCATTGTCAAGAAGCTCCTGGATTTTTTTAGTTACGACTCCTTTTTCTCCTAAAGAACCGTCATCAGTCATAATATACACATGCTTACAGAAGCTGGCAAATTTTTCAGCAAGAATAACAAATTCCGCCGAACGTCCACCAATAATCACATCACACTCCACGCCCTGTTCAGACAGCTTCTTCAACTGCGGATATAAAGGTGCAGCTCCTACACCACCGGCAATTCCCAATACCCTGTTCCATTTTTCGAATGGAGCAGGCTGTCCTAAAGGTCCGACAAAGTCAAGAAAAGCGTCACCTTCTTCAAGTTTAGAGAATAGCTTAGTAGAATATCCTACTACCTGGAAAATAATAGTAACCGAATTCTTTTCTCTGTCAAAATCAGCAATAGTAAGTGGAATTCTTTCACCATCCTCATCTATTCTAACAATAACAAATTGTCCTGCCTCACAACGGGCTGCAACATATGGAGCTTCAACCTCCATCATAATAACAGCCTGATTAAGGACTTCCTTTTTCAAAATCTTATACACGAGACTATCCCCCATTCAAATTTATTGCCATTGCTGTACGCAAATCGATTTATTATAACATACCCTGTTCCTGTTTTACAACGCAAATGTTAGAAAAAGCCATACCGATTTACATATTTATTACATAATGGTTAATCATCTGTCCTGATTTTATACTATCTCATCAAAAAAACATTTTGATAACAGATTCGAAGCAACCCGGTTGGTTGGTTCAGACAAGCCCCGAACCATTATTCCCTTACCGTCTCTGATATTCATATTGACACCTTCCGCAAGATGTTTAACGTCTTCTACATCCTCCTGGCATAATGTAATCTCAAGCCGGTCGCAGGACACATCCAGAGCCTGTTTTATTCCGCAATTCAAAAGTGCCATCATATTCCCCCTGCTGGACCAGAAACGTTCTATATACATAATATCATCACATATATCATATGCAAAGGTTCCAACAAAATTATGATATATCACTTCTCCGTTATCACCGTTTTCAGTTTCTGTAACAATATTTACATCTCCATGCTGGCAAATATGCTCCATTAGAAGTCTTTGCATATATTTGCTATTTCTTACGGAAAAGGCATTGTACTGACCGGTCATTATAGCATTAAGCCATTCCGAAAATTTTTCAAGTTCTCTTTTCCCTATAAGGCTTTGTCTGTTTATCTCAAGCTTAAGGGATGCCAGGTTATCCACAATATCTCTGTTGGCCTTCTCCCTGTCAATAATTCCAAGCTCCAGTATTTTTGTGTTATATACCTTTTTGAAGCCAAGTCCTGTATAATATTCTTCTTTCTCTGGCATAAGAAAAATAAAAGGACATTCATTTTTCAAATCCCTTATAATTTTTTCCAGCATAGCTCTCATAATGCCCCGTCGTCTCATATCCGGAGTAACTGCTACACCCACAACATAATATGACTTGCATTTTTCCCCCATATAGCTTATTTCATATGGATTAAGATGTACCATTCCAACAAGTCTGTCTTCAATATATGCAGAAAGGACTTTATTTTCAGGCCAGACATTTTGAAAATAGTATTCAACAAAGCTGTCCCTGTCCATAAAAGTTTTCTGCCACATATCCTTTATATCCTTCAGATTATTTTTTTCATAAGAAAACCTGACACTCTCAGAATTAAATTTTTTATTTTTTGTATCTGCCGTGAACTCTTCCATATGCTATTCCTGCTTTTTCCTCCCACATCCGGGGCATCCGTTACACATATCACCGGATGACATAACATCATAATTGTCTCTGTAATCAAAATTGTTAACTGTCTCGACAAGGCATACTGCCTGGGCGCTGATTCCAAGCTCCCGGCCTGTAAATCCCATGCCCTCCTCAGTTGTAGCTTTTATATTAATCTGACTAATATCAATACCCAGGCTTTTTGATATATTGCTTTTCATTTCTTCAATGTACGGTGACATTTTAGGCTTTTGAGCGACAATTGTCGCATCGATATTGCCAATCAGCATATTATTCCTGTCCACCATACCGGCTACCTCTTCTAAAAGATAAAGACTGTTCACATCCTTGTATTTCTCATCTGTATCGGGGAAGTGCTTTCCTATATCTCCAAGTCCACAGGCTCCCAGTATAGAATCCATAATTGCATGAGTGAGTACATCCGCATCAGAATGACCCAGCAAGCCTTTTTCATATGGAATATGAACACCACCTATTATAAGTTTCCTTCCTTCCACAAGCTTATGAACATCATAACCCATTCCTACTCTCATCTATGTTATATCCTCTTACTTTATCGTAGTAGTTTTTACAGACCCTCTCCAAGGTCATCAAACATTCGCTATGTTTTGGCAATTATAGTTCGTTATATGAACTATTTCATTTATATAATACAGATAATTTATCATATTTATGTATCTATTTCAAATATGATTTATGGCTATTCATATAAAAATACATATTTACTGATTTGAAATTTCATTGTAAAATATGTACAAAAGACAAAAACATACTTAAGGAGGATTTAATATGGCACGTTCTATGGGTGGCGGCCGAAGCGGCGGTGGCGGCGGCGGAGGTCGTTCTTTCGGTGGAGGAATGAGAAGTGGAAGCCGCTCATTCTCCGGAAGTGGAAGAAGCAGAGTCAGCAGTGGCGGTGGTGGTCCGCGTCCAATGGGAGGCCCGGGTGACAGGCATTATGGCGGTCACGATTTTTATCATCGGCCTCCTCGTCCGCATCATCATCACCATCACTATTACGGTGGTGGCTACTATCGTTCTACAGCCTCAAACGGTTGCAGCTCAATATTGGCATTTTTTATTGTACTTGTTATATTTGCATTTGTTTTTGTTGGCAAGGTGGGAAGCGGTTTTTCAGGTTCAAACCAAAAGCTTAACAGAGAAAAATATAACGGTCCTGTTGACAGCAGCCACGGATATTATATAGATGCCAGCGAAGGTGATTCAAAATTTATTGACCGAAGTAATGAGCAGACACTTATATCAGGCTTCAAGAATTTTTACAGCAAAACCGGAGTTTTTCCGTTTTTGTATGTAATAGAGAATACTCCTTCAAAAAGTGAGTATTCCGGATATGATACATATGTGGATATGCTATATGAAAAATTATTTGATTCCGAAGGCAACTTCCTTATCCTTTATATTGCATCAGAGGATGATTATTACTATGCTGCCGGATATGACACAGGGGAAATTATTGATGATACATCTTTAAATATTATCAGCAATAAGGTTAATGCATACTGGTATACCAACGATCTTGCAAAGGCATTCGGAAACGGTTTGGAGGATGCAGCGAAAAACATTATGGCAAAAAGCAACCTAAGAGCTATAATGACAGTTGTCATAATATGTATAACTGTAATAGTAATTATAGCAATATTGTTCAACTGGTGGAAAAAGAAGAAAGCTCAGGAGAATAAGGAGCAGGAGAATTTAGAGAAGATACTCAGCACACCTCTCCAAACCTATGGCAATGATATTGATGATCTGACCAAGAAATACGACGATAAATAGCTTCTACACAAAAA
>DLKL01000009.1 GCA_002476495.1 Lachnospiraceae bacterium UBA7589
GGCAACATAGGTTAAGTATTCTGCTGCGCTGGAACGGATGGTTATTTCGTCTTTTTTCTTTTTCAAATAGGAGACCTCCTTTAACGTCCCAAAATCATATTTGAATTTATGATTCCTTTAATATCACGGACACCGTAGAATATTCGAGCTACTGTAACTACCCTTTTCTCGTCATCAACCAAATAATACACATAAAGTTATCTACCGGTAGCTGATGCATTTTCATCGAATTCCAAGGTTCCCAGCCGGCTAACGCATAGCGAGCTGGCATGGAATATTATCATAGATGAAAAAATATTACAATAGAATCCGGTAAATTTCCCCAATTTTTAATATGCGGTATCATTATTTCAGGCCTCAACATACCTCGAACCCGCATAAGCACTGGCCTTTTACCCCCTTTGCTATTTTGCCATGTTTAATCAATGCTACCGTTCCATTTGGCGTACAGACCGTTTGACTTGACAGACGTGTGACGAGTACGCCAATATTTTATGCCACTATTGTATTGGTAAAATGTAGCAAATACTGCTGCCGGATTAGGCGATATATCGGTCCGTAGATTTGTTTTAGGTAGTTTTATGAAGGGCGTTAACACCCTCAATGTCCACTTTTACGTTTCAATAACATTCTAAAAATTCTTCCAACAACGCTCTTTTAAGAATGTGCCAATGACCTCTAGTGGCTCACCTTCATAATACTGCACTAATAACTTCTTAAACTCTGGCACATCCTTTTCCGGTATAACCAAAAATCCCATACCTTGTGCAATCAGATAATGATTTGCAAAAATAACCGATGCTCGCTTATTTCCATCTTTGAACACCTGCGTTTTCATACAGTACATACATAACTCAATCGCAATCTCTATTGGCTCTTTATCCTGACTTCTAATTTCATCTATTTGCTCGATAACCACTGATTCAATAGGTAATGGTGGTACATAGCTTGTTCCACCTATCTGTACAGGAATACCTCGAATACGACCTCCGTCATAGAAAAAACCTTCATTAACCAACTTTGCAATATGGCACAGCATATGATAATTACTTTCACTCTGGATAACGTCTCTATCTAAGATAAATTCCCAGGCGTGTTTCAAATTAAGAATCTTCTGCACGTCAGTAGCCGATACTCCGTTGACTTGTCCATTCTCAATAATATCCTCAGTCTGTGGAAATGTCGTTGCGACACCTTCTAACACTGCCTGATCATAAATGTTCGCTTTCATATTTGCTCTGGCAAAATCCAAATTCTGTAACACTCTAGATGAAAGTTCTTTATCCTCATAGCCAAGTGCTGCTAAATCTTTATTAATTTTACGAATAGCTTTATTTAAATCTTTACGTTCCTTGGCATTGCGCAAAAGCAACTGATAGAGTTCATCTGAATATACGTCCACATAAGTAGATGTCAATTTCCCAGCTACTCGCTTACGCATATACAAGTATTTTGAATCATTTGATTCCTTAATTTCCGGATTTCCATCATATGGCATCAGATTAAGCCTTGCCTGTATATCCGCTTTTTGCTGTAATAATTCTTGAATTTCTGAATAATTTGCTCCCATTCATGTCACCTCTTTCTTTTTAGGGAACTTTTATCTTATTAATTATATTCAAAAGTTCCCTAATTATCAAGAATTATTTAGGGAACTTTTTGACGTGTTTTTATCGTAAAAGTTCCCTATTATTAAATTTAGTGTAGTTGGTGCCATTCTTTTCTACCAATACCAGCTTAATGCTGAATCATAAGAACCATATTTTATAATGCCATCTTCATTCATAAAAACATAATCCTTATATTCAATCGGAAGCACTTTTAATCTACTGACTTTTTCTTTTTGTTTTTATATAAAAAAATAGCAAACCATTTCTGATTTACTCAATAAATTGGAATTTATTATTTAATCGGAATATAGATTTCAATAACAGAATCTTCTCTATTCCAATGAAATTTATAATCATACTTTTCAAAATAAACAAATTGTCTATTTTCTACTAAAATATTATTTTTAGGTATTATTTCTTTATAAACATAATTGATAGTATCTTTTAGTTTATTCATATTACCAATATGTTTTACCTTTAAATACTTAAATATTGTAAGAAAAGCTAATAACATAAAAGCTATTACCATATAATCAATCCTCTCTTAAATTACGTGCTTTTACAGTTTTATATTTTTTCTCGTATTTTACCCAAAACGGAATAATTATTAAAACAACAAGAATACAAATTACACTAACAACCCAATTTTGCTTAAATAAACTAAATACTAGAATAATTGTAGCCAAAAATACTAAACCTTTACAAACAGATAAATTTCCATCTATATCACTCAATTCCTTCTCTATATTTTGTTGTTCAATTTTTTTGTCATCTACTATTAACTGACCATATATATCTTTATTATTATATACCATATAAATAAACTCTTCAAAATTATTTGCTACAAAATACATAGCGTTATCATCTTCATTTTCAATTCTTACAATTCTTGGCTCTCCATTTTGATTAACAGCAGAATAATCCATAACATACTCATCATGACCTGATTGTGTTTCTCCAAAAGGTATCCATATACTTGGATATTCCCATTCAACTTTAGCAGTATCAAACAATTCTTCTAATTCATAAAATTCTTTATTATTTGCTCCTATTCCATATATTGCTGTTAACCAACATTCGCTAAAATTTTCACTAATATATCCACCATTTTGGATTCTTAATAATTCAATGTATGAATTAGGCAGTTTACATTCTAAAGTATTTTCTACTTCTTTAATTCTATTATCATCTAATTTTCCGTGATTATATTTTTTTCCATATTCTGATTCATTATCAAATAGTTTATTAAAATCTATATTATTATACATATCTTACCTCCAAATATAATCAGTTCAATTGTGTCAACAGTGTTGACACTTTTTCGTTGTCCTTGTAAAGCTCATAAAACTGTTTCATTCTGTAAAGTCCACGACGATTAAATCCTTTCAGTTCAGGATAATTCGTTGCAAAGAAATCAGTCAGTTTCTGCACAAATGCATCACCATATTCAGCATTTTCAGACTGCACACTAATATATTCGCCTATATCACGGTACATTAAAATCAGTTCCTCATTCACTTTGCGGCATGCACGTTCTTTAGCAGACTCAATAATATCAACAATTTTTTTAAATTGTTCACTGTATTTAAGATATTCGTATGTTATATTCAAACACGAAATACTCAATCGCTTTTGTTTCCTATTTTTCGTATACACACTATACACTCTACATGGCACGATACGTCCTGATTGATGTCAGTTTTCGGGAACTGATCCAGACTAATATGTAATGTAACAAAATATCTCCGTTTGTTTGCGGAAACATATCAACAAATTCTGTAGCAAAAAAGTATTGATAGAATTCGCTATCCATATCACAGCCTGAACCTCGCCCGTCTGCGGAAAAAGTTCAACTTTTTTATTCGTTTCTACTATTATAGTGATTCCGATATAAAAGTCAAATTTTGCAAGAAACCGTCCATCGTCTCCACCTTGTCTGTTCTTCGTACAGAGAACAGGTCAACGGCTATTTTTAGCCCCCACTGATGGTCAAACTTCCATGCACTCGACCCTGAAAAGCTGAAAATTTTAATGGCAATACTGCTACTTCTTCGCGTTCTCTTCCAGTTCCAACATGTACTTATCAAAATCAGACATGAACAGCCTATCCTGAATAACACGATATTTTTCAAATTCAGTTTCAGCTTTTGCTTTAGCAATCTCAGCAGTGATTTTACCTGCATCCTGAAGGACCTCTCTGTCATCAGCCATCAGAAAAAGATCCAGTCGCTTTGCCCAGTCCTCCATTGTCATCGGAATATGACGTTCCGCACGATCCTCCGCCAGATCCAGATAAGCGGATACAATACGCTCCAGTGATCGCATTTCCTTCTCCGAAAGATAATTCTTCGCAACGCTCACATCACTTTTTACAATCTTACCTTCCGGTGCTGCTGCCCAAGTGGTTAATCCCATATGTGGCTTATCAGCATCGGCCCGCTCATAAATCAACTCCGCTGCCGTATGTCCATGAACCGCATAATGCATCTTGTTTTGAACCTTTGCAAAGAACTGCTTTGTTGTTTTTGCTGTTCGATCATAATCAAGAGCTGTAGCATAGATGTCTGTTATCTTCTGATAAAATCTACGCTCAGACAAACGAATCTCACGAATCTGCTCAAGCAAACGGTCGAAGTATTCTACTGTAAGCACAGATCCACCATTTTTCAGGCGTTCATCATCCATGACCCAGCCTTTGATGGTGTAATCCTTCACTATGCCATTGGCCCACTTGCGGAACTGCACAGCTCGTTCATTATTCACCTTGAAACCAACCGCAATAATCATTTGAAGATTATAATGCTTTGTATCACGAGTTACTTGACGTGAACCTTCGGTTTGAACTATCCGGAAATTCCGGATAGTTGAATCTTCCTCAAGCTCTGAGTCGGAATAGATCTTTGTACTGGTCAAGCATTTTT
>DLKL01000031.1 GCA_002476495.1 Lachnospiraceae bacterium UBA7589
ATAGTAATATATTAGAAAAATTATAGCATACACACATATAAAAAACCATCAATAAATGTGTCCGTTACTTTTCTATTTCATATTTTATTGTTCACAATATAAACTATTTACACAATACTTTTAAATCTTGCAGCTTCTTCTTTGCCTCTTCCATGTCATATCGGGTCAAAGCTTCCTTTATCTTCACAAACAGCTTAGCTTTTTCGTTGTCAATATCTGACTGTAAAATCCGGTCAATGCTGTCAATACACTCTTCAGCCGCAAGTTCAGATATAAGATATTCCATCGTCCGGATTTCCTTTTCCAAAGCAAGATGGCTTATTTTTTCAATTTCTTTATTATCTTCATTTTTTATAAAATTATATGATTTTATTTCATATAATACTTCTGATATTTTTTCTACAATTTCCTGATAGTATTCAATGAATTTGTCACTGTTTTCATGTACATATTTCATGTTTCCTGAACTCAGTCCTGTTTCCATTTTTTCTGCCATGCCGCTTAGTTTTTCTGCGCCAAGATTGGCTGCACCGCTCTTCATGGAATGTACCAGAATCCTGAGTTCCTCATAATTACCTTCCATTATGAGATTTGTATATCTTTGCAGCTTATCCTTTGCTCCATCAACAGTTATTTGCAAAACTTCCTTATATACATCCTTGTCACCACAATATTTTATGCCCTTATCCAGATTAATTCCGGAGACCTCTAGTTTCCTTAACTGCTCCCATTGATACTCGTTTTTACTTTTTCCTTTATTTTCCCCGGCGTTTCTATTTGTAGGAACAACCTGGATTTTTTCTGACGGAAGGACCTTTAAAAGTTCCTTTTCAAGTTCTGTTCTTTCTATAGGCTTACTTACGAAGCCATCAAAGCCTGCTCCAAGCATTTCTTCTCTCACCCCTGTTATGGCATTTGCAGTAACAAGAACAATAGGGCTTGTTGCATTCTTCGTATTACCTTTCCGAATTAATTTCATGGTCTCTACTCCGTCCATTTTAGGCATCATATGGTCCATAAAAATTACATCATATCTTTTATCTTTTATCTTTTCCAGACACGTTTTGCCTGAATCGCAAACATCAACATTAATATTGTATTTTCCCAAATATCCCTTTTCAACCTTGAGATTTATCAGATTATCATCTACCAGAAGCGCACTGATATCGTTTGTTGTAAGTGTGAATTCATTATCCTTTTTTGTGATGGTCTTTTCCTTTGTATAGACAAATTGCTGGGGTACAAGAATTGTAAATGTACTTCCTTTTCCATATTCGCTGGTAACAGACACGTTTCCGCCCATAAGCTCCAGAAGCTGTTTTGCAATGGACAGACCAAGACCCGTTCCTTCTACATAATAATTACCTACATTATCTGCCTGTTCAAAGGTATCAAAAATTCCATCAAGCTTTTCCGGTTTTATACCTACGCCTGTATCACTTACCTTAATTTCAAAGGTAAGTCCCTCACTAGTTTCATTAAGTATACTTACCGAAAACACTATTTTCCCTTTAATTGTGTATTTAACTGCATTTCCAAGTATGTTTACTAATATTTCCCTGAATTTTTTGTTGTCCCCCACCAATACAGAGGGAAGCTTTCCAAACAGAGTATACTCAAATTCCAGATTTTTTTCTGCAGCCTGGTTTTTGCATAAGACGGACACATCATTAAACAGCTTGGCAGGACTGTACTCAACATTTACAATCTTCATTTTCCCTGATTCGATTTTTGATATATCCAGTACATCATTAATAATATCCAATAAGGAATCCGCTGAATCCTTTATGTAATGCAGATATTCGTCTGTTTCCCCATCAAGATCATTTTCAAGGGCAAGGTTGGCAAATCCAATAATGCCGTTCATCGGTGTTCTTATTTCATGGGACATTTTGGCAAGGAACATACTCTTTGCCCTGTTAGCCTCCTCAGCTTTTTTTCTTAACTTTTCAAGCTCCATTGTATAATTATAATCCTGGGTTTTATCAAATATCCATGCTATATAACCATTTCTGTAATGTCCAAGCTTCGTATTATTTTCCCAGAGAGGAGAAAACCTGATCTCATATATTATTCCTCCTCTTTCCAATATCTGTCTGTGCTTATCCTCCTTTTCTGAATCATTAAAGAGATTATCTATAAGATTCTTCGCAGCCACATCATCCGAAAGCTCATGAAAAATATCATACGCTGCTTTATTTGCATACAAAAAATTCTTGCCACGGCTTACTACAATTATTCCTGAATCTGTAGCATCCATAACATTTTCTCCCGCTATCTGTAAGGTATCCAGCAAGCCGAATTTAATTGTGCTAAAGGTTACAAGGCAGCACGAGCCTAAAATTCCAAGGGGAGTAGGGTCAAAGCCCTTCATGCAAGGAAGCAGATTAAGAGTAAGGGCAATAGCCGGTGGGATTCCCGACATGCTTAAAAAAACCAGTCTCTTTCTTTCATCTCCCTCTCTTTTGAACAGGGTTGTCAGACCAATAATCATAAAACCGGCCATAACACCTAATGTAACTATCATAAAAATCCAGTAAAGAATTCCCTTGCCTAAAACAAGGTGAGGAAAGATACCGTCATTTACAAATTCAACGGAGCTGTAATAAAGATTATGATATGGGCAGGTAAGGACAGCCACAAGCACAAAAGTACTGAACCATAAAAGCAGATTAACAACCATTTTAGGTATATTTATGTCACAGTATCTTGCAATAAAAATAAGAAAAAGCACCATGGCATAGCTCTTCCCTATATATCCAAAACGAGTTGCCAGTAATGCTTCACTTTTGTCAGTTGCAAGTATCTCCATCAGATATGCAACTATCCCTATAAAACTGCAGATTGATGCTATTATGCTTATTTTCTGGACATATGATGCATGCTGTCTGCTTAATACCACAATTGTTATAAGACCCAAAGCAGAAGCTATGGTCTGTATAATTACTATTATACCATAATTAGTCATATGCATCCACTCCTCGCTGTCTTTCCCTAAGCAGTTTTTGTATGCTTCCCAAAAGCCGATCCATATCTACCGGCTTTGTCAATATCTCCTCAGGTACATTCTTTGCACAGGCAGTTATCGCTTCATCATGGCTAAGGGCAGTAACCAGTATAACAGGTATATCTCTGGTACTTTCCCGGCTCTTCAATATGTTCATTATACTTCCGCCATCATAGAGCGGCATAAAGAAATCCAATATAATCAGATCAACACTGTGGGAAATAAGGTAATCCAAGGCGGTTTTCCCTGAATTTACCGTAAGAACCTTGTGATATTTAGACAATTTTACCTTAGCTATCTTAAGAAAATCAACATCATCATCAATCATAAGTATTGTAGAATTACTTTTATACTTATCATATTTTTCTATTATTTCATTAATCATGGATATTAATGAGTCCTTTGAAACAGGCTTAATCAAATATCCGTCTGCTCCCTTTCCTATACATCTGAGCACAGTTGCGCGATCCTCTTTACCGGTAAGAAAAACTATGGGAATATCCTTACTTTCAGACGATTTTATACTGTCATAGGTATCTATTCCGTTCATTCCCGGCATTTCTATGTCAAGTAATATAATATCTATTTTCTTCTTCGGGAGCCCCTTAAGGAGCTCCTCTCCCGAAGAAAATGTCATTACTTTAAAACCCGCCTGATCAAGCAGATACCTTTCCAATATGAGTCTAGTATCCATATCATCATCAACAATGGCAATATTTTTTATTATACCCATACCCTGTACCTCCCCTGTTTTATCCATAATTAATTGGTTTTGTAATAGTTTATAAGACACCCAGCGAGAATAATATCCCGCTCATCATCTGTCAATTGTCCTAATGTGAGATTAATCTCCTTCATATCCTTATTTACTATATAAGCCTTAATCACATCAGCCTTATCTCTTATTGCAGCAGCTATACCAGGAACAAATACAAAGTCATCCACATCAAAGCTGTAGTCTTCATCTATAACAAAAGGAAGCATACCCCAGTTAATAAGGTTTGATCTGTAACGCTTTGTTGCATATTCCCTGGCAATATTTGCCCATCCTCCAAGAACCTTCTGACAGGATGCAGCCTGCTCCCTGGCTGAACCATCTCCCGGCTTAACAGCAAATATAGTACTGCCATATCCAAGATTATTCCTGCTGACATTAAATCTTTGCTTTATTGTTTCAAGCACAGTCTTAAGCTCATCACTAATTTCACAAAGACATCTGCCCTGCTCCCTTTGTCTCTCATCTTGCTGGATAGCCTTCGCTCTTCCTACATATTCAGGATCCTTTCTTGAAAGGGTAAATTCCGCAAGTCCCAAAGGATTAGATCTGTATGAGGAAGTCTCTCCTGAAGGAATGAGCTCATCTGTTGTTGTAACCGGGTCATTAATTACCGAAGCAACCTTTAATAAAAGGTTATCTGTAAGACCTATCATTTCAGGCCAGTCCTTAATATTAGGGCCAAATTTAATCTCAACCTCAGGGTCGGCTTTTCCTACTCCATTATATACACGATTGTCATATATTTCTCTGTCAAAGAAATACTTAGGTGATGTGTACTGTACATCAAGATCTGTAGCAGCGGTAAGATATCCTTTATTGACCGCAGTTGCTGCAATAGAGCGGGCATCCATAAGTGCAACAGATGAAATCTGTCCATTCTGTATCTTCGATCCTTCTCTGTTAGGGAAGTTTCTGGTCGAATGTCTGATGCTGAATGCATTATTTGCAGGGGTATCTCCTGCTCCGAAGCAAGGTCCGCAGAAAGCAGTTTTAACAATGGCTCCGGTTGCAATAAGATCAGCAAGTCTTCCGTTTTTGGCCAGTTCCATATATATTGGTGTACTTGCAGGATACACGCTCAAGGTAAACTCATCTGCGCCAATATATTTTCCTTTTAGTATATCTGCCGCATCAACGATATTTTCAAAGCCACCTCCTGCACAGCCTGCAATTATTCCCTGCTCCACATAAAGCTTTCCGTTCCTTACTTTATCCTTTAATGTGAAATCAACCTTTCCATCCAGAGACACAAGAGCCTTCTTTTCCACATCCTCAAGAATATCCATAAGATTTGCCTTAAGCTCTTCGATTGTATATACATTACTTGGATGAAACGGCATTGCTATCATAGGCTTAATGCCTGATAAATCCACATATACTACTCCGTCATAGTAGGCCACAGCTCCCGGATTCATCTCCTTATATGCTTCCGGTCTGTAGTGTGTCTCATACCATTCCCTGATTTTTTCATCTGTCTTCCATATTGAAGAAAGGCAGGTGGTCTCTGTAGTCATAACATCAATTCCGATTCTGAAATCAGCCGACAGCTTATCAACACCCGGACCGACAAATTCCATTACTTTATTTTTCACATAACCACAGTTAAAGGTCGCA
The DNA here is from genome assembly GCA_002476495.1 of Lachnospiraceae bacterium UBA7589. Classification (GTDB taxonomy): domain Bacteria; phylum Bacillota; class Clostridia; order Lachnospirales; family Lachnospiraceae; genus Coprococcus_C. The sequence goes on from DLKL01000031.1 coordinate 5,400, forward strand.
CCTATTATCGCAAGAGCCACATCCTGTGGTCCTACACCCTTTGCAACCTCGCCATCAAGATAAATTGCAATAACACCGGGTTTTGCAACATCATAGGTTCTGTTAAGGAGCTGTTTAGCCAGTTCTCCTCCACCTTCACCGATAGCCATTGTACCAAGAGCACCATATCTGGTATGACTGTCAGAGCCTAAAATCATAGCTCCACATTCTGCCAGCATTTCTCTTGCATATTGATGAATTACCGCCTGATGAGGTGGTACATATACTCCACCATATTTTTTTGCACACGACAAACCAAACATATGGTCATCCTCATTTATTGTACCTCCTACGGCACAAAGAGAATTGTGACAGTTTGTAAGTACATATGGTATAGGGAACTCCTTTAATCCTGATGCTCTTGCAGTCTGTATAATTCCCACAAAGGTTATATCGTGTGATGTCATTTTATCAAATTTGATTTTCAGCTGTTCCATATTATCTGAGGTATTGTGTGCCTCAAGTATTCTGTATGCCATGGTGTTTTTTGCCGCAGCTTCCCTGGTTACAGTCACGTTTTCAGCGCAAAGTTTCGCTGCTCCTTCATCAGTATCAGGTACCAGCCTTCTTCCGTCTAACAGATAAGCTCCTGTTTCATATAATTTAATCATTGCCTTTCCTCCATGTATATTTAATAAGCCAGAATGTAGCTGCTGCTATCCTCAAGGCTTCCATATTTACTATTACCTACTGTTTTTTCATTAATTGTGGACAAAATCTGTGTCTGGGCTTCCAGGTACGAAATATCATCTGTTTCTGTACCATCTACATAGTAGGTTCCTCCGATTTTCTGGCATTTGCGTCCAAAGCTGTACCTGCTTCCATTAAATGAAACAAGCATGCTCTCATCTCCGGCTGTCCTGTCAAATGCATATGGAAATGCCACAATATCACTTGTTGAACAGAAATTTTTAATATTGATATAATCCAAGAATGTATATTTTTCATCCACATATGCATAGGCAAAGCATTCTACATATTCATTTTCTGTTCTGCCACTGTTAAAAAGAAACATTTCAGGAATCATATCCCCGTTCACATCATATAACAGTATACTGTCAGGCTTAAGCTTTTCGTATTCGTGTTCAAGAATATATTCACCTGTAGAAAATTCTCCAAGAGCCTTTTTTAATCCCGGCTCCCAGTCACTTGTGCAGTCAATTGCCGCAAGCTGCCACTCAGATGCCATGGATTCAGTAACACTATCCAGGTCAATTTCATTTCCGTATATTTCCTTTAAGCTGCCCATAAGCTTTATTGCATTCTTTTTGTCATCCTTTGCCACATAGTCGTCAAGCATGGATTTATAGTATTCTTTTCCTGCGTCATAGGCGCCGGCATATAAATCATTTATCTTTTTTTCATACAGTGAGTCCTCAGGTGCCACCTGAATCATGTTGCAAAGCTCCATGGCCTCAAGATACTTTTCTTTATCATATTCCGCAACGGCATTCTCATATACTGCCCTGTAGGCTATCACACAGTCAAGGTTATTGTTTATAAGCTCCGCGTAATCGTAAGCTGCATAATAAGAATTATCAAGTACAAGCTTACAAAAATTTTTCATGCTTTCAGGAGTTATTTTCTCGTCAAGAAATTGGGAATACTTATAGTTGAGCATGGCTATAAGTATATTTTCCCTTGTGTCATTATCAAGGCGGTGGATTATGGCATTAAGAGTCTTACGGTATTCAAATTCCGCGTTGGAATTAAATGTATCTGTTGCTGAATGCATGCCGTTCATAACCCTTACATACTCATTCTGACTTATATCTCCCATATACATTGAATACAGAGTCTTTGTTGTATCTATGACATTAACCGCATCAAAGGATGCAGCTATCTCTTCATAGCTGATATTACCCTCCATATAACTTGTTGCAAGCCATTTTGCATAATCCGGCAGATATGACTGAACCCTGTCTTTCTGGTTTTGGGTCAGCTTATCATAATTATCCTTTGTAACAATCCAGTTACCCTCATCTATGGAATTATATACAACCTGGCATTTGTAAAAAGGACGAACCAATATAACTGTGATTACCATTTCCAGAATAACAAGCATCAGTGATATAATTATTACTTTTTTCCATCCTTTATTCATCGTTTCCACCTCCCTGTTCAGAAGGCAAATCCATATCCCCGTCCATAGGTGTGGCATCCATATATGTTGATATCATTTTCAACGCTTCCCTCTGCTCACTATAGGCAGAATCCATGACAGATGCTACGTCACTATAAACCACATTACTGTTTTTCATGTCGCTTTTATTATAATTGGGGGATATTATCATAAAATAAATACAAAGCCCCATAAGAACAAGTCCTACTACAGCAGATACTAAGGATATAATCCCCACAATCTTTATACCTGCCGGGGTGGTGTTCTTTTTTGGTTCAGGCTGTTTCTTATTGTCAAATACTATATCTGACAGCTTTTCCCCTTTTGTTTTTTCTTTATCCATAGTTGCACTCCTAAAGTAATTCCGTACATAAACCGTACTGTTTTGAATTAAACCTTTTAAATTATAACAACTTCCACATATTTATTCAAGAAATAATATAATTTTGATTGTTAAAAATAAATCTTACAATGTAAAATACACCTTTCGCACAAGATTTATCATTCCAAAAATCCAAAAACGAAGCGAAAAATCATTATAATTGCAAATTATGCTTTTACTTTTCAATCTTAAATGATATAATGATGTGAGTTTTTTGTAATTTTTTGTTTGATAGGAGTGTGTTTATGAAAAAGAACATTGAAATCAGATGGCATGGCCGTGGAGGACAGGGTGCAAAAACAGCTGCCCTTCTTCTGGCAGATGTAGCATTTAATACCGGCATGCATGTTCAGGGATTTCCCGAATATGGTCCTGAACGTATGGGGGCACCCATAACAGCCTATAACCGGATTGGTGCATCTCCTATACGGGTTCATTCCAATATATATAATCCTGATTATGTAGTCGTTGTGGATGAGACTTTACTTCACTCTGTAGATGTAACCGCAGGACTCAAGGAAGACGGAGCAATTGTAATCAACACAACAAAGGAAAAAGAGGACATAATTCCACTTCTCGGTAATTATAAGGGGCAGGTATATATAATCGACGCTCACAAGGTTTCCATGGCAACACTCGGAAAATATTTTCCCAACTCTCCTATGCTTGCCGCAATTGTTAAGGTTGCAGACATTATGGATGAGGATGTGTTTATGTCCCAGATGGAGGCTTCTTATAAACACAAATTCGCAAAAAAGCCTGAAGTTATTGAAGGAAATATGAATGCGCTGAAAATGGCATTTAAGGAGGTGCGATAATGTCAAAGGCAACTGATATAACAACAATAAACGAGCATAGTCCTTACTATGACATTACTCCCGGCAACCAGATTTATGGCGGAGGTGGTGCGGTTGGCTTTAACACCGGTGAATGGAGGACAAAAACGCCTGTAATTAATTGGGATAAATGTACACATTGTCTTTTGTGTGCACCTGTCTGTCCGGACAGCTCAATACCTGTCAAGGATGGAAGGCGGGAAGATTTTGACTACGATCACTGCAAGGGCTGTGGCATATGTGAAAGAGTCTGCAGCTTTGGCGCTATAACCATGAAGGAGGGTATTTAATATGTCTATCCGTGAAAGAATGTCAGGCAACGAGGCTGTTGCCTATGCAATAAAACAGATTAACCCTGATGTTATGCCCGCCTTTCCTATTACACCATCTACCGAAATACCTCAGATGGTGTCAACCTACATAGCAAATGGTGATATTGACACAGAATTTATTCCTGTTGAATCAGAGCACAGCTCTCTTTCAGCTACAATGGGGGCATCAGCAGCCGGAGCAAGAGCTTTAACAGCCACCTCCTCCTGCGGTCTTGCATACATGTGGGAGGTTCTCTATGTGGCTGCCTCAGACAGACTGCCTATCGTACTTGCCCTTGTAAACAGAGCACTTACAGGTCCAATAAATATAAACTGTGACCATTCGGACAGTATGGGAGCCAGAGATTCAGGCTGGATTCAGATATATGCAGAAAACAATCAGGAGGCCTACGACAATTTTATCCAATCCTTTAGAATTGCAGAGCATCCTGATGTACGACTTCCGTTTATGGCATGTCAGGACGGATTTATTACAAGCCATGCCGTAGAAAATATTGAGCTTATTGAAGACGAAAAGGTTAAGGCTTTTGTAGGAGAATACAAGCCCGAAAATTACCTCCTGAACCCTGAAATGCCTATGGCAATCGGTCCTTATGCTACTTCACCGTTTTATATGGAAAGCAAAATGAACCAGAGAATTGCAATGCAAAACGCAAAAAATGTTATTCTCCGGGTAGCAGATGAATTTGAAAAAATATCAGGAAGAAAATATGGTTTCTTTGAAGAATATAAATTGGATGATGCTGATTATGCCATAGTCATTATAGGCTCAGCCGCAGGTACAACAAAGGATGCCATTGACCATTTAAGAGAACGCGGCATCAAGGCAGGTCTCTTAAAAATACGGGTATTCAGACCATTTCCGGGAGAAGAAATCGCAAAAGCTCTTTCCAATGTGAAGGCCGTTGCCATTCTGGACAGAGCAGAAAGTTTTTCGGCATACGGTGGTCCTTTGGGCTCAGAGGTCAAATCTGCATTGTTTGACGCAGGTCTTAGGATTATTGCAATCAACTATTTCTATGGTTTAGGCGGCCGTGATTATACTGTAGAGCTTGCCGCTTCTGTATATGAGGAGTTGGCCGATATAGTTGCCGGTAAAAAGGAAATTGAACAGTTCAAATATATCGGACTTAGAAAGTAACGGAGGAAAACGAGATGGCATTTAATTTTAAAGAAGTAATGAACAAACCGGAACGTCTCGCTCCGGGACATAGAATGTGTGCCGGTTGCGGTGGCACAATCGCAGCCAGGACTGTCTTGAGAGCGCTTAAGCCGGAGGATAAAGCTGTTATCGGAAATGCAACAGGTTGTATGGAGGTTTCCACATTCATGTACCCATATACTGCATGGACTGACAGCTATATGCATAATGCCTTTGCAAATGCAGGTGCTACCCTTTCCGGTATTGAGACAGCATACCATTCCATGAAAAAGAAGGGTAAGCTGGATGAAACATACAAATTCATCACCTTCGGCGGAGATGGCGGAACCTATGATATAGGTTTTCAATCTCTTTCAGGAGCAATGGAGAGAAATCATGATCTGGTATATGTATGCTATGATAACGGAGCATATATGAATACAGGTATTCAACGTTCCTCTGCTACTCCAATGTATGCTGATACAACTACTACCCCTGTAGGCAAGAATTCAAACGGCAAAATGCAAAATCGTAAGGATCTGGCATCTATCATAGCAAACCACGATATTCCTTATGTAGCACAATCAACACTAATAGGGACCATGAAGGATCTTTACGAAAAGGCCGAAAAAGCTATATATACCCCGGGAGCTGCATTTCTTAATATTATGGCACCATGTCCAAGAGGCTGGAGATATGACACCCCTGACATTATGAAGATTTGTAAGCTTGCTGTTGAAACCTGCTACTGGCCTCTATTTGAGGTTGTTGAAGGCAAATGGATTCTCACCTATGAGCCCAAGAAGAAGCTTCCTATCGAAGATTTTCTAAAACCACAGGGTCGCTTTAAGCATCTCTTTAAACCTGAAAACGAAAATCTCCTTGTCCAATACCAGGAGGAGGTTGACAGACGCTGGGAAGACCTGCTTTTCAAATGTTCCAGATAGTAAAAAGGGAGCTGTCGCCTCAATTTTAATTGTTAAAGCGACAGCTCCTCTCTTATTTTCCCGGAAACTGTTTGTGTCAGATTTTTCATGGCATTTTCATTTTTCATAGCCTCATCAACAGACATTCCATTTCTTTCAACAGAATAAATTCTGTCAAATACTCCTGTTTCATATACAATCGCCTCATCTTCTACTATACCTGCAAAGGCAATAACCCTCTTATCATATTTTTTTGCAAGAGTTGCTATTGCATATGGTATTTTACCCATAATACTCTGCCTGTCCATTTTTCCTTCTCCCACTATTACCAGATCAGAAGCTTTGATATAATTCTCAAGTCCTGTTTCGTGAATCACTACCTTTGCTCCAGACAAAAGCTTCGCATTAAGAAACATCAGAAATGCGTAGCCCAACCCTCCGGCTGCCCCGGTTCCGGGTGTAAAACGATCATAGCGTAAATTTAATGTTTTTTCTTCCACCAGGTTTGCGAATTCATTCATCCACGAATCCATATCATCAACCATTGCAGAAGATGCACCCTTTTGCGGAGCAAAAATTCTGCTACAGCCATTTTCTCCAACCAGAGGATTATCCACATCACAAATGACCCAAAAATCACATTGATATAGTTTTCCAGGTACACTTAAATTAGAAAAATTTGAGATATTTTTTAATGATTTTGCGCCATATTTCACATTTTTCGACTCTTTATATGTGAAATCAAAGCCAAGCGCATTAAGCATACCTATACCACAGTCATTGGTTGCACTTCCTCCCAATCCGATAATAAATTTTTTGCAGCCTTCATTCATTGCATGTAAAATCATCTCTCCAACACCATATGTTGTGGTATTAAGTGGATTTCTTAATTCTTCATTAACCAATGTAAGACCTGCTGCCTCGGCAATTTCAATTATAGCTGTTTCGTCATTTACAATTACATACTTTGACAGAATATCCTTGCCAAGGGGACCTTTCACCCTAAGACTAATGGTTTTAACCTTTTTGCCATAGGTAAGAGCCTCTATGGTTCCCTCACCACCATCTGCTACAGGTATGACAGTTACATTATGCTCCGGCATATTCAACTGTTCTATACCGGTTTTTACAGCCAACCCAGCTTCATATGATGTCATGCTCCCCTTAAAGGAATCCATCCCTATTATTATATTCAAGCTTTATCACTCCTGCTAAATCTTGTAATCCATACACATCCTTACCTTTGTATATGGTCTCACATATGTATTTGCTACCTCAACATGGGCAGGATGAACAGAATAACCCTTTAGTGCTTCCTCACTATCCAACGTAGAATCAAGCATTACATCTGCATTAGAGCTTTCAAGCCCCTCAATATTCACCTTAAGCTCCGTAAGTCCGGGGACTACTCCTACAAGGGCTTCAAGCTTTTCCTTCATGTTCGTTTTTATTTTAAGCTTTTCTTCTGCAGTCTTTGAGTCATCAAGCTGCCATAAAATCACATGTTTAACCATATCCATACTCCTTTCAATATCCCAAATATTTCAAAAATGCCGATATGCCCTCTAATATATCATCATATGTATCATCAAAGTTTCCGGTATACCAGGGATCGGCAATATTTCCCCCTCTTTCCGTATATGACAGGAGACGTTTTATCTTATTATCCGGATCACCGCCGATTATTCTAATACTATTTCTTACATTTGCCTCATCCATACACAGCAGATAATCATACCAGTCATAATCAGCTTTTTTAACTGTACTGCATATTTGCCGGTACAGTCAATCCCTTTTTCACTTAATTTTTTCTTCGCCGGCGGATATACAGGATTTCCCTTATCCCCCCAGATTTCCTCGCTGCTTGTTGCAGCAGATGCAATATGGAATTCCTGTGCTATCCCTCTTTTGTTGACCATATCCTTTAACATATATTCTGCCATTGGGGATCGGCAGATATTGCCGTGGCAGATAAATAGGATTTTTATCATTGTTGCATAACCTCGCATTTCTTAGTT
>DLKL01000050.1:0-6490 GCA_002476495.1 Lachnospiraceae bacterium UBA7589
TTTTAGGACAGCCTTTTTTTGTCAACTATAATCTTGTTTTTTCTGCCGGTTGAACTGAATCATAGATACTACCTAATGTATCAAGGTCTTTATCATATTTTTCCTTTAACCTGTCAATCTCTGTTTTATTGGATATGATTCTCTCCTCCGGCATTGTATAGTGCTTTCCTTCTCCCTCAAGGAATCTGAATATAACCATAAACATAGCTTCATCCAAATCGGTAAAGAATTTGAAATTCATATCTGATATACAGGCTTCTATACTTTCATAGTTGCCGGGATTATTATCATCAAACATATGTACAAAGGTGTTTACACATATCTGCCTTTGTCTTGCAAAATCAGAAGAAATAGATTTTACCGGGCAAACCCTCAGATAAACCCTGAGCCAGGCTGTATTTCCACGGCACCATTGTGCAGGAACAGCGTACTCCATATCCATATCCCTGATTTCTCTCTCCCATGCCACGGACACATAAGATGCTTCTATTATTCTGTCCATTTCCTCTTCTGAAAGATTCAGGTTATATTTTTTATTAAATTTCCCCAGTATTTTTTTTCTTTTAGGTACAGATTTAGTAAAACCGCTGCCAAAAATATCACTATCCTTTTCTCCGGCTGAAGCATTACCATATGTGCTTCTATCGTTTCTTTGAGCAGTACTTTTTGAATCACCTGTTAAAAAGCGGCCTACCGACTTAACAATTTTAATAAATACAGCCGCACCGACAAATACAGGTAATAAGGAAAATATAAAAATTACCGTTCCCATGGCCAATGCAGGAGATATAAATGCTGATATAAAGCTTATGGCAAAAAGACCTGTTATTATCTTCCATAGCTTTCCTTCAACCTTCTTGTATCTTTCAGGATTGTTTTTACCAAATCCAAAATACCATACAAGAAAAATAACTAATAATGGCATTAAACTTCCCCCATAGAATTATTTATTCATCCCAGTTGTGATATACAGACTGAACATCATCATCCTCGTCCAGCAAATCAAGTATCCTGTTCATTTTTTTAATATCCTCCTCAGAGGTAAGTTCTACATAGTTCTGAGGAATCATAGTCACCTCTGCGGAAGCCATAGGAATATTCTCCTTCTCCAGGGTTTCTCTGACTGCTGAAAAATCATCCGGTGCAGTAACTATCTCAAAGCAGTCATCCTCCTCCTCAAAATCCTCAGCTCCTGCATCCAAAGCCATCATCATAAGCTCATCAGCATCCATTGTGCATTCCTCTTTATCGATGATAATCTGTCCCTTTTCATCAAACATATAAGACACACAACCCGGTGTTCCTACATTTCCGCCACCCTTTGTAAACGCATTTCTCACATTAGATGCAGTCCTGTTCTTATTATCTGTAAGTGCATTTACTATTATAGCTGTACCGTTTGGTCCATAGCCTTCATAAGCTATATTGACATAATTCACCGAACCTGCATCACCTGCAGCCTTCTTTATACCTCTATCAATAGTATCATTAGGCATATTATTGGCCTTTGCCTTTGCGATAACGTCTCTAAGCTTGCTATTGTTGGCAGGGTCTGCTCCTCCTTCCTTAACGGCTACTGCTATTTCTCTTCCTATTATAGTGAAAATTTTACCCTTTGCAGCATCATTTTTTTCTTTCTTGTGTTTAATGTTTGCAAATTTTGAATGTCCTGACATACTAATTTACTCCTTATCCTCTTCATCTTTATTGTCTTTATTTTTAATGATTCTCACCAGAGTTATCATTTTATCGCATAATTTTTCAGGCAAAAAATCGTATCCTCTGTAGGATATTTTTATATTTTCATTTTCATCAGGCAGATGACCCAGCATATACAAAAGAAATCCATTAAGGGTTTCAAAATCCTCATCAGGAAAATCAATATCAAAGGTATCCTTCAGTTCTTCAAGAGAAGCCCCGCCGTTTACCAGATATTCATCCTCACCGACTTTTTTTATATCTGATTCCTCTACCTCATCATGCTCATCAAATATATTACCTACTATTTCTTCAATAATATCCTCCATGCACACCAGACCCTCTGTCTGACCATATTCATCCACCACAACAGACATATGTATCTTTTCAGATTGCATCTTCTTTAATAATTTGGAAATATTATAGGTTGGATGTATAAATATAGGTTTCTCGATTATATCTACAATTGCTGACTTTTGATTAACCAGATATGCTGATATTAAATCCTTTAGATGAATTACACCTACTATATTATCAATATCCTCTTCATAAACCGGGTATCTGGAAAAGCTGTTTTCCAGTGCAAATTTTAATGCTTCTTCCACATTAAGCGTGCTCTCCATACCTATAATTTTTTGCCTGTTAGTCATAATATCTCTGGCATTCTTGTCTCCCAGTTCAAAGATATTCGATATCATTTCAACCTCATTGTCTTCAATAACTCCATGCTCATGGCCTTCTTCAACCATAGACAATATCTCTTCCTCGACTTTTTCCTCGTCTACCTTTTTGGAAAACAATTTCTTAAAATTACCGGGGCCATTTTGTGACATATTATATTCTCCTTTTTTATAACTCAAGGCTTATCCTCAAAGCTTCATTTACTCTGCTGATAATCCTGCTGTCAAGATGACATACCTTTTCCTTAAGTCTTTGTTTATCAATAGTTCTTACCTGCTCCAACAGTATAACAGAATCTTTGGCTATATCGCAATACCTGGAATCCAATTCAACATGGGTAGGAAGCTTCGCCTTATGCAGCTGTGATGTTATCGCTGCAATTATTACTGTTGAGCTATGTTTGTTTCCTGCTTCGTTTTGTATAATAAGTACCGGTCTTACACCACCCTGTTCTGAACCGATAACAGGTCTCAGGTCGGCATAATATATATCTCCTCTTCTAATTATCAAGATTTTCACACTCCTGTTGACTTTTTGACTAATGAAAGTATTTCCAACAATCAACGGGTGTATTCAATTAATTTATAAAAGGTAATTAGCACTCACCGTATCTTTTCCGTTTTCATAATAAACCCTTGGCACACGCCTGCTTATATTACAGACAAGCTCATAATTAAAGCTCTCTGCCGGAGCGGCTACCTCCTCAACAGAAATACATTTGTCATTATCTCTGCCTATAAGTATAACCTCATCACGAAGAGCAACACCGGGTATATTGGTTACATCAATCATAAACTGGTCCATGCATACTCTTCCTATTATAGGGGCATATTCTCCATGGATTATTACCCTTCCCTTATTCGAAAGTGCCCTTGGGTATCCGTCTGCATATCCGGCCGTTACTGTTGCAACCCTTGTTTCCTTGCAGGTTACATATGTCCATCCATAGCTTACCCCTACTCCCGCGGGCAGGGTTTTTATATGGGATACATGGGCTATAAGTGACATAACCGGCTTTATCACCACAGATCTGTCTATTTCTTCCGATGGATACAGACCGTAGATTACAATTCCAAGGCGTACCATGTCAAAATCATCATCATTCATCTCCATGGTTCCTGCACTGTTGTCTATGTGCTTAAGCCTGAAAAATATTCCTCTGTCCTCAAGACTCTTTATAAAATACAGAAATTTCTTTTTCTGCTCATATGAATAATTTTTATTTACCTCATCTGCCTTGGCATAATGTGTGAATATTCCTTCTATATCAAGTCCTTGCATATCCTTTAAGCGGGCTGCTTCTTCAATTCCCTCCCCGGTTACCGGAAAGCCAATTCTTGACATTCCCGTATCAACCTTAATATGTACCTTAACCCGCTTCCCGGCTGAAATTGCCAGATCTGATAATCTTTTGCACTCATTCACATCATATACAGCCTGTGTTATATCATATGCTATAAGCTTACTATAATCCTCCCTGTCTGTATATCCTATGATTAAAATGGGTGTTTGAATTCCTGCCTTTCTTAATTCAACCGCCTCATCTATGGTTGCAACTCCATGATAATCTGATAAATCTTCTATTCTTCTGGCAATTTCCACAGCCCCATGACCATAAGCATCAGCCTTAATTATAGTCATTATCTTCATATCTTTCTTTCTGAGAGATTTCATTTTAGTAATGTTGTACCTTAAATTGTCTATATTGATTCTGGCATATATTCTGTTATATCCGGCATTGCTAACTAACATAATAATCACCTTCCAAAACTCTTGTAATACTTCTTACAATGTCGCTGGCTATCATGCTATATCTTCCCTTGCTGATAGCTGCTTCCTGACCTGCCATTCCATGCATATATACGCCTAGCTTTGCTGCCTCAAAGGGTTGCATATTCTGTCCGCAAAGACCTGCAATTACACCTGCCAGGACGTCTCCTGAGCCACCGGTTGCCATACCATTGTTACCTGTAATATTGATATATGCCTGCCTGCCACCATCTGATACAATTGTTCTTGAATCCTTAAGAACCACAACCACATTATATTTTTTGGAAAAGCTTCGTGCAGTTTCATATTTATTTTCCTTAATATCTGCTACCTTCTTCCCTGCAAGTCTGGACATTTCCATAAGATGAGGTGTAATTATTACCTTTCCCGGGGTTTCCAGAAGCCATTCAAGATGGTTTGCTACAATATTAAGTCCATCAGCATCAAGAATTATTGTTTTATCAAACTTTCTAAGTACTCTCTCCACTATATATTCTGCATATGCACCTGTTCCAAGACCCGGACCAAGTACAATAACATCTGACCAGGCATATGTTGCTTTCAAAGCTTCCCTTATGGAATCCCTGTTTTCTGCATCATAAGTAGTGAGCAATGCCTCAGGCAGCTTGGTCTGGATAATTTCCCTGTTTTCCTCTACTGTGCATATTCTTACCAGACCACATCCCATTCTGTATGCTGACTCAGCCGCAAACATAGGTGCACCAGCCATATTTTTACAACCGCCTATTACACTGATTTTACCATAACTTCCCTTGTGTGAATCTGACTTACGATATGGCAATAATTTATCAACATCCTCTTCATCGTATGTATAAAGTCTGGGTTCAACAAAATCAACAGAAGCCTTAGGAAATCCGATACCGGCAATTATCACCTTTCCGCTGTATTCATATCCTATACCCATTAACATTCCCAGCTTAATATGTTCAAAAGTAATCGTTGCATCAGCTCTTACGGCTGTCCCCAGAACAAAACCTGTATAAGAATCGATACCTGAAGGTATATCAATAGAAATTGTATATGCATCAATATCATTAATCATATTAATAGCTTCAGCCTGCTTTCCGGTTACTATCCTGTTAAGTCCAACTCCGAATATACCGTCAACCACCACGTCATAGCCATAATTAACTATTTCGTCCACAAACTTAACACCCATTTTCTTTGCAATCATTCTCTGCTGTTCAAATGCTTCACTGACCTTCTTCAGACCATTTACCCAATATACCTCTACCTCAAAGCCATCGCTTTTCAGCATTCTTGCAACGGCAACTCCGTCACCACCGTTATTTCCGCTTTCCACAACTACCAATATCCTCGAGTTCGAGGAATATTTTGATTTAATAAATTCATATATCTCAAGAGCGGCTCTCTCCATCAGAACCATCTGGGGTAAACCTATATTATTAACAGTATATTCATCTATGCGGGACATTTCCTCTCCGCTTACAATATATTTCATAATAAAATCCTCTGTTCATTATAATAAATTAATTGTAGCCTTGTTAAATACGATGTTGCTTCCACCTGTTCCAAGCAGACCTTTTACAGAATTTTCATCACTATCCTCTGACAGCAGATAATCATCTCTATTGTTTATTATCTTTAGCATTTGTTCAAAATATGTCACGAAAAGCCTGTACTCATCGTATGTAAATCTGACTTGGGGGCTATATCCTGTATTCTTATCTACGGTACTATATGAAAACTCAGCTGTAGGAATTGCTCCCTTATATGTGTTTTGGGCTATGGGCCTGTCATTTTTTGCTGTCACAGTTATTCCATCTGAAGCAACACCGTTATTTAAGGTATCAATCACCTTTTCCACATAATTTTGTGTTTCCTTAAACGGAGGTACTCCGCCATATTTTTCTACATTACCTGTGCCCGCGTTATAGGCAGCTATCATGAGCCTTTCATTTCCGTCATACATATCTGAAAGCTGTCCGAGCAGCTTTGCGCCACCCATTATATTATCATATGGATTGTATGCATCCTGTACACCAAGATACCTGGCAGTTGAAGGCATAAGCTGCATGATTCCCATGGCGCCTGCCTGGGATGTCGCATCTGCCCGGAACCGGGATTCATTATATGCGATAGCCTTTAATAAATCCTCTGATATATTATATTTTTCTGATGCCTCTTTAAATATGTCATTCAGGCTGTATGTATTTTCAGCTTCATTACAAGCGGCCCTCTCAACATTAAGTATGTTCTGAAAGGTATTCATTGATATATCCTTTCTCACAGCATCTGTTCTGTCTGCCGCAGCAGTATATTGAATACTGTTATCTAAATAATCATATCCATCTATATA
>DLKL01000050.1:6515-24864 GCA_002476495.1 Lachnospiraceae bacterium UBA7589
GACTCCTCACCCTTTAGTGTCCAACACACGCAAGGATATTTTATACCATAAGTGCATTTTTTTCAATATGCTGCAGTCTTATTACTAACGGAACAATTCCCCTGCTTCTTATATACTTTTATTTTTTATCTTTGTTCATCCTTGAGCCTCGTAAGCACAAGAATACTGCCTCCGGCAAAAATAAAGGTAACGCCGAACAATAACCCCCAGCACTTTGCCATATGGCTCTTGTTTCTAAGGAACATCTCATCTGACTTCTCATTGTCACTTTCCCGGGTATCATCCTCTTCAATCTCTATAACCACAGGCTCTGATACATAGTCATCAAATTGCTGTGGGTCAGTGGTATAAAGCGAATAGTATTGTACGGAATCCTGAAGCCGGTTTATAGTCTCGTCGTAGGCATCCTGCATGGATGCAATCATTTCATTACAGTCTGCTACAAGCTCATCCTGTTTTTTCTTTGCATCCTCCTTAGCCTTTCTGGTTTCTTCCTCTCCTACCTGCTCAAGATCATTAAGGTTATTTGAGCTTCCCAATGCCTCCATGGACCACCTGCTGAATGTAAAATAGGATACCTTCTGCGTAACTCCGTCAAGAGAAAAAAGTATGCCTGAAAAAAGCAGCTGGAAAATCAATATAAATGGTGCAAGTATCATGGCCCTGTCTCCATTTTTTGATATGGCAGACACCAGAAGTCCAAAGCTTGCCGACACATATATGGTAACAAAGATAGTAACAATCATCTCCAAAACGGCATTGGAAAAAATAACTCCCTCACATTCAGGCTTCCCTTTAATAAGTACAAATACCAGAATAAGAATTATTGCCTGAATAAGAGCTATCACAGCCTGAACCATATATTTTGAAAGCATGTATACCGTAAGCTTCAGATTACCCATATATTCACGTTTAAGTATGACGCGTTCTTTATATATTTCCTGTATGGTATTAAAAAGTCCCATCCATATTCCCGCACTCATAAGAGCAAAGAGTATAGACCTGGTTTCAAACATCTTCTCATATATACCCTCCTCTGCTACCAAAGCCATAAGAACACCTATGAGAACCGGTTGAAGAAATATCATCAAAAGTCTTGTAATATCATTTTTTATAAGACTCAAATATCTCTTTGTAAGAACCGCAAACTGATTCAGACTGCTTGCCTTTTTAGGTTTTATTTCTTTTCCAGAATCTACACCTGTTTCATTTCCCAATACATTTAAACCTGATTTCTTAAAGCGATTTTCCCACAGCAACGGATTGTCAGTAATCATATCATAAACCTGAACAATATCCTCTGTATTAAAAAATTCCCTTATTCCATCAGGTTTTCCACAATAGCAAAGTTTTCCTCCTCTGCCCATTATTATAACCTTGTCACAAAGATGAAGATTATTTATGGTGTGGGTTACCATAACTATTGTCTTTTCCTGTTCTTTGGAAAGCCTGCTTAAGGTCCGCATAAGATGCAGTTCCGTACCGGGATCAAGTCCTGAAGTAGGCTCATCAAGGAAAAACAGACCCGGGTTAGCAAGAAGCTCAACTGCAATACTTGCTCTCTTTTTTTGTCCGCCTGAAAGTCTCCTTATAAAGGTATCCTGATGTTCTGATAACTCCACCATTGAAAGAACATCCCTGATACGGACCTCAATTTCATCCTTAGTTGTATCCTCAGGCATCTTAAGCTTTGCTGTATAATATAGCATTTTTTTCAAGGTCAGATTTTCGTAAATTATATTCTCCTGAGGGACAAAGCCAATTACATTTTTCAGAATTTGGAAATTTTCTCTCAGATTTATTCCATTGCAATATACATCCCCTGTAACAGCTGTATCAAAGCCACTCATTGCAGTCATAAGAGTAGTTTTTCCTGCACCTGATCCACCTATAATTGCAACAAACTCATTGGCACCTATATTGCAATCCACCTTATCCAGTATTGTTTTCTTTCCATGTGATACAGGAACATCCTTATTAAGTCCTCTGATTTCAAGAGCAATACCCTCCGGCTTAACCTTGTAAAATATCCTTCCCCCTGTAAAGATAAAGGTTGTATTCAATATCGTAAATATATCTTTATCATTGAGTCTGTACGGTTTTTCAATCCTTATGCCATTTACAAATACTCCGTTAACGGATTTGTTATCAAAAAGATAATATTCTCCTCCGGCACATCTTATTCCCGCATGCATCCGGGAAACAGCAATATTATTAAGCTTTATATCACAGTTTTCTGCACGTCCTATGCTATTGTCTCCCTCATGAATAGCATAGCTTTTCCATGTACCCTGTGAAGCATTACTGTCATATAACATTAAAACCGACTCCATACCATTTAATGTTCTGGCAGTTCCCAGCCGGATTATCATATCCTCTCTTGTTCCACCATAATATTGCCCCGGTACTATCCTTGAAAATTGCTGACCATATGCAATGTAGGTTCCATTAGAGCTGTTCAAATCCCTTATATAAAACAAGCCTCCCGAAATACTGATTTCACCGTGATGTCCGGACACAATATCAGAATTAATGACTATGCTGTTATCCGATGCCCGTCCAAAGGAATATACAGCCTCCGGGTATGCACCCATATCCAGCTCTCTTATACCATCCCTGTCAACAATTACAAGTATATCAGAAGCCCCGGTGGAATTAATCTGCCGCTCATACATTTTTATGGCATCCTCATCCATAAATACGGTTCTTTCGTTAATGCTTTTACCCATTATTATCTCCCATAAATTTAAAAAAGGAGCTGTTTATATCACAGCTCCAATTTTTATTCTCTAACCTCTTTTAAGAAAATCAGGTATTTTAATACCACTTGAAGACACATTGTTTGACGGTTTTACTGTTGATGATTTAATCGGGCTTGTCAAATCAATGGATGGCTTAGTGGATGTGCTATTCATAAATGATGGTTTCGGTGTAGATGTAACTGCACTTGTAATAGGCTGTCCTGAATAAGTAGGAGCTTTAATCGGTGTCACACTTGGCTTAGCCTGCTGGGCCGGTGCCGAAACGGCAACTCCCTCTCCGGCCTTTCCTTCAATACCTGTTGCTATAATTGTGATACATACATCCTCACCCATAACATCATTATCAACTGTACCAAATATAATATTAACACTATCACCGGCAACCTCTGTAAGGTATGTAATAGCATCGTATGCCTCTACGATACCAATATTACCCGAGAAGTTAACAATAATATCAGTTGCTCCGGCAACTGTAGTCTCAAGCAATGGGCTGTCCATAGCAGATTTAATTGCGTCAACTGCCTTATTATCACCACTTGCTCTTCCTATTCCGATATGAGCAATGCCCTTGTCTCTCATTACAGTCTGGATATCAGCAAAGTCAAGGTTAATAAGACCCGGCTTGTTAATAAGATCTGTTACGCCCTGAACACCCTGCTGTAAAACCTCATCAGCCTTTTTTAATGCCTCAGGTATACTTGTACGCTTATCACATACCTGTAAAAGCTTGTCATTAGGAATAACAATAAGAGTATCCACATTCTCCCTGAGCTTTGCAATTCCGTTAATTGCATTAGTCATTCTTGGCTTACCCTCAAATGAGAAAGGCTTGGTAACAACACCCACGGTAAGTATTCCCAGATTTCTTGCAATTTCAGCAACAACAGGGGCAGCACCGGTTCCGGTTCCACCACCCATACCACAGGTAACGAATACCATGTTGGCATCCTTCATGATATCTGTTATTTCCTCTCTATTTTCTTCAACAGCACTGGCTCCAATCTCAGGCTTTGCACCTGCACCCAGTCCCTTTGTGAGTTTCTCACCTATCTGAATTTTTGTAGTTGCTCTGCTTTGTGATAAAATCTGTTTATCAGTATTGATTGCTATAAGCTCCACACCTTCAACATTTTCATCAATCATTCTGTTTACTGCATTGTTACCAGCACCACCCACACCAATAACCAAAATTCTTGCAGGGGTTTTCTCATCGTTTGATTTTATTTCAAGCAAGGTCTTCTCCTCCTTCATTGTGTTTGATTTGTAATATATATTAGCAATAACGTATGATTATCCACATTGTTGCATTATTACTCTAATAATATAATTTTTTTAAGAAAATATCAACATTTTTTTGTAATTATTGTTTAAAACTTGCTGTGGCATTATCAGAATTGAAATCTTTCATGTAAAGTGTTCCCTTTAAACCCTCCAAGCCCTGAAGAATACTCCCCAGATTCATCATCTGGATTTCCAGATATTCTCCGCTTCCAAGTTCAATTGTAATATTCCGGTGGGTGAGAACAATTTCATTTTCCGGGGTGAATTTTATTGAATCTATATCCAGCTCATATTTTTCAATCAGCTGCGTCAAAGCTAAAATGTGTTGAAATTTGCTTTCGTCTGCAATAGGAAGTCTCTCTCCCATTTCCCAGTTGTTAAAATCCAGACCTTTTATACATGGTACTCCGTCTATTGCATCAGAGGATACATCCAGCACCACTCCGTCCTTATCAAAATACACATAGTTATTCATATATTCTACGCAGCCTGCAAGAGACTTTTCATATACCACAACTGCCACCTGGTTTTTAGAAATATACTCTATATCCACCTTATCTACAAAAGGTATCCCCTCTATGGGTGAAAATTTGTTTGATAAGTATAACAGCAAAGTATTGTCTCCCTTGGCTTTTACCACATCTATCACCTGCTGTTCGCTTACATTTTTACATCCGGACACCTGTATTTCCTTTAAATTAAAAGTGCTGATATACAAAATACCTGCTGCCACGGCAATAATTATTATTGCAGCTATAATAATAGATTTTTTCATAGGCACCTTCCTGTTTTGTACTATTCTGTTGGTTTGATTTTTCTTGACACGCTTAATACCAGACTCATTTCTACCAATACGAACACCAATGAAGTACCTCCATAGCTTATAAACGGAAGTGTGACCCCTGTAGGAGGTATTGTGTTGGTAACAACCCCTATGTTTATTATAAGCTGTACGGCTATGTGAGTCATTACACCGGTTACAAGAAAGCCTCCGAATCTGTCCTGGGTATGTTCTGCTATATATATCATTCTATAAAGCAGCATAATAAACAATGCAATTATCCCCACTGCCCCAAACAGTCCAAGTTCCTCGCATATTATTGAAAAAATCATATCATTATGAGCCTCCGGCAAAAAACCCATCTTCTGAATACTTTGTCCGAGTCCTCTGCCAAACAATCCTCCCGAACCAATTGCATAAAGAGACTGCATGGTCTGAAAGCCACTGTCACTTGTTTCCGGATGGAGCCAGGCATCTATTCTGTCTCCTCTGTAGCCTACGAGAAAAATAGCGCAAAGAGCCGCTATGACACCTATTACCAGAAGAATAAGTAAATTCTTGATTTTAGGGCTTGCCACAAATAATATAACTCCCATAATCGCAAAACAGACTATGGCTGTACTCAGATTTTCCTTGGCAATAAGCACAATACAGAAAAGAGGAAGCGCACACATTCTGAAAAGCCCCCCCATAGTGTCAAGTCTTTTTGACTGTACCTCACATACATGGGACATATATATTATAATCGCAATTTTGGCTATCTCGGAAGGCTGAAACCTGATACCCATAATACTTATCCATCTTACCGCTCCGTTTGTAGCCTCACCCATAATAAGAACATAAAGGCAAAGCACTGTGGAACCTATCATGGCTACCTGGGACAGTCCTCTGTATTTGTAGTGATCCCGGTGGGACAGAACAATCATCAACGCAAAAGCAAACGCGCCAAAAAAGGCCTGTCTTTTTGCGAAATACCCACTGTCTCCAAACATAATTACTCCCTTATAGGAGCTGGAGCTGTACACCATTAGGATTCCGATAAGTACAATAACCACAAGAAGAAACAATGTCTCATAATCAAAATATCCCCCTCTTATCCAGCCCTTCCTTATAGAGCTTATATGTGATTTTCTGTGTGCAATATCGTTATTAGAATCCACTGTTTAATCACTCCTCAAGATTTTTTACATATTCCTTGAACAAATTTCCTCTCTGTTCATAGCTTTCAAACATATCCCAGCTTGCACAGGCAGGGGACAAAAGCACCGCATCTCCCGGTTTTGCATTTTTGTAGCAGAATTCAACCGCTTCTTCAAGGCTGTCAACCCTTATAATACTGTAAAATCCATGCTGCTTTGCACAAAGCTCAATAGCATCGGCAGTTTCTCCCATAAGTACCAGATATCTTACCTTTGCATCAAAAGCATCTATCCATTCATCGAAGGGAACCTTTTTGTCATACCCTCCGCCAATGAGAAGAGTTGTTGTGGTCATAGCCTGTATTCCCTTTATCGCTGCATCAGGGTTTGTACCTTTGGAATCATTATAATACGCAACACCGTTTATGGTTTTTACATATTCTATTCTATGCTCCACACCCCTGAATTCTCTGCATACCCTTTCAATTATTTCTACAGGAACACCAATAAAATATGTCATTGCAACAGCAGCAAGAACATTTTCTACATTATGATTCCCCAGAAGCTTAATATCATTAAGTGACAAAACTCTTGTTACTTTATCATTGTATTTCACCAATACATCATCCCTGTCAACATACACACCCTCATCAAGCTTCTTCAATCTGCTGAAATAGATTATTCTTGTATGTATCTGTGATGCCAGTTTTACAGTTTCCGGATCATCATAGTTAAGTATGGCATAATCATCCATTCCCTGATTTTTAGTTATATTCTTCTTACATTCCGCATAATTTTCAAAGGTATAATGTCTGTTAAGGTGATCCGGAGTCACATTCAATATTGCACTTATCCTTGGTGCAAAATCTACTATAGTTTCCAGCTGGAAACTGCTGATTTCAGCAACGGTAACAGAGTTCTCAGTGGTTTTATCCGCCATTTTTGTATAAGGTATACCAATATTTCCAACCACAAAGGTTTCAGGATTATACGCCTTCATTATCTCTCCTACAAGAGTTGTAGTAGTTGTTTTTCCATTAGTTCCTGTTATGGCAAGAACCTTTCCCTTTTCATAATGGTATGCAAGCTCTATTTCGCTCCACACAGGAAGTCCTTCACTCTTAACCTTTTTTACAAACTCCTTGTCAACGGGAATTCCCGGACTGATTACCATAATTTCGCACTGGGAAATTATGTCATCATTTATATCGCCAATATATATTTCAATGTTTTCCTTACCCGGTATATCCTTAAGCTTTTCTCTTATATCATCAGGTCTGATATTCTTATTTTCATCAAAAAGAATAACCTTTTCACCATTTCTGGCCAGAAGCTCGCCGGCACATATTCCACTCTTTCCGCAGCCTGCCACTAACACTTTTTTACTAAACATATTCTTTCCTCCTAACCTTATATAGCCAACATTCCAATAAGGCAAAGTATAGCTGTCACAATTGAAAATATGGCGACAACTTTCGTCTCCGGCCACCCACAAAGCTCAAAATGATGGTGTATAGGTGCCATTTTAAACACTCTCTTGCCGGTCTTCTTAAAATATGTCACCTGTATAATTACAGATACAACCTCAAGAAAATATATAAACGCAACTATAAGTATTATAAGGGGCATTTTCAGCACATATGCCGTTGAGGCAACAAATCCTCCCAGGGCAAGTGAACCTGTATCTCCCATAAATACTCTTGCAGGATATACATTATAAACAAGGAATCCCAGAAGGCTGCCCACTGTAGCACAGGTTATCGGTGCAACACCTGATTTAAGGCTTATCGCCACTATTGTAAAAAAGGTAGCAATAAGCACAGTAACTGATGAAGCAAGGCCGTCCAAACCATCAGTAAAATTAGCACCGTTCGCTGTCCCCAGCATAACAAAAAACATGAGAGGCCAGTAAACCCAGCCAAGATCCACAGTTTTATCCATAAAGGGAATTGTAATTCCGGTGTCAAGATCAGTATGGGCATATATATAATATGCAAATATTCCCGTAACAAGAAACTGTCCAAGCATTTTCTGCCAGGCACGAAGCCCCATTGAACGCTTCATCACAACCTTGATATAGTCATCTAAAAATCCCACAAATCCAAAGCCTAATGTAGCAAACAGCACAGGTATTATCTGTGGGTAATCCTTTATATAAAACAATGAGGTTATTACAATACTAAACAGTATAATTAAGCCACCCATGGTTGGTGTTCCTGATTTTTTAAGGTGCGACTCCGGTCCATCCTCCCTGACAAACTGACCGAATTTGAGTTTTTTCAAAAACGGTATAATTACAGGACTAAGGACAACACTAATGCCAAAGGCAATAAGCACGGGTAAAATTATATCATTTCTATTCATCACTTTATCTCCTTTGAATTCTTAGGTATTTTTATTCTTTATCAACTCCCAGATACGGAAGTATATTTTCAAATATTTCTCCTGCAACCGGTGCAGCTATTGTTCCACCATAATACACCCCCTGGGGCTCATCAATCAATACCAAAGTTAAAACCGATGGATTTTCAACCGGAGCAAAGCCAATGAATGATGCCACATATTTCCCGGTTCTTCTTGGAAATTTTTCGCTTGTGGCCGTTTTACCCCCTATGGAGAATCCCTCCACAAAGGCCTTGTTTCCTCCCCCTTCACTGACAACGTCACCCAGTAAATTTGTCATGGTTTTTGAGGTTTCACTGCTTATAACTCCTGTCTGTATTTTATATTCCAGTTTACCGGTTATATTATTATTACCATCTGTAACATACATTCCGAAATGAGGTGTTATAAGATTGCCTCCATTAATTACTGCTGACACTGCCCTCATGAGCTGAACCGGTGTAATCTGAAAAGACTGTCCAAAGGACATGGTAGCCAGCTCCACAGGACCTACGTTTTCCAATTTATGAAATATAGAATTTGCTTCTCCCGGTAAATCTATACCTGTTTTTTCAAAAAGACCAAGCTTTTCCATTCTGTTATAAAAGGCAGTGGCTCCTACCCTTGCTCCTACCTCCATAAAAACAGGATTACAGGAATTAAGAAGACCATCCTTAAAGGTTTCACTTCCATGCCCCGCAACCTTATGACACCTGATTTTTCGGTCCTCCACAATCTTATACCCGGGGCAATAGAAGTTGTCTGTAACAGTTACCGCCTTTTCTTCAAGAGCCGAGGTGCCGGTTACAATTTTGAATGCAGAACCCGGCTCATATGTATCATTTATACAAAAATTTCTCCACATGGCATTAAGCATATCCTGTGTTACCTCATTGTCCTCTGAATCATAATTCAGTGTAAAAGGAGAATTCAGATTATATTCAGGATAATCTGTCATGCCATATATTTCCCCATTCTGAGGATTCATGACTACTATACATACTCTCTTTGCCCGGCATTTTTCCATTGTTTCCTCTGCCAGCCCTTCTATATATTGTTGTATATTAACATCAAGAGTAACAACCAGATTACTTCCTGCCACAGGTTCAGTCCTGCCTTCAGCCTTATTGTCAATCTCTATTCCCTTGGCATCCGTCAGGGTATTGATACTTCCATCCACACCCATGAGTATATCGTCATATTTTACCTCCAGCCCTACAATGCCCTGATTATCAGAGCCGGTAAAGCCAATCACTTTTGAGGCAAGCGTATCATAAGGATAATACCTTTTATAATCCTCATCCACCATCACTCCCTCAAGCTCCATACCTCTTATTTCATCTGCTACAGTCTTCTCAACATTGCTCTTTATTTTCTCCCTTGAGGAATTTTTTTCTACCTTTTTTCTTACCACACCGGGATCCAGCTCAAGCTTATCAGACAAAACCTGTATAACCTTTTCCGGATTACTTATCTGACTATGAATAACAGATATTGAGCACACCGGTTTATTCCCTGCAATAGTAACACCATTTCTGTCATATATCAGCCCTCTGGGAGCTTTGATACTTCTCTCTCTTTCCTGAAGGCGTGTTGCCATTTCATTATATTTTTCTTCCGCAACCAGCATAATGTATGACAGCCTGACAAGCATAACCCCTGTCATAATAAGGCAAATAGCAAAAAACAGTTTCAGCCTTTTAATGCTATGTACAGTAAAATATTGATTCTTTATATTAACTCTATTCTTCAATTATGACCACACTAACCACTCTTACTCTAATTTATGATTAGCTGTCTTATTTTATTCTGTTCCCGTATTATCCGGGTCTGTTTCCTGTCCGCCGTTATCGTTATTCTCTGTAGTATCTGTTTCTGCATTATCCCGGCTGTTATCGTCTGAATCATTATCAAGACCGCCCGCAACATCATTCTCCGGCACATCACCGTCATATATAGGGGTTTCCGGATAATCCGCTATTTCTGATTCATCCATGTCAAATTCTTCATTTTCCTTGTATATGTTCATGTACGGAAAAATTTGTTCTGCAATCCCGACAAAAATCTGTTTTGCATATGGGCATGAATTCTGATATTCAATATTAGGTTCATCAACTATAACATATATTACCACCTGTGGATCGTCTACAGGAGCAAAGCCGATGAAGGAAATAAGATATTTTCCGTTATTTCTCGGAACCTTTTCCGCTGTACCTGTTTTACCGCCAATAACATAACCGTCTATTGCTGCCGCTCTACCACCACCATACAATACAACATTGTGAAGCTCATCCCGCATTATCTCTGATACTTCCTCAGATATAGTTTTTCTGACAAGGACATTTTTCCTTTCTTCTATTATGTTTCCGTTGTCATCCACTACCTTCTGAACAATGCTTGGCTCATAATAATAACCCCCATTTATAACAGAACAAAATGCTGTTCCAAGCTGTATCATAGATACGGTTACACCCTGTCCAAAAGATGAAGTTGCAAGCTCTACTTCGTTTAAAGTATCCTCGTGATATACGGCACTGCTGCAGGATTCATCGTCCGGTTCTCCGGGAATGTCTATGTTGGTAGCCTGTCCAAAGCCAAACAAATCCTGATATTTTGCAAAATCAGTCCTTCCCTCTGTCTGGGCTATCTGCATCATTGCATCATTACATGAATTTTCCAGTGTCTGGGAAAGAGTCTGTTCTCCATGTCCTCCCCACCACCAGGATATACAATTTATTCTATATTTATCTCTTGTTTCTCCACCATCACATACAAACATGTCATTTTCCGTAACATGTCCTTCCTCCAAAGCTCCTGCTATAGTAAAGGTTTTAAAAGTAGAACCCGGCTCATAGAAGTCACTTATGGCAAAATTTCTCCACACCTTATTCAGTGCATTTACCTTCTGGTCATCAGTTGCATTTTCCTCAAAATCCTCAAAGCTCGTATATCCACCCTCATATACTATCTGACCATTGTTTTCATCAGCAGACTGGCTCAAGGTTTCATACTGATATCTTACAGCTTCAAGGTCATAGGCATCATTGGGGTCAAATTGATGGGAATTATACAATGCCAATATATTGCTTGTATCAGGATCCATAACCAATACAGAAACATTCTTTGCACCTATATTAGTCATATAGTCGTCACAAACATCCTGTACTGCTGTCTGAATAGTAGTATCTATACTGGTAACTAGATTATAACCATTAATTGCAGGTTCAATCTCCTTTGTAACCGAGTAATCATCGTTCAGATATGAATAGGAACGACCATTATATCCATTCAGATAATTATTGTATTCCCCTTCTACTCCATACATACCAACATTTCCGCTGACCGTAAATCCAAGAAGGTGGCAGCCTAATTTTCCGTTAGGATATACTCTTTTATACTGTTCCTCAAAATATACTCCTCTTACATTCTTTCCACTGTCCGAATCAAGGTAGTCATTGAATTCTTTGTATTTATCATATTCAATGTTTTTTCTTGCGATAAGATAATAGGAATTTTCATCGGAAAGGAAATCAGCTATATCTGCATCCGTAAAACCAAAGCATTGCTGCAATGCATTAACTGTTGCTTCCTTATATTCATCTTTTTCCAATATGTTTTTTGGTTCAAGTATAAGATTATATACCAGCTTTGAGGTTGCCAGAATACTTCCGTTTGAATCCAGAATATCCCCCCGCTTATACGGAATGGTTGTACTCTTGTAGGATTGCTGGTTCAACACCTGTTGCTCGTACTCTTTACCTTTTTTTGCATTAATTCTTCCAATCTGAACAATCAGGACTCCAAAGCATATAATAAAAAGTGCAAAAATAAGCAATACCCTTTTTTTCATCCTGCTTAAGAATTTTCTGTTCTTTTTTCCATTTTTACTCAACCGGTTTCACCTCTCAAGTGTGTATATAACAACAAATGTCCTGAGACTAGTTAGCCTCAGGAACATCCTTGTATTGTTTTACATAATCCTCGTTTGCGCTCTCATAATATACAATCTGACCCTTCTTTGCATATACCATTCCCAACTCATTTATTGCCGCATCGCTTATCTGTTCCATAGTGTACATTCCCTCCAGGGACACTGCATAAGCATTGTTATCCTTTTTAATAACATCAAGCTGCGACTCAAGCTCACTTATATTATTCTTCTGATCATTTATTTTTGTCTCCATATAAAGCATTGTTGCACAGGCTACTATCATAATAGCTACAGATGTCATAACAAACAATGTATATTTCAGATTAAATGCAAGAGACTTGTCCACCCTTTTATCAAGGCTTCTTCTCTGCTGTTTCCTTACACCAGGCCTTATATCAGGTCTTTCTTCAGGTCTTGGCTGTCTCACCGGCTGATAGTCCAGCTTTCTTACTGCGCTCCCATCAAAGTATACCATATTTCTCATTGGTCTTTCATCCATATCGTCCAACTCCCTCATTATAATCTATTATCAATATTTTTCAAATACCCTTAGCTTTGAGCTTTTTGCTCTTTTATTGTTTTCCAATTCTTCCTCTCCCGGAGTAATAGGCTTTCTGGTTATAACTTTACCTGTAGCCTTCTTTCCACATACACATACCGGAAATTCCGGTGGGCATGTACATGGATTCATATTTCTCCTGAAGATATTTTTCACGATTCTATCCTCCAGAGAGTGAAAAGTGATAACGCTAAGTCTTCCTCCCGGATTCAATAATTCAATCATTTTATCAAGAGAACTATCCAGAACCTCAAGCTCTTTGTTAAGCTCTATCCTTATAGCCTGAAATGTCTTTTTTGAAGGATGCCCCTGACCCTGCCTTACTTTTGCAGGAATTGCAGCCCTGATTATCTCGTTAAGCTGTCCTGTTGTTTCAATAGGCTTCAGCTGTCTTGCCTTTACAATATGCTTGGCTATATTCTTGGCAAAGCCATCCTCACCGTATTCCTTTATCACCCTGAACAGTTCTTGTTCGGAGTAATTGTTTACTATGTCTCCGGCTGTCAGTAAATTGCTCTGATCCATCCTCATATCAAGAGGAGTATCCTCCCTGTATGTGAATCCCCTCTCTGCATTATCCAACTGATATGATGAAACTCCAAGGTCGAGAAGAATGCCATCGACACCGTCAATGGACAAGCCTCTCAACACGGAGTCTATATCCTTATAATTACTATGTACAATAGTTACTTTATCTTCATAGTCCTTCAATCTTTCAGTGGCTGCCCGTATGGCATCCATATCCTGATCTATGCCTATAAGTCTTCCCTTATTTCCAAGCTTTTTGCATATTTCAAGGGAATGTCCGCCACCACCCAGTGTTCCGTCTACATATATTCCGTCCGGTTTTATATTCAGACTTTCTATTGTTTCCTCCTTAAGAACTGAAATATGCTTAAACTCCATGCCCATGCTCCTATATTCCATACTTTGCGCTCATATCAAGGGATATATCATTAATATCTATCTCATCTTCGCTGTTGCACTTATCCCATGTATTTTTATCCCAAATCTCTGCTATGGAGCCGTTTCCCACCATAACCACCTCTTTGTCAATTCCCGCCCACTCTCTTAAGCTTTGGGGAATTACAATTCTGAACTGTCCGTCAACCTCACAGTCATTAGCTGAGCCCTGGAAGAAACGTTTAAACTGACGTGCCTTAATATCCGAAACAGGAAGGGCATTAAGCTTTTCGGAAAACCTGTCCCACTCTTCTCCCGGATAAGCGTATATATTATTGTCCATACCCTTGCATAAAACAAAATTAGCGCCAAGACCGTCTCTTAATCTTGCCGGAATAATCAATCTGCCCTTTGAGTCCAGATTATGATTCGATTGTCCTTTCATGCCCTTTGTCATAGACTGCTTATCCTTTCTGCTTACGGAACGTCTTCCAAAGCATTTGTAATGGAACTTCACATCCACTTTACTGGTACATTTACTCCACTTTGCACCACTTGGGTTTATTTTATATCAAAAAAAAAAGAAATGCAATAGCTAAATTGCATTTCTTTTCTCATTTTCAAGGTAATAATGTACAAAACACTTGTTCCTTTTTTGTGTATTATTAACATATTTACTTTTTATTAACATCCACTACACTTTTTGCATAATCCATTCTCTTTTTAACAATAAGAGCTGCCGCAACCAGAACACAGGCGCCGGCAATAAGCTGGGAAATCCTAAGATGTATGCCCGGTATATAAAGTGAATCTGTACGAAGCCCCTCTATCCACACTCTTCCAAGTCCATACCCCCACAGATAAAGAAGGGCCAGTTCTCCATCAAACTTTTTGTGTTTTCGGTATATCATAAGAAGAATAAACAATCCTATATTCCATAAAGATTCATATAAAAATGTAGGATGAACGCTTATCCAGGTCATAGAGTCATAAACAACTGTATTCTGTGCAATTTTTTCTGTTATAACTCCCGCATTAACAAGACTTCCTATACTGCCGTTATTTATATAATAATCTGCAGGTATACACATGGCAAACAGGGAATCTGTATATTCTCCGTAGGCTTCACGATTAAAGAAATTTCCCCATCGTCCTATGGCCTGGGCTATTACAAGTCCAAGGCAAACCGTATCTGCCATAAGAAAGAAGTTTACTTTTTTCTTTTTTGCAAAAATAATTCCCACGATTATTCCCGCAATCACACCACCATATATGGCAAGTCCACCATTTCTTATATTAATAATATCAACAAAGGTCTTCCAGAAACCCTTTCCCGGCTGAAAATACTCATCAAGGCTAAAAAGCACATAGTAAAGTCTTGCTCCTATGATAGATGGTATTGCCAGCCATAGCAGGAAATCAAGGTAAAGCTCCTCATCCTGTCCGGTTCTCTTTGCTTCCTTTACGCATATAAGATATGCCAGAACAAAGCCCAGGGTTATTATAATTCCATAAAATTTTATCTCCACTCCAAAAATTGTTATCCCATCCTTAAGATTATGCAGTACAATTCCCAGATGAGGAAATCTTATATCATACATAAGCATTAACCTCTCTTAAACATTAAATTTGAACAAAATGACATCTCCGTCGCAAACTACATATTCCTTACCCTCTTGTCTTACCAGACCCTTCTCCTTTGCTGCAAGCATCGAACCGGCATTCATAAGATCATCATAGGCAACTACCTCAGCCTTAATAAAGCCTCTCTCAAAATCCGTGTGGATTTTACCGGCTGCCTGAGGTGCTTTAGTTCCCTTTGTAATAGTCCAGGCTCTTGTTTCATCCTCCCCCGAAGTAAGATAGCTTATTAAGCCAAGCAAGGAATAGCTTGCCTTTATAAGCTTATCAAGACCCGATTCACTGACTCCCAGTTCCTCCAGGAACATCTGCTTTTCATCATCTTCAAGCTCCGATATTTCCTGCTCAATCTGGGCGCATACCGCAAATACCTCACTGTTAAATTCCCCTGCATATTTTTTTACCTTTTGTACATATTCATTGGAAGCTCCATCATCAGCAAGATCATCTTCCGATACATTTGCAGCGAAAATTACAGGTTTTCCGGTAAGAAGATTGTATTCCTTAAGCCATTTAATCTCATCCTCATCGTCTGTGTGATAGGATATAGCCGGTTTACCCGACTCGAGATGATCCTTTACTCTTTTCTCAAGCTCCAGCTCCTTAGCTACTATTTTGTTGTTAGCTGCCGCTCTGGTATTCTTGGCAATTCTCTTATCCAGAACCTCAATGTCTGCAAAAATAAGTTCAAAATTAATAGTTTCTATATCTCTTATAGGGTCTACGGAACCATCAACATGTATTACATTAGGATCCTCAAAGCATCTTACAACATGTACAATTGCATCGGTTTCTCTTATATTGGCAAGGAATTGATTACCAAGGCCTTCACCCTTCGATGCCCCCTTTACCAATCCTGCAATATCAACAAATTCTATTACGGCAGGTGTGGTTTTTGCCGAATTATACATTTTTGTAAGTTCATCCAAACGCTTATCCGGTACGGGTACAACTCCTATATTAGGATCAATTGTGCAAAACGGATAATTTGCGGATTCCGCTCCTGCCTTGGTAAGGGAATTAAATAATGTGCTTTTTCCTACATTTGGTAATCCAACGATTCCTAGTTTCATATTTTATATATCTCCTTTATAAATCCTTATATTTACTTTGTAAAAAGCCCAAAAAAGCCCTGATACAGCTACGCTATTATACCATATCAGGGCAACCTTGTACACAATTTTTAGCTTATTGTCCGGTTATCCGGATTTATTCATTGCTTTGAAGTTATGCATTTTTATTTTTGTGATTATTAAGATAATATAACGGAAGTCCTAAAAATATTATACCGCCAAGAATATTACCTATTGTTACCGGTATCATATTAGATACAATTACATTTCCCATGTTAAGACTATCCAATTGCTCTGCAGTTATTCCATACTGTTCAAGTGCCCGGGCTACATATCCTGCATTCTCCTTTGCAAAAAGTCCCGCAGTAAGATAATACATATTTGCAACGCAATGTTCAAAACCGGATGTAACAAAAAGCATAATAGTAAAAAATGATGCAAGAAGCTTACCTGTAATGTCCTTTGATGCCATAGCCATAAGAACCGCCGCACATACCAGAATATTACACAGAATACCTGATGATATGGCTTTTGAAGCTGACAAATTAACCTTGCCAAGGGCGACCTTAATTGTGTAAGCTCCAAGTATTCCTCCTGAATAATCTAATTGTCCGCTCATTACAATCAGACCTGTTAAAATTACTGCCCCAAGAATATTACCAAGATAAACAACTACCAGAACTCTTATAACATCAAGGTTCTTCTGACTGCCTGCCGGAACAGACATGGCCATAAGACAGTCACCTGTAAACAATTCCGCCCCCAGAAGAATTACCATCATAAGGCCTACAGGGAATACCAGGCCCGCCACCAGTCTTGCAAGGCCGACATTAGTAATCATATGTGCCGCCACATTACTTGCGGCTGCCCCAAATCCTATCATTGCCCCCGCAAGCATAGCTTTCCCAAAGATTTTAGCATTTGACTGTGATACCTTATTTTTACAACCGTTAATATATAATTCAACAACTTCCTTTACTGTATAAAACTCACCCAATTTTCTTTCCTGCCTTTTTCTTACGTTATCTGTGAAATAAGGATAAAAATCTGATTATTATCCACTCACGTTTCAGATTATAACACATTTTTTTTCTTCAAACTATATTTTCAAACTATTTTATTCAAAAAAATAATATCCTATTTCCGGTTGTATTGGAAATACATTTATTTTATAATATGTTGAGTAAAAATAATCCCGGAGGCGCTTATGTCAGAAGCTTATTCAGATTTTGCCAATGTATATGATGAATTAATGGACAACATTCCATATGAACACTGGTTTTTGTATTTAAAATCCCTATTAAATGAATATGGTATTAACAAGGGTATTATCGCAGAGCTGGGCTGTGGAACAGGAAATATTACCGAGCTTATGGCATCCGCCGGCTTCGACATGATAGGCATAGACAATTCCATATCTATGCTTGATATAGCAGGAGAAAAGAAAGCCCGCAATAATTCATCATCTCTATATCTTTATCAGGATATGCGTAATTTTGAATTATACGGAACGGTATCGGCTGTAATCTCTCTGTGCGACAGTCTTAACTATATTACAGAGCCGGATGAGCTTCTTTTGATTTTTAAGCTTGTAAATAATTATCTTGACCCCGGAGGAATTTTTGTATTTGATTTTCATCCGGAATACTATTACTCAGATATTGTTGCAGATACCACTATTGCTGAGGACAGAGACGATATAAGCTTCATCTGGGATAATTATTATGATACGGACAGTAAAATCAATGAGCTCTGCCTCAGTCTGTTTATAAAGGAAAAAAATACCGATAATCTATACAAAAAGTATGAAGAGATGCACCTTCAAAGAGGGTATACTCTTGCTGAAATGAAAAATCTCCTGAAAAAATCAGGTTTGAGCTTTATAGCTGCTTATGAC
>DLKL01000050.1:24889-25586 GCA_002476495.1 Lachnospiraceae bacterium UBA7589
CGCATTTACACATAATCCTGCCACAGAGGAATGTGAGAGAATCTATATTATAGCAGGTGAACATGGCAAAAAAAATATTAATCACTAAAAAGGAGATGTTATTAATGGCAGACCATATAATACGTGGCATGGCAGCGGATAATCAAATCAGGTTTTTTGCCTGCGATTCCACTGACCTTGTTGAAAAAGCAAGAATTATTCATGGAACATATCCTGTAGTAACAAATGCCCTCGGACGGCTTCTTACCGGAGGTGTACTGATGGGAGCAATGTGTAAAAATGATGATGATGTATTGACCATAAGGCTTCAATGCCAGGGACCTATAAAGGGAATGCTGGTTACCTCCGACTCCAAAGGAAATGTCAAGGGATATGTCAGCGAACCACAGGTGGAGCTTCCTGCAAAGGATGTTGCCAAGGCTGTTGATCTTGGTGTTATGAGTGTGATTAAGGACATTGGCCTTAAGGAGCCATACGTTGGGCAGACACATCTTGTCAGCAGCGAAATTGCTGAGGATTTGACCTACTACTTTGTTACGAGTGAGCAGATTCCAACCTCTGTAGCCCTGGGAGTATTATTAAATGAAGATGCATCTGTAGCACATGCCGGAGGCTTTATCATCCAGCTTATGCCTTTTGCCCAGGATGACCTTATAGACCATCTTGAGAAGAAGCTTAAGGATTTTTCATTTACTGC
>DLKL01000001.1 GCA_002476495.1 Lachnospiraceae bacterium UBA7589
CCTGATTCAAATGTATATGCCAAATAATCTGCAAAGCAGTCAACTATCATAACTTCACCATTTATCCTCTAAACTCAAATTCTTCTTCAGCAAGCTTAATAATATTACCATTATCCAGCTTCATATACCTTCCCGGATATACTCTCACATTATTTACATATGTACCGTTGGTAGTATCCAGATCCTGAATATAGTATCCATCCTCAAATTTCATAATACAGGCATGCTTACGGCTAATATTATTGTTATATTTGACGCAATAATCTACCGCACCCATTGCCGAGCCTATAATAAAGCTGTTTTGTTTAATCACAACCGATTCACCTGTTTTATAACGCAACAGGGTTGGATATGTCGGAACGTTACTCTCCAGATATCCGCTCTGATAATTCATGTCTGCACCCAGAACACTGGTTTCTCCACCGACATCACCCACCGGTTGATTATTCCCGGCCTCATTAAGGCTTCTGTTAACAGGCATATTAGTATTATTTTGAATAAATCCCGGTGTAACACGTCCACTAAGCTTAAGTGCTTCCTTTGCCATTATAGTATGATTTTCTTCTTCCTTAAGCTGTTTTTTATACTTCTTTGTCTTAACTATCAATAATATTGTCAATACAATTATGGCTGCCATCAGCACTATGCCTTCAACAACAGCAATGGTAATCACAGTCTTTACTGAGATTCCTGCTTTGGCAAGATTTTCCTTTTTCAAGGCCATATCTGCCGCAACGGCATCAACCTCGTCCTGAGTATAGCTTGTAACATCTTTTTCTTTTACCTTGTCCATCAATTCCTGTGCCACATTGTATGAATTTTCATATTCCTTCCATGACTCGTCAGTATATTTCTTCTTATCTGATTCCTCATATACCGTCATTTGTTCTTCAAGGGCTGTGGTGTCCACAATTATCTCAGGATTATAAGCTATGCCAAGAACATCCAAAACCTCTGTAACTTCATCAATTTGCAAAGCAAAGGTTTCCTCTGGATTTCCCTTATTGGCTGTACTGGTAATAGCTACAACCTCACCGTTCTCATTCATTAACGGCATGCCCTTAGCGACAGCATAATCAGACCTGTACATGTAATAATGTGCCTCATTTATTTCTGTCCAGTCATCAATAACACAATCTATCTGTTGCATATCCGCATCATAGGTACGAACAGTATCTCCCTTTTTTGTTCCTGTGCTGTCTGTACTTAATCTGATTGTTGTACAGGAGGATAGCTTGCTTGCAGGCTGTAAAATTGCAAAATTCATACCCTCACTGCTGTTGACAACAGAAAGTTCAACAATAATATCATTCTTGAGCACAAGCTCGATAACTGTCTGAACCTTATCCACTGTAACTCCGTGTGATGCAGCAACAATACTTTTTTCCTCATCATTTAAAATTACAGTGTCACAGCATGATATCAGATATACGTTTTTTTCATCTCCAATAAAAAAAGCATAGCCGGATTTGATGATATCTCTTGCTCCGGTATCCGCAACATACATTAAACGTATAGATGCTATACCTTTTTTTTCATCATACTTTTCTATAGTCTGTGCTTCAGGCATTGTCGGTGCAGGTGTCTCGGTAATTGCCTCTGTGGATTCTGTATCCTGTTGTTCCTGTGCCTGTCCTGACACATTCTCCTGATTTTCAGCTGCATTTACATCGAAAGTAAACAATGCACATGCCATAAATATATTCAAAAGTGTAAGTAAAATTCTTTTCATATTCAGCTCCATATTTGTGTCTTTTCAAAGATAAAACAGCCTTCAAATGCCCAACTTAGCCAGGTTACATTTAAAGGCTGTCCTTAATATCTTATTTTAGAATAACATACCGGCAATCTTAGCATCGGCATCTGCAAAGTTCTGGCATACCTGTGATAATTGTGTATAGAACTTATTAATAAGCTCAGAAAGGCTCTCAATATCCGGTCCGAGCATCTCTGTAAATTCNNTCAACATATGCATTGGCAGAATCTGCTTCCATATATCCCTTGTCCACCAGAGATTTAACTGTTGTTGTCATGTCAGAATATGTACTCTCTATATCAGCCTCATACCCTTTCATATCTTCAATCAATTCCTGAACTGCTTCATAATCAACTCTTAATCTAGCGCCCATTTTATTTCCTCCTGAATTTTGTTAGTTTCTTTTAGCTAAGCTGTGATTGCATATCTGCATCAAGATTTTCAAATTCCTTACATACACTTTCAAGCTGTGCTGAAAACTCGCCTAAATTATCATTGAGCTTCTGATATATTGACTTAACAATATTCTCATATTCATCAAGATATGCATTAAGTGCATCGCCTTCCATAACTGTCGGAAGTGTCTGCATTGTTCCATCAAGACTTTGCAAAAGACTTTCCATATCGCCCTTTTGTTCTTCAAGCTTACCGATTACCTCGGTTCTTATCTCTCCGTATCGCACGTCCAATGCCATTATAAATACCTCCTAAATAGAATATTTTATGATGAAATATTACCATATTTAGTATAAATTGTAAATATTCTTTTACTTATATGTACATAACATTGTGCAAAAATGCCAATAACAATTGTGTATTTTGTACAATTGCTATTGGCATTTTCATACATATAACATATTAATCTATTGCATATCCTTTTTTCTTAATCAAATCCACAACCGACTGGGCATATTGCTTGCACAATTCATCTGTTTTCGCCTCAACCATAACTCTGATAAGAGGCTCTGTACCGCTTTCCCGAAGGAGAATTCTTCCGTCTCCACCAAGTATGTTCTCAATATCCTTTGCAGCCGCAAGGATATCAGGATCACTCATAACATCAGTTTTGCTTGTAACTCTTACATTGCAAAGAAGCTGCGGATATATTTCAAGCTCTCTTGTCAGTTCCGACATAGTAGTCTTATTTTCAACCATAACCTCCATAAGCTTAAGTGATGTCAATACTCCGTCACCTGTCCTGGCATTCTTGGAAAATATAATATGTCCGCTCTGTTCTCCGCCAAGTATATATCCGTTATCAATCATACACTCATATACGTACTTATCACCGACAGTAGTTTTTGCATAATTAATGCCCTGTGCGTCAAAAGCCTTATACAAACCAAGATTGGACATGATTGTAGTTACAACTGTATTATTATTAAGTCTTCCTCTTTCCTTAAGATATCTGCCACATATATATAGTATTGCATCACCATCCACAAGTTCGCCTTTTTCATTCACTGCAAGGCATCGGTCTGCATCACCATCGTAGGCAAATCCCGCATCAAGCTTATTTTCCACAACAAATTTCTGAAGTCCTTCTATATGTGTAGAGCCACAATCGGTATTAATATTCGTACCGTCAGGAGCATTGTTGATTACATAGGTTTTTGCTCCCAATGCGTCAAAAACCGCCTTTGCCACAGTAGACGATGCCCCATTGGCACAATCAAGCCCAACTCTGAGATTTTTAAATGAACGTGTTGGCAGAGTCATAAGGTATCCTATGTATCTGTTACGTCCCATGGAATAGTCTGTGGTTCTTCCGATATCTTCTCTTTTTGCAAAAGGTATCTCAGGTATAAGACCATCAATATAATCCTCTATCTCATTTTCAACTGCTGCATCCATTTTTGCACCCTGATTATTAATTATCTTTATTCCGTTATCATAGAAAGGATTATGGCTTGCCGAAATCATTATGCC
>DLKL01000048.1 GCA_002476495.1 Lachnospiraceae bacterium UBA7589
CGATAGGTTACTAAACATAACCAGTGCCGCAAGCAGTGTTACCACCGTTTGAGAGCTTTGTTAATTCAATAGGTTACTAAATACTTTGCAATCTGGGACTTTAGGAGACGTAAACAATGACAACTATACAGAAAATGCTATTTGAATATCAGGATCCGGGGTACAGGGATTTTTCCATAAAGCTTATCCCTAATATTTCCCCTGATAAAATTATCGGTGTGAGAAGCCCTGTAATAAAAAAACTTACAAAGGAAATAAGCAGTGAGGCGTATGCAGAGGAATTTATAAACAGCCTTCCCCACCAATACCATGAAGAAAATGCTATCCATGGAGGCCTGCTTAACATAAAGTACAAGGATATCCATGAGCTTTTGCAAAAGCTGGATGAATTCCTTCCGTATGTGGACAATTGGGCAATATCGGATGGCATATCCCCAAAGCTGTTTAAAAAGTATCCTGAAATTGTCTACGATAAGGTATTGGAATGGATAAAGAGTGATAAAACATATGTAAGAAGATTTGCTATCGGTACATTGCTTGGATTTTATCTCGGAGAATATTTTAAACCTGAGCATCTTGAACTTGTGGCAAACAGTACAAATGAAGATTACTATGTCAATATGATGGTGGCATGGTATTATAGTATGGCACTGGCTAAGCAATATGATTCTGCTATAAAGTACATAGAGGGAAAAAAGCTGGAACCCTGGACTCATAATAAGACAATCCGGAAGGCAATAGAAAGCAGGCAGATTTCTGACAATATAAAACAGTACTTGAGGACATTAAAGATAAAATAGTAAAAAAGGAATGAAAGGGAATTCCCCGATATATCTTATTCCTGTTCTTGTGATAACGTTTATTAAATGTTATAATGTAGAACGTCATTAATTGTCAGACATAATGAAATGTAATTATTTACAATGCAAGTTTGCAAGGAAGGATTAAGATGCAGTACGTTAAACTACAGATAGGTTGTATGATAGTGATTATGTATATTGTAATCGCGTTTATCCGGGAAGGCTTTCAAAAACAAAATTCATGCAACAAATACTTTGATATACTTCTGACTATAGCACCATTGGCTGTTTTCTTTGATGGATTAACAGCATGGATGGTAAATCATATCGGATTTGTTTCGGATATGGTTAACCGGATTTCTCATTTGCTGTTTTTTCTATTTATGGATTTTACCATTATTCTTACAGCAGCATATATGTATGAACAGTTAATCGGATTTCACAAACAATTTAGGGAAAGACTGTTGCTTGGCATACCTGGAATTATATCGGTGATGTTAATAATAGGTGGTATTCCATGGCTTGGATTTATTGAGGGAAAGACAACATATTATTCCATGGGCTTTTCGGTATATGTATGCTTTGCGACTGTAATTATATATTATGGCGCAATTTTATTTCTGATTCTTACAAGACATCGCTTTATATCAAAGGATAAGATACCCGGTACTTTATCATTCATTATTATTGCAGGTGTAATTCTTGTTGTACAGATTCGTTTTCCGGAGGTACTTTTAACTTCGATATTACCGACAATTCTCGTAGTCGGAATATATATAAATTATGAAAATCCGTATATAAAAAGTGCAACAAGGCATAATAATGAAATGGTTGATGGCTTTGCTACCATGGTTGAAAGCAGGGATAACAGTACGGGCGGACATGTAAAGCGTACAAGAGCATATGTTAATCTGATGCTGGATAAGATGAAGCGTGACAAGCATTACAAGAAGGTATTAAGTGAGGATTATATTGTCAATGTCAGTAATGCGGCACCATTGCATGACATAGGTAAAATATCAACGCCTGACAGTATATTGCAGAAGCCGGGTAAACTTACAGCCGAAGAATTCAACATTATGAAGGAGCATGCTGCCACAGGCGGAGATATTATTTTACATACGTTTATAGATATAAACAACGTGGAATTCAGGGAGATAGCATATCAGGTGGCACGATTTCACCATGAAAAATATAACGGAAAAGGTTATCCTGAGGGTCTGAAAGGAGAGGAGATACCTCTTCATGCGAGAATAATGGCTATTGCGGACGTATTTGATGCGGTATCCCAGAAGAGATGCTACAGGGATGCTATGTCAATAGAGGAAAGCTTTGCAATTATTGAGAATGGAAGTGGAAATGATTTTGACCCCGGTCTTGTTAAGATATTTTTGGACGCAAGAGAAGAGGTAATGCATTTAATGGAGCAGGGCAAAGCTCGGTAAAACTAGAGAAGATAAACTGTAAAATGTTGCAGGTTCTTATATCAAAAGCTAAGGAGGATATAGAAAAATATGCAAGAAAAGAATGGTGTATTAATTGAAAATGAAAAGCAGGCTAACAGAGCAGTGGCAAAGGTAATGCGAATTACATTTATTATATTTACACTGGTATTTGTTTTGAATATAGTGGGAATATTTGTTGTGGATATGGGAATCATGACGGTTGCATATGTGTCCGGGACAGTTCTTTTATGGATTCCTACATTTATGGTATGTATTGCAAAGCAGGATAAGGAATATGTAAAATACGTTTGCGTTATATGTGCAGTTGCATTTGTTACTATAGCGGCTTCTACCCTTGGATATCATGCAGTGCTTTTATACATATATGCTATAGCCATTGCCAGTCTGTATTTCTCCAGAAAGGTTAATATTCTTACAATGATTTTGTCAGTAATAGGTGTCTCACTGGGACAGTGGTTCTGCTATGCGTCGGATATATTTACAGATAAGAATTTTACAAGTGTATATAAGCTGGTTGTTTATGGTATTGTGCCAAGGGCAATGATACTGGTTGCAATTGCAACAATATTTACAATGCTGTGCCAGCGTACAGCAGGAATGCTCTCAAACCTTCTCAATGCTGA
This sequence comes from Lachnospiraceae bacterium UBA7589, assembly GCA_002476495.1. Taxonomy (GTDB): domain Bacteria; phylum Bacillota; class Clostridia; order Lachnospirales; family Lachnospiraceae; genus Coprococcus_C. The sequence continues at coordinate 2,890 of DLKL01000048.1, forward strand.
GGAACAGGACGAGATGATAAAAGAAATGAAGCTGATGCAGGATAAATCAAGGAGAACCTCAGAGGAGCTTTATGCCATGGTTAAGGAGCTTTCGGATATTACTCAGGCATCCATGGAATCTAATGCCCAGATAGTAGAGGAAACAGATAATGTATTACAAAGCTTCAGCGAGAATACTAATGAAATTGAAGGGATAAACGAAAGGACCCAGAATATTAATGCAAGACTGATTGAGCTTGGAAATATTAACAATCAGGTAGCTGAGCTGGCGAAAAGGGTTACTGAAAAAACAAAAACTAATCAGGAAAAAATGGATGATGCAACAGCCAGCATGGAGCAGATTAATTCAAGTACAAACGAATGTAAGGAGATTATCGCAAGACTTGGCGAAGAATCCAAGGAAATTCTTGATATTATCAGAGTAATTACAGGAATATCTAATCAGACCAATATTCTGGCATTAAATGCCACTATTGAGGCAGCCAGAGCGGGAGAACACGGGAAAGGCTTTGCTGTTGTTGCCGGTGAAATCCAGAAGCTGGCCGAGCAGACCAAAACTGCTGTTGATAATATAGGAAGAATTGTTACTGATTCGGTAAAGAATACGGAGACTGCCGTTGAGGTTATGGAAAAGAACGTTATGCTTACAAGGGCAGGAATGGAGAGTATCCGTGAGGTAGGCAATTCTACAGCTGTAATTACAACCTCAAATAATGAAATGTCACAACAGATTATTGAGATGGATTCTACTGTTGAAAATGTTAAAAGACAGAGCAATGAGGTTGCCAGAGGAATGGAGCAGGTTAATTCAAGCACACAGAACAATTATAGTGCAATCCGGCATGTAGCTGCTGCAACTCAGGAGAATAGAAAGGGCATTGAAGCTATAGAAAATATGGTTGAACGTATTAATAACCTTGCGGGAAATAGCATAGTGTGAATTGGGGATATGTTCAAAATTAACATACCGGTATTTTATCATAAATCTCAGGTTTTTTATCTGGGATTTATTTTTTGCAAAATTTACTTTTTCAGATTATATATGTTAGGATACCTTGCTTATTCTGCTAAAATTATAAAATGTATAATTAGAATATGAATAAGTAAAATCTTTCATAAATATTAAAATTTGTATTGCAAAATAATGGATGAGGTATTATAATACATACGTTACAAAACATGTGTTAGATAACAAAAGTTTTTTACTGTGAAAGGAATAAAAATTGTATGCCGCCAAAACCAAAGTATACCAGAGAGGAAATTATCGATGCAGCTTATAAGATTATGGAGCACAAAGGAATAGATGCCGTTGTGGCAAGGGAAGTAGGAAAGACGCTGAATACCACCACAGCGCCAATCTTCACATATTTTAAAACAATGGAAGAGCTTAAAAATGAGATTTATATCAAAGCCTGTAATACATGCTCGGAATTTTTAAATGGTTCAATTAATTATTTTCCGGCTTTTAAGGAATTTGGTTTAAGATGGTACAGATTTGCATGTACATACCCACATGTATATGATCTGATATTTGTTACCCCCAAAAGTGGTAATTGTGAACCTGTATATATTATTGATGTAAATTTTATAGAAATACTTGAGCCTATGAAGCAGGAGATTATGAAAACCTTTGACATATCCTACCGGGGGGCAGGAGAGCTTATAACAAATATGTGCATTTATGTCCATGGTGTATGTAGCCTTTACAGTAAAAGAAAAGAAAAACCAGGGACTGATGTAATTGGAAAAATGATTAGTAAAATGTGTATTTCTACTGTAGCAGGCATTAAAATGACTGAGAACTCTTTTGATGAAAAGCAGATGCTGCTTTGGATGAAAGAAAATGCAAAACCAACGAAAAAACGGTAAAAATACAAATAGGAGTGTGAGATTATGTCATCAATTATAGAATTAAAAAATGTAGTAAAAGAATTCAAGGTCCTTAATCGGAGAGAGGGCTTAAAGGGTAGTCTTAAGGATTTGTTTTCCCATGATTACAAAATCGTGAAGGCTGTTAATGATATATCTATGGAAATATCAAAAGGAGAGATAATTGGGTATCTGGGACCGAATGGTGCAGGAAAATCTACTACAATCAAAATGATGAGTGGTGTATTAAAGCCTACATCGGGAACAATTGTGTGTAATGGAATAATTCCTTACGAAAAGAGAAGTGAAAATGCCCAGAACATAGGTGTTGTATTTGGACAGAGATCCCAGCTGTGGTGGGCTCTTCCGTCTATAGAATCCTTTAAAATATTAAAGGATATATATCAGGTCAGTGACAGGGAATACAATGATATGATGGAGCTTTATAGAACAATGGTGGATTTGGATCCATTGCTTCATAAACCTGTAAGACAGATGTCTCTGGGGCAGAGGACATTGTGTGATATCCTGGCTGCCTTTTTACATAATCCGGGAGTGGTTTTTCTGGATGAACCTACCATAGGTCTTGATGTTGCCATGAAGGCAAAAATCAGGGAATTGATAAAAACCCTAAACAAAGAGAAAAATACCACGGTTATACTTACTACCCATGATATGGGAGATGTGGATGCTCTGTGTGAAAGAATCGTAATTATAGATAAGGGCTCTGTGCTTTATAACAATGATATCGGGCATCTGACTGAGCTTTTTGGAGCGTATAGAACATTAAGCCTGTCTTTGTTTAAGAACATCGATAGTGCAGATAAAGACATTATGGAAAAAAGAGCTGACAGCATAAGGGATATTCTGGGTAATATGCAGGTAACATGCAATGAAAACCTGATAGAAATACTGGTTGATGAGAGCAGGAACAAGGTCATGGATGTATTAAACAAGATACAGGAAAAATATTCAATATATGATATGCATACAAAGGAAATCTCTACCGAAAGTGTAATCAGAAAGATTTATGAGGGGGGATTACAATGAAAATATCAAAATTCAAAAGCATGATAAAGGGTAGCATTATGCAGTCCATACAGTTTCGTATGGCTACGATTCTGTCCATAGTGTGCAATCTGTTATATCTTGTTATTGTGTACTATTTGTGGAAGGCAATTTTTGCATCCTCCACCGTAGACCGCATTAATGGGATGGACTTTTCCGATACAATGATATATCTGGTCTTTGCAGCATCACTTTTTGATTTTATGGAAATGTGGCTGGTGTGGAATATGGGAGAAGATATACAGACTGGAAAAATTGTGGTGGATTTGCTGAAGCCGGTTCCTTACCCCCTATATTCATTTCTTGGTTCGCTGGGATATTGCATTACCAGGTTCTTTACCTTATTTATGCCTACTGCCGTAATAGTGTATTTTATATCAGACGGTGGAATCCATATAGGAATTAATATATTGTGGTTTCTGATTAGTGCAGCTATGAGTCTGGTAATTAACTTTTACATAAACTTTATGGTAGGAACAATATGTATGTATACTGAGTCTATATGGGGTATTAATATCATGAAAGAGGTTATTGTGGGACTTTTGAGCGGGTCTGTTGTCCCTATTGCGTTCTTCCCGGAAGGATTAAAAAGTGTAGCCATGTATCTGCCTTTTCAGGCAATAATTAATTCACCTCTGGAGCTGCTTTTGCATACAGAATATGGATTAAATGAAATTATGGTGACACTGGGAATACAGCTTTTCTGGCTTGTAATGCTTCACTTTATGAGTAATTGGTTTTTTAATGTTTCAGTAAGAAGGATAACAGTGAATGGGGGCTAGAACATTATGGAAAAAATGAAGAAGAAAAATCTCAAATATTATATGAGAATATATAGAAAAATACTTGTTCAGGATATAAAAAGTAAAATGAGCTACAGGGCGGATTTTTTTATTTCAACTATTGGAATGATTGCTACAAGTATAGCAGGTGCCGTAAGCTTCTGGCTGGTGTTTCAGAAATTTCCAAGTATAGCAGGCTGGAGCTTTGACGAAATGATGTTTTTGTATGGGTTTTCCCTCCTTTCTAATACTCCTGCCCAATGTCTGTTTGACAATAACTGGAACTTAAGATATCAGGTGTATTCCGGTGATTTTATCAAATATTGCTTCAGACCAATAAATCTGTTTTTCTATTTTATGTCTGAGGTGTTTGATGTAAAAGGGCTGGGACAATGTGCCTTCGGATTAATTGCAGTGATATATGCATGGATTAAATTGTCCATACCGGTTCACTTTTATACAATACTGTTGTTTTTGGTAGCTGTTTTGTCCGCATCTTTGTTTGCTATCGCCATACTTAATCTGGCGGCCGCTACCTGCTTTTGGATAACAAACTCCTTTTTTGCCCTGTCGCTTTCAAGTCAGCTAAGGGATTTTGCAAAGTATCCTATGTCAATATTCGGACCTGTATTAAAGACTTTATTTACTTTCATTATTCCTGTCGGTTATATGGCATACTATCCCAGCCTTATTTTTCTCAGATGGGAGGAGATATCGTGGACAGTATGGATAACTCCTTTATATGGTATGCTGTTTTTCTATGTGAGCTATAAGGTGTGGATGAAGGGTGCAATGAATTATTCAGGAACCGGAAACTAAGCAGTTAAAATATTGAAGATATGCAGGAGTATGTGGTATAATACTATATAATAAAAATGATGTCTGTTTTGAGGGGGTTAGTATGAAGAGAAGAAAAATGGGCATAAAGCTCAGACTGATTTGTCTTGTAACACCTATTCTGCTTATCATGATCATTGCCTTTTTTGCTCTTGCAGGAAGTGTTGTTTATAAGCTTTCCAAGGAAAAGCTAAAAGAGGAAGCACAGGTCTATGCCGGTGAAATTAATGAATGGACTGATGGTATATTCAGGGAGCTTAAGGTGTATCAGGAGACTATAGAATCAGGGGTATTGAAGAACGATCAGGAAATCCTTAATTACCTGGAAACAACCTTAGATAAGAATGATGCATACCCTGTAGGCCTTTATATGGGAGATGACTCGGGAGTATATCTGGATGGCTCAGGATGGGTTCCGGGAGATGACTGGGTTCTTGAAGAGAGAGACTGGTACATTCAGGGAAAGGAAAACCAACAGTTTGCATTTGGAGAACCCTACTATGATTCAATGACAGAGCAGGTTTGTGTGAGCGCTTCTGTCAGAGTGGATTATAAAAAGGCAGTAAGGGTTCTTGCTACGGATGTATATCTGGATTATGTTTCCAAATGTATAGCTGATATATCGGCAAAGAGTGATGTAAACGCATTTCTGGTTACCAGAGGGACAAAAACCATAATTGCCCATGAGAATGGGGAAATGGTAGACGTTAAGCTGGATGAAGGTAATATTAATTCCCTCTATTCGAATATCAGCAATGCAATAGACGACAATATAACAGGCTTTACCACAATTAAAGGAGATGAGGGCAAATACTATATCTGTCTTAATCATATAGATAATTCGGACTGGTATCTGGTTACATATGTTACAAAAAAAGAGGTGCTCGGGGAACTTTACAGAATGGAAAACCTCATGTTGCTTATTGCAATCGCAACAGGAATAATCCTTAATTTCATTATTATTAGAATGATGAATGGTATAGTGAAGCCGGTTTCTCATATGACAGAGGTTATTGATAAGATTGCAAAGGGTGATTTTTCACAGAATCTGGACAGCAGAGGTAAGGATGAAATTGCCAGAATGAGTAATAATATGCAATCCTTTATTAACCAGATGAGAGAAACTATAACAGAGATAACCGATATTGCCGGCTGGCTTGAAAAACAATCTGTTGAAAATGAGGAGCTTTCTGATTCCTTGAAGGAGTCTTCACATAATCAGGCCGAGGAAATGAATAATCTTGAATCCATGGCAGAACAACTGTCTGTTGCCGTAGATGATGCTTCAAATCAGATTGCCGGACTTGTGGAACTGGTTGCCAAAACTAATTCAGAAGGTGAAGCGGCAGAAAACATGATGAGGGAAAGTGTTGTTATGTCCCGGAATGGTAAAGGGGATATGGAACAGATAATTGTGGGAATGGATAATATAAGTAATAGCATATTTACTCTTTCAAAGCATATTGACAGTGTAGGGAATGCAATTTCAAAAATAGGGAATATGGTAAATATAATCATTGAAATAGCTGAAGAAACAAATCTTCTTTCCCTTAATGCGTCAATAGAGGCTGCAAGGGCCGGAGATGCGGGACGTGGCTTTGCCGTTGTTGCAGAACAGATAGGAAAGCTGGCTGTCAACAGCAGTGAGGCTACAGATGAAATCTCCAGGCTTACCATGGAGATACAGACTACAGTTGAGGATGCAGTTGAATATATGAGCTCCAGTGTTGAGGAGGTTAATGCTAATGTACAGATTGTTTCCATGGCGAGTGCAACATTTGAAAATCTTTATGGCATGGTAGATGAGACAAGCAACAGAGTACAGACCATGATTGAACTTGTTAATCAGGTAAAGGTAGTATCGGAGGAAATGAAGAATATTTTCTCAGGCCAGGTTGATACAACAGAGCAGATTGTACATTTGGCAGAGGAGCTTAATATTCATACCGAGAATGTGTCTAAGGACAGTTCTACTGTGGCTTACAATGCGGGACAGCTTCAGAATGAATCTGCACAGCTTATGGAAAAGGTAAGTAAGTTCATAGTAAAGTAGTTAAAAGTATTAATTTCTAAAATAATATATTTACTGACAAAACATAATTGCACAAAGCTGTGTGTTTTGATATACTGTATTACATGTGTAAGTAAGTATACTAGGGATTATGATAATGGAGGTAACCGGATGAAAGCGTACAAGGATATGACAAAGGATGAGCTGCTCACCTTGAAGACTGCCTTAGAGACTGAATATAAGGAGGAGGAAGCAAAGGGGCTTAAGCTTAACATGGCAAGAGGCAAGCCTGGCTTTTCACAGTTGGATCTTGCGATGCCTATGCTTGATGTTGTTAACAGCTCCTCTGATATGAGGACGGTTCTGGGTAATGATACGAGAAACTATGGTGACCTTGACGGTATAGGTGAATGTAGAAGACTTATGGCGGATATGATGGGCGTTGAGAAGGATAATGTGGTTGTATGCGGTAATTCCAGCCTTAACATAATGTATGACACAGTATCCAGATCAATGACCAAGGGAGTTAATGGTTCAACACCATGGTGTAAGCTGGATAAGGTTAAGTTCCTTTGTCCTGTGCCGGGATATGACAGACATTTTGCTATCACTGAATTTTTTGGAATAGAAATGATTAATATTCCACTTAATGATGATGGCCCTGATATGGATATGGTAGAGGAGTATGTAAATAATGATCCGGCAGTTAAGGGTATATGGTGTGTTCCAAAATATTCCAACCCAACAGGTATATCATATTCTGACCGGGTTGTAAGAAGATTTGCCAATCTTAAGCCGGCAGCTCCTGATTTTAGAATATATTGGGATAATGCATATTGTATTCATCATTTGTATGATGATGTGCAGGATGAAATTCTGAATATTCTTGATGAGTGCAAAAAGGCAGGCAATCCGGATATGGTTTATATGTTTGCATCTACATCCAAGATTAGTTTTCCGGGTTCCGGTGTATCGGCTGTAGCATCATCCCAGGCAAATATAGATTTTATTGAAGCACAGATGACTATACAGACCATAGGACATGACAAAATTAATCAGTTGAGGCATACAAGATTCTTTAAAAACATAGATGGTCTTAAAGCCCATATGAAACTGCATGCGGAGCTGTTAAGACCCAAATTTGAGGCAGTGCTGGATACACTTGACAGAGAACTTAGCGGTCTTGAGATCGGAAGCTGGGTTAAACCAAGAGGTGGGTATTTTATATCCTTTGATGCTATGCCGGGATGTGCCAAGAAGATAGTTGCTATGTGTAAGGATTTGGGAGTTGTGCTCACAGGAGCTGGAGCAACCTTCCCATATAAAAAGGATCCACAGGATTCCAATATTCGTATAGCACCATCCTTCCCTACACCTGAAGAGATGAAACAGGCCTCCAAAGCATTTGTGCTTTGTGTTAAGCTTGCCAGCATAGATAAGCTTTTGGAGAACATGTAATATTCATAAAAGGGGCTGCCGGTGAAGCAGCCCTTTTTTAGTTATTATTGTGGTAAAGGAGAAAATATGGAAGCCTTAAGGATAGTTATTCCTGTCATAGTTATGCTTATTATTGGCATCGTATGCCGCAGGACTGCTATGATAAATAAAAATGGCGTGGATAATATAAAAAAATTTATTACAACAGTTGCCCTGCCTGTATCCGTATTTCATGCTGTATCAACGGCAGAATATAATAAAAAGGTTGTATGGGTATTTGCGATTATGTTTGTGGTTGTTGTTATAGCCTTTTTATGTGGATTTGCATTAAAGAAAGTTATAGAAGAACCATATAGAAAATATTTTCCGTATCTTATGACAATATATGAGGGAGGAATGATGGCATATCCCTTATATCAGAGTCTTATGGGAGAAGAATATATGTCAAACATAGCCTTAATTGATGTAAGCTGCGGAATATTTGCTTTTGGAATATATTTTGGAATGCTTACCGTAACAGATAGTGGAGAAAGGACAGGAGTAAAACAGCTTGTAAAAAATGCTTTCAAATCTCCTGTATTTGTGGCTCTTGTTTTTGGAATTTGTGTGGGACTTACCGGAGTAATGGGAGAATTTCTTTCTACCGGTCCGGGGATGGTTTATCTTAGCTGTAAGGAAATGATAGCTTCACCTGTAAGTGCCATGATATTACTTTGTGTAGGCTATGAATTTTGCCTTGATAAGGAAATATTTGGCGTATGTTTGAAAACAGTTGCTGTAAGACTTGTGCTACAATCTGTACTTCTGGGGGGAGTTATAATCATAGCAATAGGAATTGGATTGTCAAAGCCAATGATAATCGGACTTATTTTGTATATGTATACTATACCAAGCCTTTGTCTCAGCAGCTTTGTGAAGAATGATTATGCATCAAGATATATGTCTACCACGTCTTCAATTTATCTTATTATAACACTTATTGCATATACACTGCTTGCTACAGTTAAGGTATAATATGGACAAAATGTGTAAATAATCTCTTTATACCAAATATAAGGAGATATTGATATGATATTAAAAGAAAAAGAAAAAACTGCAATTGAAGATTTACAGACCCAGGAAAAAACCTGTGTAGAAAAGTATGCAAAATACGCAGAACAGGCAAAGGATCCTGAATTAAAAAAGCTTTTTGAGACCCTGTCTAAGAAAGAACAGGAACATTATGATTCGCTGGAACAGGTTCTTAACGGAAGTGTACCGACATGTAACTGTAACGATAGTGACGGCGAGAAGTATACTCCTAAGGCAACCTATGAGGCTCTTACTAACTCAGAGGACAAAAAATCTGACTGCTTTCTGGCAACAGACTGTATAGCCACAGAAAAGCTGGTTTCCTCGGAATACAATACAGATGTGTTCGTTTTTGAAGATTCCAAGCTTCGTAAGCTGTTGGCTGATATACAGGTAGAAGAGCAGAATCATGCAGAGATGCTTTGGAAATATAAAACAGCCAACGGAATGGCATAGTTTTTCCTATGTTTTTAATCTCTTCAAGCAATTTTTAATCTGATTTTAATCTTTGATGCATTTTACTTTAATTTATGTAGGGTATTATAAATGCATAAGGTTGTTAAACAACCCAAGATTGATTTTCAGGAAGGAAGATTATTATGGATAATTTGGAAAAAGTTGAAAAGGTAAGAGAAAAAACAGGTATAAGCTATGAGGAGGCTAAGCAGGCCTTAGAGGCAAGTAATTATGATATGCTGGATGCGATTATCTATCTTGAGCAGATGGGGAAAATATCCGGTTCAGGGGTGTCCAGGTATAGTGCCGGAACCCAGGGACAACCATCAAAGGAATTCGAGATTGTTCAGAGAACATATGAGCAGGATTGCAACAGAACCTCTGCCCAGGATGTATTCAGCAAATTTGTTAAATGGTGTGGAAGAGTATTAAGAAGAGGCTGTGAAACCAGATTTAACGTTGAAAAACAAGGAAAAAGAATACTGTCTGTTCCGGTAATTGTGTTAGTACTGGTTGGCATAATAGCTCTCCCTCTTACTGTAATTCTGCTTATTGTAGGCTTGTTCTGTGACTGCAAATATTACTTTGAAGGCTTTATAACTACAACAGTAGATATAAATGAATTGTGTAATAAGGCATCAGATACATGCCGGAATATTAAGAATGATTTTAATGATAAATAATAATCAGATTAGGAGAAATAATGGCAAATAGGATACTTATAATTGAAGATGAGGCAAATATTGCCAGGTTTGTTGAGCTTGAGCTTATTCATGAGGGAAATCGGGTTGAAAAGGCTTATGATGGCAGAACAGGTCTTGATATGGCACTGGAAAATGAATATGATCTGATATTGCTTGATGTTATGCTGCCTAAGCTCAATGGTCTGGAGGTATTAAGGCGGATCAGAACAAGAAAGGAAACCCCTGTAATAATGCTGACTGCCAGAGATGCAGTTATGGATAAGGTTTCCGGTCTTGATGCGGGAGCCGACGATTACATAACTAAGCCTTTTGCCATTGAAGAGCTCCTTGCCCGTATAAGGGTTGCACTTAAAAGAAGGAGTGGAATCAGCAGCACGCATACTTTGTCTGTAGGTAAAGTCTGTCTTGATGAGGATAGACATGAGGTGACTGTAGAAGGCGAGATTGTAGAGCTTACAAACAGGGAATTTGAACTTCTTCATACTCTTATGAAGAACAGGAATATTGTCATGGACAGGGAAAAGCTTATGAATCAGGTTTGTGGTTATGATTACATAGGGGAAACAAATATTATTGATGTATACGTCAGATATATCAGAACTAAACTGGATGACAGATTTGGTATAAAATTAATACATACCGTCCGTGGAGTAGGATATATCATAAAGGATGGGGAATGAACGTGGAAAACAAAAAAATGACATCTATAGCCAGAAGAATCAACCAGAGCTTCTGGCTTAAACGTTTAAGTGATGTTTTGGCATTCAATATAATACTTATTGTACTTGTATTTGTTGGATTTTTTCTGTGGAGGTATGATAAGCTTCCACAGGGGGAACACATAGAAAAAGTATATTTTACTATGGATGCAGGATATAGAGATCTCACATTCATTATTGAAACAGAGGCAGGGCAGCACCCATATCCGGTAAATGACTTTACAGATTATCTTATTATGCCGTTTCTGATTCTTTTTTCGTTGGAGCTGGTACATTTGATATTCGCTCTTTCCGGCACAGCCAATATAAGAAAAAAGCTTAAGCCATTAAATGATCTGGCTATAGCTGCGGAAAAGATAAGCTCTATGCCTATGGATTTTTCAAAGCTTGAAAGCATAGAGCATGTAATAGAAAATGTAACACCTGACAATTTAGATGTGCCGATAGCTACAGGAGATAAGGATCTGCAAAGTATAGAGGTGGCACTTAATAATCTGATCAACAGAATAAGAGAAAGCCGGAAACAGCAGGTGCGTTTTGTGTCAGATGCATCCCATGAATTAAGAACTCCGATTTCTGTCATACAAGGGTATGTAAATATGATGGACAGATGGGGGAAGGAAGACCGGAAGGTTTTAGATGAATCTATACAGGCTATTAAGCAGGAGTCCCAGCATATGAAAGAGCTTATTGAACAGCTGCTTTTTCTTGCAAGGGGCGATAGTGGTAGAAACACTCTGAATTTTGTAACCTTTGATCTGAATGAGGTAATAAAAGAGGTTTGGGAAGAATCTCTTATGATAGACGGACAGCATATATATAGGTTTTTAGACAATGCAATCACTAATTCTCCTGCATTAATGGTTGGAGATATAGCAATGATAAAGCAGTCCGTGAGAATATTTATACAGAATGCAGCCAAATATTCTAATGCCGGGGATACTATTATATTAAGGGTATATAGCAGCGAAAACAGGGTATGCTATGAGATTCAGGATGAAGGAATAGGTATGCAGGAATCAGATATGGTACACATATTTGAAAGGTTTTACAGGGCTGACAAGGCACGTAATGGTGAAAGTGGTGGATCAGGTCTTGGCCTGTCTATAGCAAAATGGATTATTGATGCTCATCAGGGAAGCGTGGATGTAGTGTCAAGACCGGATTTTGGAACACGATTTACGGTATCATTTAAGAAGTTACAGTATTAATATTATAAAATGGAGTGAGTAAATAAATGAAGGAAGAGTTTTCACGAACAGGTCTCCTTATTGGCAATGAGGCTATAGACAAACTAGAGGCAGCAAGGGTAGCTGTATTCGGTGTAGGTGGTGTAGGTGGCTATGTAGTTGAAGCATTGGCAAGGAGCGGAGTTGGCGCTATAGATATAGTAGACAATGACACTGTTGCAAGAACTAACATAAATCGTCAGATAATTGCCACCCAGAGCAGTATAGGGAGGTTGAAGGTAGAGGTAATGGAGGAAAGAATAAGGGATATTAACCCTGACTGTCGTGTGACAGCTCATAACTGTTTTTATCTTCCTGAGACAAAAGAGAACTTTGATTTTAAATTATTCGATTATGTTGTAGATGCTGTGGATACCGTAACAGCCAAGATAAGTATTATAATGGAGGCAAAGGCAGCGGGTGTGCCCGTTATTTCCAGTATGGGAGCGGGTAATAAGCTTTCGCCTACAGGCTTTGAGGTAACTGATATATATAAAACCTCAGTATGTCCTCTGGCAAAGGTAATGAGAAGGGAATTAAAAAAGAGAGGAGTAAAAGACTTAAAGGTAGTATATTCCGGCGAAAAGGCTATAACTCCAAAGGGAAACACCGATGAAAAAAGCAATAAACGTCAGGTACCGGGTTCAATAGCTTTTGTTCCTGCTGTTGCCGGTCTTACCATAGCTTCCTGCGTAATAAAGGATTTAATTGAAAAAGACTGTGGCTGATTGTACCGACCCCCAAAAGTTAGACCTAAAAATCTAACGATTGGAGGTCGGTATTTTTATGGCTAAATATTCTTTTGAATTCAAGAAAAAAGTAGTTCTAGAATACATAAATGGAGAAGGTGGCACACAGTATCTTTCTACAAAGTATGGGCTTGGATCAAATTCTCAGCTCAGGAAATGGCTTGCTGCGTATAAAGAGTTCGGAGATGAAGGATTAAAACGTTCTCGAAAAAAAGAAAACTACTCTTTCGAAAAAAAGCTTTCTGTTGTAGAGTTATATTTATCAAGTGAAATCTCGTATCAAAATTTGGCTCTACAAGAAGGAATTACTAATCCGTCAATGATTGTCAATTGGGTTAATCGCTTTCGAGTGGCGGGTTCTGATGCGCTGAGACCACGTAAAAAAGGACGAAAGAAAACATTGAACACATCTGATGACAATACACAAAACAAACCCATTGAAGAATCTTCTGTTGATACAAGTGCAGAGCATGTAAAAGAACTAGAAGATGAACTTCTTAAACTAAGAATCGAGAATGCGTTTTTAAAAGAACTGAGGAGACTGCGTTTAGAGGACGAAGCAAAAATGAGAGAACGGCAAGAATCATCAGCAGCCTCCGAAGACAGTTCAAATTAAAAGACCTTCTCTCATATACTGGAATGTCAAAAGCCACATATATGTATTGGCAAAAGCGTTTTGATAGAAAAAATCCGGATCAGGAAATTGAGGAAAAGATACTCGAGATTCGTAAAGAACATAAGGATTATGGATATCGTAGGATTCTCGGAGAACTTCATAATCAGGGATATTCCATAAACAAAAAGAAAGTTCAACGTATTGTTCAAAAACTCGGATTACAGGTGATGTCCTATACTCGTAAAAGCAGGAAGTATAGTTCTTATAGAGGTAAGATTGGCACCGTTGCACCGAATAGGATTCGCAGACGTTTTGATACACATATACCTCATCAGAAAATCACTACAGATACCAGTGAGTTCAAGTATTATGAAATTGATGAGAAAGGGCATGTGACTATGCATAAGCTTTATCTTGATCCGTTTATGGATATGTGTAATGGTGAAATACTTAGCTACGGGATAGATCAAAGACCTTCTGCCAAAAACGTAATGGATGCTTTAGATAAAGCAATTGAAACTACTGCGGACTGCCCATACAGAAGAACTTTTCACTCAGATCAGGGATGGGCTTACCAGATGAAGGCATACTCCCATAGACTAAAAGAAGAACGGATATTTCAAAGTATGTCCAGAAAAGGAAACTGTCTGGACAATTCCGTAATGGAAAATTTCTTTGGACTGCTCAAACAAGAAATTTACTACGGTGTTGTTTATTACAGCTACGAGGAATTAAAATCAGAGATAGAACGTTTTATAAAATACTACAACGAGAAACGGATAAAAGAAAAGTTGGGATGGATGAGTCCTGTTCAATACAGGCTCCATCTTTTAGCTGCATAAAGAAAAACGAGACGACCGAAGTCGCCTCGTAAAAGTCTAACTTTGAGGGGTCACCTCATTTTAGGACAGCCTTTTTTTG
>DLKL01000008.1 GCA_002476495.1 Lachnospiraceae bacterium UBA7589
TTTGTCAAAGGTTCGTTTTTGAAGTCAAAAAAATAAATCCTTGCGGTATTCACTTTTTTCTTTATGACTACTGTCTCTTGCGACAGCTATTAGAATATACCACAGTGGTGTTTTAATGTCAACACCTTTTTCAAAGTTTTTTATAAAAGTTTCTATTTTTTTACACTATATACAATAACAAAAAAGAACCGGAAACATTCCGGATTCTTTTTGCTATTGTATATAGTTTTACGTCATTCAGAAGCTTCATCTGAATATCCTCTCTATCAATGGGGTAAATATATTTTTATCGTATATAAATTTTAGCAGACCACTGCCGTTTATCTGTTTTACCAGATTTTCACCGATTTGTAAATTTGAAATTATCGATATTGCAATAAACAAAAGCCAGGTTACAAGTAAGGCCTCGCAAAAGCCCAGAGCCGCTCCTCCAATCCTGTCTATTCCTCCTATAATAGGCAATTTGCTCACAATTCCTGCCGCAAAATAAATTATATTGGCAATAATAAATATCAACGCAAAAGATATAACAAAGGCAAGAGCGTTAATAATCATATGGGAAATATAACCGGCAAGATATTTGTAAAAATTATCTACTCCCAATTTTTTTCTCATATCATCATTATTATTGGCAATTATGGCATTTGTCATAAATTCCGGCAAATTCATTCCCCGGATGATATCCACCTGTTGGTTTCGTGCAGGCTCCACAGCTAATGTAACATCTGTTATTTCATCTATTACCTTGGAATCTATGTTTTGGGCATCCCCTCCTAAGCTTTCAATTACCCTGGTTTCTGCCACCCTCCTTATCGCCTCATAGGTTTTGTTACTAATTGAATCCTTTATACCTGTCCTGTCGGAAATGAATCCACTCACAAAAGGAGTCAGTATATAAGCGATAAACAAAGCAGTGCTCATAATCACAAGCTTAACTACGGATTTTATCAATCCTCTCTTTAAGCCCAGCATTGTAAATAAAACGAACAGGATTACCACTAATACAGTCATTATATTCATATCTATTCTCCTTTGCCTTCTTCGTTACCATTTTCCATTCCGTCAGGCTTAAGCTTTATTATTTCCGTACTATCAGGATATACCACAACATATTCCAGGCTTTTTGCATTAGGTATTGCGCTTAAAATATCTCCGCCGAGCTTCCCGTCAAACTTTGTACTGGCATTCAGCCTGTATATCTGCAGTCTGTTTCCACCATATATAATTATTTCCTTAGGTGCCGCATAAATATCGGTATATTCAAAATCTATATTTTCAGTGAGCTTCTGTTTCCCTTGCAAGTCATATGCAACAAGCCTGTATGAGGTATTATCGTCCTCTTTCTTTTCCACAATTCCAATATAATCTTCATTATAAAAAATGCTTCTTACTTCATTATCCAGGTCAATTGCTGCTTTTTCCGCAGGTTTTTCCTTCATGGAATATATAGTTATGCTTTCTGTACCAAAGGCAACAACCGTATCATTGTCCACAAATTCAAGTTTTGTTATTATCTCATCATCAAATTTGTATCCCCCTACCATACGATCCGCATTGCTATTTTGTCCCACATCCCCAAAGTTGTATGCCGTAAGAGTATTATAAACCGAGGAATTTCCTATGTTAATATAGCTTGTAAAAAGCTTTTCCCCATCATCGGAAATGGATATGTCAATGGGATAACCACTTTTATCAATAGTAGTTTGTATCTCATATACAGCATCTCCGTTTTTGTCATACAAATTAACATAATTGGTTTCTTCACTTTCCAGCACCACAGCAAAGGCTCCCTGGTCAGCCACATCTACATCACATATACTGTACGGCATAGTTGCACTGTTTACAAGGCCATCACTGTTAAATATACATACTACATTTCCGTTAAGATCCGCTACAGCAGCATAATCTCCACTTGCAACTGCTATGGGCATCTTCATGTCAATGCCTGCTGTCCACACAGTATTTCCGTTTGCATCTATATAAGATACTCCATCCGGTGTATATTTGAGTAAATTGGCACTGAAGCTAATATAATTAGCCGTATTTTCATAGTTAGTTTCATTCAAAGCTATAACTTTATAACCTTTGTATCTTCTGTGGCACACATAATAAATAAACCCGGTGAGAATTGCTATAAAAATTATAAGCATAATAAGCATTATTTTTTTTTGCTTTCTGCCCGCCTGTCCTGCTTTTGCATTATTTTCCCTCGCTTCCTCAGGTCCGTTCACATATATTACATTGTCATTACTGTTTTTCTTTCTCATTGCATATTTTCTCCAGTGTAACAAAATTTGGATTAATTATATCATTTTTGTTTCTAAGAATCTATGATAATTTTATTCTCCTATTGATATCGATGGTAATATTATTCTATCTCCTTCATATATTCTGTCATCTACATCCATATTGTTTGCCTCAGCAATATCCCCTGCATATATAACAGAGCCATAATTATCAAGTGCAATAGAGCTTAACGTATCTCCATATTTAATATCATAATATGTAGGATTTCCATTTGTTATTGTAGGAAGATACTGTTCGGTAGTTATCGCTTCACTGCTTTCACTGTCTATACCGGTTTGCCCATCCTCAGTGGTATTAGTTTCATTCTTTTCATCCTCATCTATAACAGCCTGCTCACTGTTCTCAGTATTTTCTTCCTCCGGCTGTGTATCGGTACTATTTTCAATATACCGGTCTGTTTTATCCTGTGTATTCTGTATGTAATCATTATCGTTCATGGTTTCGAGAATATCCTCGGTTGTTATATCAGCCGTAAGCTCAAGCCTGTTAATTGACACCTCCATTTCCTTCATTTTATCATAATTACTTACCACAGTAATTCCCATAGCAAGCATCGCAAGCACTACAAAGGAGCTGGCTACATATATCAGATTAACTCCACCCTGCTTTGTTCCCTGAACTCTGTTATTCTTTTCACGGTAATTTTTTATAAGCTCTTCATCTTTTCTATGTATTTCTGTATTTTCTTCTTCTCCCACACCTCCCTTTTGCTTTATGATGTAGTTCTGCATCGCTTCATTTTTTGAATAATATATATAGTATCCTTTTTGCTTTATCATCTGACCATGCTCATACATATAAAATGCATCATCAGCCTCCAGAGAATCCGTTACATATAGCACCTTGTCCCGGCCGGGAAAATTATCAATATGCATCTTTTCTATTTTGTCGTTTATAGCGGTGGAAAATCCCATTCTTGACAAAAACCATCCCACCACCGACAAGTCAGGGAAAAATTCTTTTACCTGATCATATATCTGAGTCCACGCCTCTTTGGTAAACTGGCTTTCATCCATATCAAACTCAAGATTCTGCGCCTCTACCGCACCACTTATAAATAAAACATTCCCCACATCCGATTGCTTTTGTTCTCCCAGAAGGATAGCTCCCCTGGCCCTTGTGCTGCCAGGTCTTGAAATATAATTCAAATATGTAACTACGTAATCTTCAATATATATTCTCTTTCCCGCTTCCGGAGTTCCTATCTGCCTGATATTCTTAGGCAGTCTGGTTCCAATGTTTTCTCTCTTGACTTCTGTTGCATCTTTTTTTATATTTTCTTCCTTAGTATCAGCATTTTCTTTGTTTTTATCATAGATAACCTCTATCATACCCTTCCACCTTTCCTAGTTTAATGCCAATACAGCTATCAAAAGAATAACACCGTCAGGATAAGGTTTTCAGTCTAATTTTGTCAGCATATCATGTTTTTTTTACGCAATATATCACCTTTTATTATACTATTTGACATAATAGAAATATAAAGTTTATTTTAACCACAACTTGTTAATACTTATTGCATAAATTTATATTAACGAAACAAAACGAGGTTAAAATGAAGAATTTATTATCCAAAAAATGTGAAACCTATTATTTTGATACAATCAATGATTTCTCCGGTCAGGAATTGAATGATTGCATTATTAAATATATGACAAAGGCAGATATAAATAATCGAACTCCCGTAATTTTATGCATAGGCACAGACAGAGCTACAGGAGACTGTCTTGGTCCACTTGTCGGTGAGGAAATGGTTAATTTTTCCAGCAGATATCGGGTATTCGGAACTCTCCAGTCTCCGGTACATGCCCTGAATATAAGAGAAGCTATCAACCACATTAACACTTATATTAAAAATCCCTTTATCATAGCCGTAGATGCCTCTCTGGGTGACAGTTCACATATTGGTTGTGTTACGGTAAGCAATTGCCCTATTTTACCCGGAAAGGGTGTAAACAAAAAATTACCGGCAATAGGTGATATCTCTATTACCGGCATAGTAAACACCTCCGGAGGCAGCCCCGGACTGCTTCATAGCACACGATTATATACTGTAATGCAGCTTGCCTGCCATATATCTGATGCGCTCAAATATTCAATCAGTTACTTGGAGGATTTCTGTCCTCTGTAAAGACTTATGGCCTCTGACACTGTCTCGGCTTCTCCGTCAGCCATAAGGGCAAGGATATCATTAAGTTTATCCTGCTTACACATATCCTCACCTATAAAGGATGCATAATCCTTAGTTATCTGAAGCACCTTGTCTGAGTACTTTTTTTCCATCTTGGAAATACTGTTTTCCAGTTCCTTTTTCTCCGCCTTCATATCTTCTACGGTCTGAAGGCGCCTTCCATTTATTTCATCAATAATGACCTGAGTGGTTTTATCCTCAAATTCCTTCAAGGCTTCTTTTTTTTCATTGCTTATATCGTCTGCTTCACTGTCAAGATTTGCCATTTTTTCGTCATAGGAGCCAAGATTGTATATACTCTCATCCTTGTCCTTATTAATGGAATTTTTTATAGCATCCGCCTGGCGTTTATTTGCCTTTATCTTATCTCTTATGCTTCTGGTCTGTTTTATTATATCTCCATGTCTTACCTTGGTTGAATTAAATATAAGGAAATATATAAGGAGCTGAAGCACCACAAGTATTGCAATTACAAGCACTACCCAGAAAGCAACATTAACATTTTCCTTTCCTGACAAAACAAACTTGTTAAAGAAAAAGCCTAAGCCTCCCGGTATTCCCGCAAAATATATGGCGAAGCAAATAAGCATTGCAAATATCTCCCCTATACCTCTGGGATTAAACATCAGAAAATAAAGCTTGGCAGAGCAAAATCCGGGAACCTTATTTTTCTTAAGCAGTGTTTTCATTTCAACTTCCAAAGCACGGTTTTCCTCTGTTATATGTTTTGTTTCTTCCTCTATCCGTTGGTTCATCCGCTGATTTTTCTTTTTGTCTCTTTTACTTGCCACCTTTTTCTTTCTTGCCCTGTTGTCATCCAGTCTTTCATCAAAGGTCGACGTGATTTCCTGTTTCCTTTTCTTTATTGTTGTGGCAATCTCATCAGCTATGGACTTTTCTTCGGAAGCCAGACCTCTGGTAAGCTTCTTCTGACAAGCCTTCATCCTTTCAAGCTCAGTTGCCATATTATCCCTCTTTACAACCTCATCCCTGACCTGAAGAATGAAGTCCGCTTTTTCATTGAATAAATTTTCAGGCATTATTATATCCCCTTTTGCATAATGTAATTAGTATAGAAAGTAAGCGATAATTGGCTTGCAATTACCGCTTATTCATATATTCTTCAAGGCGTTCCTTATCAACCTTAATTCTGTTATCCATAGTCTTCATTATATCAGTTATCTGATATCTTCTGTATACGCCATTATTGCTGAGATCATATATCATATTGGTAGAAAATCCCAATACAACAGGCCTTAAAACATTATCCTTATTCTCTGATATAACAAGACCCTTCTCCTTATTAGTAAGTTCCACACAAACTCCGGGTGTAAGTATCTTAATACTTTTCACAAGAGCACCTACTATTTCCTCATCAAACTCGTCCTTATTAAGCAAAAGATATTTGATTGCGGCAATTTCCGAAACGGCATCTTCCCTGAGCTTCATGCAGGTCATAGTATCAAAAAGATTAGCTACTTTAAGTATTTTGGAGCTCTTCAATACTTTCCCGTCTACTCGTCCATCCCCGTATTCCATCTTGTGAACCTGGGAAACGATTCTCCTCACTCCACTGTCAATTCCCATCTCAGGTCTAAGCAGACCAAGACCATCGCTTTGAAATTTTTTTACTATTATAAGGTCATTAGCATCATAGTCATCATATTTATCTTTAACCTTCCCGGGAAGCAGAAGTTTTCCAATATCATGCAACAAAGCTGCTGTAATAAGTTCCTCCTGTTCCATAGGGGTATAATGCACCTGTGTGGAAATCAGAGCACACAATATAGCCACGTTAATAACATGCTTATACGTATAATCTGTAGTGCTCCTCAGATTCTGTGTAAATGCAATCTTATGGTCAAGCCTGCCATAATTTGTAATAATAGCATTGGCAAGTCTCTTAAGATTAATGGGTTCACGTCCGGCAACTATACTATCCATTTCTTCTCTTATGCTGAAAACAGCCATTGTCTGAAATCTCTCAAAATCCAAATCTTCCTCAGACATAGGTGGCACAGGCTCTGCAGGTTCCAATATATACAATCCGAGAAGTCCAAAGTTCTTGACACTCTCAATACCTTGCAAAGTCAGCCTGGTATTGCGCTCATAAAGTAAAACTCCGGATTTGTTATATATAGGCTTTGCTAAACGCATACCATATTTCAGGTCCTCTACCTTAACAAATATCATCCTGTAACCTCCTTAAAACCTCAACATACATAGGTCTATTTTAACACAAGAAATTTCATATTACAACATTAAAACTCAATTTGTTTCGTGCACCATCTGTTTCCCGGCTTATATTGGATTATCTCACATGAATAATCTTGAAACTATTTATGAATTCTATGTGTTCTGTTAAGAGATGATATCAATGCCGACACGGAAGCATCAATAATATCTGTTTTTATTCCTGCCCCCCATGTAGTTTTTCCAATTCCATCCACATCTATGCCTACATATGCACATGCCTGGGAATTTGAACCAACCTGAAGTGCATGCTCTTCATATGTCACAAGTGCAAATTTTATATCAAAATGCTTCATAATTGCATTACTTACCGCATCAAGTCTTCCATTTCCATGACCATGATATACCTTCTTCACGCCATCAACAAGTATTGTAATCTCTGTTTCAATACCATCTATCTGTTTAAAGTGACATTCAAGCAGCCTGATTGGTTCCTCCTTATTAACATATTCATTAATAAATATATCATGAACCTCTTGTGCCGAAAGCTCCTTATGCTTGTGGTCAGATACACCTTTGACTGTATATCCCAAATCCTCCCGCATTTTCGCAGGCATATTAAAGCCGTATTTTTGTTCGAGAATGTAGCCTATTCCACCCTTTCCCGACTGACTGTTTATTCTGATAACATCTCCGTCATATTCCCTTCCTATATCCTTTGGATTGAGAGGGAGATACGGAACTGACCACATTCCTGTTGAATCATTTTCCCTGCACTTCATTCCCTTGGCAATAGCATCCTGATGAGAGCCTGAAAAAGCTGCAAATACAAGCTTTCCTGTATATGGTGAACGTTCATAGACATGCATTCTTGTGAGCTTTTCATATACCTCTGTAATATGAGGTATATCAGAAAAATCAAGCTTAGGATCAACGCCATGCGTATACATATTCATTGCAAGAGTAATTATGTCAACGTTACCTGTTCTCTCGCCATTACCAAAAAGAGTTCCCTCAATACGGTCAGCACCTGCAAGAAGCCCCAGCTCGGCATCTGCCACACCACAGCCTCTGTCGTTATGTGGGTGAAGGGACAAAATTACATTCTCCCTGTTATGCATATTTTTGCTCATATATTCTATCTGGCTTGCATATACATGTGGAAGAGACATTTCAACTGTTGCCGGAAGGTTTATAATCACTTTTCTCAAAGGCGTAGGTTTCCATATGTCAATTACAGCATTACATACCTCAAGAGCATAATCAACCTCAGTTCCGGTAAAGCTTTCGGGAGAATACTCAAACTGATAGGGAACTCCGTACTCCTCTGCCATATCATTCAAAAGCTTTGCTCCGTCAGTAGCAATCTTTAATATTTCTTCTTTAGATTTTTTAAACACTTGTGTTCTTTGGGCATATGAAGTGGAATTATATAAATGAACCACGACATTTTTTGCTCCCTGAATAGCCTCAAAGGTTTTTTTAATAATATGCTCCCTTGCCTGGGTAAGCACCTGGATTGTAACATTCTCAGGAATCATGTTTTGTTCAATAAGCACACGACAAAACTCATATTCGGTTTCAGATGCTGCCGGAAAACCAATCTCAATTTCCTTAAATCCAACCTTAACCAGTTCCTTAAAAAATTCTATTTTTTCCTCCAGACTCATAGGTACAATAAGAGCCTGATTTCCATCTCTCAAATCAACGCTGCACCAGGCGGGGGCCTTATCTACATACTCTTTTTTTACCCAGTCTGTGCTTTCTACAGGTGGCATATAATATCCACGTTTGTAATGCTCATAATTCTTCATTTTTCTACCTCCTTAAAATACACAATTGTTGCATATCTGTGATTTATGTAAAGGTGGTTTATGCACCATGCAAAAAAATAAACCTGTGCCTCCATGTTAGAGACGCAAGTTTCTACGCGGTACCACTCTAATTCATACAAAATGTATGCCCTCTCACAGATACGGGCCATCAGCCTTATATCCTCCTGCTATAACGGTCAGGTTCCGTCTGAATCTACTGACAAAATATGTTGCCGTTCAACCAGCTACTCCAAGGCGAGTTCAAAGCTCATCTAACACTGCCTCACACCATCCGGCAGCTCTCTGAAGATATCCGAGTTTCTAATATTCCTCTTCTTCGTATTTACAACTGTACCTTAACACATTTATTATTGAGTGTCAACCTAAAATGTGTTAAGCTGAATATGTATTTATACTAAATTATACTTTGAAGAGGATGAATTTATGCCACCGATTACAAATGATTGGGCTAAGGAGCTTGCCCCGGAATACAAAAAGCCTTACTACAGGAAGCTGTTTGATTTTGTAAGTGAGGAGTATGCAAATCATCAGGTATTTCCACCGGGAGATGATATATTTAATGCCTTTCATCTCACTCCCCTAAGCAATGTTAAATGCGTAATAATCGGACAGGATCCCTACCATAATGACGGGCAGGCTCATGGGTTATGCTTTTCCGTAAGACCTGACGTGGATATTCCCCCATCTCTCATCAATATCTATAAAGAACTCCATGACGATCTGGGCTGCTATATTCCAAACAATGGTTATCTGGAAAAATGGGCAAAGCAGGGAGTGCTTATGCTTAATTCAGTCCTTACCGTACGGGCCCATCAGGCTGCTTCGCACCAGGGAAAGGGCTGGGAAGAATTCACCGATGCCGCAATAAGGATAGTAAACAGTCAGGACAGACCAATAGTGTTCCTTTTATGGGGCAGTTTTGCGCAAAAAAAGGCAGCCATGTTAAACAACCCGAGGCATCTTGTATTAAAGGCGCCTCACCCATCGCCTCTTTCTGTTTACAGAGGTTTTTTTGGCTGTAAGCACTTCAGCCTGGCCAATGAGTTTCTTGTCAATAACGGAGTCAAGCCTATTGACTGGCAGATAGAAAATATTTAAACATTTTGATACAAGGGAGATTAGGTATGGAAATATTCATTGTCCGTCACGGACAAACTGACTGGAACAAAGAAAAAAGGCTCCAGGGCAGCGCCGACATCCGGTTAAACGAAAATGGCAGAGAAGTAGCAATAAAAACCGGCATTGCACTGTCCGGCACAGAAATTGACATAATATATTCAAGTCCTTTGAAAAGAGCATACGAAACAGCCTGTCTCATAAGAAACAGCCGGAATATACAGATTATAACCGACCCAAGACTGAAGGAATTAAACTTTGGCTGCATGGAGGGCAAATGCTACGATGAGCTTGTAAATGACAGTACTCTGGGCTTCAGATATTTTTTTGACAAGCCCCAGCTTTATTTTCCTTCTGAAGACGGAGAAACCCTTACCCACCTTATCTGCAGGGCGGGGGAATTTATGAAAGAGGTAATAGAGCCACTGGAAAATACCCACACCCGCGTTATGATAGTGGCTCACGCAGCTATAAACAAGGGAATAATGTCATATATCAAAAAACAGCCCCTTGAAGGTTTCTGGTCCGGCGGTCTTCAAACCAATTGCAATGTAATTGTTGTTGATTACACCGGTGAAAAATATAAAATAGTCGATGAAACAAGGGTATATTACAAATAGCGCTGTTATATACTCTGTTTTACCTGCCATTTAATATAATTATCTATATTTTGTGCCGTCATTTCGCCCTTGTTGTAAAGATAGGTAATATAGGTTCTTATTATTCCTCCCTCAACTGCATATTTGTACATACTGAGCTTATGACCCTTCGCATCAAAGAAAAGGCTTATTACCTCATCAATATTTCTGGGTTCACTACATATTTGTTTTATTATCTCAATATTATCCAGAACATTATTCTTATTTGCCTCGCAAAGAGATTTTATCCTTTTTTCCGGTTCTGCATGATAAGGAATATACAGAGATGCTTTTATCTTTTTTAGCTTTTCAAGGCTCTCCAGGTATTCTCCCACTTCATAAATATATGACAGAGGATGTTTTTCTATTGTTTCCCGGCTCACCACCGCATCTCCGAGGAAAATAATATCGTCAGGAGTTTTTACGCCTATCATTCCAATGCAATGTCCGGGAAATTCCACATATTCCATCCCCTGAGGCATACTAAGCTCTCTTATATCCACAGCATCTGCCGGAGTAGCATAAAAATAGTTATTCAACACCTCTTTTATCGGGGTTGCTCCCCATATTATAGCGGGACAAATATCAAAATTCGATATAAGAGCAGCATTTAACTTGGTGGCATATATGCCGCACTTATATTTTTCCTGAAAATAAGCATTTCCTCCGGTATGATCTGCATGATAATGTGTATTAATGATGTATTTTACATAAAATCCGGCTTCAATAAGGAGCCCGTCAATCACCTTTGCCACTACACTGTCTACACCCGAATCAATAAGGCAAACCTCTTTTTTACCTGCATAATTTTCAGTTCCGAGATTGTATACACCTACATGAAAGGGTCCCGATATATAGTATGTGTTTTCTCCAATCTTAATAAGCTCGTTCATATGCCACCTCTTCTTTTATCAATTCCTACTCAGCCACAATTATATTTTTACAATTCGAATAATGTCCCAGCGGTGCTGTATTTGTTATAATCACTGCATCTTCAAAGGCTCCAAAGGCTACCGATGAGGTTTTTCTGAATTTATCCTCATCAGCAAGAATGTATCCCTTTGTAGAATGTTTAAGGGCTACCGACTTTGTCATGGCCTCATTAGGGTCCGGAGTTGTAAATCCATTACTGATGCTTATACCGTTTGTTCCAAAAAAGCCCTTTGTAAAATGATATTTTCCTATGTCAAGAACTGCCTGACTGCCTATAACCGCCTCTGTAATTCCCTTCAGTTCGCCTCCTATCATCACAACTCTTAAGCCTTTTTGTGCCATTTTTCTTCCATGCAATACTGCATTAGTGACATAGGTTGCCTCCCTGCAGCTTATATAATCCACCATGCACTCTGTAGTTGTTCCTGCATCAATGAAAACAAAATCATCCGGCTTAATAAGTGCCGCCGCATATTTTGCTATTCTTCTTTTTTCATCAATGTTTACCTCAAGCTTCTGGATAACAGACAACTCTGTTGCAATTACAGGTCCCTCGCTGGCAATGGCTCCTCCGAAAACCTTAGTCAGTCTGCCCAGCTTGTCAAGCTCATTCAGGTCTCTTCTGGCCGTAGATTCAGAAATTCCGAATATATCTCTTAGCTCGGAAACAGTAACACTTCCTTTGTCATTTATCATATTCAAAATCACTTCTTGTCTTTGTTCCGTAAGCATACTACGCCTCCAAAATATTCTTCTTTACCGGCAATACATATCCCGGAGATACCGAAAGCTCATCCACTCCCATATCAATAAAAGTTTTTGTAAGCGACAAATCAGCGGCAAGCTCACCACATATTCCGGCCCATATTCCGGCCTTATGGGCATTATCCACAACCATTTTTATCATCTTTAATACAGCAGGATGGTGAGAATCATAAAACTTATCAAGCTTAGGGTTCTGCCTGTCCACAGCCAGGGTATATTGCGTAAGGTCATTAGTTCCGATACTGAAAAAGTCAACCTTTGGGGCCAGTTCTTCACTTACCATGACTGCTGCAGGAGTTTCAATCATTATACCACTTAAAGGGGTACCATAGGCTATTCCCTGTTGGGTAAGTTCCTTCTTAACCTCGGCTTCGATTTTATGAATCTCGTCCACCTCCCACAAGCTGGTTATCATTGGATACATTATAGCCAGATTACCATATGCGCTGGCTCTGTACAAGGCTCTTAACTGAGTTTTAAATATATCTTTTCTTGTAAGGCAAATCCGTATAGCCCTGAAACCCAGGGCAGGGTTTTCTTCATGTTCCATGTTAAAGTACTCACAGGTTTTATCTGCACCTATGTCAAGGGTTCTAATTATTACCTGCCGGCCCGCCAT
This sequence comes from Lachnospiraceae bacterium UBA7589, assembly GCA_002476495.1. Taxonomy (GTDB): domain Bacteria; phylum Bacillota; class Clostridia; order Lachnospirales; family Lachnospiraceae; genus Coprococcus_C. The sequence goes on from DLKL01000008.1 coordinate 12,598, forward strand.
AGTTTCTACCACTGTACGATATATCTGAAATTGCTCCTCCTCCGTTGGGTAGTCATCCTTTTCCAGATATATAAATTCACTCCTGAAGAGGCCTATTCCCGCTGCATCATTCTGTAATACCAGAGCCAGATCCTTTATATTTCCAATATTGGCAAAAAGTTTTATTCTTTTCCCCCTTGTGGTAACAGCATCTCTGCCCTTAAGTGCAGACAACAATTCTTTTTGCTGCTCTTCATTTTCCTGTTGTTTTCGCATTTTTTCCAGCAGGTCAGCATCAGGATTCACATAGAGCTTTCCGGCATTTCCGTCTACAATGCCAATACTTCCATCAATATCATCCTGAATTGTTATGCCTGTACTCACCAGGGCAGGAATACCCATGGTCCTTGCAAGAATAGCAGTATGAGAGTTAATAGAACCATTGATTGTCACAAAGGCAAGTACATTTTCCTTATCCATTTGTACCGTTTCCGAAGGTGCCAGATCTTCAGCCAATATAATAACAGGTTCGCCGGCTGTAGGTATCTCTTCTTCATCATCACCCAAAAGTACACCAATCAGTCTCTCGGAAACATCCTTTATATCTGCTGCCCTGCCTCTCATATATTCGTCATCCATAGACGCAAACATCCGGGCAAAATTATCTCCGGTAGCAGCCACGGCATATTCGGCATTAACCTTTTGAGTCTGTATTATATTAATAACCGAATCCGAATAATCATCATCCTCCAGCATCATCTGATGTATTTCAAATATTGCTGCATTAGCCTCACCTACCTCCACAAGGGCTTTTTTGTAAAGCTCCTGTAATTGCTCCCCGGCTTTTTTTACTCCATCTTTATATCTTCTTATTTCTCTGTCAATATCAGTAACCTTGGTCCTTTTCACCTTTTTTTGATTTTTATGATATACAGATATTTTTCCTATGGCAATTCCCTTAAATACACTCTTCCCGGTATATTCTCCCATAAGGCAGCACCTCCTATAACTCACTCTACAAATTTTCGTTCAAAAAAGTTAAAAATGCCTCCATTGCTTTTTCCTCGTCTGCACCCTCAAAGGTAAAAATTACATCATTACCACATTTTACTCCCAGTGCCATAATAGTAAATATTTTCTTACAATCTCCGATTTTTCCGTCCTTGTTGAGAGTTATTGTGCTTGAAAATGTTTTTGCAAGTTTCACCAGCTCACCTGCAGGTCTTGCATGAATTCCATCCTTATCTTTAATTACATAATTTAACTGCTTCATTGTTTTTTCCTCCACTTTTCTTAATTATTATTCCCTCTCAATATCAAAGGGGTAATTACCGTCTTTTATTCTGTCACTTTTTTCTTGAATAATCCCAGCAGCAGAGATGAGATTATTGTACCTGCCACCAATGTCAGCATATAGTACACTCCGTTACCTACTACAGGAAATACGAATATTCCTCCATGAGGTGCCATAAGGGTACATTTGAACAGCATACTGAGAGCACCCGCAACTCCTGAGCCTATAACACATGATGGAATAACATGTATGGGGTCTGCTGCCGCATAAGGTATTGCGCCTTCTGTTATAAATGCAAGTCCCATAATGAAATTAGTAGGTCCGGCTTCTCTTTCTGCCTTTGTAAATTTGTTTTTGAAAATCAGTGTAGCAAGAGCTATTGCGCATGGTGGAACCATTCCTCCAATCATAACCGCTGCCATAACGTCATAGTTTCCGGCAGCTATAGCTCCCACTCCAAATACATAAGATGCCTTGTTGAAAGGGCCACCCATATCAACTGCCATCATTCCGCCCAATACAAAGCCCAGCAACACCTTGTTAGTACCACTCATATTTTCAAGTCCGTTATTCAAGAGTTCATTCAGTCCACCCATAACAGGATCTACTGCATATTTCATGGATATGCCAACTATGAAAATACCCACAAGCGGATATATAAGAACCGGGGCAACCTTTTCGAGAGCCTTTGGAAGATGCTCACATATTTTCCTTAACACTACTATAACATATCCCGCTAAAAATCCAATAAGAATTGCTCCTAAAAATCCGGATTTACCATTAGCAGCCATTACTCCCCCGACAAAGCCAAGTGCAAGAGCCGGTCTGTCTCCGATTGCCATAGCTATAAAGCCTGCCAGAACAGGAAGCATCAGTCCAAACGCATACCCTCCTATCTCCTTAAATACAGACGCAGCCTCATTTATGGTTCCGAAGTTTCCTCTTTCCGCTTCAGTAAGACTATTTATATCTACTGTAAGTCCATCTATAAGAAATGCTATGGCAATCAATATGCCTCCACCTACGACAAATGGCAGCATATGGCTCACTCCATTCATAAGATAGGTATATATCCTGTGTCCGGCACTTCCTCCATTTTGTGTTTTCTTACCTTTTTCCGTAATTTCCGATGCATGATAAAGTGGCGCATCACCGGCAACAGCTCTCTCTATGAGCTCATCTGCCTTACTTATTCCATCAGATACAGGACACTCAATCACCGGCTTACCATCAAATCTTGCCATAGGCACCTGTGCATCTGCCGCAACAATTATACAGGCTGCCTTTGCTATTTCTTCATTTGTCAGTGTATTTTTGGTTCCTCCGGAGCCTCTGGTTTCAATCTTAATACTGATACCCGCCTTCTTTGCAGCCTTCTCAAGTCCCTCCGCTGCCATAAATGTATGGGCGATTCCTGTCGGACAGGAGGTTACAGCAAGAATTGCTGCATTATCATTATCACTGAGCCTGTCATCTACACTACCGGAGTCAGCATCCTTTTCATCTATAACGCTTATAAATTCTTTAACACTTTTTGCTTTTTCAAGCGAATCAACAAAGCTTTCATCCATCATAAGCATTGACAGCTTACTAAGCACATCTACATGTACATTATCCTCAGTATCCGGTGCCGCAATAAGAAATATAAGCTTTACCGGTTCACCATCAAGGCTGTCAAATTCGACTCCATCCTTAATTACCATAGCTGCAAGCCCCGGTCTCTTAACTGCAGAACATTTTCCGTGAGGAATTGCTATTCCCTCGCCTATTCCGGTTGTGCTTTCTTCTTCTCTTGCATAAACCTGTTTTCTGTATGCTTCGATATCGGATATTTTCCCACTTCGGTTCATAAGCTCCACAGCCATATCCAATGCTTCTTTCTTAGTTTGAGGTGAAGCATTAAGCTCTATACTTTTCTCATCTAATAAATCTGTAATCCTCATAAAATTCCTCCTTCTCAATAAGTTGTTGTTTTCAAGTTACAGGATTAGTTTTTTAATACTTACTTTTTTTAATACATCTTCTATTTCCTTTTTAGTTGCCAGATTTTTCGAAAATGCGCTCGCACTTCCTGCCGCTACTCCTAATTCAAATGCCTTTTTTGGAGATTTCCATTGCAAATATCCGGCAACAAAACCGGCAACCATGGAATCACCTGCTCCTACAGAATTAACCAGCTTTCCCTCCGCTGCACCGGCTTCATAAATATCTCCGACCTCATCAACAAGAACAGCTCCTTTGCTTCCCATTGAAACCAACACATTTTTTGCACCCTTTTTTTGAAGTTTTTTTGCATATTCAGCAATTTCACTTTTCTCATTTAATGATACTCCGAAAATTTCTGACAACTCATGATGATTTGGTTTTATAAGAAACGGATGGTATGGCAATACGTTCAAAAGCAGTTTACTTGTGGCATCAACAACGACGGTAACATTTTTTCTTTCCATCCTTTCCGCTATAATCTGATATATATCCTCTGACATGGAAGACGGTATACTTCCCGCCAGAATAAGCACATCGTTTTTCTTCAGTTCTTCCAGTTTTTCAAAAAGCTCATGTACCTTTTTTTCGGGAATACACGGTCCCATGCCATTAATTTCTGTACCATCAGACGATTTAAGTTTAAGGTTAATTCTCGAAACGCCCTCATCAATATCAATAAACAATGGATTGACCCCAAATTCTTTTATGCGCTTTTTTATTTCTTCTCCCACAAAACCTGCGGTAAAACCAAGTGCCGTATTTTTTATACCCAGGGAATTCAAAACAATGGAAACATTTATTCCTTTCCCACCGGGTAATATAAGTTCTTCATATGTCCTGTTGGTCATACCCATCTCAAAATTATTTACAGATACAATATAATCCAGAGAGGGATTAAAGGTAACTGTGTAAATCATAAAGCATTCTCCCTTCATATTAGTTCAATGTCGTTCATATTCATTTATTATGTTTCTATTATACAGTCACATTCAATCATATTCAATCATTAGAATGTACAATTTTTCTGAAAAAGTTTTGTGCATTTTGACGTTTTTTGACTGTTTTTGAAGTTTTGTTTCATATACATTTACCTCTTATACTTTATTATCCTGCATTTCATTCAAATTCATTCATTGATTTTTAATCCGTTATCTTTTGTAACAGTTTTATATCCTTAACATACTATAAAATTATAGCAATTAAACATCTTGTTAAACATTTTAGGAGGTAACAGCTTTGGAATCTTATAAACCTTACGGCAGAAATCCATATGTAAGAGGTATGAGCCAGTATACCGGCAGCAATCGTCAAGGTCAGGTTCGCTGTGGAAGTGGTTGCAACGTCCAATCAAGTTCCATGCCCGGTTCCTGCAATATAAAGGAGCCTGATTCTAATTCATGTGATAAAAATTGTAAGGATGTTAATCCACATATGAAACACATGCCACTCGCCATGGGATATGTACCTATGCAAAGCTGGGGAGAATTGTATGATCCGGAGACGGCGCTATGCCAGGGTACAGCTTTCCCTGATTTGAACCTTATATTCTGCGGCTCAAGGGGGAAAATGTAATGAAATCGATGTGTCAAAAAGATTTATTTAATTTTATTAATCAGATATCATTTATGTTGGATGATATAACCTTGTTTCTTAACACTCATCCGGAGTGTGGCGAAGCCCTGGAAGCATATAGAAATTATAAAGCAATGCGTAAAGAGGCTATACGGGATTACACAAAATTATACGGTCCAATAAGCAAATACAATGTCAATGCTGAGAATTATTGGGATTGGGTAAATAAACCATGGCCTTGGGAAGGAGAGTGTAGAAGCTAATGTGGGTATATGAAAAAAGACTTCAATGTCCTGTGAATATTAAGGAAACCAATGCAAAGCTTGCTCAGGCGATAATCAGTCAGTTTGGTGGTCCTGATGGGGAGCTGGCAGCATCAATGCGTTATCTTTCCCAAAGATACTCCATGCCATACAAAGAGGTTATGGCTACGTTGAATGACATAGGAACTGAGGAGCTTGGGCATCTCGAAATTATCGGAGCCATTGTCTATCAGCTTACAAAGGATTTGTCACTGGAGGAAATAAAGGCCTCCGGATTTGACAAATATTATGTGGATCACACGCTGGGATTGTGGCCGCAGGCTGCCGGAGGTATTCCATTTAATGCCTGTGAATTTCAAAGTAAGGGCGATCCAATAACAGATTTGTTTGAAGATCTGGCGGCAGAGCAAAAAGCCCGCTCAACCTATGATAATCTTCTTCGAATTACCAAGGATTATCCCGATGTTTATGAGCCTTTAAAATTCCTGCGTGCCCGGGAAGTAGTACATTTCCAACGTTTCGGAGAGGCAATACGTCTCGTGCAGGATAAGCTTGATGAAAAGAATTTTTATGCATTCAATCCCGCCTTTGATAAGGCTGCTCCCTGTGTTGACACAAAAAAATGCAACTGTAAGCAATAAGCTGTATATAGAAAACGGACAGTCACAAAGCTGTGGCTGCCCGTTTTTACCTTTTTATGGTAACCGATATACTTTTTATATTATAGATTGACTTCAGGAGTTTTTGCAAGAGATGCTGCAATATCCGCATCAGTCGGAATAGTATCTGTCATTTCTCCGTCGTTATATCTCTGATATGCCACCATATCGAAATATCCTGTACCTGTAAGGCCAAATACTATATTCTTCTCCTCTCCTGTTTCCTTACACTTTAATGCTTCATCAATAGCAATCTTAATAGCATGGCTGCTTTCAGGAGCAGGAAGTATGCCTTCAATCCTTGCAAAGGTCTCCGCAGCTTTAAATACCTCTGTCTGTTCAACGCTTCTCGCCTCAATATATCCCTGGTCATAAAGCTCAGATACAACCGAACTCATTCCATGATATCTAAGACCTCCCGCATGATTTGCAGAAGGAATAAATGAGCTTCCGAGAGTATACATCTTAGCCAGTGGGCAAACCTTTCCCGTATCACAAAAATCATACTTATATGAACCCCTTGTAAGGCTTGGGCAGGATGCAGGCTCAACAGCAATAATCTTATAATCAGCCTCGCCCCTTAACATCTGTCCTACAAAAGGTGAAATGAGACCGCCGAGATTTGAACCGCCACCTGCACAGCCAATAATTGTATCCGCCTTAACGCCGTATTTGTCCAAAGCAGCCTTTGTCTCAAGACCTATTATAGACTGATGTAAAAGTACCTGGGATAGCACTGAACCTAATACATACCTATAGCCCTCCTGGGATACCGCTGCCTCAACGGCTTCTGATATGGCACAGCCAAGGCTTCCTGTTGTTCCCGGAAATTCTTTGTTAATTCTGCGTCCAACCTCGGTATTCATAGATGGAGACGGTGTAACATTTGCTCCGTAGGTTCTCATTACTTCCCTTCTGAATGGTTTTTGCTCATATGAGCATTTAACCATATATACCTGACAATCCATATCAAAATATGAACAAGCCATTGAAAGTGCAGTTCCCCACTGACCTGCTCCGGTCTCTGTAGTTACTCCCCTGAGTCCCTGCTTTTTTGCATAATATGCCTGAGCTATGGCTGAGTTAAGCTTATGACTGCCTGATGTATTATTTCCCTCGAATTTGTAATAAATATGTGCAGGTGTCCCCAGCTTTTTCTCCAGGCAGTATGCCCTGACAAGAGGTGCAGGCCTGTACATTTTGTAAAAGTCAATTATTTCTTCAGGTATGTCAAAATATGGAGTTGTATCATCTAATTCTTGTTTTGCAAGCTCACGACAGAATATACCAGACAATTCATCCTCAGTCACAGGCTTCAGTGTTCCAGGATTAAGAATAGGTGCCGGTTTTTTCTTCATATCAGCTCTTACATTATACCACTGCTTAGGCATCTCCTGTTCTTCAAGATAAATCTTGTAAGGTATTTTTTTGTTTTCCATAACGTTTTCCTCGCTTTCTTAATATTATTTTGTTACGCCGGAAATTTTTTCCAAACGCAAAAAACTCCTGTCCTACTATATAGGACAGGAGTATAAATCACTTCTGCGGTGCCACCTAAATTCATCGATAAACGATGCTCTCATCTATGTACCTTCATACATATTCTGCTGTAACGTGCAGTCACGTCTTACCTACTATAACTTCAGCTTGCCCTCACAGGTCCATTCACATATCTTCCCATTGCCACAATCACACCACCTGCGGCTCTCTGAAAATGTTCCAAAATGCTACTACTCCCGATCAAAGGTTTAAAATAAATTTATTTTTGATAGGGTGAGTATAAACCCCCATCATGAAATTGTCAACACCTTTTTTATTTTTTTTCAATATTTTTCATTGTAACTAAAATAGATTCCATTACCTGTTTTTTATATTGAACCTTTTCCAGCTCGCCAATTGCACACTCCCTTTTCTCAAGAAGAGCAGCGTGCAGCTTTTGTTCCTCCTGGTAATACTTCACCCTGTCATCTATTATATCAAGCTGTTTTTTCATACATTTCAGTTTTTTTCCATATTCATCATGAAGCTCCTCAGGTATAGCAGATTTAAATATCTTTTTTCTAAGCTTCTTCGTCTTATTATATATAAAATTGCATACAGGTATACCAATCACTATAATCATAATATTTCTTGTCCACTTATTATACCATACCATCCAGTTTGCCTTAAAATATGTAGCCAGCACATCCAGAGAGCTCCTGTAAAGGAAGAGCAAAACAAATGGTGTCAGTATAAGCGTAATAAATCCGATTTTTTTCAGATTATATATTTTGTCCACCTGATCATCCTTGAATTTTATCAGGTTATAATCATATTCCACATTCCTCATTTCCTGTCTGGCAACATTTATATCTCCTATACGTTCCGGATGTACTGCCAGTTCACTTTCTATAAGCTTAATATTCATACTAATTTCATCTGTGTTTTTCTGAATTGCATTAATTTGCCTTCTTATTTCTTCGCAGGTATCCATCTGGGCCTTTTTCACCTGATTTTTGTTAAATTCCCTTATCGGAATCAGATTGTCACAATTGTCTGCCAGCCTGGGGAGTATTAATGTCACATACTGTCCTGCCAGCTCATTTCCCGGTGGATTTTTTATACCACTTAATCCAACGATACTTTTTCCAAGCATATTATTCTTATTTTTTTCTCCCAGCTTAGCAATATCATTAATCCGGGATTTGTACCCATCAGGCAAAAGCGTATCCTTACCTGTTTCGTTGTTAACCTTTAAATTTATCGTTTTATGCTCCCTGCCCTTAATAGAATGAAACTTAAAATCCCATATAAGGCCATCAATATATCCCTTTATAAAGCCGTGTTTTCCCTCCTCAGAGTCAGAAAGAGGTACAAGTGAGCCCGGATAACAAAGGTGAGCCTCCTCATCCTTGCAAAACTCATGCTTACGTCCAAGACCTACATAATCAAAGTTTTTAGCCCTGACAGGAGCAATGTCAAAGGGAGAAAAATCAGATGTCCCTCCATATGCAAGAAGAATATTTTTTCTGTCAGTTCTGTGAGGATATACCTGTTCTATCTCATTTCTTGGATTAACTCTGTTAAATTGGCATATGCCATATATATCAAGATTATATTCGGGAAAATATATGCAATCAACTATAGCACCGGCATAGTCGGTTCGCTTAGGTCTTTTTTCTCCGGACACAAAATTGTTGAAATTCATTCCATTCATGAGATACATGCGTGAGACAAATTTGTATTGCCAAAGGGGTGACTCCCTGTCAAGGTAGTCACTACTGCCGGTAATATATATAATATTCACATTTTGCAATCTGGCAAGCTCCATATCTACCTGCCTTATTTCCTCTACACCGGGAATATGGTCAAACAAATCTCCTGTAATAAACAAAAAATCAACAGGATTAGTCTCAATATAATCTACAATTTCCACCAATGCCTCAAAAATTCCTGCTGAAGCGCTTTTTTCTCCGGAACAATTCTCATCTAAACATTTACCAATATGCACATCAGATATATGTACAAATCTCATATATTTTATCTCCCCTATTCAAAAAATATATCAAGCAGCTGTAGTCTGTTTTCTCCATGATAAATGAGATATAGTGGTTGTATACCATTAGGGATATGGATATTTGTGCTATAGCTTTTCCATTTCATAGGCTCGCTCCCATCATCACATATTACAATTCTGCCCAGTTCCCTTCCGGACAGGTCAGTCTTTATTGCAAAAAAGTCCTGATGTCCGGGCTTTGTCTCCGATACTCTTTTATCCTTATCGTTATCACAATTACAGTTTTTTTCCTCATTCAGGCATCTTTCATCTATACGCACAGGGCCGGAAAAAGCAGGCATATTTTCCGTTTGTTCCCTTCTGCTTACAAGACCAACCCGTGATATATCCCTAAAATCGAAATACTTGTAGCCAAGCATCGTTTTATCCCCAATTTCTCCAATAAATCTGTCTTCGTTAAGATTAGTAACATTGGGGAACGAAGAAGTATATACACTGTTTGAGCCATGGGGCATATGTCCGTTTGTAATATTACAGGCTATAACAGCAGGATATACTCCTCTCCCTTCGAGAGGACCGGCATTCAGCCCACAGCTTGTCACTTCTACCTGTGATATATGCCCCTCCTTATCAATGTGGATTTTCTCGGCACACGCCTGCCTGCTGTAATCAGATTTGTGAGTCAGCCTGTGATAAAAGACATACCACTGTCCATTTATTTCCACTATACTGCCATGGGTTGTCCCTGTCATGTTAAGTCTGTCCTCCGGTTTTCTCCCATTAAATCCTATGTCTCCGTTAGATACAATAGTTCCTCCAAAGGAAAAGTTCCGGTCAGGATAATCGCTTACAGCATAGCAAAGCTCATGGTTCAGCCATGAAGAATATATAAAATAGTATTTGTTCCCTATTTTTCTCATAGATGAGCCTTCAAAAAACGGATGTTCCTCAAAATCCGTTCCCTTAACTCTATATGGAATTATATGGCATGGTTCTTCCTTAACTGTAAGCATATCATCCTCAAGAACAGCCATGGAGGGGCCGTTTATACTATCCTGATATGACAATATTTCTTCCTTAGTTCTGCCGTACATGGAGATTTCTTCCTGAAGCCTTTTACCGTCTGTCAGAAAATCATCCTCCTCTTCATACCCATACCGGGTTCCGTAATATATTCTTATAGTTCCATTATCGTTTAACACCGCGGGGTCAAAGCATACATATTTCATCATGGGTGTTCCGTCAGGGTTACATACGCATCCCAGATATTCATATTTTCCCGCAGGGGTGTCACATCTTGCCACACTTATCGGACCTGTGTATCCACCTTCCCCGTAATCGCCACCCATACAGTAGTACAAGTAATATTTTCCGTCATTTCCTCTCACCACATCAGGAGCATACATATATTTCAAACGTGGATATGCCGGATCCTGGCTGGCTCTGTAGGTAACGCCTTCTCTTCTCCAATCGGTCAGATCATCCACGGGTGCAGAGTATACTACATAATCCTCCATACAAAATGTGTAGCCGCCTTCCCTGTCATGGGAGCCATAAAGATATACCCGGTTTCCAAAAACATGGGGTTCCCCATCAGGAATATATTCATTAAGTGGTAAAAACGGATTGTAAGCCTGTCTTCTTTGCATAATCCACTATTCTCCTATTCTTTTACATGTTCTAATCCAAGACTTATTATTTTAGCTATGTGGTCATCATCAAGGGAATATATTATCTGCTTTCCATCTCTTTCATTCTTTACCAGCTTTGACTGTTTTAAAATCTTGAGCTGGTGTGAAATAGCTGACTGGGTCATGCCGAGAGCCTCTGCAATATCACACACGCACATTTTTGACTTAAACAGGATATATAATATTTTTATTCTTGTAGTATCCCCAAAGGTCTTAAACAGCTCTGACAACTGATACAATTCCCCATCCTCAGGAATACTGCCACCTTTATCTGTAGTCATGCATATTTTCCTCCAATTCTTATTAATAACATATGAGTATATATTCATATGTTTACTGTACTATGTTAATTTTACATTGTCAAGCTGACTGCATATCCGTACATAATATATTACCCCGCTGTTTCATGCAATATAATCACAAGTTAAAAAGACCGGATAAACATCCGGTCTTTAGTGCAACTTTTTCCTAGGAATTTACAATGTCCGAAAAAACATCGTTGTAATCCTCCAGCTGTTTTTCGGCGGAGTCCTTTTTCCCCATTCA
>DLKL01000030.1:0-66698 GCA_002476495.1 Lachnospiraceae bacterium UBA7589
GCCAAGCGGTAAGGCACAGGACTTTGACTCCTGCATTCGTTGGTTCGAATCCAACTAGCCCAGCTTTTAATACAATATTTATGTGGGCCACTAGCTCAGTCGGTAGAGCACTTGACTTTTAATCAAGTTGTCGGGGGTTCGATTCCCCCGTGGCTCATTTTTTATTTTCAAAATATTATGCGGATATGGCGGAATTGGCAGACGCGCTAGATTTAGGTTCTAGTGGGAACACCCGTGCAGGTTCAACTCCTGTTATCCGCATTTGAATCTAACACAGACTTCATCTGTTTATGTACCTCACGGTTTTCATTAAATCCCACTGTAATTTTGGTAAAATACTCATACTGTAATTATAAAGCTAAGAGGGGATGCCGTTAATCCGGTCATCCCCTCTTAGCTTTTGGCTTTACAAAATCATTTAATATATGAGCAAAATATTCTGTACAAATTGCCCTTATCTGTATAGATTACTCAGTTTTTGTGTCAGCTCCGTTCTCTTCATCCTCAAAGAAACTATCGTCAAAATCGTCATCATAATCATCAAAATCATCAAGATAATCAGGAGTAAGATACTTATATACCGCTACACAGATTCCTACAATAATTGTAAGTATACCAATTATAAGTGCTACAGAAAAGAACGCGTTCTTTGCTTCCTCCACGCACTCGCCTTCAGTTGAAACAACCTTAACTTCTTCTGCTTTTTTCATTTTATTTTACCACCCTTTCATATTTAATATATAGTTATATCCACTCTAATGCCTCCGTTCAAGCGAACGCATCCCTAGAGATGTCATAATTATAACATAGTATATTTTGAATTTCTACCGTAAAAGCCATTTTTTACAGTTTTTTCATTTTTACAAGGGATGCATACATCCTCTTGGTACCAACTCTCTCGAAGTCCACCACGATTTCCTGATCGCTTCCGGCAGGCACAACCGAACTTACAATGCCCTTACCAAATTTCAGGTGTTTTACCACATCTCCCTCCTTATATTGCTGGGAATTTCCTCCCATATCCATAGGAAATGCCTTTCCAAATCCCGGATTGGCAGAAGGATTTGCAATATTTTTTGTATATGGATTACTCTTGGCATAATCATTCTGCCTGAGTTTAGGTCTGCCATATCCCACATTTGAAAATCCACCGAATTTTGGTGTTGAAAAGTTCCTGTAATCATCACTCTCCTGTTCTTTACTATCCTTACGCAGAAGCCCCTCCATATCAATATATTCCTTTGGTATCTCCTTAATAAACCTGGATATATCATTATAGCATGTAACACCATTACTCATACGACTTATTGCCGCAGTAAGGTAAAGCTGTTTCATAGCTCTGGTAATTCCCACATAGCAAAGTCTTCTCTCCTCCTCTATTGCATCCGGATCATCACTGTCAAGTGACATTTTACCAGGAAAAAGACCATCTTCCATTCCGGTAATAAACACATAAGGGAACTCCAGACCTTTTGAGCTATGGAGAGTCATAAGCGCAACCTTTGCACCCGGATTATCCTGATCCTCATCCTCATCAACATCGGCTACAAGAGCTATATCCTCCAGCAATTCAGTAAGATTCGGATACTCTGCATTTTCCTCATAATTGATAATTTTACTTTTCAATTCTCCTATATTTTCTATTCTTGCCTTTGCTTCATCAGTTCCTTCAGCATTTAAGTCCTCCAGGTATCCTGTATCTTCAAGAATCAAATCAAAAATCTCACTAGGTGTAGTCTCCTCCTGCAACATGTTTCTGAATTTTTCCATCATAGATATAAATTTACTTATTTTTTCTACAGAACGAGCCATTCCCGGAACTTCCTCAACATCAAGCAGTGTATCATAGAGACTCATATCATTAGCCAGCGCAAAATCCTGCAGCCTGGAAATACTTGTATCACCTATGCCTCTTTTGGGAACATTTATTATCCTCTTGAGTGAATTATCATCCTCAGGGTTAACCAGAATCTTGAGGTAGCAAAGTAAATCTCTTATTTCCTTTCTACCATAAAAATTCTGTCCGCCATACACCTTATAAGGAATATTTTGAAAAATCAGTTGCTCCTCCAAAAGTCTGGACTGAGCATTTGTTCTATACAATATGGCAATCTCATCATATCCCACTCCCCTGGTACTTAAACCACGGATTAAGGCTGATACTCCTCTGGCTTCTGCTTTGTCATCATCATATCTGATAAATTTGACCTTGTCTCCATCCTTTTGTTCTGTCCATAATGTTTTATCCTTCCTGCCGGCATTATTGGCTATAACCTTATTGGCAGCATTCAGTATATTTGAAGTTGAACGGTAGTTCTGCTCAAGCTTAATTACCCTGGCATCCTGATATTCCTGTTCAAAATTAAGGATATTATAAATATTGGCACCCCTGAATTTGTATATACTCTGATCATCATCTCCCACCACACACAGATTGCGATACTTTGCAGCAAGCTGCTTTACCAGCACAAATTGAGTATGATTAGTATCCTGATATTCATCTACCATTATATATTTAAATCTTTCCTGATATTCACCCAGAACATCCGGATTGGTTTCAAACAAAAAAATGGTCTGATATATCAGATCATCAAAATCCAGTGCATTATTCCTTCTCAAACGTTTCTGATACTCATCGTAAACCCTGGCTATCTGCTGGTCCCTGAAGCTTGTTGCATGAGCTTTTTCGTAATCATCCGGAGACATATATTCCTCTTTTGCCTTTGAAATTGCCCCAATCATTGCTCTTTCGGGATAAAGTTTAGGATCCAGGGACAGATATTTCAGAACCTCTTTTATTACAACCTTTTGCTCATCAGTGTCATATATGGTAAAATCTTTCTTAAAGCCAAGTTTTTCAATATGCTTTCTAAGGATTCTTACACACATCGAATGAAATGTACTAACCCATACACTTTCAGCACCAAATCCTACTATGTTATCTACCCTTTCACGCATTTCCTTTGCAGCTTTATTGGTGAATGTAATAGCCAGAATATTATAAGGATTAACAGCCTTCTCCTCAATTAAATATGCTATTCTGTGGGTAATCACTCTGGTTTTTCCGCTTCCCGCTCCGGCCAGAATAAGAAGAGGCCCGTCAGTATAACAACAGGCCTCTTGCTGCTTATCATTTAAACCCTTCAATATTTTACTGAAGTCCCATCTTTGCCTTGAGTGCTGCAAGCTCATCGGCAACAGCTGCATCAGGAGCGGCATCATACTTTGCTGCTAAAGAATCAACTCCACTCTCCTCAGTTGACATATTAAGCTCTGTCATAGCATTTGCCTGGTCAAGCATGCTGTTTGCTTTTGCTTCCATTCTCTCAAATGCTGCGATACTACTGGATGAATCAGTTATATTAGCTGTCATCTTATTAAGCTGCTGCTGGGTCTTTGCAACCTTCATTTTAGCCTTGATTGCATCTCTTCTTGTGTTGAGTTCGTTTATATCTTTCACAAGCTTATCATGCATCTGTCTCATCTTCATTGCATTAGCCGCTGCAACATCATATGTCTGTTGCAAGCTTGCCTGCTTTACCGAAAGCTGGGCTTTTTGCTCCAAAAACTTAGTTGCATCTGCCTCATTACCTGCAAGAAGCGCCTTTTCTGCATAAGATTGCATTTTAGCTATATCACTGTTGCACTGATCCAGCTCTCTCTTGCATCTTTGCTCGTCTGCCATAACCGCAGCTGTCTGCTCCTTTACTTCTCCAAGATCCCTTGTAAGATTTCTCATTGTCTGATCAATCATTTTCTCAGGATCCTCTGCCTTATCAAGAAGAGCATTAATATTTGCTGCCATTATGTCCTTAAATCTGCTAATTATACCCATTTTATGTACCTCCTTAAAATATAGGTTCATTATACCCTATTATATTTTCTTTATCAACTTGAAAATTACCACATATAAATGTAACTATAGTTTAAAATACGCACCTTAGATTTTAAAACTTTTCTATCTGTATTTTTCAATTATCTCCTCATTTGTCCTTATAGCCTGTTCCTCCATATTCTTCCTGAAATCAAGAAGCTTTTCACGAATTTCGGCATGCTTTACACCAATTATCTGAAGAGCAAGATGTGCGGCATTCTTGCCACCGTTTATTGCAACTGTTGCAACAGGTATTCCCGGCGGCATCTGAACTATGGACAAAAGTGCATCCATACCATCTAAGGTTGAGCCCGAAACAGGTACTCCAATAACCGGAATAACAGTCTGGGAAGCAATAACTCCGGGTAAAGCTGCTGCCATGCCTGCCGCTGCAATTATAACTTCTGTACCATTTTCCTTTGCCTCCTCTATAAACAAAGACAAGCCTGCATGGGCTCTGTGGGCAGAAAGGCATCTTACATCAACCTTTACCCCATATTCCTTTAAAATCTCAATTGCCGGCTCTATCTTTGGCAAATCACTTGTAGAGCCTGTAATAATTGCTACTCTCATTTTCATCCTTCTTTCTTGTTTTTTATTTGTTATTCGGCAATATTATATCCTTTATTATATCACAAAATTCTTCCTGGGTATCAGTAATATTATAGGCTCCAACAAGTCTTTTTACCGCCTCATCTACTACTTCCATATTATTGGCATGTATATATGCAAAAGGCTCCTTACTTGAAACATATTCCCCTAAATGTTTTCTTATGTCAATCCCCACCGCAAGGTCAATTTTGTCCTCCTTTACAGCACGTCCTCCTCCAAGGATCAGACTTACCATGCCTATCTCGCTGGTCTTACAATATGATATATAACCCTCTCCTGAAAAGTATACAGGCACACAATACTTTGCCTCCGGAAGCAGTTTTGTGTTATATATTACACTGTCATCTCCTCCCTGGGATTTTACAAATTCAGCAAACTTTTTCAAAGCCTGTCCGCTTTCTATAGCATTAACGCATTTGTTATATGCCGTTTCGTAGTCATCCGCTTTTTCGGCTCCAATAAGCATATACGCAGCCAGACACAGGGAAACCTTTATGAGTTTCCTTATTCCATGATTAATATCAGATTTGCCTGTCAGAGCATCTTCTATGTTATTTATTTTAAGCACTTCTATGGCTTCCTTAACCTCTAATGCATTTCCAACCTTACATCCCAGAGGTTCATTCATATCAGTTATAATTCCATAGGTTTTTTTCCCTGCCATATTACCTATATCTACCATGGTTTTTGCAAGTTCTTTTGCTTCCTCTATGGTTTTCATAAATGCGCCGCTGCCACATTTTATATCAAGAACTATTACATCAGCCCCCGCTGCCAGTTTTTTACTCATAATGCTTGAGGCAATTAACGGTATACTGTCCACAGTGGCTGTCACATCCCTCAGGGCATATATTTTTTTATCCGCAGGAGCCAGATTTCCGGTCTGCCCCACTATTGAAAGCTTATTTTTATTTACATTGCCGATAAATTCCTGTTCGGATATAGCCACCGAAAATCCCGGTATACTTTCAAGCTTGTCAATAGTTCCACCTGTGTGTCCCAATCCTCTTCCACTCATCTTTGCCATAGGTACCCCTAATGCAGCCAGCACAGGGGCAACTATAAATGTTGTCTTATCGCCAACTCCTCCGGTGCTATGTTTATCTACTTTAATTCCATGTATAGAGGACAAATCAAGCATATCTCCACTTTTTGCCATGGCCAGGGTAAGGTCCACAATTTCATTCTTTGTCATTCCCTGATAAAAAACACTCATCAGCCAGGCAGACATCTGATAATCCGGGATTTCACCTCGTGTAAAACCCTCGACAATATATTTTATCTCCTGTGGAGTATTAACTCCTCCGTCCCTTTTTTTCATAATAAGGTCATACATTCTCATACTTTTTTCCTCCCTGTGGGCTTTATAGTGTGTCCAGCGGAATATTAAGTTCTTCGGTTCCCTTTATAACAAATCTTCCATCCTCAATAATCGGAATCCGTGTTCCGTCACTATGAACTGAGTATATTCCTCCAAGTTCCTCATAAGGAATCGTAATATCTGTATGGCAATTAAAGTAAGCCTCTTTTTCTCTTCCAGGTTCATTTCTCAGTTTTGAGCATTCATTATCCTTTGCAATCAGCTCCTTGCCGTCAGGATTGTACAATATACTGTCTTCGCTGTAGCTGTAGCAGGTATCTCCCAGTGCAAAATGTGGACCCATTTTTTCTGCAATCAGTATAGGAAGCTTATATATTATGTCATATTTTTTTGCCATGGCATAAGCTGTTGTATTTGTGCCTATAGCGAATTCACCCATCGGAAGAGTAAGATGGTTATAAAGAAGATTTTCTCTTATAAATTTGTGATTTTCCTCCTCATCTTCAAAATTATCGCAATTGTATTTAACCACCTTCCCATCTTCAAATTCCAGATACAGATCAACATACTTAAGCTCATTCAGATAAACCCTGCTTACATGCAAAATTCCGTTGGTTCCTGTCAATACAGGAGAGGTAAACACTTCACCCAGCGGGATATTAACATCAGCCAGACAATTTTCAAAATTTGTTTCCTTGTCGGGATTGTCCAGCTTATGAAGCTTAACTTTTATATCCGTAAGATTATTACCCTTTCCCAGCACATGAACATATTCCGCCCTGTCAAGCTCATTGATTATACATTGCTGTATATTTCTGTATACGTCATTGTCCAGGGTATTCACCCTTACAATTTCATCATATATTTTTTCGTAATTATCTCCGATTTCAGGAACAGGAAAAGCAATTATAGTAAAGCTGTATTTGTCCCTGGGCATAAAACGGTTGATTATTGCTGCCTGTTTTGAGGTATATTCCACAGATAAGTTCTGCTGTTTCTCACTAAGCTTAACAGTACTTTCTTTTGCTTCCGGTTTATATGGATTTTCCCCAAATATCTCAACAACAGCAGGTCCTGCATATTCAGCCGCCTGTGTATTATGCCTTGTATAGGTATCCTGTATAACCTCAAGTTTTCTTTCCATAAAAGCCTTATCAAAAAATATTGCCTCGTCCATTCTATGATCATATTCATACTGCTTATTTGCCGGAGTTGCCGTAAAGCCTCTCCTTATAGTAAGTCTTCTGTTTATCCTGCTTACCGGATATCTTAATATAATAGGTGACAAACCATTTTCTCTGAATATTTCTATGGCATATCTTATCATTCTCTCCTGACCGACAGAATACTCTATCCCTACGGTTTTCTTAGGTGAAATATCTATTCTCATTGTCTCAAAGCCCTTTATAAAGCCCAGAACATAGGTAGCCGCCATAGCCCTGACCTTATCCTCGGAAAGTCCGTTAAGATACAGGGCTGTCTTTATTTCATTATCTCCAATATATTCACCATAATTATACAGATACCTTATATCAGAAAGATTGCTGTTTTCGATTATATTAAGGGCGAATTTATTATCACCGCTTACAGCTTCGGATGTTCTTTCGGCCACCAGAACATCTGCATAATCATACATATGATAATAAATTGCATCTCTGATACTTTTACCGGCAATGCACGGATCATTCAGAAGCATACTGTATATTTCAAGGAACAGCTCCACAGTTATAATAAAGTCAAGCATTTTCCCTTCATATGCATAAGTAATAATACTTCTTTGCTCAGCATATAAAAAGCAAAGTAGTTTTCCATATTCCTCACCAAGCATTTTTACGGCATAATCAGGATTTCCATAGCTTGTTTTATAATTTTCCGGCAATATATCCTTATATAACTTCCTGTTTATTATCTTAAGATACTCCAGAGACAAATCATTATCTGAATTTATTATGTTGTATACATCATAAACATACAGAATAAATTCGGCTGTTCTTCTAAAATACTCCGTAAGGCCCTCATTATATTGTCCGGTTTCCGAATCAAATTCTTCATTATCCATTTCATTAAGTCTGCCTACAGCCAGCTCAATTCTTTCATAGATATCCTGTTTTTCGATTTGTTCCTCTGCAGTAACAATATTTGTCTGTTTCTTTAAGTTTTCACTCATAATAAACCTCATTTTATTAATTTATGCACCTAATATAAAAATCCAAAGAATTATTATAAGGGATAAAATATTAATAAGTATTGATATACGTTTTCCCTTTGCGCCACCCTCCTGGGCATTGTTGCCAAACCAGGCAAAAATTTCTCCCACCACAGATAATATAATGGCACACATATACAGTGTTCCAAATATATCAGGGGCATATCCCTTTGTTATAACAGACGCTATTATTCCCAGCAGCTCAATAAAAAGGGAAATTCCTCCCATTATCAGAGCTATTACGGTATCCACTGCCACTGATGTGTCAGAAAAATAGTATCTTCTTTTCTTAAATATTCCCATAATTAACCTTCTATTTTACACATCCTATCAGATCATTTATATCCCGGATATTATTTTCTATCATATAATCTTCTATTCCTTTTATTACCTTTTCTGTAGCATACGGATCATTAAAATTAGCTGTTCCCACCGCAACAGCAGTTGCTCCGGCCATAATGAACTCCAGGGCATCCATGGCATTCATACATCCGCCCATACCTATTATAGGCAGCTTTACCACATTTGCCACCTGATACACCATTCTTATGGCAACAGGCTTTATAGCCGGGCCTGATAATCCTCCGGTCTTATTGGCAAGGGCAAAGCTTCTTCTTTTGACATCAATCTTCATACCGGTAATTGTATTAATAAGTGAAAGAGCATCCGCACCTCCATCCCTTGCAGCTCTTGCCATTTCAGTAATATCAGTTACATTAGGGCTTAGCTTCATAATAATCGGCTGTCTGGCTTTTTTCTTAATCTCTCTTGTTATATCAAATAGCGCCTTTGGATTTTGTCCAAACGCAATCCCACCCTCCTTAACATTAGGACAGGATACATTTATCTCAAGAAGGTCAACCGGTTCTTCACCAAGTCTTTCAACAACCTCCACATAATCAATTACGCTTTTGCCGCAAACATTTACTATTATTTTTGTATCCTTTTCCTTCAGGAAAGGAATGTCCCTTTTTATAAATGTATCAATGCCCGGATTTTGTAAACCGATAGCATTAAGCATACCCCCATAGGTTTCAGCCACTCTTGGAACCGGGTTACCCGGCCAGGGTTGATTAGCTACCCCCTTTGTGGTTACAGCTCCCAGAAGGCTGAGATTTACAAACTCATCATATTCTATTCCTGAACCAAAGGTTCCCGATGCAGTTGTTATTGGATTTTTTAGTTCCACCCCTGCTATATTAACTTTAGTATTCATTATATCAAAACCTCCTGAGCATAGAATACAGGTCCATCCTTACAAACCCTCTTATTATCTACCATGGAGTGGGAATCAACATCCACTGACTTGCAAACGCAGGCCAGGCATGCCCCCATTCCACAGGCCATCCTTTCCTCAAGGGAAAGCTGGGCTGTAATATTATTCTCCAGGGCATAGCTTTGTATAGCCCTTAACATTGGAGCCGGACCACAGGCATAAATATCCGTACCTGTTATATTATATTCCCTTATTGCATCCATAACGGTTCCCTTTATACCTACATTCCCACTATCGCTTGACTTGAATACCCTGCCATAGGGTTCAAACTCTCCTGACAAAAATTCTTCATCCCTGTATCCAAGTATTATGGATTTTTCACAGTTCAGCTCCTTGGCAAGCTGAAGCATAGGAGGTATTCCAATTCCCCCGCCTATAATAATTGCCTTCCCCTTATTTTGGGTAAATCCGTTTCCAAGAGGTCCCATGATATCAATATTATCTCCGGAGGTAAGCCTGGAAAATTCTTCTGTTCCTGCCCCGGCAATTCTGTACACAAGTCTGATTAAGCCCTTATCCCTGTCTATCTCACAAAGGCTTATAGGTCTTGGCAGCAGTCTGCTTCCATCTTTGGAATACAAATTCACAAATTGTCCCGGTATTGCCTCTTTCGCTATGGTGTCTGCACAAATCACCAAGGAAAAAATATCTCCGGCAATATTATCCTGCTGTATTACTTTTCCGGTCATTTTAATTTTAGCCATACTATTATCCTCATTTCTTAATCCGCATCTCTTATAAAGCCATGTTTATATCCTGTATCATATCTATAACTGCCTGTCTGCTGGCTTTTGCATAATTTTTTTCTCCAAAATCAGCATATTTTTCCTGTTTGTATGCAGCTATTATCCCTCTGGAGGAATTAACTATCGCCCCTAATCCATCACTGTTAAAATAGTGAACCAGATCTGCTGCCTTTCCTCCCTGTGCACCATATCCCGGCACCAGAATGTATGTGTTAGGCATAAGCTTTCTCAAAGTTTTGCCCATTTCCGGATATGTGGCTCCGACAACACAGCCCACATTGCTATATCCTGCTTCCATGGAATCACTTCCCCATTCAACCACCTTTTTTGCCACCAGCTCATATAATGGCACACCATTCACAAGCTGATCCTGGAACTCCCCTGAAGATGGATTTGAAGTTTTCACAAGAACAAAAATTCCCTTATTCTCCTCCTTGCATACATCTACAAACGGCTTAACACCATCTGTTCCCAGGTATGGATTTACAGTTACAAAATCCTCACAAAAGCCCGTATATTTTTTACTTCCTACAGCAACATGCCCCAGATGTCCTGTTGCATAAGCCGCAGAGGTTGAGCCTATATCCCCTCTTTTTATGTCTCCTATAACCACCAGATTTTTGCTTTTTGCATACTCACAGGTTTTATTATATGCAATTAACCCCTCTATACCGAACTGCTCATACATTGCAATTTGAGGTTTTACAGCGGGTATAAGATCTGCTGTTTCATCTATGATTCCCTTATTGTATTCCCATATGGCACTGGCAGCTCCCTTAAGTGTTTCCCCATATTGTTCAAAGGCCTCTTCCTGTACGTGGGAAGGAATATAGTTCATCATAGGGTCAAGTCCTACAACAACCGGTGCATTTTTTTCCTTAATCCTCTTAATAAGTGTGTTAATCATAGATTTTTCTCCTCCATTTATATAATAATTTATAAGCTGTATACCAGTTTTCCGTCTACAATGGTATGGGTAACCCTGCCCATCAGTGTTTTTCCGTCATATGGTGTATTTTTACCCTTTGATGCGAATTCTCCGGCATTGACTGTCCAGCAAATATCCGGATTAAATATTACTATATCTGCCTTTTTACCCGGCATAAGACTGCCATATTCCTTTTCAATCCCAATAATCCTTGCCGGGTTATAGCTCATCTTCAAAGCCATATCCGTAATATCCATAATTCCCGGCGCCACAAGTGCAGTAAATGTCAACGCAGCAGAGGTTTCAAGACCTACTATTCCGAAGGGTGCCTTATCAAAATATTGCTTTTTTTCTTCCCTTGAATGAGGTGCGTGATCCGTAGAAATTGCGTCCATTATACCCTGGGAAAGTCCTTCTATAAGAGCCTTCACATCCTCCTCCTTTCTAAGAGGTGGATTCATCTTATAATTGCTGTCGGCCTCTGTTATATCAGAATCTGTCAATGTAAAATGATGCGGGCAGACTTCAGCGGTAACCATAGCCCCCAGCTTTTTACCCATTTTTACAAGTTCCACCGTTCCTCTGGTAGAGCAATGGCATATATGCAATCTGGCATTGGTATCCTTTGCAAGAAATATATCCCTGGCTGTAATAATATCCTCCACACCATTGCTTATTCCTTCCACATTAAATCTGGCAGATGCCACTCCCTGATTTAAAACTCCCTGTCCGGCCAGATCCTTATCCTCACAATGAGCCATAATAAGTGCATTAAGCTTTGCCGCATTCTCCATAGCCTCTCTGTAGACCCTTATGTCCATAACACTTTTTCCGTCCTCAGAAAAAGCTATTGCCCCGGCTTTAAGCATCGCCTCCATATCTACAAGCTCCTTTCCCTCCATACCTTTTGTTATGGAAGATAGCTGTCTGACATGAACCACTGCCTCTTTTTTAGCCTTGTCATAAACGTATCTCAAGGTATCTACATTATCAACAACAGGCTTTGTATTAGGCATTGCACAGATTGTAGTCACACCACCTCTTGCGGCTGCAAGTGAGCCTGTCCTTATATCCTCCTTATATGTTAATCCCGGATCTCTAAGATGAACATGCAAATCGATAAAGCCAGGCATAACATAAGAATTATGGGCATCAATAACCTGCCCGTTACCGCAAGATATGTAGCTTTCTCCTCTGCTTCTAAGATATATCTTCTTTATCATATCTTTGTCAATTTCTATATCCCCCAATTCATTAAGTCCGGATTCGGGGTCTACTATGTGTCCGTTAACTACTACCATAAAACCTCCTATACTGTCTCCATATATAACATGTAGCTTAAAACAAGAGCAGCAAATTTTGTCTTCGTACTATTTTCAACATAAAGCTTTGCATGAACTCTGTTTTCCTCACATACCAGATTTTTTATCTTAAGACCGGAACCGGATATTATGCTGATTATATCCTCTGTTTTCAATCCTTTTTCACCATCGGAAGCTGCTTCAAGAAAAAGCTCTAAAATTCCTCCCTCGGAAAAAATCTTCATGTTTTCCTCGGTAACCCGGTTCAAATACTTTTCTTTAAAGCAATCACTGGATGCAAATATGCTATATTGATAATTTCTGCTTATTTCCATAATCTTTTTTATAAAGGTCACATATGTGGGATTATCTTCATATTTTTTGCATATTTCCATCTCTCTGTCCTGCTTGTATATATCCTCATTGCATTCAAGCTTAATGCCTGCCACCCGGGATGAACATTCCATCCTTCTTATAAACAGACTTTCCATATCCTCATCAATTATATTAATTTGCTGCCTTATATCCTGCAAATCCATAGAGCATGCCTCCATATAGTACATAATCTGATTTATTTTATCATGAAAATTACTTATTAACAAGACACATACCCCCTTTTTTACTCTATCACAGGTCTCGGATTTTCCATAAAAAAACGGCTACCTTTCCCGGCAGCCGCTGTATGGTTTAGCTGCTTTGATTTCAAACTCAGCACTATTGTCCACGTCAATCTGAGCCGGTGTCAGAGTTATCTCTTTACCGTTTATATAAAGCTTTGTATGTCCTATGCTTTTATTGTAATTAAACTTTTTAAGGAATATTTTATAAAGAAGTTGAAATACTATTAAAAACGTTTAGAAGGAAGTTTTGATATATGGAAAAAATAACTCTGTATTTTGCCCTGGAGCAAAGCACTCTGGTGGCAGCCAGAAAAGTTCATATCGGAGATATAGCTACTATTTATTGCAGAAATATGGATATTTATCACAAAATATCAAAGTCAGAAATATTAACCATGCCTGACAAAGAGCAAAGTCAGATAGTTATTACAGCTATGAAGCTTATCTCTCTGATTTCAGGTGAATTTGAAAATATCCATGTAGAAAGCATAGGCAGCCCCGAAACTATTGTATATTATAAAAATCTTAAAGCAGGCACAAAAGCCAAGGGAAAGCTTAAGGCTTTATTTCTTATCCTTATTGCGTTTCTGGGCACTGCTTATTCCATCATGTCATACAACGGTGATGTCGGAACTGCCGATCTGCTCTCCAACATATATAACATTTTTACAGGCAAAGAAGGAGATATCGGAGATATCGGATATGCAGCAGGTGTATTCGCATATTCCATCGGTCTTACCCTCGGCATGATTATATTCTTTAATCATGGAATAAATAAATGCAATACTGACGATCCTACTCCCCTCCAGGTGCAGATGCGCCTATATGAACAGGATGTAAATAACTGCATTATTCTTGACAGCAACAGGGAGAAAAAGACTATTGATGCTGATTAGATGCACTTTATTTACCCTGTTTTGTGCAATTGCCGGGGGAGCAATTTCGGCAGGATATATAGCCTTTATTACTCTTTTGGGAGTCTTTGAAAAGCTTTCAGAAAAATACAAGGCATTTCAATATAAAAACACCATTGAAATTATAATAATCGCAGGAGTAACCTTAGGAAATTTTATACAGCTCTTTAATATTACACTTCCCTTAAGTATTCCCGGTGTATTTTCATTTAATCTTTTTGGAGGAATATTTATAGGCTGCCTTGCAGGCGCTCTGGCTGAAACTCTTGATGTTTTTCCCATTATTTCAAGAAGATTCGGAATAAGAAGCTTTCTTCCATATGCGATAATTGCTGCAGCTTTGGGCAAGGCTGTCGGCTGTCTTATACAATTTTTTCTATTTTAAAACAGGAGGTTTAAATATATGAAGGTTAAACAAAATGATGCAGAATACAATGAATATGTTGATATTGTGACTCCAAAACACAATTGTGCTAAAAATTGTCTTAATGCCTTTCTTATAGGTGGTGCAATATGTACCCTGGGACAGTGTATCCAGGATATTGCCACAAACTATTTTGGCTGTAACAACGATGATGCCGGCAGTTATACATCACTTATTCTTGTTTTCATAAGTGTAATACTAACCGGCTTTAATATTTACAAAAAAATTGCCAAATACGGAGGAGCAGGTGCCCTGGTTCCAATTACAGGCTTTGCCAACTCCGTAGCGGCACCCACCATTGAATATCAGAAAGAGGGTGAGGTTTTCGGAAAAGGTGTAAAGGTCTTTACCATCGCCGGACCGGTTATCCTCTTTGGTATTGTAACAAGCTGGGTACTGGGACTGATTTATTTCATATTAATCAACATTGGCTTGGTATAGGAGGAATTAATCTTGAAAAGCGAAACCCTTGGAAAACAAACAATAAAATTTGAACACCCCCCTGTAATTATAAGTGGTGCTTCCATAGTTGGAGAAATGGAGGGAAAGGGTCCCCTGGCTCCATATTTTGACCAGATTGAGGCAGATCCCACATTCGGAAAGGATTCCTGGGAGGAGGGTGAATCCGAAATGGTACGCCGTGCTGTCCAGACTGCTCTTTCCAAATCCGGACTGGTGAATGATGATATAAGATATATATTTGGAGGAGATTTGCTCGGACAGCTTATTGGTACTACCTTTGGATTAAAAGACTTTAACATTCCTCTTTTCGGTCTATACGGAGCATGCTCTACCTGTGGTGAATCTCTGTCACTTGCTGCCATGACAGTAGCCGCCGGATATGCAAAAAATGTTATAGCAGTAACCAGCAGTCATTACGGAAGTGCCGAAAAGCAATTCAGATTCCCATTAGAGTACGGAAACCAGCGTCCCTTAAGCTCAACCTGGACAGTTACCGGAAGCGGGGCATTTGTTGTTACCTCAACTGATGAAAGTCAGCCAATGTCCCAATTTCCACATATAAGCTCAGTTACAACAGGTAAAATTGTAGACTATGGTGTCCGTGACAGTCTTAATATGGGTGCATGTATGGCACCTGCCGCTGCAGATGTAATATATCAATGCCTTGAAGACACAGGAGCAAAGCCCACTCAGTTTGATAAAATTATTACCGGTGATCTGGGAAAAATCGGAAGTGAAATTCTTGTTAAGCTTTTAATGGATAACGGTTATGATATAAGCCGGGTTCACATGGATTGCGGAGTAAGCATATTTGACAATGAAAAGCAGGATACTCACAGTGGCGGAAGCGGCTGTGGATGTTGTGCGGTAACACTGGCAGGATATATAATGCACAATCTCTCACATCATGTATGGAAAAGAATTCTTTTTGTACCCACCGGAGCCCTTCTTTCAACAGTAAGCTACAATGAAGGGCAGACCATACCCGGAATAGCCCATGCTCTGGTTATTGAACAGTAAAAAACAAGGAGGATAATAATGGATTATATAAAGGTTTTTTTAGTGGGAGGTATAATTTGTGTCCTGGCTCAGATTTTAATGGATACCACAAAGCTTATGCCAGGAAGGGTCATGGTGATTCTTGTGTGTACCGGTGCCGTTCTTGGAGCCTTGGGAATATATGAGCCTTTTCTGGAATTTGCCCAGTCAGGGGCATCAGTACCTCTAACCGGTTTTGGCTACAATTTGTGGAAAGGAATAAAGGAAGCCGTTGACGAGGATGGCTTCATAGGACTTTTCCGTGGTGGCTTTAAGATGGCTGCCGTAGGAACATCTGCCGCACTTATTTTTTCTTATCTGGCATCTCTTATATTTAAACCAAAGATGAATAAGAATTAGCAAACAGCTGTTTTTAATTATAGATTGTATGTTTCCGGAAACATACAGGGGATGCGGTTAATCCGCATCCCCTATTAGTATTAATTATCCTTCTCTTCTTTTCCGTCCAAAGAATTCTTTAATGCCTGTGGTACCTTTGGCTCATATACAAAGGTTGGTAAACTTTTTCCATAGGTTTCCTTGGCTGTTTTGTCCCCTACATTTGCAATTAACTCCCTTAACTTCATACCTTTTCTCCTTTCACCTTGTGAATTATTGTCAGTGACTCAATTAGCATAGAAGCAATCAAGACCTGTGCTACGCTTACATATCCTTTAAAAGAAAGAATATTGGCTGCAAGGGATAAAAGAATTATATAAATTATTGCACATATCTTCTTTTTCAGCCTCTCTCTTTTGCTTTTTATAGGATTGTTAGGTGTGGCACAGGGGCTAAAATAAGCCACCAGTGTAACAGACAGAAGAAATATGATTACCCGGGCAAAAAAGTTTAATGAAATCATTGATAACGCAAGGCTTAATAACCAGAAGCCTATAACGCTCAGCATACACCCCAAACTTGTTTTCATGTGAAAACCGCCGGCGTATTTGCGCAGGCCGCTAAAACCCACCAGAAAGGCTATAGTCTCGAGAAACGATCCTATTATCTCCCCAAGAAACATAAGAACGATTACCTTATATACTGTCTCTATTATCAACAGTATCCCGTAACTGACTATCTGGAATCTTTCACTGTTTTTATCATATTCAGTTCCCAGACTCCAGGAGGTTATAGCATTGGCTATCCACTGATTCATTATACTTTTTCTCCTTCTATTTCCTCTACATTTCCTATTCTAACAACTTATTTTGAAAAGTAAATATTTTTGTCATGAACGCTCGATTTTTGTCATGAACGTTATTTTTTTATATTGAAATCGAATAATTATGTCCTAAATATTGACAATCCACAAATTTTAATGTACCCTCAATATATCTTAAGGGGAGGGCATATAATATGAATGAAACTTTTCCAATACTGTTTATCAACTGTTTTTTTAACATCTTTGCACTCTATATACCGGAAACTGCTTTCCTTTCAAAACCATTTACCAGGCATAAGCATATAATATATGTATTGATACTTGTTGCCATATCCCTTTGCTCCTATCATATGCAGATCCACAATCTTATTTATATTGCTATATCTCTTTTTGCAATCTATATACTCACTGACAGGAATATATTATGTCTTACCCTTTCCATGGTAGGTTACATAACAGCCATCTTCTATAATTATGTATTTATGGAGATTTTTTGTTTTATCTCAGGCTTAGAATTCGGCAATATTTTGCATAACTTCTTTTATGTGTTCATATTTAATACTACCTATATTGTAAGCCTGTATCTTCTCCTGAAATTTCTAAAGCTTATCCCGGCTTCAATAAGCAGAATCTTTGCATACTCCAACAAAGGATTATTTGCAGGATTGGTTTTCTTCCTTATATTTGCCATATGTACCTTTGTATTATATTTCAGCTATGAGGAGAAATTGGATTATCCCAAGATGCTTACCTCCTATAATAAGCTGTTTTTTGTTTCCTTTTTTGCATTTACAACCATAATATTTTTTATTGTAACCATAACTGTATATAATGATGCCAAGGCCAGGCAATCCCTTAAAGAGATGGAATATCTCCGAAAATACACCTTTGAGGTAGAAAACCTGTATAACTCAATCAGAGGTTTTCGTCATGACTATCTTAATATACTTTACAGTATGAAGGATTACATAGACAATGATGACATTCAGGGACTCAAATCATATTATTATAGTAATATTACCCCTCTGTCAGAGACCCTAACTGCCTCCGGCTCAGCCATAGAAAGGCTCACAAATATAAAGATTCCTGAAATAAAAAGTATTCTGTATATAAAAATATTGGAGGCAGGTAAGCTCAACATCAAAATTAACCTTGAAGCCAACTGGCCCATAGAACATATTAATATGCAAATGATAGATCTTACAAGAATATTGGGAATTTTTATAGACAATGCCTTAGAAGCCGTTAAGGATCTGGGAAGGCAGGATCAGCATATCAATATAGCATTCATATGTGATAAAGACAATATAATAATCATTATATCCAATCCTACATCAGAATCCTCCATTTCTTTGGGAAATCTCAAAAAGCAGGGGGCCAGCACAAAAGGAAAGGGCAGAGGTACGGGATTGTATAATGTCTCCGAAATAATGGCCCAGTATAAAAACGCACTTTTAACCACCCAGCTGGATAAAAAAGTATTTACCCAGACTCTGGAAATTACAAATACAGATAAATTATAGTAAAGGACTGATTTTATATGATTAACATATTTTTGTGTGACAATGACCCCGACCAGCTTAATAATATAATGAACAGCGTGTCATCGGAAATAGCAAAAAACGATTATAATATGAACGTAGTATTCTCATGTTCAAAGCCGGAGGAATTGCTGCTACAGGCAAAGAAATATAAGGGACGTTCCAATCTCTACTTTCTCGATATAGAGCTGGAAGCAAGCATCAACGGCATCGAGCTTGCCCATAGCATAAGAAAGTTTGATCCAAGAGCTTACATTGTTATGGTTACTGCTTATGCCGATTATATGCCTATAACCTTTTCATACATGATAGAACCCCTTGCATACATATTAAAGGGAGATCCCTCAAAAATGGATATCCAGATAAGCAGTGCCATAAGGCTTGCCTGGGAAAGACATAAACAGACAAAAAGCAATGAGGAAAACGGCTGTTTGTTTTCAGTTAATACCAAAGCCCGTACCATTAATCTGAATTCTAACGATTTGTATTACATCACAACCTCAAGTATTCCTCACATTCTTGAGATATGTGGAAAAAAGACCATGACCCAGGCAAGAGGTACAATAAATGAGTCGTTGGAAAATCTGCCGAAAAATTTTATAAAAATATCCAGGGAAACAATTATAAACATTGATTATGTAAAAAGTTTTGATCCATCTGACAAATCCGTCACTATGATTAATGATTCTTACTTTCAGGTATCTACAAGGCAAAGCAGGGAATTGAAGAATTTAGGCTTACATCTTATCGTTTCAAAATAAAAAAAGCTGCCACCTTATGTGAAGGGGCAGCTTTTTTTATGCTTTATTGTGTTGTGTCCGAACTATTTTCCGAGGAAGTATCAGTAGTATCAGGCGGTGTTTCAACCGGAGCATTATTCTTGACAAATACTACATTGATTGTTCCGCTGGACTGAATATCACTAAAGGTATAGCTTGACTGAGGTCCGACACTTATTCCGTTAACCTGTACATCCTTTATACTGTATCCTGAATAAGGCGTAATATAGAAGGTTACACTGTCTCCAGGCTTAACTGTGACCGATCCGGATATGCTTCCTCCTTCTCCTGCTGAGGAGGTAATTGTAAATCCTTCTTCCGGATGAAGTGTACATATCTGGGATGCAAACTCATCTGTGTATTCAGGCACACCCTCCGGCGCACCAAGCAGAAATTTCTTCTCTGTCTTAGTATATTCCACAACAGGGAACTTCTGTCTATTTGGACATGTAGGAGAAGCAACCATATTAGAGTCAAGACAAATCTCCACAAACTCATGACCTTCACAGGTCTCCCCCGGTAATGCATCTGTTGCACAATAATCCGTAACTGTCGGACAATCCTCGGTAGGATACTTCCCGGATATAAGACATACGGTGGCACTTGTTATACCACTAGGTCTTTCAGGGAAGGTAACCGAATTATCCTGTTCCTCCATAACAGCAACCTCATTCATAATATCTCTCCAGATATATTTGTGGGCACTTGATGCACCAAGACTCACATTAGAATCATATCCCATCCATATCGTAGCTGTATAATATGGTGTCATACCACAGAACCACAAATCATAATTACTTGATGTAGTACCTGTTTTACCTGCGGTTGTAACACCACAAGGGAGCTTACATGCCCAGGCAATACCATTATAAACTGTAGACTTAAGTGCTTCCATCATAAGCCATGCTGTTGTTTCCTTAAAAACTCTGTGCTGACGGTCAGCCGGATTAGTATTATCAATAACCACGTTACCATCATGATCAATAACCTTTGTGTAAAATACAGGCTTTGTATATACACCGCCATTGGCAAATGTAGCATATGCAGCAGCCATCTCAAGTGTATTCACACCATAGGTTAATCCACCAAGAGCCATAGCCTGGGTCTTATCCGATAAAACAGTTCCGCTATCTGAGGTTTTATTATCGACAAGAGTAGTAAATCCCATATTTATCAAATAATCATACGAGGCTTCAGCACCCATTTCGGTCAGTGCCTTAACTGCCACAACATTCATAGACTGCTCTATGGCATATCTTAGTGATACATAATCCTTATACTTAGATCCATACCAGTTCACCACAGGTGTTCCATTATAATAGTCATAAGGCTCATCAAACAACGGTGATTCAAGACCACCATACCCCAGATCCATATATGGCCCATAAACTGCCACAGGCTTAAAGGTTGAACCCGGCTGTCTCGGTGAAGTAATACGGTTAAGTCCTCTGTTAGCTGTCTTATTTCCCCTTCCGCCTACAACAGCCTTAACATATCCTGTCTTCTGATCCATCAAAGTAAAGGCAAACTGTGGCTGTGGTGTGATTGTTACTGTTTCAGCATAATAGCTTCCACCTGTTTTTTCAATCATTGCCTCCTTAAATCCATCCACGGCAACTCTTGCTTCATTCTCATCTCCGAATATATTATCAAATTTTGAATCATCATTCAGCTCTGCATAGTAATTTGTAAGGTGCCCGGTGCTGTAATTCTTCAATTCCCCATCCGGCATTTTCAGGGTAAGAGCATATTCCAGGCCAACCCTGTTATAACCGGAAACATATTCCGGATCATTTACAATCCTGTCTGCTATCTCCTGAATCTTTGGATCCTCGGCTGAATAAACTGTATAACCGCCGGTAAATATCAGTGTTGATGCCTCACTGGCCGTGCAATTATATATCTCCATAAAGTCATCCTCAAGAGCATCAAGAATAGCATCCTCATAATATGAGTAATAGGATTCCTCTGCTACCTGAAGCTCATGCTCCTCAGCTATCCTTGTATACACATCATCAGCCATAGCCTCATCATATTCAGCCTTGTCAATATATTCAAGCTCCAGCATCTTGTCCAGAACATCAGCCCTACGCTTTGCATTTTCCTCCGGATTTGCCACCGGATCATAGTAGGACGGACTCTGGGTAATGGCAGCAATAACTGCTATCTCAGACACATTAAGCTCAGTCATTTCACGTCCAAAATACTTTTCTGATGCAGCCTGTATTCCATGTACTCCACGTCCAAGATAAATGGTATTAAGATAATATTCCACTATCTGCTCCTTGCTGTATATCTTTTCAAGCTCCAAAGCCAGATACCATTCCTGGATTTTTCTTTCAAGCTTATCCAAAAAGGTATTCTCATCCATACCTACGTTAAATACCTGATTCTTAATAAGCTGCTGTGTCAGTGTACTGGCACCCTGATTAAATTCTCCTGAAGTCATGCCCTTAATACCGGCTCTGAAAATACCCCTTACATCAATACCGTTGTGAGTCCAGAAACGCTCGTCCTCTATTGCCACAAATGCATTGACATAATCCACCGGTATGTCCTCATAATAAACATATTCACGGTTGGAATTAATCATGGATATTTCTCTGGTAACATTGCCATCCTGATCAACAATATAAGATTTGAAGCCTCGTGGCATAATATTAATTTCATCTACACTGGGAGCATTGTCCAAAATTCCCTTTACCATTCCAAAAGCGGCTCCTGCTCCTGCTATTATAACTGTAATAAATACTACAAGAATAATCTTAAAAAAGCTCACCAGAATTTTTCTGGCATACCTTTGAGACTTTGAGACAACCTTTTTTTGTTTCTTTATTGTCTCATGTTTATCATAGCCCATAGAGCTACCTCCCTTATGTTAATCAAAAATAATAATACAAAATCATTATGTAAAACACATACCCTGTCATTATATCAAAATATTTTTCCAAATACAAGTTTACCACAAATATCCATACGATAGTATTAATTTTTTATTAACTTTTCATACCCGGTTTTTGCAATATGTTTACATCAGCAAAGAATATTCCTCCAGATTCCATATCTTATCCACAATACCATTGTAGAAATCAGGCTCATGGCACACAAGAAGCACAGCTCCTTTATAACAGCTAAGAGCCCGTTTTAACTCCTCCTTTGCTTCTACATCCAGATGATTTGTAGGCTCATCCAGAAGCAACACATTAGTTTCCCTGTTAATCAGCTTACACAGTCTTACCTTGGCCTGTTCTCCTCCCGAAAGCACCTTAACAAGGCTTTCTATATGCTTTGTTGTAAGACCACACTTCGCCAGTGCGCTTCGTACCTCATATTGGCTGTATGCCGGAAATTCTTTCCATATCTCCTCAATACAGGTATTGGTGGTCGCCTCAAGCTCCTGTTCAAAATATCCGGTACTGAGATAATCTCCCAGCTTTGCATTTCCTGAAACCGGTGGAATAAGACCAAGAACACTTTTTAAAAATGTTGTTTTGCCAATTCCGTTAGTTCCTGTTACCGCAATTTTTTCTCCTCTTTCCATTCTCAAATTAATAGGCTTTGAAAGAGGTACTCTCTTATAACCAAGGACAAGGTCCTCTGTTTCAAATACTACCTTCCCTGATGCCCTGGCCTCAAGAAAATTAAATTCCGGCTTCGGTCTCTCCTTTGCAATTTCAATAATATCCATTTTATCGAGCTTTTTTTGTCTTGACATAGCCATATTTCTAGTAGCAACCCTCGCCTTATTTCTTGCCACAAAATCCTTAAGCTCATCTATTTCCTTCTGCTGCTTTCTGTATGCTGCATTTAATTGCTGTTTTTTTGCCTCATAAACCTCCTGAAATTTGTCATAATCTCCAACATATCTGTTAAGTTCCTGATTTTCCATATGATATATTATATTTACAACACTGTTAAGAAATGGAATATCATGGGATATGAGTATAAATGCATTCTCATATTCCATAAGGTATCTTTTAAGCCATTCTATATGATTGGCATCAAGATAATTTGTAGGCTCATCCAAAAGAAGTATATCAGGTTTTTCCAACAGCAGCTTGGCTAAAAGCACCTTGGTTCTTTGTCCCCCACTTAACATAGTAACATCCTGATCAAGTCCCAGGGAAAGAAGATCAAAGGCCCTGGCAATCTCCTCAACCTTGGAATCAATGACATAGAAATCATGACTGTTTAAAAGATCCTGCAAAGTGCCGAGTTCTTCCATCATAGCCTCCATATCAGCCTCTTTGCATTCCCCCAAAAGGTCACATATATCATTTATTCTTGACTCTATTTTGAATAAGTATTCAAAAGCAGACCTTAAAACATCACCTATTGTCATCCCCTGTTTAAGTACAGTATGCTGATCCAGATAACCAACCCTTACATTTTTTGCCCACTCTACCTTTCCTTCATCAGGAGTAAGGCTGCCTGTTACAATATTCATAAAAGTGGATTTGCCTTCACCGTTAGCTCCTATCAATCCAATGTGCTCACCCTTAAGAAGTCTGAATGACACATTCGAAAAAATTGCCCTGTCTCCAAATCCATGGCTTAAATTTGATACATTTAAAATCATATTTCTTCATCCTGCTCTTATTATTTTTTGTTGTATATACTAACACAGGATATAGCTTTTTTCCATAAGTACTGCTCCTGTATTCGACATTTTCAACATTTTTACAAAAAATGCCCTATATAACCGACCTGATTTGGCCAAATATAAAGGACATAAAGTGAAAAATTATTTAATTGATCCACATACTATGTTTTATCTCCCCTGCAGTATCTGTTATAAGCTTTTCCATGTCACTCAGGTTAAATACCTTAAGAACCGGTTTAGTTGATGTTTCCCTGTCTTCCTGCACCTTGTCCAGCATAGCTGCCATTCTAATACATGCATCCTCCGGAAGTTCTTCAATAAAATCAGGTATTTCCCATACAGTCGAAGGTGTTAATATATCATACTTTTTCACGAAATAGCCATTCATGCTGTCATAATCTCCGTAATACATGTTTTCCGAGAAAAATAGTTCTCTTGGATAATATTTCTTATTTTCCTTCAGATAAACAAGCCTTACCTTGTCATATTCCGATTCCTTATTCATTTTTTCATCGAAAAAGCTAAAATGCTTTTTCCAGTATACCTCTATAAATCTTTTATCCAGAAAAAGATGAGAATAATATCCCATCACAAAAGGATTGGTTCTGTGAGAATAATACTTTTGTTCAAAGGCTTCCGGCTCCGGCTTACGGGCAAAGCGTGTACACATTTCATTGCTCCAGAAATGAGTGGTTTTTTTCATCCCTGCTATTGCATCCGGAGCTATGCACCCCAGCAAAAAATAATCCCGTTCCTTTCCCTTCAGCCTTAATTGGTTTAAAAGCAGCTCACCTAATGCAAGATGGATTACATAACCCGGCACAGCTTCACCCCCTGAAGCACATCATCATCCAAAAATATATTAGATAGCGAAAGCTTTCTTTGTACATAATCGTAGGATGCCTTCTGAACAGCAGATATATCAAATACCAGTTCTGCTTCTGTCTGCTCTCCGGTCAGGATATCGTCTGCGCTAAGCTCATTTATTGTATGAAACAAAAGACCCGACATAATACACTCCAGTCTATGCCTTATATCCCTGCACTCCCGGATGCCCTCCTCAACAGTCCCATAATTCCTTGCAAAATCAATACATCTCAAATATATATGTCTTTCATCTCCAAAGCCTCTGTCAGAAAAAATTTTTTTGAATCTGTCTACAAAATTAATTCTTTTTGTGATAGTTGCATCTACAGAGCCTGAAAGGCTTTCTCCCACAGCCACTGCATATACATATGTATCCGTTGAAACTCTGAGGTGTTTGAGAAAAGTATATACAGCAAGAGAAATGCCCCACATATGGGTTGGAAATACAATACCCACACTTTCTCCGCGAATAACCTCACCCTCATATTCTGTATACTTTTTCAAGGTACAGTTGTCAAGTCCCTCAGCTATATGGCTTGCTATTTCACGTCCTCCATCCATTTTTGTAAAGTGACCTCTGGATGGAATTTCTTCCATATCTGATACATAAAACACATAATTAGCATTATGCCTCATGGCGTCCTTCTTATTTATCCCCTGTTTATAATACATTACTGCCTCCTCACTAAAGATTCATAAAAGGTTCTGAAGGAGAACCTCAAATACTCCTCCTTGTTCATGTTTAGCTTGGTATCCAGTTCCTCCCGCTTTCTTTCCGCAACCTGAATTATCCCGCTTATAGCCGACCACACGTACAAAATTGTCGGTCCAAGTTCCAAATCCCTTCTTATATATCTGCCGTCCATTCCTTTTTCCAGCAGGGCTCCTATAACACTCTCCAACTGTTCACCAAGGGAAAAATCCATACCTTCATTCTTTTTTCTGCTATTGGTTATGTTCTCTTCCCCCATAAGACTGCTGTAGTATCTGGGGTACTTTTCCTCAAACCTGACAAGGCAGTCACAGAGACTGTAATAGCTTTCCTCAAAATCCTCAGACCGACTTATATTTATCTCTATCTCTCCTATAAGAATTGCAAGATAATCCTTTACTATTGAATTGTAAATTTCTTCCTTGCTCTTAAAATAAACATATATAGTGGACTTACTGTAATCCGCCAGTCTGGCTATGTCATCCATGGTAGTCTTTTCAATCCCCTTAGTATCAAATAACTCCTTTGCCGCACGGATTATATTATCCCTATTAAACTGTTCCAGAGCCGACTTCTTCCGCTGCCCCATACCTTTTAGAAACCCAAACCCTTTCATACTATTAGTTTAATAATTGTAATATCATTATATTATCCAAACTAATATATTGGCATTTATACTTAATTTTATTAATTGTACTATTAGTTTGATTTATTGTCAATAGCATTTCGCATCTGAAGCAAAAGCTTTTTCTCAAGCCGGCTTACCTGAACCTGACTTATCCCCAGTGCTTTTGCCACTTCCGTCTGTGTTTTATCCTGAAAGTATCTCATCTCAATAAGCTTTTGCTGCTTTGCATCCAGAGCCTGCATACCCTGCTCTATCAGCAATCTGTTATACATTCCCTCTGCTGCAAGCTCCGATTCACTTTCATCAGCCAGTCTGTCCACCAGATACATTTCCTTTCCGTCGTTGCCATATACTGTCTGATGTATAGATTCAATCTCTCTGTTGGCTTCAGTGGCCATAACGATCTCCTCACAGGTTAGGCCTGTTTCGCCTGACAGCTCCTCCATAGTAGCCTCTCTTCCGTATTTATTGATAAGTCTTTCCCTGGTCTGGCTTATTATGTAGCCATTTTGTTTCAAAATTCTTGAGACCTTTATCATCCCATTATCTCTAAGAAACCTCTTTATCTCTCCTGATATTAAGGGCACCGCATATGTAGAAAATTTAACCTGATATTCCTTGTCAAATCTTTCTATAGCCTTTAGCAGACCAATACATCCTATCTGATATATTTCATCAAGATCATACCCCCTTCCCATAAAACGCTTTGCAATGCACCATACAAGTCCTGTGTTCTCCGAAACTATCTTTTCCTTTGCCCCTTTATCTCCCTTCTTCGCAAGTTCAAATAGTTCCATATCATTCATTTAACTAAACTGAGGTCTGCTTATCCCTATCTCCTTCCACATTTTAACTACAGTTCCTTTCCCATATTCGGACTCAACCAGAAGCTTATCCATAAATGCCTCCATGAAAGAAAATCCCATTCCCGATCTATCCTCTCCCGGTTTGCTTGTAAATAACGGCTCCATAGCCTGCTTTACATCCTTTATTCCTTTTCCGTAATCCCGGATTTCTATATATATTTTTCTTCCGTCAACTACTGACCTTATCTTTATTAATCCCTGTTTCTTTTCATATCCGTGTATAATACAATTAGTAACCGCTTCAGATACTGCTGTTTTTACATCTGATACCTCCTCCAGGGTTGGATTTGTACTGGTTATAAATGCAGCTACCACCATTCTCGCAAAACTTTCATTTATTGCCGCACTGGTAAACTCAACTGTCATTTCGTTGGTATTATTCATAATAGCCTCCCTCAATCATTTCATTTATTATCTCCTCCTTTGTTTCCTTTTTACACAATATTCTGTATATCCCTGACATATTAAGAATTTTATCTATTGCCGGCCTTACATTGACAACATATACCATTCCACCCTTGTCATATACCTTTCTGAATCTTCCTGTTATCAGACCTATTCCCGAGCTATCCATAAATTCCGTATTTTCAAAATCAAATATGAGATATTTTATTTTTTCCTCCCTAAATACATTTTCACTGCTTTTTTTTAATTTTTCCGCCATATAGTGATCAAGCTCCCTTGGCAGATAGTAAATCATTACTCCATTGCTTACCTCAAAACTTTTCATAGCCTTTATATCTCCTTAACCCTTTGATATATGCTTAAAATGAACAAAAGAAAGGGAAACCCTGTGGTTTCCCTTTCTTTTGCATATTATCCATATTGGTTCTTCAGTAATTTGAATTATTCATTATCTATCATTTCCTGTATGTCATCTACAGACATTCCATGCTCTATATGAGAATAGTCCGGCAAAGGATTTTCTCCTTCTCCTTTAGACTCAGCCTCCGCAAGCATTACGTTGAGTGCCTCTATCTTCGAATTGAGCTCCTGAATCTCAGATTTTTTGTTTGTCAATTCTTCACTGTAAGCTTTTACAATTTCTGCATTCTCTCTATTTATTTTCTTGCGTTGATGTGGAAGAATCATAAAGGCTAAAACAAGGATTCCCATAACCATACCAAGGAGCACATACATACCGGAGTATTTTGCCATACTTACCTCACCATAAGCACCGGTTTTTATACCCTGACTTTTTCTTGCATGAATATCCTTGAAGATAGCTGTGTCATCCTCAGTTACTGTATCACCATCTAACGTAACTGACACCTCTTTTACATAATCCTCGTCAAATAATCCATCATTTTCAATGGATTCAAGCCTCATCTGAATTATATTCTCATCGCTGTCACCCATTCCCCTGAGATAATGTATTGCAACAGGATTTGCCTTATCTATCTTGAGTATCCTCCTAAGGGTCTTTCTGGCGTTTTCATAGTGGTTGGTTTCTATATATATCAGTGCCAGGAGCAGATATCCCTTGATAAAATGTGGATTATCCTTGAGTATTCCCTTTAATTGCATAGCTCCCAGATCATAATCTCCGCTTTCGGCATATCCAAGTGCCATATTAAATTTTTTTGCAATCCGATCCACACTTTCCAGCCTGGCAGGATCCTGTTTTAATTCCTTAAGATATGTAGATGCTATATTATTATTTTGGGAATAATTAACACTCATGACCCAATGACTGAGAGCCATAACCACCTCGCCCATTTCAAAATATATAAGTCCGAGAAGATTTCTTGTCATAACATTCTTTTTATTATATCTTAGAGACATATTAAGAGACTCTACAGCCCCTGACAAATCCCTGGCAGTTGCCTTATCATATCCAATGTTATAATAATAGTTTGAAGTATTATATGCCTTTTCAATAACCCAGACAGGCATATTACAGCCTGAACAATATCCGTTTTTCTTTATTTGTGCACCACAATGAGGGCATAGTGTCTGTCTTTGTATTGCCATAATTATCTCCTTATTCTGGCTACAGATGCATTTACACCGGAATTTGCTTCCTTTATTTCCTGGGTAATCTGCATAACTATATCACTTATATCCCTTAAATCATTACTGTATATAGCAGCCTCTGTCTGATTAACCTCCGGCATAGGGGAAAATCGTTTTAGTTCTTCTTCAAAATTAATCATATAGTTCCTCCTCGGCAGCCCTCTTTATATCTCCTACAAGATACAGAGAGCCAACGCAAAATAATATATCATCCGTATTCTTAACCGTATTATATGCTGCCCTGAATGCAGCAGCCGTATCATCATTGCTGATTACCAATCCCTTAGATGAAATACTTCCTTCACTACAATCCGGTTCATTTATGTATGTTTTGAAAATATCAGCTATGTATTCTGCCGATATTCCCCTTTTTGAATTAAGCGATGTCACAAAAACCCGCTTTAACCTCAGTTCCCGGCAAATATGCTTTATCATCGGTCTGTAATCCTTGTCTCCTGCCACAGCAAATAAAAGACATATTCCCTTATTGCCGCAAAGTGCTCTTACCCCCTGGGTAAATCTCATGACTGCATCCAGATTATGGGCTCCATCCAAAATAATATTAGGGTGGATTCTTTCCATACGCCCTTCCCATGAAAAATGTATCAATGCCTCTTTTATGCATTCTTCCGGAATGGTATGACCATCATGGATAAGATTGTTACATACAGCAATAGCAGTCATTGCATTATCCACCTGATACAAGGCACCACCGGCCGGAACAATAAGATTATTGTATCTATAATAACTATTATAAATTGAAAAATCAATGGTTTTATCTGTTAATTCATTTATTATATAATCTGTTTTTGCGACATTAATTGCCCGGGCATCCATAAGTCCGGCCTGCTCTTCAATTACTCTGTCTGCCAATGCTTCTCCGGTGTTGTATACAACAGGGACTCCCAGTTTGATAATACCTGCCTTTTC
The DNA here is from genome assembly GCA_002476495.1 of Lachnospiraceae bacterium UBA7589. GTDB lineage: Bacteria > Bacillota > Clostridia > Lachnospirales > Lachnospiraceae > Coprococcus_C. The sequence continues at coordinate 29,827 of DLKL01000030.1, forward strand.
TCCGGCAATAAGCTCAATGGTATTTCCCAGATATTCCATATGATCTAATCCAACGGAGGTTATTGCGGTTATTTCGGGAACAACTACATTAGTTGCATCAAGTCTCCCTCCAAGACCGGTTTCGTATATTACATAATCCGGCTCCTTTTCCGAGTAGTATAGTGCTGCAATAGTAAAAACAATCTCAAAAAAAGATAATCCCATGCCTCCTTCTGACTGATTTTCTGTTATAGCACTCCTGACTCTCATATAACATTCCAGAAAATCCTCATCTGAAATATAATGCCCATTCTTGTGCATTTCGCATCCGTAGGACATTTCTATCCTCTGGTTAATTTTTGTAAGATGAGGCGATGTAAAAACTCCTACGCTGTAATTAAGCCTGTTCAATATATTTTTTACAAACTGACAGGTAGAGCCTTTTCCGTTAGTTCCGGCTATATGAACTGCCCTTAACCTAAGGTGTGGATTCCCAAGCTTACTTAAAACCCTAAGCAGATTCTCTTTTCCTGATTTATTCGTTCCATCGGGAGTATTATTAAATCTGGGTATATTAATTATTTCTTCAACTGCATCATAATAATTCATTATCTGTTGTCAACCTTCTCCGGATACAAATCGTGATTTGAAAGCCTGTTAAATGCAACCTGCTCCCACTTTGTTCCGGGTTTGCCATAATTACAATACGGATCTATGGATATCCCTCCTCTTGGGGTAAATTTTCCCCAGACTTCAATGTATTTAGGCTCCATGAGCTTAATCAAATCCTTCATAATGATGTTAACGCAATCCTCATGAAAATCCCCATGGTTTCTAAAGCTAAAGAGATAAAGCTTAAGAGATTTACTTTCTACCATAAGCTTATCCGGTACATACGAAATGTATATTGTTGCAAAATCCGGTTGTCCTGTAATAGGACAGAGACTTGTAAATTCAGGACAGTTAAATTTTACAAAATAGTCATTATCCGGGTGTTTATTTACAAAGGTCTCCAATATATCCTGCGAATAATCCGAGGGATATTTTACCTTCTGATTGCCTAAAAGTGATATTCCTTCTTTTTCTTCTGTGGTTCTTCCCATATTTTAAACCTCCTAATTAACCTTTCATAATTGTATCTCATTATCCAGATAAAAGGAATATATAATTTTTTCCTTTACCCTTTTCCCTGTTAGACGGCTTAATATGTCACCATAATAATCCAGCTGTGCCCTATATCTTCCTACCAGTGTTTTTTCATCTGCCCGGTCGGTTTTATAATCCATGACAACTATTTCTTCCTCCTCATAGAAAAATGCATCTATAATACCCTGGACAATAATAACATCCCCCTTACCCGAAGCTATATTAAGCTCAGGATATATTTTTTCAGGAAGTATACCTGCCTGAAATTGCTGTTCCCTAACAAGTTTTCCTTCTTTGCAGGCCCGTACCATTCTTTTCCCAAGAGATGAATTAATCATATTATTAATTTTACAGGAATTAATAACACTTCTTTCGTCGATTGAAAAAATACCTCTTTTCACCAGCTCATTTGCAAAATTTTCCACATATGCTTCATCCCCGTATGCTTTTTCAAAATCCAGCAGTTCCATATATTTGTGTACTATAGTACCTCTCTCTGCCCCGGATATTTTTTTCTCTCTGTCCCCATACTCTATTTCAATATTCTCAACAGCATCATAGCTTTCTCCATCGTAAGCCTTCATCTTTTTTATCTCGGAGATGGACATTTTGCTTTTAATCCGGACATAAGGCTCATATGGATACTTAAAAGAGAAATTATCTGTCAATTCTTTGTAATAGCTTGTTTCAGGTAAATTATCTGCCATACTTTTTATTTGCTCCAGCTTAATTTCATTTTTTACCTTGCTCTTTATCTCACCGGCAGCTATATCCATATAGGACAGAATTCTTACGGATATCCCATGTTCACCAGGTATAAATCCCATACCATATCTTACCATACACTTAATTATCATATCCATGAAGCTCTTAGCACCAAGCCTGGCTGTATAAGGCAAAAGCGGCTGTTCATACTCTCCCAGATAATCACCTGCAGCCATAAGTTTTTCTATATTTCTATGGCAGCCTGTAAGGATTAGCTTTTCCTTCGCCCTGGTCATGGCAACATAGAAAATCCTAAGCTCCTCAGACATGGCATCACGTTTTATAAGTTCCCTGAAGCAGTCTCTGATAAATGAATTCTTCTTAAAACGTTTCTCCCTGTTATAATCCATGGAAGCAATGTAATAATCGCTATGTACAATTATATTTTGTTTTATATCCATATTATTGAATTCCCTGCCCAGACCACTTACAAAAACAACCGGATATTCCAGTCCCTTGGATTTATGCATACTCATAATTCGCACTAGATTCTCATCATCACTAAGAATATTGGCTTCTCCATAGTCAGAATCGTTGATATTCATTTTTTCTATATATCTTAAAAAATTGAACAAACCCTTATAAAATCCATCTTCATATTTTCTCGCCTTCTCTATCAGCATATGTATATTACCTTTTCTCTTTTCACCCATTGGCATGGCAGATGCATATGTGTAATAGCCGGTAATTTCCAGAGCCTTCCATATGAGTTCTGAGATGGAAAGAGTATTTTTCAGTTCCTTCAGCGCCCCTATTTTATCAAAAACAGCTTTAAGTTTGTATGCTGTATCATCCTCAAATTGTTCCATATAAAGCTGGCATTTGTCAAACAATCCAGCCTCATTTCCCATATTTTTGCCGGCATAATTGCATACTAATGCTACTTCATTTTCACTTAATCTTCCTATAGGCGAAAGCAAAACAGCGCCAAGAGGAATATCCTGACGGACATTATCAACAACCTCAAGCAATGACATTATAACTTTTATCTCTGTAGAATCGAAGTATCCCTTTGAATCCTCAATATATGCAGGTATCCCAAGCTCTGTAAGAGTATTGTATACTACATTCCCAAAATTTTTCAGGCTTCTTGATAAGATTACAATATCCTTATAGACTACAGGTCTGTATTTTCCTGTGACCGCATCTAATATAACCTGACCCTTATCGGCATCTGTAAGTTCAAGAATACGTCTTCCAATCAGTTTAGCTTCAAGCTGGTTCTTTTCTGTATTTTCTTCTTCCTCCGAAAGTACATCATTGTCATCCGGCTCAGCATTGACAAATAATATTTCTACATCTCCTCCTGCTCTTTCTTTCATTTTTTCGGAAGGCTCACAAAATTCGAGAGAGGGTATCAATGCAACCCGTTTGTCATAGCATATATCCCCCAAATCTTCACCCATAAGCTGATAAAAAAAATAGTTAATCGGAAACAGTACGGTATCCCGGGAACGGAAATTATTTTTAAGATCTACCCTTATTTCCTTTCCCTCATCCTGAAATCTATTATATTTATCCACAAACAAATCAGGTCTTGCCATTCTGAATCTGTATATACTCTGCTTTACATCTCCTACCATAAACATATTATAATGTCCCCTTGATATTCCTGAGAGAGAAGTAAGTATATCTTCCTGAAGATAATTGCTATCCTGATACTCGTCTATATATATCTCCTTATAGCCCTCACCTATTTTTTCCCCTACAGGGGTAGGCAGAGCATTTCCCTGTAAATCATATCCCCGGCAGCAAAGCCTGTACGCAAGATGTTCCACATCGGAGAATTCCATTATCCCCTTATCCTTTTTCTCGGTCCGGTATCTCCGGCTGAATTCCTCAGTAAGCATAATCAAGGGAATAAGGTATTCACCGATATCATTTATCTGGGCAATAACATCATCTACAGAAAGCCTGAAAATATTCACACCTTTAATTATTTTTTTGTATTCATCCCTTACATTCTTAAATTTCTCTACCAGCTCACTGTCATAGGCATCTCCCTTACAGGGTTTAATAACCGGAAATTTTGTATTGATAGCAGCCATAAGCTCCTGATAGTTTTTTGCTGCCAGCATATTTATAATCAATTGCTCATCCTTAAGGGTAATTTCATAATTTTTGTCAGGTCCACCATTCTCAGTACATATATTTCTTGCCTTTTTCACATAAATCAATGCATCCCTGATTGTATTTTGAGCAATAGAAATATATTCCTTTACCCATTCAAGCTCATTAAATTCCTCCACATTTTCCACACGGAGTGCCTCTTTAGCCTCCTGATACCATTTTTCAGGCTCCGGAAAGCTTGATGCTATCCTATATATATTAAGAATCTGTTTTTTAAGCTCATCTTCATCAGGATTGTCAACAAGAATATCCAGAAGTCCCAAAAACATTTCCCTGTCCCCGGCAGATGCAGTATTATATTTTTCCTCAAACATTTTATCAAGAGTGTCATTTTTAATCATATCTGTCATTGCATTATCGCCAATAGTAATTTTAGGGTCAATATTAAGAAGGCTGAAATGCTCCTTTATCATTTTCAGGCAAAAGCTGTCAATGGTAGTTATATCAGCTCTGTTTACCAGAATGACCTGCTTTGCAAGATGCTCGTTTTCAGGATGTTTAATCAGCTCCTCCTCCAGCTTTCCGGCAATTTTTTCCCTCATTTGCGCAGCCGCCGCATTGGTAAAGGTAACCACCAGAAAGTCGTCCACATTATGAGGATTTTCCTTGTCCAGTATTTTTGTCAGTATTCTCTCAACCAAAACTGCTGTTTTCCCCGAACCTGCTGCTGCCGAAACCAGAACACTTGCATCCCTGCTGTCAATTATTTTCTGTTGCTGCTTTGTCCATGGCATTACCTTCACCTCCTGCCTTTTTCATTATTTCATCTATAATTTTATCCTTTTCTTTTTCCTTGTATTTAGGGTATTTATATGAGTTTCCCCCTTTTTTCGAATCAAATCTGCATACAGCCTTAAACTCACAATTATCACACGCCAGCCTGGTTCCCTCCTTCATAGGGCGTTTTTCTATATTTCCTTCCAGTATCTTTTGTGCAACCTCCAATGCCTTTTTTACTCCATAATCCGTTATGCCTGAAAAAAGCTTTACATCTTCTGCGTCAAGCCCTCTAAGCTTAAGCTCCCTTAACCTTTTTTCCTCAAGCTTATCCTCCTTGTCCACATTAACATAGGGATCTCTCATCTGGTAATAATACATTCCTCCCGGAGCAATATCAGGATTATTCTCTTTGTACATTTTTTTGCAATGCTCCCCTGTCAGCTCCATCATAATATTCATATAGACTGCAAGCTGAAGCTGAAGTCCCTCATATAACCTATTTAAGCTAAATTCCGTCTTACCGGATTTATAATCTATTATTTTTATATACATTTGATTTGTTTCTCTTGAATAATACAAATCCCCCCGATCCACAATTCCGCTAAGTGTTATTACATCCTTTCCCGGTCCAAGCCGGTACTCTTTTTTAAAATAATACTCAAAAAATTCCGGTTTGTACCGGTTTTCCATATTAATGTGGAATAATACCTTGGCAGTCCTCTTTCCTATCCTGACAAGAGTTTCTCTCAGGTATTCTAATCTTCCATCATCCCTTGGGTTATATTCCTGTTCAAAGGATTGATTTACAAACCTTTCCACCAGCTCATTTCTCATTTCATCACTTACGGCCGACCAGTCATTTGACATATGGTCATAGACATATCGATAAACCCTCTCCATGGTTTCATGCAATATATTTCCGACCTGTCTCTTATCTACCTTCTTTATCTCCCTCTCCTTTAACCCCAGGGTATATTTCAGAAAATAGGAATATGCACACCTGGAATATGTTTCCAGCCTGGAAACAGACTGGGATATAAGATTTAATCTTAGATACGTCCACATATGTGAATTTAAATTTTCAGGTACATTGGAATAGGAAAGTCCTGATTCTATCCTGTCCAATATATCATTGTATCCTTTTTCCATATATGCCTTATACAAAGCCAGAGTCTGATCCTTATAGGAAAAATCTCCATTTAAAAGCTGTCTTAATCCATCTACCAATTCCTGAATTCCCCCCATAGGTGCAGCAACAAATATTTCCTTTTTATTATCCTGCCTTAAATGATAATCCTGCACAGAAAGCTTTGAAAACATATTAGTAATACGACCTATAACATAGGAGGGTCTCAGGGGCTCGTTATCACAGGTCATCAGGGAATAGGAAATATAAAGCCGGTGAGACGGCTTTGTCATATTAATATAGAGATAGAATTGCTGTACAAAGGAATTTATCCTCTCTGTAGGAGCCAGTTCAAAAGATAATTCCATAAGCCTCTCCTTTTCTCTGTCGGATACAATTCCAGGGGCAGTACTATTGCCAGGTATAACTCCATCATTTACACCGATCACAAATAATACCTTTATATCTTCTAATCTTGTCCTTGTAATGTCTCCAACAGTAATCATATCCATTTTACCGGGTATCATTCCCATCGTCACATCCTTAAGTCCAACGTCAAAAAGGCGTATGAATTCTTTCATTTTCACAATTTTTGAACCCATTATTTCTTCCATCTTGTTCAAAATTGCAACTATTTTATCATAAAGTCTGTCCTGGGCAATACCCTCCTTATAAGACAGGCTTTCCATAAATTTCTTAACAGCCCTGACGTAATCTCCCACTGTCATATTATTTTTCATCAGAATATCCAGGACAGGTTCTATATATTCCATTACACCTTCTCTTATATATTCAACCTCTTCATCCCACTCACTCTTCCAGATTTTTATACCTCTGAGTCCCTTTTTCAGGCAATAATTTTCCAAAATTTCTATATCATCCTCACCAAGCTTCGGAATAATACCTGCTTTCAGGAAAGCAAAACAGCATTCATATGAAAAATTGTCAGAAACGGCTTTTAAAAAATGCAATAAACCATCAATGTACCTGTTATTTTTTACCGGCTTGTTATAATCCAGAAAATATGGAATATCAAACATAGGCATAATCTGCTCCACATATCCCGATGAAAGCTCTATGTTCCCGGTAATAACAGCTATATCCCTATATCTATATCCCGATTGCATAACAAGTTTCTTTATATTCTCTGCAATACCCTTTATTTCTTCTCTTGGATTATCATAGGCCGATATGGATATATTGCTTAAAGCTTTTTCGTAAATCTTATATGGATATCTGAATACATTTTTTTCAAGATGACTAAGCTCCTCATTGACTGTCTCTTCATTATTCCATCTGTTTCCTTCCTTACCGTAAATAAAAATATCATTTTCAAAGACTGCACCGGTTCTTTTTACTATTTGCTTAAGCTTGTCCATAGTCTCTCTTGTAAGATAAAACAGCTCATGATTTCCTATATTATTTTTTTCGTAACTATATCTGTCAATAGTTAAAAGTGTATATACCTTTTCTGCATTTTTTATCAGTTCTTCAATGCATTTAAGCTGAATAGGAGTAAATCCCGTAAATCCGTCCATACATATAACACTGTTTTTTATAATCTGTGAATCTCTGATATGGGAATACATAAGCTCTGTTACCTTCTCTGCCACGATATATTCCTCCCCCAGGCGTTTCTCAAATTCAGAAAAAACAAGCTGCATATCTGTAAGCTTACTTTTAAGCAGAAAATCCTCCTCAGTAAGCTTTGACAAAACCATACTTAGCTTTTCACCGGATAAATCATATTGATACATCTCTGACATAAGGGATTTTACCTCATCAACAAATCCCGGCATATCAAGGTTTTTTCCATACACCTTAAGTTCATCCTTTAATTCGCCCATAACCTGCCTGATAAGCATGGTCTTTCCAAAATCTTCCAGGATTTTCCCCGGTTTTATATTAAGCTCATCAAATATCCTATATGCAAGACGATTAAAACCTATTACATCTATGTTCATAGAGCCCCCTGCCGGATGCATGAGTATGATCTTTTTTTGTAATGCCATGGTATATTGCTCAGGGACTAAAAGTATGTAATTTTTATCCTTATTTTTTATGGATTCCTCTATTATTCTCCGGTACATGAACTCTGATTTCCCAGAGCCTGCTGCCCCGCATACAAACTGAAAAGACATTATATACCCCCTATACAAATTCCGGATTAGAAAAATTAAAACTGCATATATTCCCGCAGCCATTTTCGTCACTTAATCCATAAGATTTATAATCACATATACAAAAAATTTTATCATACACAATTTGAAATGTAAATTGTATTTATTTTGAAGAAAAAAACAGGGAGAAAACTTCCTTACGGAGTCTCTCCCTTTAAGTCTCACTTACTTTTCTACTCAGTTATAACCGCATCCTTTATGGCATCCTTTATGGCCTGTATAATCATAATAGATGTATATTTATTATCTCCTGAATATGTAATATTATCTATGGATACAGCCGTGGCAATCTGTTCATTTATCTCATCCATAGCCGGACCGAGAAGAGGATACATAGCTGTCACTGTATCATCAAGATTAGCTATTTCTACATGGGAAATATTAGTTTTGTCAACAGTTACCGTAAGTTCCATAGAAGAGCCTCCCAGATTAAGCATTGAGGTATACACACCTGGCTTATAAGTTGTCTGTCCGGCTTCAGGTGAGGAATTATCAATAGACGTAGATGTTTTTTTCTTATCTTTGGACTTTGATGGGGAAAACATATAAATTAGCAGCAGAATAAGTATTATTCCCAAAACCACAAAAATTCCGGTATATATGAGTTCTTTGGATTTTAAAACAACAATTTTGGTTTTTGATGACATATAAAAGCTCCTCACTAAGATTATTATAAATATATTCCCAGTGAGGAGCTTTTATACCGGTAATTTACAATCTGGCATATCCAAAGCTGTTTACTATTGCATTAATCGGCTGTTTTGCCCGGCATAACGGACATTGTGACGCATTATAGGATGCATAATCAGGAATATCCTTTGTTGTAAATATGCTATGTATTTCCTGCCCATTAATAACACCTTCAGCTGAAAAGATAGATGAAACCCCGGCTATTGTTCCTCCATAATATTCTATACATTCAAGGGCAGTTTTTACTGTTTTTCCGGTAGTTGCTGTTGCCAAAAGCACAAGAATATTTTTATTCTTTATCATCGGAAGATAATTATCCCTGAACATAAGCTGTCCCGCCGAGTTCTGCTCAGGAGTAATAATATATACAGTATCATGGGTATTGGCAGACATAAAGCCCCTGTCATTAAGTTCTTCTGCCAGATATGCACCAATTATATCGGTTCCGTCCAGACATATTATTGTATCAATAATCACAGTGCTGGAGTATTCCTGAACTATTGCTCTTGCCACAGCCTTAGCCTCATTGCTTCTTGCCTTAAGAGTTGTCATATCAATATAATAATTAATATGTGAGGAAGACGTTGAAAAATGTCCCGGGGTAACCGCAAGAGCAATCAGATTGTTATACTGTGAATAAATCTTAAGTGTATTAGTGTTTTCCATAAATTACCTCCTTATAATCATAGATTACAATTACATGTTTTTATTATTTTATCAAATATAATATTAAGCCGAAGCTTTAGAAGATCATTTTGCATAAACATATTATTTTGTAAATATTGCTCATTATTGATAAAGTTATTATATATTGAAAATGTAAACTGTTTATTAGCGTTCTGACTTTTTTACTATAATTCCTCCTGTCTTAAATATGCTATATTCAGGCACATAACCTCTTACAGGCGAAAGAGGATATATGTTGGTATGGGGGCCTATAACTGTTCCGGGGTTAAGCACAGAATTGCAACCCACCTCGACAAAATCTCCAAGCATTGCTCCAAATTTTTTTAATCCTGTGTTGATATCAAAGCCTTCCACTTTATCACCATCTTCAATTATATTGCTTTTTACATGAACAAGTGTCTTATCGCTTTTTACATTAGATGTAATAGAGCCTGCTCCCATATGAGATTTAAAACCCAATATTGAATCTCCTACATAATTATAGTGAGGTACCTGAACATTATCAAATATAATAACATTTTTAAGTTCGGTAGAGTTACCGATAACACATCCTTCTCCCACAAGAGCATTACCTCTTATAAAGGCACTTTGTCTTACCTCAGTTTCAGGCCCGATAATAGCCGGTCCTCCGATAAATGCGGAGGAAAACACCTTAGCACTTTTATGTATCCATATATTATCATCTACTCTGTTATATTCTGACTTGCTAAGGCCATCCCCGATTTCAATTATCCAATTCTTTATATAAGGCAGTGCCTCCCATGGGTATGTAAGTTTTTCCAGCATAGGTGCAGCCATGGTATGTTCCAGTGAATAAAGTTTTTTAATAGTTAAATTGTTCATAATATAAACCAGTCTCCTTATGATTTTTTATTGCCTGTTCCTGTATAATATGGTTTGGTTTTATCAAATATATATGTTATTTTGTATTGATTATCCAGCTTTTTTACAAGCTCTGTGTTATTAATTACATAATTATTCATCTTGTCAGTATATTCATCCCTGGATATCTCCCCCTGGGCAACACCTGTAAGACCTTTTTCCCAGCTTGCTGTCATCTCTGCCCTGAGCAGATTATTTATGGAATAGTAAACAACATCATATATTATCTCTCCAAGAAACGTAGGTGTAACTATCTGGGTTTTTTTATTCAGGGCAATATATTTGTTGGTTACAAGTTTGGTTATAATACTGTCCCTTGTAGCAGAGGTACCTATTCCACTTCCTTTTATCTGGCTTCTAAGTTCCTCATCCTCTATAAGCTGTCCGGCATTCTCCATAGCAAGAATAAGCGTACCTGATGAGTATCTTTTCGGTGGCGTTGTTTCTCCCTCTTTAATCTCTATACTATTAACCTTAAGTTTCTGTCCCTTTTTCAAATTAGCAAGATTTTCAAGCATCTCAGGTGTCAGCTTTTCATCATCGCCTTTTTTTTCCTGAGAAGGCATATTTGCAATGGTCAGATACCCCGGATTTTTCAATCTCTTAAAATTGGCAAAAAAGTATTCTATGTATGGTTCTTCCGTATTTTTGCTCAATACAAGCGAAACCTTTTCATACTCAGCAGGAGGATAGAAAATAGACAAAAATCTCCTTGCAATTAAATCATATACATTTTTTGCTGTTGCAGAAACCGAGTTAAGAGCGCCAAAGCCCTGTCCCGTTGGTATTATTGCATAATGATCGGTAATAAGCTTATCGTTCACATATTTTGATTTTGAAATATTCCTATATCCGCCAAGATTAATTATGTTATCTGCAAATCCACTGAGGGGCTCATATTTCTTAAGTCCTGAAATATTCTTATATATTTCCTTAGAAACCGCCGTAGATAAAACTCTTGCATCGGTTCGTGGATATGTAACCATCTTTTTTTCGTATAATTCCTGTACAATGGCAAGAGTGTCGGATGGACTGATTTTAAATAATCTTGAACAGTCATTTTGCAGCTCAGCCAGATTGTATAGCATAGGCGGTGCCTTTTTTTCTATTTTCTTTTCTACCTTCTCAACATTAAACTCAACAGGTTGTTTAGTGCAAATTTTGTCAATAAGCTCCTTTGCTGATTCTTCCTTCAAAAATCCATTTTCTTTGTAAAGCAATGGTGATTTGAAATATTCAGATCCGTCAACTGCCTTCCATTCACCTGAAAAGCCATCAAGGTTGGCAACAACTCTGTAAAAAGGAGTAGGTGTAAACTCTCTGATTTCACGCTCCCGCTTTACAATCATTCCAAGAACACAGGTCATTACCCTTCCCACAGCTATGACGCATTTGTCCATTCCAAGATAATTTTTCACTGTATTACTGTATTTGAGGGTGAGGGCCCTGGAAAAATTAATTCCCATGAGATAATCCTCCTGGGCCCTCAGGTATGCCGAATCGCTGAGATTATCATATTCGGACAAATCCTTAGCCTCTCTTATTCCTCTTAATATTTCCTCCTCTGTCTGGGAGTCAATCCATACCCTTTTCTTTAATTTTTCCTTGCTCACTCCGGCCATCCGGTCAACAAGACGGTATATATATTCTCCCTCACGCCCTGAGTCGGTGCATACATATATACATTCTACATCTTCACGGTTAAGAAGTCTGCTCACCACATTAAATTGCTTTTTTGAAGCCTCAATAATGTCATATTTGTAAGCCTTTGGTATAAAGGGGATAGTTGCCATATCCCACTTTTTCAGAGTGGGATCATATGCATCCGGGTAGCTCATGGTTATAAGATGTCCAACGCACCAGGTAATAATTGAATCTTCGGTTTCTATATAACCATCCCGTCCTCCTGCACTGTATGCACCCTTTACTCCCAATGCCTTTGCAAATTCCCTTGCCACACTGGGCTTCTCAGCTATATATAAATTCTTCAAGCTATTTCCTCCTGACCTTGGTCAACATGTCCTGTAAGTATATCATATTTATATCTGTATATCCACATTGTATAATTATAATATCAGGGCAAAACTATATTTTTTAACTCTTTTCCCTCCAACAGGCATCTGGCATTGTACATTGTAATATTGGCTATTGCCATCATTGCCTCTCCGGTAAAAAAGGCCTGATGTGAAGTAATAATAACATTCCTGTACGAGGTCAGCCTTACAAGGTCATCATCCGATATAATCTCCTCAGACATATCTTCAAAGAAATAATCATCTTCCTCTTCATATACATCAAGAGCCACTCCTCCGAATTTTTTCCTTGCCAGGGCATCCAGCAAATCCTGAGTATTAACAAGTGCCCCCCTTGAAGTATTCACCAAAAGTACTCCATCCTTCATTTTATCTATACTGCTTTTGTTAATGAGATAATGCGTATCCTTCGTAAGCGGACAATGCAGACTTATTATATCTGAGTTTTCAAATAAGGTATCCAAATCCACATATTGGATATTTGAGCCCCACCTCAGCTTTGCCTCAGTGGTATCCTCCACAATTTCATCTATTTGATATGGATCATATAACAAAACCTTCATATCCAGTCCCCGGATAATGGAAATCATTGCCTGTCCTATCTTTCCTGTTCCTACAATTCCTATAGTCTTATTAACCAGATCCATTCCCATAAGCCCGTTGATACTATAATTAAAATCTCTGGTTCTTACATAAGCACGATGAATCTTCCTGTTTATGGCAAATAAGAGACCCAATGCGTACTCAGCAACTGCTCTGGGGGAATAGCTTGGTACTCTCAGGACAACAATATCACTATCCTTTGCCTTTTTTATATCAACATTGTTAAAGCCTGCGCAGCGTAGCAAAATTGCCTTTATTCCCATCTGCTTAAGAATCTCTATTACCTTCCCATCCGCCGTATCGTTTACAAAAATACATACTATATCACAGCCATTGGCCATCATTGCGGTATTTTCCTTAAGCTTTTCTTCAAGAAAAACTATATCAAAGCCATTTTCCCTGGCAACGGGTTCAAACCATATTTTATCATATGGCTTTGTATCAAAAAATGCTATTTTCATGCTATTCACTATCCTTCTTTTATTTGGAATAGTATAAGCATTATCTGCTGATTTTATCCCTTACCATAGAAAAATGTATAGCATACTCCTGTGTAATAAGTTTATTTTTAATGAGTGTATTGAGAGTATCCCTGAATTCGTTATGGCTTATAGTTGAATGTGCCATATCATTAAGAAAACCCGAAACCATATCTGCATATGTATTTGCATTAATAACATTATCTCTCAATAATATATTGCATTTGTATATTTCTTTAAAAAAATAATTCACCTTAGCCGAACGTGTAATTTTATCATCCACATAAAACCTAATTCCCAGCAAATCAAACAGACTGGCTGCGGAATTGTTAGTAAAATATATCCCGGGGCCTATCCCGTACAGATTCTTGTAAGAAGTCAGATCATCAACCTTTGTATTATAGAAATAGTCCGGCAGACAGGGTCTGAACAAATTGGCAATAAAGCTTTTACCCTTAAAAAGTTCGTAATCATCCTCCTCGCTGGCAGGCTGTTTTTTAAGATATGTTATCTCTTTTATGGAGTAAAGAGGAAGTGTATATATCCTTGGCTCTCTGTCAATAATAAGTATGTTAAAAATCTTATTTGCAACCCATACATATGCCGGTGTCTGCTTAATTCCAAGTTTTTCACATCTGTCAATGATAACTTTTCTATGATCTCTTTTTACCTTAAACCTGTGCAAGGTTTTTTTCATTGTCTGCTTTGTATAATTTTCCCGGACATCCGTTTTCCCTGAGGCATCATAAATGCGTGTCTCTTTTTTTGCTTTTTTAACTGTTTTATCAACAGCCTCATGTGCCTTTATACTCTTTGATCGGACTTCTGCTTCCGGTTCATTTGCTTCTTTGGGCTCACCGGCTGTCTTTTCATCGGCAATGTCACACATACCTAAGGTTTGTGCCAGGGTAATTGTAACAAATCCACATGCTATTCCGGCAAAAAAGAGAAGCAGAATTCCCTTTATAATTGCAAAAATAAAAAGAGCCGCTGTTCCAAAACCTGAAATAAGAGTGAAAATAAGCACAAGCTTTGTCTTAATATCAGAATATCTTAATGTATTAATTATCCTCTTCATAGTAAAATCCCCAATACCATAATATATGTTTATTATACAAAAAAGAACAGACAATATGCAATAGCAATTCACATATTGGTACACCGTGGATGATTTTGTATATATGTATGAAATAAAATTATTGCTTAAATTGCCTGCCGGTATGGTCAATAGTATAATTATCCTTAAATATCATTTCTGACAAAGGCATAAAGGTATATCCTTTTTCCTCCAGCCGGGTAAGAAGCTCATCCAGTGCTAAAGCCGTATACTTTGACCCATTATGCAGAAGAATAATGGAACCGTTTTTCAAATCTCTGTGATTGCACACCTTATCTATAATGGATCTGACTCCGTAATCCTTCCAGTCAAGAGAATCAACATTCCACTGTATTGTACTGTAACCCAGGGATTTTGCTGCCAGAATAACGCTTTCATTGTAATCTCCGTAAGGTGCCCTGAATAATACCATTTCAACCCCCGTAAGAGATTTTACTATATTGTGGCACCCTTCTATCTCTTCAATCATATCCTGCTTTGAAAGATTTGGCATATGCTTGTGATTGGCTCCGTGATTACCCAGCTCATGTCCGTTTTTACATATCCTGTCTATAGCATCCGGATATCTGCCCGCCCAATCTCCGGTAACAAAAAAAGCTGCCTTACAGTTGTGATTCTCCAAAATCCGAAGTATTTCATCCAGATCCTCATCACCCCAGGCAGCATCAAAGGTTATACTAACCACCTTTTCTTCCGTTTCAACAGAATATATTGGCAAAGAATTCTCATAATGCTCTCCCACTACAGCCATAACATTGTACTCATCATCATAAATACATATAACCAGTGCGATAAAAAGCATTATGAGAATCAGTGCCTTAAAATAACTTATTTCTTTTGATTTCAATTTTGGAAATTTTTGTATACGCCACATATCTTATCCTTAAATCCGGTTTATATATTATATTGTGGCACAAATCTTCTTATGCTTCCAAAGTAATCTTACGGAAGTTCTTTTTCCCTCTTTTTAATATAAACTCTTCATCAAAGGAAGCCTTTCCGAATGTAGCTGCTATATCGGTGATTTTTTCACCGTTAACAGCAACTCCTCCCTGCTCCACAGCTCTTCTTCCTTCGTTTCTCGAAGCAACCAGACCTGATTTAACCAAAAGAGTCAACACATCTATTTCTCCATCCTTCAAATCATTTTCACTAACTGTCGCAGTTGGCATATTCTCCGCATTACCACTGGAAAACAATCCCCTGGCTGCCTCAAGAGCCTTTTTTGCTTCCGTCTCTCCATGTACAAGATTAGTAAGCTCATACGCCAGTACCTCTTTTGCCTTATTAAGCTCACTTCCCTGATATGCCTCCATCTTTTCAATCTCCTCAAGAGGAAGGAAGGTAAGCATTTTAAGGCATTTAATTACATCTGCATCTCCTACATTTCTCCAATATTGGAAAAACTCAAACGGAGTTGTTTTGTCAGGATCAAGCCACACAGCACCCTTCTGGGTCTTTCCCATCTTCTTTCCCTCGGAATTCAGCAAAAGAGTAATTGTCATAGCATGGGCATCCTCACCAAGCTTACGTCTTATAAGCTCAGTTCCTCCAAGCATATTGGACCACTGATCGTCCCCTCCGAACTGAAGATTACAGCCGTACTTTTTGTATAATGCATAGAAGTCATAGCTCTGCATTATCATATAATTAAATTCAAGAAAGCTAAGTCCCTTTTCCATTCTCTGCTTGTAACATTCTGCAGTAAGCATTCTGTTTACCGAAAAATGTGCACCTACCTCTCTTAAGACATCTATATAGTTCAAATCCAGAAGCCAGTCTGCATTATTTACCATAAGTGCCTTTCCATCAGAGAAATCAATAAAGCGGCTCATCTGCTTCTTAAAGCAGTCAACGTTGTGCTGTATAGTTTCGGTAGTCATCATCTGTCTCATATCAGTTCTTCCCGAAGGGTCGCCTATCATGGCTGTTCCTCCTCCTATCAGGGCTATGGGCTTATTCCCTCCCATTTGAAGTCTTTTCATAAGGCAAAGAGCCATGAAATGACCCACATGAAGGCTGTCTGCCGTAGGATCAAATCCAATATAAAATGTAGCCTTACCATCATTGATAAGTCTGCTGATTTCCTCTTCGTTTGTTGTCTGGGCAATAAGACCTCTGGCAACCAATTCATCATAAAGTTTCATATTTCGTATTCCTCCAAAAAATATTACGGACGTTTTAACAGGAAATGTGCATTCTATTTCCTGATATAGAAAAATAAAAGCTCCGTCCCTAAGCTTAACCTAAGGACGAAGCATAAGCTCCGTGTTACCACCTTAATTCACAGCTGCCTCACAACAGCTGTCTTTGCAAGTACCATACCGATACTTAAGCACTATAACGTGTGCCACTACGTCAATTCCTACTGTTATTTCAGATTGCGGCTCATGGATGTATTCATAAACAACGTACACTGTGCCTCTCATCTCCCGGCAACTTTCTGTAGCTACCCTTTGCTTACTACTTTTTCCACTCAATGCCTTTTTCACAATGGATTATAAAGCATAAAATGTGTTTTGTCCACTTATTTTTTATTCGCAATAGCTGTTATCAAAGGTTATAACCGTATAATACCTTTTTTCCTTTTTCTTCAATTTTTCATCTATCCTGGCTTTTATTTCTTCCTGTGTGAGTTTCAAATTATGTGGGATAACCAGATCAAAAATGAGATTGGTATGGCTTGGACCTGAAACGACACGGAAATCATGAATCGAAAGCCTGTCATCTATTTCCCCAATAATGTTTTCCATCATTTTCTTACATTCTTTCAGATATTCATTATCTGTTTCCACCGGATCCATATGGATTGTCATTTTTATGTTTAAATCCTCAAATATATTTCTCTCCATCTCATCAATAACATCATGTATCTCCATGATGTTGCCTTTTCCATCTACCTCAATATGTACGCTTCCTATCATATTCCCCGGTCCGTAGCTATGGATAATCAAATCATGCATTCCGAGAGCATAAGGGTTTTCCTCTACAATTTCCTTTATCTTCTGAACTACACCGGAATCTGCCGGCTGTCCCAAAAGAGCATCCACCGTCTCCTTTATTATCCCAAAGCCCGAAAAAAGAATAAATACAGATACGATAACACCCATTATTCCATCTACAGGCAAATCAGTAAAAGGAGAGATTATAAGGGCAAACACGGTAACTGCTGTTGCCACCACGTCATTCATGCTGTCTTTTGATGTTGCAAGCATTATTGTAGAATTAATCTTTGTCCCCAGTTTTTTGTTAAATTTGCTCATCCATACCTTAAGCAGGATAGATAAGACGAGGGCAGCAAGGGCAATATATGAAAATTCCACTGTCTCCGGGTGCATTATTTTTTTCACTGAAGTAGTCAGCAATTCAACTCCCACCAGCATAATTACCATGGCAATAACCATAGATGTAAGATATTCAAATCTTCCATGTCCAAAGGGATGATCCTTGTCGGCAGGCTTTGCAGCCAATTTGTATCCGAATAATGTAACAATACAGCTTGCACAATCAGAAAGATTATTGAAGCCATCAGATATAATTGAAATAGAATTAACTATAGTCCCCATTACAAATTTGGCTGAAAAAAGAATTATATTGCATATTATTCCAACAATTGAACTGAGCATTCCGTAAGCCTCTCTTACTTTGACATTATCAACCATATTATAGTTTTTAACAAAATGCTTCACCAGAAAATCACTCATCTATTATTTCTCCTTTATTATGATTTCTTACCACATTAATTCCCATTGCCATAAATATAAATAAAAAAGGGGTGGTAATCGGCTGATTTACATTTATAAGAGACTGAATAAAATATCCTGTCATTGCAGCAAGACACGCATATGCCATAGCATTTTTTCCTGCATTTTTAAAAATATATACAAAGCAGCATACAAAAAGACCTATGTAAGCCACCAATCCTATTATACCAATTGTTACCAGATATTGCAGGAGTTCATTATGTGCATTATCATATACTCTTTTTGTATTATTAATCATAATATCATAATAATCAGCCTTTGCAAGTATTCCAAGGGTCTCGTTTCCATATCCGAATAATCTGTGAACTCCGGATGCTCTCTGAAAAAGCTCAAGAGAAATGTGCCAGATCATTCCCCTGTAGGTTCCCCACCTGTAATCTATATTGAATATTGAAAGTCCGGTCATTTTCCCTGTTATAAGAAAAAGTGCAAGCACAATACCCATAATCCTCGCAAGGAAACCGGCAAGTCTTTTACCGTCAGCACACAGTTTTTTTTCTTTAAGCTTATTTTGTGCAAAGGCTGCTGATACCATAATGAGCACAAGTGCGGAAAAAATTCCAATAGTAACAGGCAGCTTATCCAGAAAGCCTGCCACACCGCCTCTTTTGTTATCATAATCAAGAATAATCCTGTTCAAAACAGCCTGTACAAGAATTCCACAAAAAATCAAAAATACAGTCCGAATATAGCCTGTTATCCTTTTATCTGATACAGCGATAAAAAATAGCATGACCAAAGCCGCAAAAACTCCCAAAAAGCCACTGTCACTATTGGCTGCCATAAGGGAATTTCCTCCCAGAATAAGCACTATGGCAGATATCATAATACAAACTTTACTTTTGCTGAATATATGTAGTGCTGCAAATACCGGCAGACACATGGCAAGAAAGCTTGCATAAATATTAATATTTCCAAAGGTTGATATGTATATATCATAGAGCTTTGGGAGAATCCCCTCCCTGTATTTCATAAAATCCGCACCCATATGCTGTAATACGGCTACAAGCTCACCATATACCACAGAAGCTGCAAAAACCATGAAAATCCATTCACTGATACAGATTCTTATCGATGCAATTATCAGAAACACTACAGCTATAACTATATAAGTAACCATACCCATATATCTTACACCGGCTCCCATAAGGGATGCTTTTTTATCTATTGAGACAAAATACGAAAATACATTCGCAAGCATAAATGCTTCCATCCAGAATTCCGGGCGCTGATAAAATCTTCCTTTTGTATATCCCCTGATATTTTCTGCTGATATTGTTTTTTTATTTATATTTACCAGCAGAAATATCAATATGGTGAGAACGGAATATATGATGCTGCTCCACATGAAGCAATTATATTTTGTAATTGTAATATTGTAATATTTATTGGTTGTAATAACCGGATAAACTCCAAATATCACGATCAGATATATGTACACAAGAGCACGCTGGAGCAATACCTCTTTGTTATACTCTGACATCCTTTTCCCTCCCATTTTAATAAATACTCCATTGGCAAAAATATTTAAAGGGTAGATGAAAATCATCTACCCTGCACCTTTATAATGCGGGAGAAGGGACTTGAACCCTCACGACGTTGCCATCACTAGATCCTTAGTCTAGCCTGTCTGCCAGTTCCAGCACTCCCGCTTATATTAAGTTCTCGTTGATTCACTGCTCAACGCAAGTAATATATTAACAGTTATTGCTATTCTTGTCAATGATTTTTTTTAGTTTTTTCGATTTTTTTGAATATATTTAAAAAGCAATAAATAATAACAAAAGTGGAAACCATTTGTAAAAACAAGCTTCCACTTTTGTTGATATACCAAGATTAAGCTAACTTAGATTTAGCTACCTCAACTATCTTCGCAAAACCCTCAGGATCGCTTATTGCCATCTCTGAAAGCATCTTTCTGTTAAGATCTACCTCTGCCAGCTTTAAGCCATACATAAGCTTACTGTAGGAAAGTCCATTCATTCTTGCAGCTGCATTGATACGTGCAATCCAAAGCTGTCTGAACTGTCTCTTTTTCTGCTTTCTACCTGCGTATGCTGTAGTAAGGGCTCTCATAACCGACTGCTTAGCTACTCTGTACTGCTTAGATCTTGCACCCTTATAACCCTTAGCCAGCTTTAATACTCTATTATGTCTCTTCTTAGCGCCAACGCCGCCTTTAATTCTTGCCATTAGTCTATTCCTCCTAAATTAAATATATGGTAATATCTTCTTCATAACCTTGCTGTTAGTAGCATCAGTCATAGTTGCTTTTCTAAGATTTCTCTTTCTCTTAGTTGACTTCTTAGTAAGAATATGACTCTTATAAGCCTTACTTCTCTTCAATTCACCTGTTCCTGTTTTCTTAAAGCGCTTTGCTGCTGCTCTTTTTGTCTTTAACTTTGGCATAATATATCCTCCTTAAAATATCTATAAATATAAATTTAACGTTTTTCAGCTAAAAACATTATCATACTACGTCCTTCAAATTTTGCCGGTTTTTCGATTACGGCAACATCTGAAAGAGCTTCTGCAAAATCATCAAGTATGGCCTTGCTTGTATTAACATGTGCCAGTTCCCTTCCTCTGAATCTTAAGGTGACTTTTACCTTATCACCCTTTGTAAGGAATTTTCTTGCCATATTCACCTTCGTGTTAAGATCATTGGTATCAATGTTAGGAGAAAGTCTTACTTCCTTAATCTCGATGGTTTTTTGCTTTTTCTTTGCTTCCTTTTCACGACGTGCCTGCTCGTATCTGAATTTACCAAAATCCATAATCTTACAAACAGGTGGCTTTGCTGTAGGAGCTATCTTAATCAGGTCCGCCCCTGCCTCCTCTGCAAGCTTCATAGCTTCCTTAGAGGTCATAATTCCAAGCTGCTCGCCGGATTCACTTATAACTCTTACCTCTTTGTCTCTGATTTGCTCGTTAATCATTAATTCGTTACTGATAATATGCACCTCCATTTTGTTTGTAACAGAGCTTTTATTCCGCCTTTTGCACAATAAAAAAGCGGATAGACAAACTATCCACGCAATGCTACAAAACAATAGCCATACATATGACCTTTGTTCGCATATTAACCCAAGTCGCCAATGCCCTAAGGTGAGAGTGGATACTCTGCTTTCTTTAACATACCTATATAATCTATCATATGAATCACAGGATGTCAATATCATTTTCAAAAAAGAAAAATAAATTTCAGTTTTAATCAGAAAAATAAATCCGGTCAGTCCGAAATTAGTTATTTGTAATTAACAAATTGAAAACTCTGCATATGTAAATAATAAATTTGGCAAAATGCACATTATCAATCTTATAATGTGGGAAATTTAACAATTTTATCACATTATTGAGTTGTAAAAAAGCAAAATATATATTATAGTATATGTGTTGCATTTTCAAGTTGTTTCTAAAGATTTAATCTTTTGACATAATAATCCGTTTGATTACTATCAATCAATTTAGCATTTTTTAAGGAGGCATACTATGAATTTAGAAGACTATTCTGCTGTTACCCCTGAATTACATCGACTGGCTCGCCTTTGTGAAACAAGAGATGTAATCGACCCGGATTTATATACAAAATATCAGGTGAAGCGTGGCTTACGGGATTTGGATGGCAAAGGGGTGCTTACAGGACTTACAGAGATTTCCACAATTAACTCATACAAAATGGAAAACAATGTGTCCGTCCCTATTGACGGTGAGTTATATTATCGTGGAATCAATATCAATGATCTGGTAAACGGTTTTACCGGTGAAAAACGCTTTGGATATGAGGAAACTGTATATCTTTTGCTTTTTGGGCAGCTTCCTACCAGGGAAGAGCTTGATAATTTTAACATTCTGCTAGGTTCCTACCGCAAATTGCCAAAGCATTTTACAAGAGATGTTATTATGAAAACCCCAAATAAGGACATTATGAATTCTTTGGCTAAAAGTATACTTACCCTGAGCTCCTATGACACTAATTCCATGGATATACGGATACCTAACGTACTTCGCCAGAGCATTGAGCTTATAGCCAATTTTCCTGCGCTGGCAGTATATTCATACCTTGCATACAGACATTATGATCTGGGAAAGGGCTTATACATTCATCAACAAAAGCCTGAGCTTTCAACTGCCGAAAACCTTTTAAGGCTCCTTAGGAAAAACAAACAATATACCGATACAGAAGCAAAAATTCTCGACCTTGCCCTGGTGCTCCACGCCGAGCATGGCGGTGGCAACAATTCTACATTTACTACCCATGTTGTAACCTCATCGGGCACAGATACCTACTCTTCCGTGGCAGCATCCCTATGTTCACTTAAGGGACCTAAGCACGGTGGTGCCAATGTCAAGGTTAAGCTTATGTTTGATGATCTTAAATCCCATGTAAGCGATTGGGATAATGAAGCTATGATAAGAGATTATCTTGTAAATATACTTGACAAAAAGGCATTTGACAAAACAGGGCTGATATACGGAATGGGGCATGCTGTTTACTCTATATCCGATCCAAGAGCTAATCTTTTTGAAAAATTCGTAAAAAAGCTGTCCGATGAAAAAGGAAAAGAAGATGAGTATCAGCTTTACCGCAATGTTGCCAGAATATCAAAGGAAGTAATTGCCGATAAACGTAAAATCTACAAGGGAGTCAGTCCTAATGTGGATTTTTACAGTGGCTTTGTGTATGATATGCTTGACCTGCCTAAGGAATTATTCACACCACTTTTTGCTGTTGCCAGAATTGCAGGCTGGAGCGCCCATCGTATAGAGGAGCTGATAAATGCCAATAAGATAATAAGACCTGCGTATCTGTCTATTGCTGAAAACAGAACTTATACTCCTTTGGCAGACAGATAAATTAAGGAGATGCACAATATTGGATAACAATAATCAAAAAAATGTAATCTTCCATATCGATGTTAATTCAGCCTTCCTAAGTTGGGAGGCTGTTTATCGTGTAAATGTACTTGGTGAAAAAACCGACCTCAGGGACATTCCTTCTGCCGTAGGAGGAAGCAGGGAATCAAGGCATGGCATAATACTTGCCAAATCCCAGCAGGCGAAAAAATTCGGGGTAGTTACCGGAGAGCCTATTGTTTCTGCCCAAAAGAAATGTCCAGCTCTTAATATAGTTCCTCCTAATCATGCTCTCTACCTTGAGTACTCTGAACAATTCATTTCCCTTTTGAAAAAATATGCTCCGGTGGTTGAACAATACAGCATAGACGAAGCCTTTCTTGATATGACCGGAACCGAGAAGCTTTACGGTTCACCAATACAATTTGCCAACAGATTAAAGGATGAAATCAGAGATACACTGGGGTTTACCGTAAACGTTGGAATTTCCAGTAATATGCTGCTGGCAAAAATGGCATCTGACTTTGAAAAGCCGGACAAGGTACATACTCTTTTCCCTGAAGAGCTAAAGGAAAAGTTATGGCCTCTTCCCGTAGGAGATTTATTTTTTGTAGGATCTGCTACAGAAAAAAAGCTTAAAAATCTTGGTATTAAGACTATAGGTGAGCTGGCTAATACCGATTACGAATTCATCATTTCCCACTTTAAAAAGCATGGTGAAATTATATGGAACTATGCCTGGGGCAGGGATACAGGAGACATAAGGAAATCTCATGGAACACAAAAGGGCTATAGTCATGATATAACTCTGCCCTATGATGTTGAAGAGCCATTTCTTGCAAAGCATTATATATTATCAATATGTGAAGCCCTGGGTGCAAGAATCAGAAGGGACAAGGCCTTTGTTAATGTGATTTCAATTACACTTCTTGACAATGACTTCAATAAGGTTTCAAAGCAGATAAGTCTTAATGCCTCCACAAATATTACAGAAAAAATATATGAATATTCCTGTATACTTTTTGACAAATGCTGGACAAAAAAGCCTATACGACTTATATCTGTCAGAGCTTCCAAATCATCAGCCCAATGCTATGAGCAACTAAATATCTTTGACACAGAAAAAAGCAAAAAGCTGTCCAGACTAGACTCTGCTATTGATTCCATAAGAAACAAGTATGGTGACAATGCAATATTAAGGGCATCCTTTATGGATGCCCCTGATAAGCAGTTGTTTAATAAGTAGTTATTTAATCGGAATCAGTTTTCGGTTTTCTCCACAAACTGTTTTCTCAGGATTAGAAATAATAATGCTTAATACTCCATCCTTAAAAGCAGCTGTTATATCCTCCTGTTTAACCCTGTTTCCCACATAAAAGCTACGTTTACAGCCGGAAAGTATTCTTTCCTTTCTTATGAAGTGTATTCTTGTTTCATCCTTTTCAAGATGCTCAGGTTTTTTTGCAATTATTGTTAATGTTCCATCAACAAGCTCGGCCTGAACCTCTTCTCTTGCAAAGCCGGGCAGCTCAATTTCTAACAGGTAGCTGCCGTCTTTTTCCTGGATATCTGTCTTCATAAGCTCAGGAATACTTTGTTCCTGTTTTTCAAAAATATTAACTGTATCTGTTGTAAATAACATTAAAATCACTCCTTTTTTACAACATTTCCTCCAAGGTACTTCTTATTTCCTTAATAAAATCCGCACTGTTAAGAACAGTAACATCCTTAAGAGAGGTTATAAGTGCCAGATCCTTTGTCATCTTACCCTCCTCTATAGTCTTTATTGTTGCCTTCTCCAGTTTGTCAGCAAATTCCATAAGCTCAGGTATATCATCCAGCTCTCCACGTTTTCTTAAGGCACCTGTCCATGCAAAAATTGTAGCTACTGAGTTAGTTGAGGTTTCTTCACCTTTAAGATGCTTATAGTAATGTCTCTGAACAGTTCCGTGAGCTGCTTCATATTCATACTTTCCGTCAGGAGATACCAGAACAGAAGTCATCATAGCCAGTGAACCAAAAGCAGAAGATATCATGTCACTCATAACATCTCCATCATAATTTTTGCATGCCCAGATATATCCACCCTCTGATTTCATTACTCTTGCCACCGCATCATCAATAAGAGTATAAAAATATTCTATCCCTGCAGCTTCAAATCTGTTCTTATATTCCCTGTCGAAGATATCCTGAAAAATATCCTTAAAGGTATGATCATACTTTTTGGATATCGTATCCTTTGTTGCAAACCAGAGAGTCTGCTTTGTATCCAGAGCATAATTAAAGCAGCTTCTTGCAAAGCTCTCAATAGAGTCACATACATTATGCATACCCTGAATAATTCCTGGCTTTGTAAAGTTATGTATAAGTTCCCTTACTTCCTTTCCATCCTCAGTTGTATATACCAGCTCTGTTTTTCCCGGTCCGGGAATTTTCATTTCAGAGGCCTTATATACATCGCCATATGCATGTCTGGCAATAGTAATAGGCTTCTTCCAGTTTTTTACACATGGTTCAATTCCTTTTACAACTATAGGCGCCCTGAATACAGTTCCATCCAGAATGGCACGAATGGTTCCGTTAGGGCTCTTCCACATCTCCTTAAGATTATACTCTGTCATTCTGGCTGCATTAGGAGTTATGGTAGCACATTTTACAGCTACTCCGTATTTTTGTGTAGCATATGCTGAATCAAATGTAACCTTATCGTCAGTAGCATTTCTGTTTTCAAGTCCAAGGTCATAATATTCAGATTTTAAATCTATAAAAGGATATATAAGCTCATCCTTAATTATCTTCCAGAGAATTCTAGTCATCTCATCTCCGTCCATCTCCACCAACGGCGTTGTCATCTTTATTTTTTCCATAAAAATATACCTCCAAATATTCTATAAAAGCGCAAATACATTTTAGCATAATCCCTTTAAATGTAAAACATTTTTTTATAACTTACTTTATTTATTTCTTGAATTACCTTAAGTAAGATTATATACTTGTTATAGTCTATATCAAATACATTAAGGAGATTTAATTCTTATGACCTATAACTATACCGTTCAAAAAAGGAAGAGCAATCGTATCACATACAGGGTAACAGGAACAATATTCGTTATTGTTGCAGCCATGCAGACAATCATTCTGGTAAATGGTTACGCGAAGCACCCTGCTCTTACAGGAATGTTTGCCCTGTTGCTTGGAGCATATGGTCTTTACCTTTTCAAAATGTCATTTAGAAAGCAGGCCTTCGATATTACATATCGATTTTCCGAAGAAGGCTTAACTGTTATCCACCACTATGGTGAAAAGAAATACACCTTTCAGGATATAGAATTAATCACCATGGTTATCGCTGACCCAAACCTGATTTTTTATGTCCTCAATATAAAGGCCGGAAAGGACGTATATACAATCCCATTTACGATGAAAAAGGAGCTGTGTGAGACCATCTATGAATTTGTACACTCAAGAATAAGGCAGGATGATGAAAATGAAGATTAACAGTTCACTGTTTAACATACCGATTATCAATAACGTTATTGAATTTGACTCTACTGATTCCACAAATACAAGGGCACGAGAATTTGCTAAGAGAGGAAGTGTTCACGGCTCTCTTTTTCTGGCACACAAACAGACCGATGGAAAAGGCCGAATGGGAAGACACTTTTCTTCTCCTATGGACCAGGGTATTTATATGAGCCTCCTCCTCCGTCCGGATATTGATTATTCCCGCATTTCCAATATAACCCTCCTTGCTGCTGTTGCAATTGTAAGAGCTCTGGAGGAACACTTCAATATTATTTCAGAAATCAAATGGCCGAATGACATTGTAATTGACGGAAAAAAGCTTGTAGGAATCCTTACTGAAGCAGGCCCCGGCTACATAATTATAGGTATAGGAATAAATGTTAATAATTCCGGTTTCCCCGGCACAATACAAAATACAGCAACATCAATTTTTTTGGAAACCGGTAAGAGAATCGATGAATTTATATTAATCAAATCAATATTGAGTAGTTTTGGCAGCCTCTACGACGAATTTATCTCACGGGAAGATATAGAATTTATTCTTGATGAATACAATTCACGCCTTGTAAATCTCGAGAAAGTGGTTTACATAATTCCACATGATATTTCAGACAATGTAGACAATGTAGACAATGTAAGTTCTGTTGACTATTCAGGCTTAACTCCATACACCTGCTGTGGCATAGACAAATATGGAAATCTTTTATGCAGGGATGCTGCAGGAGAAGTGACCACAGTAAACTCCGGTGAGGTTTCTGTTCGCGGAGCAAAAGGGTATGTATAAACCATATTCATTAAAAATATATGGCAATACCTACATTTTTCTGTTATAATTTTGAATAGATATTTTCGTGACATTTTATTTTGGAGGTTAATTTATGCAGGAAAAAAGGAAACACAATAGACTTCCCATTAAGCTTACTCTTGAGGTTTCCAATCTCTTTAAGCAGGATGGTGTCAGAATTGATTCTCTTGATGCACAGATTGAGGTTTTTGACATATCCAAATCCGGTATAGGTTTTATGTCTGAGTCAAAGCTGCCTATAGATTATTATTTTAATGCAACAATAGAATTTGAAAACTCAGATGAAATCATATTATCAGTTGTAAAGATTTTGTATGTAACTCCTATAGGTGATTCAGGATTCAGATATGGCTGTGAATTTGTAGGACTGCCTTCCATGTATGACCATATTTTTGATGCATATGCTTCCAGTCTGTAGAAAAAAGAGGCTCACTTTAACAAAAGTCGTTAAAGTGAGCCTCTTTTTTATTGCCGTGAAAAATATTATTTTTCAGTCCTTACTTATTTTTTTCATCCCTGATAAAGCTTTTTACAGCATCAGCCTGTTCCCGTGCACGACCTGCTGCTTCGCCATACTCCTGCTGTGCCTTTTCCTTTATCTCACTGACTGAGCCCTTTTCCATATCATGCTCCCTAATCCACTTGTTAATTTCATCAACCTGCTTTTTGTCATCCTGATCTTTATATCCTTCATGCAGAACCTCTTCTATATCCTCTCTGTTAAAATACAAAATTCTGGTGCCAAAAAGTCCATCCGGATAAAAGCATCCGCCATAATCAAAGAATTTCATCTTGCCGTCCACTTTAAGAGCAAGGCCTCTGGCTATAATTAATATTTTCCGCTGGGCACCACCCTTTGCTACCACAACAGAACCTAATGGTAAAAAATCTATTTTTTCCATTTGTCAATTACCTCTTTTCAATAATTCATATTTAATATTCTATACATTCCGGTTAAATTATGCATATCATTTTAAGGTGTTACGCCGTTTTGCTGTAATGCATCAAATAATGGTGAGTTTCCCTGAGGTTTTGCCGGTGCATCTCCTACCTGGAAGGGTGACTGCCCCGGGATATTACCTCCTGTCGGGAATGTCGGCTGGCTTGGTGAACCACCATTAGGAAAAGGTGGCTGTGCTGTACCTCCCAGACCATACAGATAATTAAGGCTTGTATTTGCATCAAAATCATTTGCGGCACTGTCATCCAGCTTTAAGTATTCCTCACCAATCTTACTGATAGCCTCACTATTGCTTACAAGCAAGTCATGATAATAATTGGTCATCAGACTGTTGGCACCTATCAATCTCTGCAAATACTTATTAAATGCAGGTGCATCTGTTTCACCGCCACTCCAGACAGTTATCATATCATCCATTGTCTTGTTGTCTGCATCGGTAAAATTAGCTATGCTTGCATTCAAATTTTTCATAACTAAATCAAACTCTGATTTATTAATCTTGATTTCCATGACTTGCCTCCCTAATTATAGATTGTAGGAACAAAACCACCTGTTACTACATCGGCTCCATCCCATGTAACACCCATTGTTCCTGTAATTATTTCCTCAGTAACATCATCAAGCTCAATTCCTGTAATTTCCTCAAAGGCATCTACCGAGCCCTGGAAAACCGCATCTCTGATTTCACCCTGAGCCAGGGATTCCGCTCCTGAAACAATAACATATCCTGTAACATCTTCTATTCCCTGCTCGACTGCACTCTGTGCCGCCTGAACTCCTCCGCCATACAAACCGGCTACAGTTGTGGTTACAGACATGGCAGTATCATAAGCTTCCTGATCACCGGCAAATACTGTGTCACGTATAGGGTTGACAGCGACCGCATCAGGATCATTTTGAATAATATTATATATCTCATCTCCTGCCTCATAATATTCAGAAGCACCAAAGGTCATACATCCGGTGGAAAGAACCATAGCACCTATGACAACAGGGGTTGCCGCTCCATCAGTGGCAACAATAACAGCCACTCCGGCAATAATACATCCTGTTCCTTTAACAATATGAAGCACGGATTTCTTTTTCTTTTCCTCCAGAGCCTGCATATCCTGAAGCTCCTCATTGGCATCAGCTACTGCATTAAACGCATCCTTAATCCTATCTGCCTCAAGGCTTAGGTCAGCTGCACTTCTTTTCAGACTGTTATAACTTGCCTCATATGATTTAAAGCCTCTTATATCGCCACTTTTATACGATCCCGGTGACACGGCGTTTCCTTCACTTGCCTCTGCTATAAGACGATATATATCCATATCATAATCCTCTAGTATCTTTACCGGTCCATCAACCTCACTCCTGTCAAATTCAAGCATAGTCTCTGCTCTTAAGGAGGCTCCGTCTCCAATTGTTTCAAAATCATCCATAACAGTTGTATAGCTTGTCGGAGGCGCTGTGTACAAATCAGCAATATTTGCAACCGCTGTCTTCATTGCCTTCTCATCAGATTCAATATAGCCACTGTAGCTTTCCATATTAGTTGCGCATACGCTCATGGTAAATGTATCAAGAACCGCAACTACACTGGTGTCCAGTGTTAAATACTCAGAAACATAAACTGTCAGCTTGGACATAAGCTCCTGGTTATACATCTTCATCTGGGTAATAAGGAAGCTGTGCATTTCATACATATATGACTTAGCACAATTTGCTGCCTCTCCCTGAAAGGATTCCAAATCAACCAACGCTGCTATTTTATTTGACAAATCAAGCAGCATGGCATCCCATTCCATTTTTTTCTGAATAGTGTAATTGTCTACACTAACTAAATCTACAAATGCTACTCTCATACACTACCCTCCTAATTCCAAAAGTTTTTCCATGAATCCCACAGGCTGTTAATTTTTTTCCACAGTCCCGACAAAATTGTGGTTTCATCCAGAATATCATTTTCATATTGAGTCCTGAGGTTTCCAATGGCATCAAGAATGCCATCCAATTCCTCTATATATGTATCAACATCCGGCAAGGTTACATCATTTATATCTGATTCAAGCTTATCATAGGTTGATCCGACCCATTTTAAATTATCATCATTATACCTTTCAAGACATTTTTTAAAATAGAAGGTTTTATGATCCTCAGCTGCTTCCTTTGCCGCTTTCACGTCAATGTATGCCTGATCAAGCCTTCCAAGCTTTTCCCTGAGTCCTTCCAGAGTTGTCTCGTGTGTTGAAGCCTCGCCTTCCTTTGCCCTGGCCTCCGCTGCAATACTGTCCTGCTGGGCCTGTGTACGGGTATCCTTTTCCTGCGATGTGTCTGCCATACTTTTTTACCTCCATCCCTTAAAATCTGATTTTATCTTTTGAAATTAAATAATACAATATTAAAATACCGACAAATTCTATAAGAAGTATTATCAAAGCTATTTTTTTGTATCCTTCCGGATTCTTCGCTTTAAGCATTATTATAGCCACCAGGGTAACTAATACAACCATCATAAGACTTATTGCAAATATGATAATCTTCTTCACATCCTTATTCAAGATAACTTCCTCCTCAATGTCATTCAATAACACGTATTTTTTCCACCTTATCATTATTGATTAAGTAAGCATCATTTGATTCCAGTGCCTTTTTAAACTCCCGTGCCACAGCCATAGAAATATCAACAACCTTAATTGCCTTAATATCCTCAAAGGCAATAACTGATTTTGAATCCCTGACCTGCTTAAGCAAATCACCGGACGAAAATGAAATGGATGCATTTTCTAAGTCAGTTAACAGGAAGCATACCTTCATGCCTTTAAGACTCTGGCTGATTAGTTTGTATATTTCTGCCAAAGCCTTGTCAGTACCGATAAGTTTCATCATGCTCATAGAATTGATTACAATAAGCTGCAATGCTTCATTGCTTAGATTCAATTCACCTGTCTTTGATTTTTCTAATCTGTCCTTCAGCTTACCGGCAACCATTGTCAAAATATCAGTTAAGCCCGGAATTGATGTGGTATATACTGCTGCCTTATGCTCATATTTTTTATATTCGTTCTCAAGGTCATCAACAATATACAGGTCAACCGGCGCTTTGTCACCGAATGTCAATACCTTATCCATGAGGAATTCTATGTATCTATGTTTTGCCCCTTCCCTTGCACCTACAAAGGCCTGAACAAAGGTCTGATCCAGCTTAAGAGTTCTCTTGTCAATAGTATTAAATTCCATTCCAAGGGGAAGCTCATATGGTGCATAGGCTGCTCCGTACTGCTTAAGCATATATGTTTCTGTAACCTTTTGAGGGATTTCCGGAATTCCCACAACATATTCATCTCCATATTTATCATGAATATGGGCGATAAAATCCTTCATAAGCTTTATCTTTTCAAATTCCTTTTCTGCTGCAAAAGCAAGATAATACTGTATTTCATAGAATACCTTACCAGTCTCTATAATACCTCGTCCGGCTATATCATTAATCTTCTTTCTACATGCTTCAAATATTGTTCCGTAATCACTTGAGTCGTTACAATAAAGGGCTGTTCTCTTTGAAAAATTAGACAAAAGCTTAAAACCTGCTCCGGTTGTCTGGGCAGCTGTTACAATAAGGGAAATACCTACCGAAACACTCTCCCGGCTGATATTGATAATAACATCCTCATAATCAGGAAAATATCCTCTGAAGGCAACCCAGTTATCAAGGAAAATTACTATCTGTGGCAATTCTGTCTGTCCTGACTCCCTGTATGCACTGTAGGAGCTTAATCCCAGCTGTGAAAAATACTTTTTACGCTGCATAATGGTAGTCTGCATAAGCTTTAAAAAGCCTTTAAGCCTCTCCTCGTCTGAGGATGTTATCACACCACCTACATGATTAAGGCTCTCAAAATTCCTAAGTATCATAGATGCAAAATCTAATATGTACATATTAACTTCCTTAGGAGAATATTGTTCTGCAAGCCCTCTTATAATTGTCTGGATAAGATTTGTCTTACCCGACTGGGATGAGCCAAGTATATAGAGATTATTCTGTGATATGTTAAGCGTCTCCACATATTGCCTTTGTCTTGAAGGATCATCAACAACACCAACAGGAACAACAATATCTGTTCCTGTATTTTCAAATCCATCCAGGGTGATTGGTATGTTCCCCGAAAGCGACGGAAGACAAATATTAGGTAATCTCTCTATTCCATTTTTCTCGCAATATTCGTTTACATAGTTTACAATTGATTTAAGCTGTGTCTCACCGCCATCATTTGTGTCAGGCTTTTGTTCATATATAATCTTTCTCATTCCTGAAAGCTCAACACTGGTTATTGCAAATTTCTTTTGCTCGGCAATTCCATCATTTTTTGCAGTAGCACCACTGTAGGCCGACTGAAACAGCTGGAAAATCTCGTTGTTTCCAACCTGGAGATAAGCTCTTCCGGGTTCTTTAATCTCAGCTGCAAGGGGAGATTTAAGAACCTCATTACTGTCATTTTTATTTTGCACCTTAAGACACAGCTTGAATTTTGAGTTACTCCATATCTGATCGCTTACAACACCGGAAGGCTTCTGGGTAGCAAGAATAAGATGTACACCCAGGCTTCGTCCAATACGTGCTGCCGAAATAAGCTCCTTCATAAATTCAGGCTGTTCACTTTTCAGCTCTGCAAACTCATCCACAATCAATATCAGATGTGGCAACGGAGTGTCTGCTTTACCCTCCTTATAGGCTTTAATATAATCATCAATATGATTGACCTCCTGCTTTGCGAAAAGCTCCTGTCTCTTTATCAGCTCGGCTTTTATGGAAAGCAGTGATCTTTCAATTTCATTTCCATCTATGTTAGTGATTGCTCCATTAAGATGTGGTAAATCCCTGAACTGGTTTACCATACCTCCACCCTTGAAGTCTATTATAATAAAACCAACCTCATAGGGATGAAAAAGTGTAGCCATGGAAAGTATATAGGTCTGCAAAATTTCGGATTTACCTGAACCTGTTGTACCTGCTACCAGGCCATGAGGACCGTGATATTTTTCATGTAAATCCAGATAAACAATTTCATCTCCGCTCTTAACACCGATAGGTGCAGCCATACTTTTGTATATTTTTGAATTTTCCCATCTTTTCCCAAGATTTAAATCATAAGGACTCATAATATTAAGCAGTTGGAAAAGAGTAATATTTTTTGTAAGTGAATTTTCAAGATTAACCTCATCCACATATACGCATGCCAGCTTCTTGGCTGCCAGTTCTGCTTTTTTCAGGGAAATATGTCCATATTCAAAGGTCTGTATTTTTTCCCCATCATCAACATTCTGGACATATCCTGTATAGGATTCGTCATTGAGGAAAATCCTTGTCTGACATGAGCTGTTTATAAATTCTTCAAATTCCTCAAAAAATACAAATCTAAAGCCAAGCTCATTTGCCCTGTCAATAAACTTTGATACAGGGTGATTGCTTATAAGCTCTGAGCGGAATACCATAACTACATAATCCGGCATACCTTCGGCAGCTCCTCCAAGGGACTCTCTCATGGAAAGCTCTGAATACAAAAATTCCAATGTAACCTTTGCACTGTCTTTGTCATACATAAAATTCCGCATTTTTGTATTCTCGTTGTATGTAATCTGTAACCACCTTGCCCATGAGAATAGCGGTACATCCTCTTCATTCATAATAAGGAACAGCTTAATATCCTTGTAGAAATGAGATGCCGCAAACTCCATAATAAGATTTTTTTCCATCTGATACAGCTTGGTTCTGTTTCCTACAAAGCCAACCGCATTGACATCCTTCAAGTCAAGGCAGACCGGCATATTGCTTACATATTCATACTTCTGATGCATAGCCTCAGGAAAATCCTTTAATTCATCATCTGTATCAACATAATCCTCTTTTTTGTAATCCACCTGACAGTTGGATAATACAACTCCATCTCCCAGTCTTATCTTAAGATAATCCTCATGTTCTCTTTCCTTTTCAAATAATCTATTATCAAAATCCTCGATAAAGGCCATATAATTGTCAAGGGAGGGATTCATATAATTTGCAACTACCTTTTCCCTTTCCCTCAGCTTAATAATCTCATCCTCCTGTTTCGCAAGATATTCCATATATACTTTTTTTCTTTTATTTTCCTTTTCCTCTCTGGTTCTTTTATCCTTGAGATAATTAATTATGGTAATTGTGGTACTGACAGACATGGTTGCGGCAAAATATATAACAAACATTCCTCCGCCACCCATTACACCACGAAGTCCTACCATCAGAAGCATATTTACCAGCATTGGCATAACAGTCATAAGAAAATTCTGAGGTTCACTCTCGTCTTTGGCCTTGGGAGCAAGAACCTCAATTACATCCTGTGGCAGTTTAAATTGCTGTCTTGCATTTTTGATAAACTTAGGATATTCATAATGATTTTTCTGATATGATACAATATTGGTTTGTTTTCCGGTAATCAGTTTTGCATTTTTTGTTGTGTATAATGTTCCGTCATCAACACAGAAGGAATATCCCTTAATACTGAAAAATTCCCCGAATCTCAGATGGCACACCGGTTCTCTCGGAACAAAGCCGTTAATTTCTACCCCATAAGAGGTCTGACTCAAATCAATCTCATAACCGTCAAGCCCTTTTCTTAACCGCACACAGTCATCATGCATGTAAGGATCATCAATACGGATTGAACAGCCTACCAGCCCACCCACACTGATTTCGGAGCTGTCCTTACAATTAATTGCGAGATCGTAATCATTACCCTTTGCCTCAAAGCATGCCAGAAAATCAATTCCAAATATTTCTGTCCCTGTAAAATCATAGCAAAGAGAAAGATGATCTCCTATCTCAAGCTGTCTTACATATTCCTTAATGTTAAAATCTTTGGTAAGATAAATTGTATCATTACAGCTTATGATAAACTGTCCCTCTTCCTGACGATCAACACGAAAAACAAAGCCGGTCATAAATCTGTCACGTCTGAACGCAATCTGACAGGCTTTGTCAGTTCCTATGGTAAGACTTCCATTGAAATCCTCAGGAAAATCTACCTCCTTATACATATTATTTCCATATATAACTAATTTATATTTCATCTATGTCTCCCGGTTTATCTGTCAAAATTAATAATTGTCCCATTTCTTATTCCAAACTCTTCCAATAATCTGTCGCCTCTGAGAAGCCTGCGGGGTTCCTCGGTACATAAATAACATTCTGCCACATTGGACAAATCAAGGCCCAGATTAAATCCGGCATTCAATCCATATATCAGTTCATTTGCCGATATATTTAACGGAACCTCAATATCAACCATCTTGTTATGCTTCTTGTAATTAAAAACCATTATAACCGAATTATCCATATCTACCTCTACTTCTTATTCGATGCAAATTGTCGTCTTGTCAAATAGCTGTGAATTTTTAATCACATCCAGGTTAAGAGCATCACCATACTCCTCAATAAATTCACTGAATTCATACTTCCTAAGTATTTCACCTTCCGAAAGCAAGTCTTTCTGATTATGCTTATACCTGTTGCAAAGGATAACCATATTGTGATTAAAATCAAGCATATGACCAAGAAATGCTTCCAATTTTCCTACTGCAACCTTATCCTGGGTTGTAACTATGACAGTTCTGTCACATTCCTTCAAAAAAACCAGTTTTTCCGGTTGCAAATCAGGGGACAGCTCCACCACTATATAATCATAAATGTTTCTGGTTTTAATATAATCAATTATCTGCGTGTACATAGAGAATTTCATTTGATAAGACACCGGCAGATTTTTAAAAGGTGGCAAAAAATCAAAGTCCTCAGTTTTTATTTCATTTTGAATTATCTTAAGGGCATTTTTCATATTAATTGAGCATTGATATGAAAAAGCCGTTCCCAAAACCTCACCGCTCTTAATATAATAAGAAAAGTCCTGATGGGGAGTTGTGCTTATATACATAACTCTTTTTCCCTTTTGCCATAGTTTTTCTGCAAGAGACAGTGAAGTAAGAGTATTCCCTGTTCCCNNCCCCCCGCCGCAGAAAATACTCCTACAACGCGGGTACCTTTTATATCTCCCGATGATATGTCACCAATTAATTCCGAATCAATTTTTTCAACAATGCTCTTAACACTATAAAACTTGTATATCAAATTTTCATCATTATCCCCTGCTTCATTATCTGTCAGATAATATATGCGGGTCTTGGAAAAAACCTCCGGATGCTCTATTATCACACCATAAGGTACAATCAGAACATCTATCCTTTTGGGCATCCTCATTAATTTTGAAAAAATACTCTGATTCGTTATAAATTCCACGCTTGCCTTTTCTTCTACAAGCTTCGCAAACTTATATTCTATTGTTGAAATGTACTCCTCATCAAATGAAACAAATACTATGCTTTTCTTTGCCATATTTATGCTCCCGCCTGCCCTA